>ONIH01000046.1 GCA_900317825.1 uncultured Lachnospiraceae bacterium | reverse complement strand
TGACATAAGATCCCTTGAAGAGTACAAGGTAGATAGGGCAGGGGTGTAAGTGTTGTGAGACACTCAGCTGACTGTCACTAATAGATCGAAGGCTTGATCGAAAGCTTCGAGATGAGGACAAGCGTAGCGCAGTCCGAATCCGAAGCGAGATCGTTCTTTGAGATTAGCGAGCACGAGTCAAAGACGAAGTGCATGCTTAGCGAAAAGAACTTCCTTAGAAAGCAAACTTGTAAGTAGTAACTCGTCTCTGTATGAAGTTTTGAAGGTACTTTAAAAAAGAATTTGACATTATTTTCCCTATAATGTATTATTATAGGGATTTGTGTTTATAGAGGTATAGTTCAGTTGGTAGAACGTTGGTCTCCAAAACCAAATGTCGAGGGTTCAAGTCCTTCTGCCTCTGTTTTAGTCAAAGGAGTCTGCGGCGATGCTGCAGGCTTTTATTTTTCTTAAAATGAAATGGAGAAACAGATCGTGAAGGATATTTTTAAAAGCGATTTTTTCAAGCCAAAGTATTTCAGACGGCATATCAGGGATTTTTTCATAATACTTATCGGAAGTACATTGGTGTCACTGGCCGTGAAGTATATACTCGACCCGGCGGGCCTGGATACAGGTGGAATCAGCGGTCTTGCCATAGTAGTAAAAAGTATCAGCGGCAGGTACTGGGGACACGCCATACCCCTCTGGGTCTCGAATCTCGTGTTTAATATCCCGATCTTCCTTTTTGCGCTGAAGGTAGACGGTATAAAAAGTATAATCAGAACAGGGATAGGTTTTGCAATAATGACGATAGAGCTTGCTGTTTTCCCGGAATATTCTCTGATCTCTGATAATCTTCTGCTTACGAGTCTCTATGGAGGCGTGCTTTTTGGCCTCGGAACTGGTATAATCCTCCTTGCGCGCGCTACGACAGGCGGCACAGACATGCTGGGAAACTCACTGTCTCATATCATAAGACACATTCCAGTCGGAGTTCTGATCCAGATACTTGACGGGACCATAGTCCTTATCGGTGTATTTGCCTTCAGCATTGAGAACACTCTCTATGCCTTTATTTCCGTGTATGTGATGGGAAAGGTCATCGATAAAGTCGTAGACAGCGGTAAGAAAGCGAAGATTGCTCTGATCATCTCCAAAGAGTGTGATGCGATCTCCAAGGATATCCTGATAGAAATGGACAGAGGTGTCACCAGTATAGGCGGTACAGGTGAATATTCAGGCAAGCCAAGGAAGATCATCTGCTGCGTCTGTGCAAAAAAGGATGTACCGCAGATCAAGGATATCGTAAAGGACCACGACAAGAGAGCGTTCTTTATAGTCGGAAATGTATCCGAAGCTATGGGTGAAGGCTTTGTAGAGCACTGGAGCTGACATGAAAAAAAACAAGGATATGAAGAGATCATCGAGAATAGCTTCACTAGGAGTGTTTTTGGCTCTGGCCATGATCTTAAGCTATGTGGAGACACTTATACCGATAAATTTCGGAGTGCCGGGTATGAAGCTGGGCCTCGCAAATATGGTGACTGTCATCCTGCTCTATCTATTTACTCCGGGTGAAGCGCTGCTCATCTCTATGCTTCGTATCCTGCTCTCAGGCCTTATCTTCGGAAATGCGATGAGCCTTATTTACTCTTTTGCGGGTGGTATTTTAAGCTTCGGAGTCATGTACTTATGCTTCAGGCTAAAAAAAGTAAAAATGATCCCGCTCTCGGTGATCGGTGCTGTATCACACAATGCCGGCCAGCTGATAGCTGCAGCCATCCTCGTCACGAATTACAATATAGTCTTTTATCTTCCTGTCCTTATCATAGCAGGCATAGTCACCGGACTTATAACCGGCTCTCTTAGCGCGGCAGTTCATAGCCGCCTGGTAAAACTCATATGAAAGAAAATCCATACTTCAGTAAAAAAAGCCTTATCCTGATCGGAATCGTCCTGTTGGTTCTTGTTATCTTTGCAGGGATTTTTTACTCGAAAAGAGAAAACGGAAATACAGTGGTGATCACTCATAATGGAAAGACATACGGCACTTATCCTATAAGCGAAGATAAGGTTATAAAGATAAAAGACAGTCAGGGTAAATTAACCAATACAGTAGTCATAGCAGACGGAGAAGTCTATATGAAAAGTGCTGACTGCCCTGACCAGATCTGCGTTCACCAGGGACACAAGTCAAAGGACGGAGAATCCATCACCTGCCTGCCGAATAAGGTGGTTGTTGAAGTAAAGGGAAATGTCCGATCAGACATGGATACTATGACAAATTAGGGCTTCTCCGGATCCGGAGGAGTCTTTTTCTTGTATTTTATATCGATAAATGTTACTATTATTTTACAAAAAAATTATGAGGTATATTTTTCAGATGAAGAAGAAAATTTCAGCAGTTCTTTTAGTATTCGCTCTTTTAGTAACAGCATTTTTCGGGCCGGGAGCGGTGACTTCGCAGGCGAAGGGAAAGACAGACGAGCTTCGCGGCGTCTGGGTTTCATACTGTGATTTCCAGAGGCTCGGGCTGGCAAATAAAAATGAAAAGTCATTCCGTTCAAACTACAATGCATTTTTAAATAAGGCGAAGAAGGATCATCTGAATGCGATATATTTTCATGTCAGATCTTTTGATGACGCAGCCTGGAAGAGTAAGACTTTCCCTGCTATGAAAGCGCTCAAATGGAATGCATCCAGAAGTAAATCCGCTGCAAAGACCTACACTTACGATCCTATGAAGATAGCGGTCGAGCTCACACATAAAAAGGGAATGGAATTTCACGCCTGGCTTAACCCATACAGGAAGACCACGAACTACTACCTCGACCCGGGATACGGCACGACGAGAGACAGGATCGTCAAGGCTGTAAATGAGATCATGGCTTATAAAGTAGACGGGATCCATTTCGATGACTATTTCTACAACGCAAAGGTAGGGTATGTAAACCTAAGGAATAAGCGGGTGGCCGGCAAACCGTCATATTCTACCCGCCAGAAGAACGTCAGCATTCTGGTCAGAAGAGTCCACAGTGCGGTAAAGAAGGCTGATAAGAACGCAGTCTTTGGCATCAGCCCTCAGGGTAATATGCAGAACGCGAAGAACTTAGGCTGTGACATAAAGAAATGGATGTCGACAAATGGATACGTCGACTATATCATGCCGCAGCTCTACTGGACAGATAACTGGGGCAGCAGGGGAAATACGAAGATGTTCACCAGAACACTTAATAACTGGACAACCAAAGGACTTAATAAAGTAGGCATGCCTGTTTATATCGGATTTGCAGTCTATAAGTCGAGCGGCTGGACAGGAGATCCGGGATGGAGGCGCTCTTCATCGAATCTCTCAAAACAGCTAAAAATGCTTAGAAAAAAGAAATGTGACGGTTATGTCCTCTTTTCAGCAAAGGACCTGTACCGGAATGGTGCGTCAAAGGAGATATCGAATCTGAATAAAGTAGTCTGACATGAGTGAAAAAACACAGATAAAAATTTCTGTCCGCCGGTTAGTGGAATTTCTATTAAGAAAAGGAGATATCACTGAAGGCATGGAGGTACGTGACACTTTAGAATCCATGCAGGCAGGAAGCCGAATCCACAAGAAAATACAGAAGGCCGGCGGAGTAGATTACCATGCGGAAGTACCGCTCTCGGTGACTGTGGATATGGGAGAGTATGAACTGAGCGTACAGGGCAGGGCTGACGGTATCATCTACCAGGAGAAGGCTCAGAAGAATAAGGAGCCAGCCACCTATACAGGCCTTGAGAAATACTCATTTGAAAAGGGATTTTTTCCACACGTTAAATTAACTAAAAAAGTAGAAATAGACGAGATAAAGGGGACATATCAGGAGCTTCGTTTAAAAAAAGAACCGGAGCTTCTGCACTTAGCCCAGGCGAAATGCTATGGGTTTATATTTCTGTGCGCAAACGGACTTGATAAATGTGACATCACGATCACTTACTGCAATCTCGAGACAGAAGTCATTAAAAAATTCACAGAGACTTTTACCAGAGAGGAACTGACTGCGTTCTTTACCGGACTGGTAGAAGATTATCGCAGGTGGTCAGACTTTACTTATTACTTTTCAAAAGAGAAAATTAACTCAATAAAAGGGCTTAAATTTCCTTACCCGTACAGGAAGGGACAGTTCGACCTGATGGCAGCAGTCTACAGAAGCATAGTAAGTAAAGGACTGCTTTTTATGATGGCGCCTACAGGGACTGGAAAGACTCTCTCTACTGTTTACCCAGCAGTAATGTCTATGGGAGAAGGGTTAACAGACAGGATATTTTACCTGACAGCTAAGACGATGACAGCGAGAAACGCGATGCAGGCGTTTGAGCTGTTCCAGAAGAACGGTTATAGGGGGAAGACTGTAGCGCTTACTGCCAAAGAAAAGATGTGTATCAACGGAACTGTAGAGTGTAACCCGGACAGCTGTGCGTATGCAAAGGGGCATTTTGACAGGGTAAATGACGCGCTTTACGATCTGCTTAACAGTACGGATATTTTCTCGAGGGATACTATAAGAGAACAGGGAGAAAAATGTCAGGTCTGCCCTTATCTTTTAGAATACGATCTCTGTGACTGGTGCGATAATATCATAGGTGACTTTAATTATGTCTTTGATCCGAAGGCATACCTGAAGAGATTCTTTGCTTCGGAGAGTAAAGAAAACTATGTGTTTCTTATAGATGAGGCGCATAACCTGCCGGAGCGGGGCAGGAGGATGTTTACAGCTTCTATCAGTACAGGCGGGATAGCTGCAGCTAAAAAACCCATACCTAAAGCTTATACGAAGCTTAAATCACGGATTTCATCTGTGCAGCGGGCGATAAAGGATACAGTGGACGGCAGGGAACCTGACTTTACAGTCAGTGAAATTAATTTAGTCATGCCGAAACTTTTAAGGCTTAAGTCAGCTCTAGATGAGTTTTTAGATGATGAAAAAAACAGATATGAGGGAGTAGAGTCGCTTAGAGAACTTTACTTTGATCTGTTATTTTTCTTAGAGGTGTATGAGGAACTCGACGATGACTACGTGATAAAGGTTCATACAGAAAAGAGATACACTGACATAACGCTTCTCTGCATAGATCCGTCCAAGAGACTCCAGAAGAAGCTCTCGATGGCGAGATCATCTGTGCTCTTTTCGGCGACACTGCTGCCGTTTCACTACTACAGAAATCTCTCATGTACCGTAGAAAAGCCTTATGCGATCTACGCAGAGAGTTCTTTTGATACCGCAAATCGTCTGATAGTCGCAGGAAGCGGAGTGACAAGTGTCTACAGGCAGCGGACAGATCAGATGTATGAAAACTACGCCTCGTATATCAGAAAGACAGTTTCAGTAAAGCAGGGGAACTACATGGCCTTCGTTCCCTCATACGCTATAATGGATCAGATAAGCGGTAAGCTGATAAAATCCGAAGCTGATATCATCTGCCAGACACCTGAGATGCGAGAAGAAGACAGGGACAGATTCTTAGGCGAGTTTAAAAAAGAGAGAGACAGAAGTTTATTAGCCTTCTGTATAGCGGGAGGGATTTTTGGTGAAGGAGTGGACCTGACAGGCGAGTGTCTGATAGGAGTGATCATCGTAGGAGTTCCGCTCCCGCAGGTAAGCTTCGAACAGAATATACTAAGCGACTACTTCGATAAAAAATACGGCGAGGGCTTTAACTACGCCTACCTCTATCCGGCAGTGAATAAAGTCCTCCAGTCCGCTGGCCGCCTGATCCGCACAGAAACAGACCGTGGAGTCATAGTCCTTTTAGACGACAGATACCTGAGAGCCGATTACAGAGGCCTCTTCCCGAAGGAGTGGGATGATATAAAGGACGTGAGTCAGGAGACCATAGAGGAAACGCTTAAAAAATTCTGGGAGGGGTCTTAAGAAATTCTTAAAGATTTAGATACTTTTTTCTTAATCGTAAGTCCGCTACAATAGGATCATAAAGAAATCCCGTTGCAGCGGATATATTTTTGGATTTTAGAAAGGTAACTCATGAGCACAGTTTTAGTAGCAGATGATGACAGGGACATAGTTAACGCTATCTGCATTTATTTAAAAAGTGACGGATATGACACGATAAAGGCTTATAACGGGGCTGACGCCGTGGATATAGTGCGTCTCGGCAAATGCGACCTGGTGCTTTTAGATGTGATGATGCCGGTCATGGACGGCATAGAGGCGATGACAGAGATCAGAAAATTATCAAATGTACCGGTCATTTTTCTTACGGCAAAAGCGGAGGACACTGACAAAATCCTCGGACTTAACGTCGGAGCAGATGACTATGTGACCAAGCCGTTCAACCCGGTAGAGTTATTAGCCAGAGTAAAAAGTGCTTTAAGACGCTACCAGATACTCGGAGGCGCAGGAGGTATGAACCAGAACGCAGATAATAACCTCTACTGCGGAGGTCTCTGCTTAAACGACAGCGAGAAGCGCCTTACGGTGGACGGAGAGGAAGTATCGCTAACTCCTACGGAGTACGATATCCTGAGCCTTCTGATGAGAAATCAGGGAAAAGTATTCTCACCGAAGGACATCATCAGGGAAGTCTGGCACGAGGACCCGTGCGGACAGGAGAATGCAGTCGCCGTCCATATAAGGCACCTGCGTGAAAAAATAGAGATAAACCCATCTGACCCGAGATACATAGTAATGGTCTGGGGCAGGGGTTACAAAATCGGAGGAAACAATGGATAAAGAGGCTAAAAAAAGTAAAAAAACTAAAACCGGATATAAGGCCTGGCTCTATATCCTGACGACCATAGGATATCTGCTTCTGGCAGCAGGCATAGTAACTGTAGTACTCTTCAGTGACTATGTAGAGCAGAGCCTTAAGACCTTAAAAGAATCCTTTACAAACGACGCTATAGATCTGTATTCGGTAGCAGCTCTGACTGGTGACAGCAAGGATTTGGACTATAAGAATTCAAACTTCCACTACATGATCATAAAGGGCATCAGTGGCAAAGAACTGATGGAAACTATATCGAATAAGGATGAGCTACCGGCGACAGCAGAAGTGGTCGATAAGAACCTGACTGATGAAGAATACGAGGCTCTGTATGATTACAGGATCGATCGGAAATCGCTGAGAGGCTCATTCAGGTATGACACTTATATCTGGTCTGATAAGATGACCTACTCGCTAAGCTATGATAATTCATTTCTCAAATGGCCCTACAGTAAAGGGTATGCCTCTATAAATGAGTGGGCTGGGAGTGCCGATGATGTGGCTATACACCAGATTGGGCTTAATCCTAAAAAGAAAGGCCTGTATCTGATAGATGAT
>ONIH01000043.1 GCA_900317825.1 uncultured Lachnospiraceae bacterium | reverse complement strand
TAGTACCTGTCGAGTGTCAGGACTGTCATATCCTCTGGCGAATCGTGGATGATATCATAAAACCCTGCCGGATGATCGAACGAGAAAAAATACACCGGAGCATTCAATTTTCCAAAGAAGTACTCGTCTCCGAGCTTCTTCGAGACCAGAGGATCCTGCATTCCGAAGATCCCACGGTACGAAGTGCCCTGATACATCTGCTCATAGACTTCCGGTATCTGCTGCCTGTCCTGGTAGATCACGCGGTAACCCAGCTTCTCAAACGCAGCGCCGAACTGCCTGGAAAAATCCTCGAGGACTCCGTAGCATATGTCGTCTCCGACGAGAAATACATACGGTGACGCCTTCTGTAAAAAATGTCCGTACTCACCCTGACAGGCGAGCATTTTTTTAAGGAAGGGCATGCGGACTTCGATATCAGTGCCAAGTGCGGCGAGAACTGCTTCATCAAACTGGCCTGCTGCAGAAAGCTCCTGTCTCAGCCAGCTGACTAGAAAACAGTCAGTCTGCCAGGCGAGATCCGGCCCTCCGTACTCCAAATCCTTCTTTAACTGAGAAACACCGGCCCTTTTCTCATCTGAAAGAGCCAGTGTCTCTAAAATCTCATCAACCTTTGTTTCCATATAATTTCTTCCCGTGGCAGTTCTTGTACTTAAGTCCTGATCCACACGGGCACGGGTCGTTCGGGTAGATCTTCGGAGCCTTGCGGCGCTTCGGACCTGACTGTGAAGGTTCCTCTTCCTTATTCGTGCCGGTAGCCTTTGCGACTTCCTCACGCTCGACCTGCTTCTCGACTCTGATACGGAACATCATCTGGACTGTGTCATGCTGGATAGCTGCGTTCATCGCATCCATCATCTCGTATGACTGAGCCTTGTACTCGTCGATAGGGTTCCTCTGGCCGTAAGCCTGGAGGCCGATACCCTGACGGAGCTGTTCCATGTTATCGATCTCTTCCATCCAATGCTGGTCGATAACACGGAGAAGAATGGTACGCTCGACTTCACGGAAATCCACTTCTTCAGGGAATTCCTTTTCCTTCTGATCGTAGAGTTCGAAAGCATCCTCTGTCAGCTTATCCTCTAAGTCTCCTACGTTCTTTATGTCATGCTGCTCGAGGTAATCCTCTTTGACAGGCTTCAGCGGGACTACATCCAGGAGGACACGGTTCAGCTCGTTTAGATCCCAGTCGTCTCTGCCGATTCCGTCGTTTATGACAGTCTCTACGCAGTCCTTTACCTGGCCCTCGATCATATGCTTGATCTGGTCATGCATATCCTCGCCATCGAGAACTCTGCGTCTCTGCTTGTATACAAGCTCACGCTGATCGTTCGTGACTTCGTCGTACTCGAGCAGGTTCTTTCTGATGCTGAAGTTGTTCGACTCGATCTTCTGCTGAGCGTGCTCTATGGCGCTTGAAAGCATTTTGTGGTGGATCTGCTCACCCTCTGGGATTCCAAGAGAGTTGAAGACTTTTATCAGACGCTCTGATCCGAAAAGTCTCATCAGGTTATCCTCGAGTGAAATGAAGAACTGTGATTCACCCGGATCTCCCTGACGTCCTGCACGTCCACGCAGCTGGTTGTCGATTCGGCGGGATTCGTGTCTCTCAGTTCCGATGATCTTCAGACCGCCTGCTGCCCTGGCTTCATCGTCGATTTTGATATCAGTACCACGACCTGCCATATTCGTCGCGATGGTCACGTGTCCGTGGATACCTGCCTGAGCTACGATCTCAGCCTCACGCTCGTGGTTCTTCGCGTTCAGGACTTCATGCTGGATGCCTTCCTTTGAAAGCATTCTGGAAACTCGCTCCGATACATCGATCGTAATGGTTCCGACAAGTACCGGCTGTCCCTTTGCGTGAGCCTTCTTTACTTCCTCGACTACTGCGTTGAACTTCTCATCCTCGGTCTTGTATACAGCGTCATCGTGATCAACCCTGATGACAGGTTTGTTCGTCGGGATCTCGATAACATCCATGCCGTAGATGTCACGGAACTCCTGCTCCTCTGTCAGAGCGGTTCCTGTCATTCCGGCCTTCTTATCGTATTTATTGAAAAAATTCTGGAAGGTGATGTCTGCAAGCGTCATACTCTCACGCTTTACATGGACATGCTCCTTCGCCTCGATAGCCTGGTGGAGTCCGTCTGAATAACGGCGGCCCGGCATTATACGTCCGGTGAAGTCATCTACGATAAGGACTTCGTCATCTTTTACCACGTAATCCTGATCTCTATGCATCAGCTCATGCGCTCTGATGGCGAGAATCACGTTATGCTGGATCTCGAGGTTCTCCGGATCTGCGAGGTTATCTATATGAAAAAAGTCCTCGACTTTTTTAATACCGCGCTGAGTCAGGTTTACGACCTTATCCTTCTCTCCGACGATGTAGTCTCCGGTCTCTTCCTGCTCGATTCCCATGATGGCATCCATTTTGGAATACTCTGGGAGATCGGCTCCACGCTCCATCTGTCTGACAAGTACGTCGCACATCTCATAGAGCTTTGTGGACTTTCCGCTCTGTCCGGAAATGATAAGAGGGGTTCTGGCTTCATCGATAAGTACTGAGTCGACCTCATCGATGATGGCGTAGTGAAGGCCACGCTGTACCATGTCTTCCTTGCGAACTACCATGTTATCACGGAGGTAATCAAATCCGAGCTCGTTATTCGTGATGTAGGTGATGTCGCAGTTATATGCCGCCTGTCTCTCGGCCTTGTCCATGTCATTTAAGACGCAGCCTACCGTAAGTCCAAGGAACTCGTGTACTTTTCCCATCCACTCGGCATCACGCTTTGCCAGGTAGTCGTTTACTGTGACTACGTGAACACCTTTTCCTTCAAGGGCATTTAAGTATGCCGGAAGGGTACACACGAGGGTCTTTCCTTCACCGGTCTTCATCTCTGCGATTCGTCCCTGGTGGAGGATAACACCGCCCATCAGCTGTACTCTGAAGTGCTCCATGCCTAAGGCTCTCTTTGCTGCCTCACGGACTACAGCGTAGGCTTCAGGAAGGATATCGTTCAGTGTCTTTCCGTCGGCGAGCTGCTCCTTGAAGTACGGAGTCTTCGCTCTGAGTTCATCATCGCTGAGCTTTGCCATCTCATCGTGATAGGATTCGATCCGGTTCACAATGGGTTTTATTCGTTTCAGCTCATGCTGACTGTGGGTGCCGAATACTTTGCTTACTATACTCATTAAAAAAATTATCTCCTTTGTTAAATGCCAATTAGTCCGTATTATAACACGTCATTCCTAATAGTGCAAATCGGTTATGCATGGCGGCGGGCTGATGGTTTTCAGGTGGCTGTCATGTCGGTTGCTGCGCTTGCATGACAGCTTTTTATAGACCATCTGCCCGCCGCCACCTATACAAAAAAATCCCCCTTTCGGGGGATGGTGGTTATATCACGAAGTCGTACTGGCCGCTGTCTTCACCGGCGAGGTCTTTGATGGAGACGGAGTCTAAGTATTTGACCATGACGTCGTAGAGGCCTTTCCACATCTCTGCGGTGCGGAAGGCTGAGGCGTGCGTGTTTCCCAGGGAAGTCATGTCCTCGTCCGGGACCGGTGCCAGGGAGCCTTCTGTGACTTCAAGTACTTCCCGGACCGTGTATTCGTCCGACTGACGGCTCAGCTTGTAGCCGCCGCCCTTTCCACGGAGTGACTGAAGGAAGCCTGCCTTCGAAAGCATAGAAACTATCGCCTCCAGATACTTCTCCGAGATCTCCTGTCTTTTTGCTATATCAGAAAGCGGGATAAAATCCCCGTTGTCATGCTCTGCCAGATCTATCATGACTTTTATGGCATATCTGCCCCGCGTACTTACCTTCATACAATCGCGCTCCTTATATTCCTATCATTCTAGTTGGTTAAATAGGCTTTTATTTTTGCACGATTTTCATGGTTTGTCAAGAGTATAATGCGCGATGCTTTAATTTTTCTGCGTACATCCGCTCATCTGCCTCCCGGACAAAATGCTCGAGATTTTCGGTCGATGACGCATCGGCTATGCTCGCTCCCATGCTGACTGTCAGGTCATACGGAAGTCTTTCTTCCTCTGTAAGCGCCTGCAGTTTCGTCCGCACGGCTTCCCGTATGTCATTCAGGTCGTCCTTCGATACGATAGTTCCCATAACGACAAATTCGTCTCCGCCCATTCTGGCGATCACAGAATCTTTTCCTAGTACTTCCCGAAGCGTATTTGCTATGTCGATTATCGCCCGGTCCCCGGCCTTGTGACCGTAGTTATCATTTATGTATTTCAGGCGGTCGAGGTCGCAGAACATCACATATATCTGCTGTCCGCGGCGGTGATGCTGTTCGTAGTAGGCACTTCCCTCTTCGTTATAGCCGAGTCTGTTCAGCACTTCGGTCAGCGCGTCTGTCTTATACAGGAGTGAAAGGCGCTCGTTTACCTGGCGAGCCATCGCTGCGTTATACAGCTCCTGAATGCGCCTCTGGATCGTCATGACAGCCTGAAAATACATCTGCTTGTCGAGGATGTCGATCACATTTTTGAAAGCGACATATCCTATCGACGACTCCTCGAAATGTATCGGCATGAACAGGTAGTCCTCCGCCGGAGCATCGAGCGACAGCATTGGAAAAATATCCGAGATCATCTGTCCCTCAAAATCCCTCTCACGCTTCTCTCCCTCGCGGGCATAGACTATCTGCATCTGCAGCGGGTAACAGCCCCGGCAGAAGCTGCTCGTCAGGTTCTCACGGGCGTTCGGCTTTGCACTTATCTGTCCGTTCACGGCGAACACTTTTGGGTCGACCATCAGGTAAAACGCATCACCGCGCATCAGCTCGAGCTGCTCATCGACCGCCTTTGCCACTTCTTCTATCGTATTGCACTTCGGCATCACGGACTCCAGGTCCAGCAGTTCTGAGGCATACTTGTCTCCGTCGATATTCTCAAGGACCTGTTTTTTCAGGTTCTGGCGGATATCAGGGAGCGGCGGATGACAGCCACAGCTTTCATACTTTAAAAAATCGACGGGATTGTATACTTTCTCCGGCATCGGCTTTCCGTTCCAGGCATCCAGAAGTACGTCGACTGCTCTGGCACTCAGCTTTTCCCGGACATTTGACATCGTCGTGATGCGCGGCGCATAAAAGCCTGCTTTGTCGAAATTATCGAAGCCTGTGACCGCAAAGTCATCCGGCACTGTGAATCCGTCCCTGACTGCTTCCTCGCAGGCTGCTATAGCCTGGTTATCATTTACGCAGATGATGGCTTCCGGAAGCTCCTGATGCATGCTGCGGAGTATATGATATCCCCTGACGCCTGCCTGATAGTCAAAATCGACATGTACGACATCGTCCTTTGCCAGATGAAGCCCGTTTTCCTTCAGGTAGTCGCGGATCCCCTGCTCACGGACGTCGCTCTCGTAGTTATTCTCCGGTCCCATCATCAGCCAGAATCTGTCCAGGTGATGATCCTCGTGCAGATGCGCCACCAGCTGTCTCATGGCTGTATAGTTGTCGGCCCCGACGTATGTAAAGCCGTCTATCTGCTTCTGGAGTGACACTGCCGGTATGCCGCTGTGCCTGATCTGGTCGGTCAGGAGATTTACTTCTTTGCCGGAGTGCATATTGCTCAGGTCGACGATGACGCCGTCAAACTCGTTAAAGTTCGGCAATGATAAAAAACCGTACTCGCCCTCGTTGTACGCCTCATCCTGGTTCCAGTTTCCTGCGCAGCAGAAGATATAGAGGGAGGCGTCGACCTGTTTCTTCTTCAGTTCTTCGATGATGCCGATCGGCCAGGCCGCGATCATGTAGCGGCGCCAGCTGTCCATCATTAGTGCAATCTTCTTCATAGATGTTCCCTCGTCGTCAATATTCGGGCGGCGGACTGGCTGAATCCTATAATGCCGGGGCGGCTGGCTGCGCCTATCTGTATGGCGCAGCATTGTCAAAACCGCCCCCGCTATGAAGATTCTGCCTGTCCGCCGCCCTCCAGTTAATTATTATACCATCTATTCCAGGACAATGGTAGACAATTTTTCACAGATGCTGAGAAGATACTGTAAAATGTCCTTCTTTGGAAAACGGTTGTCGAGGGCGGTGTTCAGGACGAGCTCCGGGGAGGCGGCAGTTGGGGTGAAGGTCAGGTACGGCGAGAAGGCAGCGAGGACTTCCGGGATGCGGGAAGCGTCGATGCGCGCCTTTTCCCAGAAAGTCAGAGTCACCTTGGCTCCGGTCTGCTTTATTTTTGTCAGGTAGACAGCGTGCGCCTGTGCGCGGAGTCTTGCCACCAGGAGCAGGTTCTGAACTGACTTGCCCGGCGTTCCGAAACGGTCGATGAGCTCGTCTAAGATATCGCTTTCCTCTTCTTCAGTCTCTATCGAGCTGATGCGCTTGTACATGTCAAGCTTTGTCTCCTCGTCTTTTATATAAGAAGGCGGAATGTACGCGTTGATAGGGATGTCGACTGTAGTCTCGTACTCGTCTCCGACCGTCAGACCCTTTTCTTTCGCGACTGCGGTGTTAAGCATTTTGCAGTATAGCTCATATCCGACCGATTCCATGTGACCGGACTGCTCCTCGCCGAGGAGATTTCCGGCTCCGCGGATCTCAAGGTCTCGCATCGCTATCTTGTACCCACTTCCCAGATCCGTGAATTCCTTTATCGCTGCAAGCCGTTTTTCTGCGACTTCCTTCAGAACTTTGTCCCGCTTATACATAAGAAAAGCGTAGGCTGTCCTCGAGCCTCTTCCGACCCTGCCTCTCAGCTGGTAGAGCTGTGAAAGTCCGAATTTATCGGCATCGTGGATGATTATCGTATTTACGTTACTTATATCAAGGCCGATCTCTATGATCGTCGTCGCCACCAGCACGTCGATGTCCTGGTTCACGAAGTCTGTCATGATCTCTTCGAGCCTGTTTTTTGACATCTGGCCATGCGCAAAGGCGACATTCGCCTCCGGGACCATTTCCTGGATCTTCGCGGCGACATCTGCTATCTGGCTGACCCTGTTTATCACATAGTAGACCTGTCCGCCCCTGTCAAGTTCACGTTCTATCGCCTCACGCACCATCTCGTCATTTTCTTCAAAGACAAAAGTCTGGATCGGCGTCCTGTCCATCGGCGCGTCTTCGAGGAGGCTCATGTCCCTGATCCCCGTCATGCTCATATGGAGGGTTCGCGGGATCGGAGTCGCGGAGAGTGACATCACGTCGACATTTTTCTTCATTTCTTTTATTTTTTCTTTGTGCGTGACGCCAAAACGCTGCTCCTCATCGATGATAAGGAGTCCCAGGTCCTTGAATGATACGTCCTTCGACAGCACCCTGTGGGTTCCGATCACTATATCGACTCTCCCGTTTTTTAGTCCCTGTATAGTCTCTTTGTTCTGCGCTGCAGTGTGAAAGCGTGAGAGCATTCCGATATTTACCGGATAATTTTTCATTCGCTCGCGGAAATTATTATAATGTTGCTGAGCAAGGATCGTCGTTGGAACTAAGTAAACGACCTGCTTGTTCTCCTGAACTGCCTTGAACGCGGCCCTCATAGCGATCTCCGTCTTCCCGAAACCTACGTCCCCACATACGAGACGATCCATGATCTTCGGGCTTTCCATGTCGCTTTTTACGTCCTCTATTGCGGCAAGCTGGCTGTCGGTCTCATCATATGGAAAAGACTCCTCGAACTCTCTCTGCCACTCGGTGTCAGGCCCGTAGACGTAGCCCTGGTTCTGCTGTCTTAAGGCGTAGAGCTCGACCAGGTCCTTCGCGACTTGGCCGACAGCATGCTTTACCTTCGCCTTTGTCTTCTTCCACTGGCCGTCGCCCAGTGAGTTGAGCTTCGGCTTTTTGTCGCCGATGCTTCCGTACTTCGATAGCGTGTCGAGCTGCGTTGCCAGGATATAGAGCGTCGAACCTCCGGCGTAAGAAATCTCGATATAGTCGCGGGTCACATGGTCGTGCTCTATTTTTTTCACGCCCTCATAGATGCCGAGTCCGTGATCTTCGTGCACGACATAATCGCCCGGCGTAAGCTCTGAAAAGCTCGTGATCGAATCCCCGCCGCCATAGCGTTTTTTCTTCTTTTTCTTCTTTTTTACCGCGCCAAAAATATCGCTCTCGCTGATGTATACAACTCCGATGTCCGGGTACTCGAAGCCGCGGCGGATGAAGCCCACGGTGATAAGCACCTGTCCCGGCTTTACCTCCGCATCATCATTTTCTGAGAAAAATACATTCAGCCCGTCTGCCTGCAGGTCCTCTGCCAGCCTGCTACCCCTGGTTCTCGACGCCGTCAGCAGATAGACCCGGTATTTTTTCTTCTGATAAGAAGAGAGCTCCTTTTTCAGGGTGTCGAGCGAATTCTGGTAGCTGTTTATCGAGATCTGGTGCAGGTAAAATCTGTCCTTGGCCTTCAGTCCGCCGTTATTTCCGGATATCTGAGGAAGCATGACACCTGTCATATTCATGCATCTGGCAAGCACTTCCTTCGAGGAATCGAGCATCTGAAGCTGTCCCGGAAGCGCCGAGCCGTTTTCCTCACGGCGGACCATACTCTCAGTGAATTCTTTTTCGAGGATCTCGCCACGCTCCACGAGTCTCGCCGGCTCATCTAAGAAAAGAAGCGTATCCTCCGGGAAATAGTCAAGTAGCCCTGAAGTATTTTTTTCAAAATATGTCAGATAGCCGTCCGCCTGCGAGTAATCGCCGCTCAGAAGCCTGTCCCTGAAGTCCTCATAGCTAGTCTTCAGACGGAAAGACTCCTCCGTCTTCATGTCATCACGAAGCTCCTTATAGCGCTTCTCGTAGTCAGCTTTCAGCAGTTTGAGCCCGGCGTCACGTTTTTTCCTCGTCAGGACCATCTCCATCGCCGGGTCGATATGCACTTCATCCAGGTTCTCATCGGATTTCTGGCTTACGATATCGAAGCTCCTTATCGAATCTACATCGTCCCCGAAAAATTCGATCCGGACCGGAGTGTCGTCGGTCAGCGGGAAGACATCGAGTATTCCGCCCCTGACTGCAAACTGCCCCGGTGCATCGACCTGCGACACATTCTCGTAGCCCAAGTCCACAAGCCTCCTCTGGAGCGCCGTAAAATCAGTCTCCTCACCGTCTTTTATCGTGATAAGGGCATCCGAAAGCTCACCGGGTTCCGGCAGCTTGTTCATCAGGGCATCGATCGTCGTTACGACAGTGACCTGGTCTTCTTCCTTTAACACCCTGAGCGCACGGAGCCTCTCCCTGGTCAGCGTGTTCCCCTTGACGTCAGACTGGTAAAAAAGCACATCCTTTGCCGGGAAATATACCGTGTTCTCCTCTATATGCCGGTATTCGTCCGCGAACTCTTCCGCCGTTTTTTCAGATGCAAAAACTACGAGCTTTCGCCCGCAGTCCGATCCGAGCGCATCGACTATCTGGCCTTTGGCCACGTCGAGTATGCCCGACAGTTCATACATACCGCCTTTTTTCAGTGAGTCCTGAAGTTCGGTGAATTCGCCGAGTTCAGACAGGTGAGATGTAAATCCTTTATTCATGTATTTTTCCCGTAAACCAGAAGAACTCCGACCAATGGTCGAAGCTCAACTGGAAAAGTATGTATGAAAAGTATGTAGTGGAGGCAACTATGTTAGCTG
>ONIH01000020.1 GCA_900317825.1 uncultured Lachnospiraceae bacterium | reverse complement strand
CAACGGCTCGCCACTAAAGACAGCCATCCGTGCTATGGGCGAGATCAAAAAGCAGCTTCCCCCGGAGGCTCATATCGTTCATTCCTGCTCGACAGGATACGGCGAGGCACTGCTTAAGTCTGCATTCAGGCTCGATGACGGAGAAGTAGAGACGGTAGCTCACTACTATGCAGCAGCCTTCTTTGACCCGGATGTTGACTGTATCCTCGATATCGGCGGACAGGATATGAAGTGCATCCGTATCAAGGATCACACTATAGATTCAGTCCAGCTGAACGAGGCCTGCTCATCAGGCTGCGGTTCTTTCATCGAAACATTCGCGAAGTCATTGAATTATAATGTTATCGATTTTGCCAGGGAGGCGCTTTTCGCAAAGCATCCCATAGATCTCGGAACCCGCTGTACCGTATTCATGAACTCAAAGGTAAAGCAGGCTCAGAAAGAGGGCGCTTCAGTCGCTGATATCTCTGCCGGACTTGCGTATTCAGTCATAAAGAACGCACTCTTTAAGGTAATAAAGCTTTCTGACCCGAAGCAGCTCGGACAGAATGTCGTCGTACAGGGCGGTACTTTTTACAATGACGCAGTACTTCGCGCCTTCGAAAAAATCGGCGGACTCCATGTGACCCGTCCTGATATAGCAGGAATCATGGGAGCTTTCGGTTCAGCGCTCATCGCCCGTGAGAGATACGAGGACGAGCAGTCCACAACGATGCTTCCGATAGACGATATCCTGAAACTTACCTACACGACGAACATGACACACTGCCAGAGATGCACGAACAAGTGCATGCTGACTATAAATAAATTCTCCGACGGCCGCCGTTTCACGACTGGAAACCGCTGCGAGAGAGGACTAGGAAAACCGAAGAACCCGGATAATATTCCGAACCTCTATGACTACAAGTACAAGAGGATTTTCGGATATGAACCGCTTAAGCCTGAAGAGGCAAAGCGTGGAGTCATCGGAATCCCGAGAGTTCTCAATATGTACGAAGACTATCCGTTCTGGGCTGCATTTTTTAAAGAACTGGGCTTCTCGGTAGTGCTTTCCCCTGATTCTTCAAGAAAGATCTACGAGCTGGGAATCGAGTCGATTCCGTCAGAGTCTGAGTGCTACCCGGCAAAGCTTAGCCACGGTCATGTGCAGTGGCTTATAAATAACGGGATAAAGACTATTTTCTACCCATGCGTTCCATATGAGAGAAATGAGTTCCCGGATTCGAACAACCATTATAACTGTCCTATAGTTACGTCATACGCTGAGAATATCAAGAATAACGTCGAGGACATCACCGATGGAAAAGTCCGCTTCTTAAATCCGTTCATGGCTTTTACGAATGAGGAGGTACTCTCTGATCAGCTTGTAAAAGTATTCAGGAAGGAGTTCGACATCGATGAGAGCGAGGTAAAAGACGCTGCTCACAAGGCATGGTTCGAGCTCCAGAGGACCAGAAAAGACATCGAGAATAAGGGCGAGGAGACAATCGAGTACTTAAAGAAGACGGGACGCCACGGTATCGTTCTCTGCGGCAGACCTTACCATGTGGACCCTGAGATAAATCACGGAATTCCGGATCTGATCACAAGCTACGGAATGGCAGTGCTCACAGAGGATTCGGTCTCCCACCTCGGAAAACTCGAGCGTCCTCTTATCGTAATGGATCAGTGGACCTACCACACTAGAATGTACTCAGCCGCAAACTTCGTAAAGAAGACAGACTACCTCGATGTGATCCAGCTGAATTCATTCGGCTGCGGACTCGACGCCGTAACTACAGACTGTGTATCTGATATCTTAACCCACAGCGGAAAGATATACACCTGTCTTAAGATCGATGAGGTAAATAACCTGGGAGCTGCCCGTATCCGTGTACGCTCCCTGCTTGCTGCTATTCGTGTCAGACAGAGAAAGCAGCAGAAGGAAGAGGAGTCTAAGAGAAAAGTAGTACCTTCATCCTATAAGAGAAAAGTCTTCACAAAGGAGATGAAGAAGAACTACACTATCCTCGCTCCGCAGATGTCGCCTATCCACTTCGACATCATAGCTCCGGCCATGTCGTCTGCAGGCTTTACGGTCGTGGTGCCTGAAGTTCCGGCAAAGGACTGTGTTGATAACGGACTCCGCTTCGTAAATAACGATGCCTGCTACCCTTCACTCCTCGTCGTAGGCCAGTTTATAGCAGCCCTGAAGTCGGGAAAGTATGATCTCGACAGGACAGCGCTTCTTATCACCCAGACAGGTGGTGGCTGCCGTGCTTCGAACTACATCAGCTTCATCAGACGTGCGCTGGCAAAGGCAGGCTTCGGGAAGGTTCCGGTCATTTCTCTTAACCTCGTGGGACTCGAGAAGAACCCTGGATTCAAGCTCGGACCGAAGGTCATACAGCACGGCCTCTATGGCCTTGAGTTCGGAGACATCTTCCTGAAATGTCTCTATCGGATGAGACCTTACGAGAAGGTAAAGGGTTCTGCAAATGAGCTCTATGAGAAGTGGAAGAAGAAAGTTATCGACTTCCTGTCACAGCCGAAGATGCTTTCTCACAGAAAGTACAAGCAGATGTGCCGTGACATCATAAGGGATTTCGATAACCTTCCTATCACCGATCAGAAGAAGCCAAGGGTCGGGATCGTCGGTGAGATCATGGTAAAGTACTCAGTCGTAGCGAATAACCACCTGGCTGACCTTCTCGAGTCAGAGGGGGCAGAGGCAGTGGTTCCTGATCTTACAGACTTCCTGCTTTACTGCTTCATAAACGAGAGATTCAAGCACGAGAACCTCGGAACTCCGAAGAAATCGATGGTGATCTCCAACCTCGGAATAAAGTTCTTCGAATGGATGAGAGGAGCCGCGAGAAAGGCTTTCGATGAATCAAAGCACTTCACTGCACCGGCTTACATTGATGAGACCGCAGAGAGAGCAAAGAGCGTCGTTTCACTTGGAAACCAGACAGGTGAAGGCTGGTTCCTTACAGGTGAGATGCTTGAGCTGATAGCTGATGGCGTAAAGAACATCGTCTGTATTCAGCCGTTCGGTTGCCTGCCGAACCACATCGTAGGAAAGGGCGTCATCAAGAAGATCCGTGCCTTAAATCCTAGTGCAAATATCGCCGCTATCGACTACGATCCGGGCGCTTCGGAAGTAAACCAGCTGAACCGTATCAAGCTGATGCTTTCATCCGCTTTCAAGAACCTGAAGAAGGAAGAAGACGAGAAAGCAGAATTCACAGATGAGAAGTCCGATGAGGCCGAAGAAGTCTCAAAGGCATCGTAAATAATATCCTGGCAGAGCATAATCTGCCGGGATTTTTTTCTGCGAAAATTGTCATAGCACTTTTCTTATGTTAAAATATCTGAAAAGAGGGTCTGTCCCCTTTTTCATGTTTGTGGTAAAATAACCATAGTTTTTGTTTTAAGTGAGGGTCATAAAATATGAAGACATATAAGAAAAACGGGAAGATAGAACTGCTCAGGTTCATTTTCTGTATCACGATCATTCTTTTCCACTGCAGCAGGACGTTAGGTTTTCATCATCTCGATGTCGGGGGACTGCACATACCTGTCTTAAGGCGCGGGTACTACGGGGTGGAGTTCTTTTTCATCACATCGGGATTTCTGATGGCGAGATCCATTCATAAGAGAAGAAAAGACTTAAAGCTGGGACTCGTGAAGTCGGTCGAACTCGGCAGGACTACTGTCAGGTACATGCTGAAAAAATATATAGGCATCTTTTCATATCATGTATTCCCGTTTATAGCACTCATGGCTTTAAAAATAGTCGTAAAAGACGTATATGACGGTGGTGCTAAGGACGTGGCACAGTACATTTTTAACGCTGTGCCGGAGTTCTTCTTCCTGCAGAAATTCGGATTTACGAATACGAATGTGGATGTCATAGAGTGGTATATCTCTGCGATGTTTATCGCAATGCTGCTTTTATACCCGATCATCTCGAAGTTCTACTATATGTACACGAGAGCCGTGGGACCGCTGGTATCGCTTTGGATTCTCGGTGTCTTACAGCATAACTACGACACCTTTGCCGATCAGAACAGGTGGCTCGGATTCGGCTACGCCTGTGTGTTCAGGGCTATCGCTGAGATCTCACTCGGAGCCAGTGCGTTTGAACTCTGCCGTACCTTAAGCCACAGATATTTCAGCAGAAAATCACGGGTCATTTTTACGATAATAGAAGCAGCAGGCTTTGGTCTTACGATCTTTTACTCGCTTTCTTCCTACACGACAAAATACGAGACACACGTGCTGATCTTCATGACACTTTCGATAGTCTTCGCTTTTTCGGGGCAGACGATGGGAAGAGACGTCTTCCAGAATGGCGTCGTGATGTGGCTCGGGAAGATCTCGATGCCGATGTACTTATGCCAGCTGCTTGGGATAAATATCGTGGCCGGTTTCCTGGACTTCCTTCCAAAGGCGTCGCAGACGGCACTGGCACTGATATTTACCTTTGTGCTCTCCCTCGTTTCTATACCTATCGGCGACAGAATTAAGAAATCGATAATTGACAAGCGTAATTCGACTAAATATAATGAAGTAAGTATGCTTAAATAGGAGTCGATATATGCTTGATAGATTAGAAAGAAAATTAGGAAAGTATGCTATCCCCCGCCTGATGAACTATTTCATCGGCGGATACGTGATAGGCTATATCCTATACGCGATACAGGCAGTAACGGGTGCACAGATACTCTCACTGATGGAGCTGGAGCCGTACTATATCTGCCATGGACAGATCTGGAGACTCATCACCTGGGTCATGATCCCGCCTGACCAGAATATCATCTTCGCGATCATCATGATCATTTTTTACTGGCAGCTCGGGATGGCGCTTGAGAGAGTATGGGGAACCTTCCGGTTTAATGTCTATATGTTCGGCGGTGTGCTGTTTACGCTGATCGGAGCTTTTGCGCTCTACATCGTATCGGCACTTGTCAGCGGGCACTGGGGCATAGTGGGACTCGGAAGCTATTTTTCCACGAATTACATAAACCTAAGCATCTTCCTGGCGTTTGCGCTGACATTCCCGGAAGAGCAGGTGCTTCTGTACTTCATCATACCTGTCAAAATGAAGTGGATGGCGCTTCTTTACGTCGTATTCTTAGTCATCGACATCGTAAACGCGCTGAGTGCAGGAACAGCCGGAATCCCGCTGATAGTAGCCATTGCGGCATCGCTTGCGAACTTCATCATCTACTATCTGCAGACCAGGAACTGGCGCAGTCCGCTGCGGACGAAACGACAGCGTGACTTCCGTCGCGCATATAATAACACATCGTGGCACACCTACACAGGCGGACAGCAGAATCAGACCCGTGAGCGCAGTGCTCACGGAAAGCAGGTCGCAAAGCACAAGTGCTGCATCTGCGGCCGCACCGAGCTCACCAACCCGGAGCTGGACTTCCGCTATTGCACGAAGTGCAACGGTAACTACGAGTACTGCAGTGACCATCTGTTCACTCACACACATGTAAAGTAAGCTATACGGGCGTCCGGACATAGATACCGCTCAGGACACGCTCTCGCTGCGTTCCATACGGAGCGAGAGCGAGCCCCGAGCCGTACCTGTGTGCCAACCTACCCGTTACAGAAAACACAGGAGGCACATCTTGAAAAACTTTATCGAAGAAGAAATAGATAAGGATCTGGCCAGCGGCCGCTACGACCACGTAGTAACGCGATTCCCACCGGAACCGAACGGCTTTTTACATATAGGACACGCAAAGAGCATCCTTTTAAACTATGGCCTCGCACAGGAGTATAACGGCGAGTTCCACATGAGATTTGACGACACGAACCCTACTAAAGAAAAGTCGGAGTTTGTAGACGCGATCCAGGAAGATATCCGCTGGCTCGGCGCAAAGTGGAAGAAGACGATGTACGCGTCTGATTACTTTGACCAGATGTATGAGCTGGCAGTAAAGCTGATAAAAAAAGGCAAAGCATATGCTTCAGACCTTACGGCAGATCAGATCAGGGAGTACCGTGGTACACTTACTGAACCCGGAAAAAAGGATCCGAATTCAGACAGACCTATAGAAGAGTCGCTTCAGATATTTGAAGATATGAAAGCAGGAAAATACGCAGATGGTGAAATGGTACTGCGTGCAAAGATAGACATGTCATCGCCAAATATAAATATGCGTGATCCGATCATCTACAGGGTAGCCCACCTCTCACATCAGAGACAGGGAGATAAGTGGTGCATCTACCCGATGTATGACTTTGCTCATCCTATCGAGGACGCTATCGAGGGAATTACCCACTCCATCTGTACTCTCGAGTTTGAAGACCACAGACCGCTTTATGACTGGGTAGTCCGTGAGTGTGAGTTCCCAAATCCGCCGAGACAGATAGAGTTCGCAAAGCTGTATTTGAAAAATGTCGTTACAGGAAAGCGTTACATCAAAAAGCTCGTAGAAGACGGCATAGTAGACGGCTGGGATGACCCGAGGCTTGTATCTATAGCAGGACTTCGTCGAAGAGGCTACACTCCTGAATCCATAAAGAAGTTCGTAGAGCTCGCAGGTGTCAGCAAGGCTAATTCTACAGCTGAGTACCCGATGCTCGAGTACTGCATCAGAGAGGATTTAAAGACCAAAGTACCTCGTGTCATGGCAGTCTTAGATCCGATAGAGCTCGTGATCGACAACTATCCGGAAGGAGAGTCAGAGAAGCTCCCGGTAGTGAATAACGTAGAAAACGAAGCGCTTGGAAGCCGTGAGGTCAATTTTTCAAAGCACTTATATATAGAGAGAAGCGACTTCATGGAAGTGCCGGTAAAGAAGTATTTCCGTATGTTCCCGGGGAACGAAGTCAGACTAATGAATGCCTATTTCGTGACCTGTACCGGGGTCGACAAAGATGAAAATGGTGATATAATAAAAGTACATGCGACTTACGACCCGGCTTCAAAGGGCGGCAATTCTCCTGACGGAAGAAAAGTCAAGGGAACTATCCATTGGGTTGACCAGGCGACTGCTTTCAAGGCACCGGTAAGACTTTACGAGAATGTCATAGATGAGGAAAAGGGCGTCTATAACGAAGACGGCAGCCTGAACTTAAATCCTCATTCACTTACAGTAAAGGACGCTTACATCGAAGCCTCGGTAAAGGACGCAAAGCCGTATGACAGCTTCCAGTTCGTAAGAAATGGATTTTTTACAACGGATTGCAAGGACTCCAAGGAGGGAGAGCCTGTATTTAACAGGATCGTATCTCTGAAGAGCTCGTTTAAGCTTCCGGTTTCGAAATAAGGAGGGAACATACATGAACCTGTTATCAGGACTAGAGAAGTTCGGCATCAAATCAGATGGGAATCTTGATATCACTGATGATGGTACTGCAAAAAAAGAAAGTGGACAGCAGACCGTAAAGAAGAGCATTGAAGACCTCGAGGAGAAGGACATGGTCCTTCAGAAATCAGTTCAGTGCCCTATCTGCGACCACAAGTTCAAAGTGCTCCAGGTCAAGAGCGCTAAAGTAAAGCGTATCGGGACTGATGCAGACACCCGTCCTCATTTCCATAATATCGATACACTCAAGTATGAAGTCATTGTCTGTCCGCACTGCGGATACGCAGCCATGAACAAGTACTTTGAGCATGTATCAGCTACGCAGATGAAGTGGATAAAGGAAGCAGTATGCAATAACTTTACTCCGCTTTCAGATGATGTACCTGAGATCTACACTGCTGATGAGGCAGTTGACAGATATAAGCTGGCTCTTGTATCAGCCATGGCAAAGCACGCCAGGCTTTCAGAGAAGTCTCTTATCTGCCTGCGTATCGCCTGGATCAGACGTGATCAGATAAAAGAAATGTCTGAGTCGAATACCGAGGAAGTCGGAAAGAAGAAGCAGTATATCGAAGAGTACGAGGGCTTCTACAGACAGGCTTACGAGGGTTACACGAAGGCTTACAGCACAGAGACAGGATTGAATTCGATAGCTATCGAGTACATACTGGCAAATATGGCCATCCACTTCAAGGAGTACGGTACAGCTTCAAAGCTGATCTCGAATCTCCTCGGAAACCCTAACACGAATCCAAGAGTCAAAGACCGTTGTCTTGACCTTAAGGATAAAATACTTGCAGCACAGAAGAAGTAAAAAACGGAAAAAGAAAGGATTACAGAAAATGAGTGACAAGCTGAAGGTTGGTATCTTAGGTGGTACTGGAATGGTAGGACAGCGTTTCATCGCTATCCTTGAGAATCATCCATGGTTCGAGGTAAAGGAGATAGCAGCTTCTCCGAGAAGTGCCGGAAAGACATATGAGGAATGCGTTAAAGACCGCTGGAAGATGGATACGCCTATTCCTGAAGCTGTTAAGAATATCGTGGTAAAGAACGTAAACGAGGTCGAGGAAGTTTCTAAGGACGTAGACTTCTGTTTCTCAGCCGTGGACATGAAAAAGGATGAGATCAGAGCTATCGAGGAAGCTTACGCAAAGACTGAGACTCCTGTAGTATCGAATAACTCAGCTCATCGCTGGACACCGGATGTGCCGATGGTAGTTCCTGAGATAAATCCGGAGCACTTTGACGTTATCCAGTATCAGAAGAAGAGACTCGGTACAAAGCGCGGTTTCATCGCTGTAAAGCCGAACTGCTCTATCCAGTCATATGCGCCGGTACTTACTTCATGGCTTCCATTCCATCCGACAGAGGCTGTAGTTTCTACATACCAGGCTATTTCAGGAGCCGGAAAGACTTTTAAGGACTGGCCTGAGATGGAGGGGAATATCATCCCGTTCATCAGCGGCGAGGAAGAGAAGTCTGAGAAAGAGCCTCTCCGTCTCTGGGGCAAGGTCGAGAACGGACAGATCGTTCCGTCTGACTGCATGAAGATCACTTCTCAGTGCATCAGAGTACCTATCCTCTATGGTCACACAGCTACTGTCTTTGTGAACTTAAAGGACAAGCCTTCAAAACAGGAGCTTATAGATGCCATGACATCGTTCTCAGGCCTTCCGCAGAAACTGAACCTGCCATCTGCTCCAAAGCAGTTCATCCGCTACATGGAAGAGGATGACAGACCTCAGGTAAAGCTTGATGTAAACTATGAGAACGGCATGGGTATCACTATTGGACGTCTCCGCGAAGACTCTATCTTCGACTGGAAGTTCGTTGGTCTCTCACACAACACCATGCGTGGTGCCGCCGGCGGAGCAGTCCTCTGCGCTGAGCTCCTCAAAGCCCAGGGCTACATCGAAGCAAAGTAATGGATAGATGGATGAGTTCCATACGAAGCGAGAGCGTGTCCCAGGAAACTGCGTGTGAGCGCCCGTGCCTGTTACCTGATAAAGGAGAAGAATGGGGAAGAGCCTTTTTATAGCAGAAAAACCTATGGTCGCGAGAGCTTTCGCGGCCGTTTTTAATGATAATCTGACGAAGCACGACGGTTATCTCGAGGGAAACTCTATAGTCGTGACCTGGTGTGTAGGACACTTAGTCACGATGAGCTACCCTGAAGCCTATGATCCGGCTTTAAAAAAATGGTCGATGAGCACGCTCCCGTTTATCCCGACAGAGTTTAAATACGAAGTCATCCCAGGTGTAAAAAAACAGTACGATATAGTATCAAAGCTCCTAAACAGGGATGATGTGACCCGAATCTACGTCTGCACAGATAGTGGACGTGAAGGAGAGTACATATACAGGCTCGTAAGGAACCAGGCAGGAGTCAACGATAAGGACGAACGCCGTGTCTGGATCGATTCTCAGACGGACGAGGAGATAAAGCGCGGCATAAAAGAGGCAAAGCCGGAAAGCGATTACGACAGTCTTTCTGATGCAGCATATCTCAGAGCCAAGGAAGACTACCTGATGGGGATCAATTTTTCAAGGCTTCTGACCTTGAAGTACGGAAACCAGATGGCGTCTTTTCTCAATTCAAAAAGACAGGTGATCGCGGTCGGACGTGTCATGACCTGTGTGCTTGGTATGGTTGTGAGGCGTGAGATTGAGATCAGGCAGTTCGTAAAGACGCCTTTCTACAGGCTCCTCGCTTCGACTGACGCGGATGAGAAGAAGGGACTGAGTCTCGAATGGAAAGCGAAGAAAGGCTCAGTCTATTATAACTCGCCGCTCCTCTATAAGGAAAATGGCTTTAAGAAAAGAGAAGACGCAGTAGAACTCTCTAAGCTCGTAAGCGGCTCAGATGCGCTTAAGGCCATGGATTCGGCTGCCTGTGACTTAGAGCTTACGGTGCTTTCAGTCCAGAAAAAAGACGAGAAGAAAAATCCTCCGCTGCTTTATAATCTGGCTGAGATCCAGAACGACGCGTCCAAATTTTTCAAGATAAGCCCTGATCAGACGCTTACGATCATCCAGTCTCTCTATGAGAAAAAGCTCGTGACTTATCCGCGTACAGACGCCAGGGTCCTGTCGTCAGCTATTGCCAAGGAGATAGACAAGAACCTGCGCGGGCTTTCGACTCTTCCTATATTCAAACCTTTTACGGACCAGATATTTGCGAGTGGGACCTATAAGAGCATCGGAAAGACCCGCTACACCGACGATAAAAAAATAACCGACCACTATGCTATAATCCCGACAGGTCAGGGTCTAGGCGAGCTTAAAGGTTTAAACCCTACCGAGCAGAGAGTCTATGAGACCATAGCAAGAAGGTTCCTGGCTATTTTTTATCCGCAGGCTGTCTATAAAAAGACGGCAGTCGAGGCAGTAAAAGATACCGAGCATTTTTTCGCGAATGAGAGATACCTGGACAAAGAAGGATATCTGGAGGTCATGCACTATTCCTTTTTTAAGGATAAAAAGGAAACTGAGGGTGGAAATGAGCTCCTCGCCTCGATAAAAAAGGGCGACAGGCTCCAGGTGAAGCAGCTTTCGATAAAAGAAGGGGAGACTGCTCCGCCGAAGAGATACACTTCAGGTTCGATGATCCTTGCCATGGAAAATGCCGGTTCCCTGATCGAAGACGACGAGCTCCGTGAACAGATAAAGTCAAATGGCATCGGAACTTCGGCCACACGTGCCGGGATCCTCGAGAAGCTGGTAAAGAACCGCTACCTGTCCCTTAATAAAAAGACACAGGTCATCACTCCGACCCTTACGGGTGAGATGATCTACTATGTAGTCGGTTACTCGATCCGCCCGATGCTCGATCCGGTGCTTACCGCCAGCTGGGAGAAGGGGCTTTCGCAGGTGGCAGACGCTGAGATAGGAGAGGATGAGTATATGACGAAACTGTCTGCTTTTATCACGAAGTACACAGATAGGGTAAAAGGCGAGAACAACGGTGAGATCCTGTCGAAATGCTTTAACTACGCCGCACAGTTCTATAAGAAGGGCTCCTACGGCGGGATAGCAAAGGAGAAGAAAAAATGAACTGTAAGATAAAGGACATGTATGACTTAAGCCACTCGATCGCAGCACCGCTGCTCGAGAAATTCGAGTATCCGTGGGAAGTCCTTCCGCATATCGGAGACTTTATAAAGGAGATCGGCCCGAAGCTCGACACCTCTGTATATGAGGACAGAGGAGACTTCGTCTATATAGCCAGGTCAGTAAAATTCGTAAACGAAGTCACGAATACGATCATCGGGCCGTGCATCATCGGACCTGATACAGAGGTGCGTCCTGGGGCTTTCATCCGCGGAAACGCCATCATCGGAGCTGACTGTGTCGTTGGAAACTCGACAGAGATAAAAAATGACATCATCTTTGATAATGTCGAGGTACCACACTATAACTATGTCGGTGATTCAGTTCTCGGCTTCCACGCACATATGGGCGCCGGCTCGATCACGAGCAATATCAAGAGTGACCGTACAAATGTAGTAATAAAGGATTTTTCTACCGGAGAAAAAATAGAGACAGGCCTCAGAAAAATAGGAGCCCTCTTAGGCGATTATGTGGAAGTAGGCTGCAACACCGTCTTAAATCCAGGAAGCGTCGTAGGTTCGCATACCACGATCTATCCGGTATCGATGATCCGTGGAGTGATCCCGGCAGACTCGGTAGTCAAAAACCGCGCGAAACAGGAGATCATCACAAAGAAATAATAATAGCAAAAGCGCCGCGGCATCGCCGCGGCGCTTTTAGTTGGAAAAAGAAAAAAGATTACTTAACATTGACTGTTCGATAGTATTGTACTAAAATAACAATATTAAGTAAAGTTCTATTTTTTCACGACACATTGAATAGAATTCATTGCGAGAAAGTGCCAAATGGCATTGCTAAATAAAATGAGAAGGAAACAAGAGAAGTGACACTATTATCATACGAGATATTCCAGACAATCCTCGAACAGGGTTCGTTCGCAAAGGCAGCGCAGGTTCTTCACCTGACTCCGTCTGCGATAAGCCATTCTATCTCCTCGATGGAGGAGGAGATTGGCTTCGCGCTTTTTATCAGGGGAAAAAACGGGGTAAAGCTGTCGAGTGCAGGGGAGGAGATAAACCCTTATATACAGAGGATAGTATCGGCAGAACAGAACTTAAAGCAGGCTATCTCACAGATGAAGGGTCTGGGAGCCGGACAGGTGAATATCGGTACGATAAATTCTGTCTGTCTGGCCTGGATCCCGGATATCATAAGGACATTCGGCGAAGAGCATCCGCAGATCGCTGTAGAGCTCTATCAGGGCTCGTATAATGACGTTGTGGAGTGGGTCCGTAATGGCACCATAGACATTGGTATCCTCTCGGAAGCTGCTTCTGACGGGCTTCCGTTTATCCCGCTTGCAGAGGATGATCTCGTGGCAGTAGTGCCTAAGGGATATATGCCAGCTGACACGAAGTACATCACTCCGGAGGACCTCAAGGACCAGCCTTTTGTCATCCAGCAGGACAGCTGTGATATCGACATCATAAAGTACCTGGACGAGTACAATCTTCAGGTTCGTGCCAACTGTCACATTCTTGATGATCAGTCGGCCATCGCTATGGTAGAGTGCCAGACAGGTATTTTACTTATGCCGAAGCTCGGACTCATAAATCCGCCGGAGGATGTCGTCATATATCCGCTCTATCCGAGACACTACAGAAAGCTCGGTGTTGTCTGCCTGTCAAAGGACTTCCTCTCTCCGGCAGCAAAAGTCATGACAAAACACATCAAAGAGTATGTCGAAAAGCAGAATAATTAAATTCGCGCGCCACTATTCCTGCCTCATGGGCGACTGTCCGCAGCACTGCTGTAACGGCTGGACTATACCGGTAGACGGGGACACCTGGGAGCAGATAGAAAAAGAGCCTGGTAAGACCGGAGAACGCCTGAGAAGGCATATTTCTGGAAAAAGCGATGATGACCGACAGATCAAAAAAGTCTTCGGCAGATGCCCATTTCTCACGGACCACAAGCTCTGCCATCTTCATAAAAATGGAAGGAGCGACCTGGAACCGTTAGTATGCAGGCAGTTCCCGCATCAGGTCTTAGACTTAGGAGACAGGCGTGAAGTCACGATGCTCTTATCCTGCTACTCGGCGGCAAAGGCGTTCTGCGAGCATCCTGATGAGATCAGCTTCATGGATGGCGGGGAAGAGCTAACCTCCTATTACATCATAGAGAACAGGGATGAGCCATATCTGGATTTCCTCCTATCAGAACGAAAGAAATTACTTGACGTGGTAGCAGATACTTCTCACGACCTGCCGCTTATTTTTTCAAGCGTGTATGCATACGCAGCTGCGACAAATGCCAGGTACTTAAGCAATGACGCCAGGGGTACGGTATCTGAGGTGCAGTTCAGCTTTGATCCGGATGAGTGGGGAGAATACGCAGTCGGAGACGGTACGGATTACGCATTTTTTCCGATAGATATGATGGACAAATGTATCCTGAACCTGATAGACTACAGCTTTCTCTTTACGAGAAACAGTAGGCTCTGGAGACTCATCAGGAAATACCAGAAACTGTTCGGTGACCTGTATCAAGGCGAGGCAGAGCAGTGGCTTAAGGATAAGCTGGAAGAACTCTACGAAAAGGACGCATCGTTTGAGACGAGGCATCGGAGCTATTTTTACTATACTCTGCTTCAGATCTATCCGCTCGCGTATGAGAGCTATTTCTGGCAGAGGCAGACGCTTCTTTCGATATTCTACACGGAGCTTCTGATGATCTTCGATGTGACAGAGTATGTGACATCCGGAAAAGTGCCGGATAGTGAAACACAGATACTTACGCTTTGCAGTCTGGAGCGTGGGACCAGACACAATCCGTCGATGACTGAAAATATATACAACGTCATAAGAAACGAATTCATATAATGCACAAATTTTATCGTGACAGGCGATAAAATCTGTGCATTTTTTATATATTTTACTTGTATAAAAGCACTTAATAGGGTACAATGTTTATGTTGTTAATTATTTCTTAATTTTCAGCCACGAATGTACATGACAAGAGGGGCTTGAAAAAGGGAAGGACAGGTGATGTTATTTGGCGAAGGAAGTGATCGACCGCATCAGGAAAGCTGAGACTGATCTCGAGGACAGTTCACAGGCTGCTAAGAAACGCGCAGCGGAGCTGATAGATCAGGCAAAGGCCGATGCGAAGGAGTCAAGGAGCAGGAGGCTTTCGGAGGCCAGGCAGAAGGCGGATGCGGCTGTAAAGGCGGCACAGGACGAGTCTGATGCGGCTTTAGAGAGAGCCAGGCTCAGCGGAGCGGGCGTCAAAGACGAGCTCCTTAAGAACTCCGGACAGAAGAAGGACGAAGCTGTCGCAAAGGTGATCGCGGCGCTGACATCCTAGGAAGGAGGAGCATAAATGGCTGTAATGCCTATGAAACGCATGACGCTTATAGCGATGCGGCGGGACAGAAAAGAGTTACTCCAGTTCCTGCAGAGGCAGGGCACCACAGAGATAGACACAGATGTAGCAGATGACGGCATTTATAAAAAAATCGATGTCTCATCGCAGAAGCAGATATTTTTAAAAAATATCAAACAGGCCGAGGATGCGCTTGACATCTTAAACAAAGTCGCACCCGAGAAGAAGTCGCTCCTCTCATCACTGGCGGGGCGTGAGATCATAAGCCTTAAGGATTTCGAGAAGGACTTAGGCAGAAGAAATGAGATCATGTCAGTCATCTCGAAGATAAATTCCCTTTATAAGGAAAATCTCGAACTGATAGCGCAGATCCCGAAGGATGAGATGGACAGGGAAGCACTGGTTCCATGGGAAGGCTTTGACCTGCCGCTTGATTTTTCTGGTACTGAGAAGACAAAGGCTTTTATCGGGACTCTTCCGGGAGACCTTTCGGCGGAGGATATATACCTGACGCTTGGAATGCTCTTTAAGGAAGCTGACAGAGTAGACGTAGAGATCATCTCGAAGTCGAATCAGTACACAGCTGTCATGTTCGTTACCGGAAATGAGAATGCTGAGGAGTTAAATGACGTCCTTCACAGGATGAACTTCACGAAAGCCCCTTCACAGGCTGTGACAGATTCGGATGGGACTTCACTTACTCCGGCAAAGGCTATCGAGAGGATAGATGCTGAGACTGCGAGGAAAGCGGCACGTAGAAAGCAGATCATCTCCGATATCACAGACCTGGCTGCAGACAGACATGATATAGAGCTCATTCGTGACTATTTTACGATGAGAAAAGATAAGTACGATGTTATCGGAAGCATAAACCAGTCAGACCACGTGGTCATAATCACCGGTTATGTGGCAGCCGAGGATGTACCGAAGCTCGAGGCAGCGCTGAATAACAGATTTGATCTGGCATGTGACTTTTCAGAACCGTCTGATGATGAAGATGTGCCGGTGAAGCTTAAGAACAACGCTTTTGCATCTCCAGTGGAGGGAGTCATCGCGAGCTACTCGCTTCCAGGAAAGGGCGAAGTCGATCCGTCGATGGCAGTGGCAGTGTTCTACTACTTTTTCTTCGGACTGATGCTTTCCGACGCGGCTTACGGCATCATCATAGCAGTCGCCTGCGGTATTCTATTAAAAAAGTTTAAGAATATGGAGACGGGCCTTAAGAAAACGCTTCAGATGTTTTTCTACTGTGGAGTGGCTACGACTATAGTAGGTTTTATCTTCGGCAGTTTCTTCGGAGACGTGGTCTCATCGGTGGCGCAGACATTTTTCCATGTGCCGGAGGCTACGGCGAACAAACTCCTGCCGCCTATCTGGTTCAACCCACTCGATGACCCGATAAAGATGCTGACCTTCTGCTTTGCAGTCGGACTCATCCATCTGTTTACTGGACTTGGCATCCTGATGTATCAGGACATAAAGAATGGACATGTGCTTGATGCCATCTATGATGGACTCTTCTGGTATATGTTCGTCGGAGGCTGCGTGCTTCTGCTTTTATGCCTGCCTATGATCACGGGAATGCTCGGGCTCAGCTTCACGCTCGGACCTACAGTAAAGAATGTAAGCATCTGTATAGCGCTTATCGGATTTGCGGGAGTCGTGCTTTTCTCAGGAAGGGAATCGAGAAACTGGGGAAAGAGGCTTGCAAAAGGTCTCTACGGCGCATATGGAATTACATCTTACCTATCAGATGTGCTCTCGTATTCGCGACTTCTCGCATTGGGACTGGCTACATCAGTTATCTCATCGGTATTCAATACGATGGCAGGAATGGTCGGAGGAGCAGTACCGGTTGTTATCGGAGTAGTGCTCTACGCGGTGATATTTATCATCGGACACATTCTGAATATGGCAATAAATGCGCTTGGCGCATATGTGCACACCAACAGACTCCAGTACGTGGAGTTCTTTGGAAAATTCTACAACGGCGGCGGACGTCCGTTTGAGGCGTTCGACCAGAAAACAAAGTACATAAGAATTAAGGAGGACATCTGACTTATGAGTATGGGAACAGTTTGGGCGCTGCTTGGAGCAGCATTATCAGCACTTCTTGCAGGTGCAGGTTCAGCAATCGGTGTAGGCAAGGCCGGACAGGCAGCAGCAGGAGTCGTGACAGAGGATCCGTCACTTTTCTCTAAGGTGCTTATCCTTCAGCTTCTCCCTGGTACCCAGGGTATCTACGGACTGCTGATCGCCTTCATCACTCTGACAAATATCGGTATCATGGGTGGTTCTGCAGATATGAGCCTTCACAAGGGCCTTCTCTACTTTGCAGCCTGCCTTCCTATGGCAGTCGTAGGTCTTATCTCAGCTATCTGTCAGGCAAACGCAGCAGTTTCAGCTATAGGCCTCGTAGCAAAGAAGCCGGATCAGTTCGGTAAAGCCATGATCTTCCCGGCTATGGTTGAGACCTACGCTATCCTTGCACTCCTCGTTTCGATCCTTTCAATCTTCGGAGTATCAGCACTGGCATAAGGAGGTGCTGATATGACCGGATTAGACAAGATCATAAATGAGATAAAAGAAGAGTCGGATCAGACTACTGCGGATATCTTAAAAAATGGCCGTGATAAGGCTTCTGAGATTACAGCCGCTGCCGAAAAAGAGACAGCCGCTGCCGAGAAAGAGATCACAGATAAAGCCGAAGCGACCGTAAAGCAGATACGACAGAGAGCCGCAGACGGGGCTGACCTGATAAAAAAGCGTGCAGTTCTTGCAGCAAAGCAGGAGATCATCTCTGAGACCTTAGAGGCAGCAAAGCAGAAGTTATATCAGCTTTCAGACAGCGACTACGCTGATTTTTTAAAAAAGCTGATCGTAAAAAATGCCGACGCAGGCGAAGGCGTCATCGCTATCGGAAGCCTGGATACAAAGCGGCTTCCTGGTGACTTTGTAAACCAGGTAAACACAGCGCTTTCTGACGGAAAGACAGTTAAGGCTGCTGAAAAGCCTGCTGACATAGGACATGGAGTCATCCTGTCATACGAGGGCGCAGCCGAGAACCTGTCGATCGACGAACTTTTTGCAGCAAAGAAGGACGAGCTTACGGACATAGTAAAAGGCATTTTATTTTAACCGCGAAAGGAGGTACTTATGTCAGAAAAGCAGTACACCTATGCGGTTGCGCGTATCAGAGCCAAAGAGCTTTCACTTTTAAATGATGCCTTTCTGGAGCAGCTTATCGCTGCAAAGTCCGTATCAGAGGATATGGCCCTCCTTTCGGAAAAAGGCTGGAAAGGCCGTGAGAACGCCGATAAGCAGGATCCTCTGGACCTACTTTCCTACGAAGAGGAAAAGACCTACGATACAGTCCTTTCTATGGTCGATGATCCGCATGCCTTTGACGTCTTCCTTCTGAAGAAGGATTTTCATAACCTGAAGGCTGCGGTAAAAGAGACATACGCAGGAAAGGCTTTTGCGGATATCTACGTAGAGGGCGGAACCATAGAGCCTGAGCAGATAAAAGAGGCTGCGAAGTCGGGAGATTTTTCAACGCTTCCTGATTCGATGAAGGAGGCTGGAAAGAAAGCACTCGATACGCTCCTTCACTATCACGACGGCCAGCTCTGCGACATCATAATAGACAGAGCCTGCCTTGACGAGATAAAAAAGGCTTCAGATAAAAACAAAAATGACCTGATAAAGCGTTATGGTGAGCTTACAGTGGCTCTTGCGGATATAAAGACAGCTGTAAGAGGAGCTAAAGCCAGAAAGGACATCGCATTTTTTAAAGAGGCATTAGCAGAGTGCGATACGCTGGATGTGACGAGACTCGGTGAAGCAGCTTCACTTGGAACTGACGATATCTATGACTATCTCGAGAATACTAAGTATAAGGACGCAGTAGAAGCGCTCAGGAAGTCATTTTTCGCCTTTGAAAAATGGTGCAACGACGCTCTGATGGATTCGATCCGACCGGAGAAGGCACATCCATTTACGATAGGGCCTCTGGCAGCTTACATCCTCGCGAGAGAGAGCGAGATCAGTTCAGTCAGGATGATACTCACTGGAAAGGAAAATGACCTTCCGGATCAGATGATAAGGGAAAGGATAAGCAGGACTTATGTATAAGATCGCAGTTATGGGTGACTGGGACTCGATATACGGCTTTAAAGCATTAGGCCTCGATACATATCCTGTCACGGACCCCGAAGAGGCGGAGAAAACGCTTCACACATTAGCAGAGGATCAGACCGCGGTGATCTACATCACAGAGGCTCTGGCGGCACAGATAGAAAAAGCTATCGCAAGCTACTCTGAGTCGCCGCTTCCGGCTATAATCCTGATGCCGGGAGCTTCCGGAAATACCGGAGAGGGCTTAGCCCTCGTAAAGAAGAGCGTAGAGCAGGCGGTCGGAAGTGATATTATATTTGGCGACAAATAGGATATAGGGGATAGGATATAGGGTATAGGGTATAGTCCCTAACCCCTAACCCCTAACCCCTTACAAAGGAGAAGACATGAGTTTAGGTACGATAAAAAAAGTGGCCGGGCCTCTTGTCATAGCAGAGGGGATGCGCGAAGCGAATATGTTCGATGTGGTGCGTGTGTCAAAGCAGCGACTCATCGGCGAGATCATCGAAATGCACGGTGATCAGGCTTCCATCCAGGTATATGAGGAGACTAGTGGACTAGGACCGGGAGAGCCGGTCGAGTCGACCGGTGAGCCGATGAGCGTTGAGCTCGGTCCCGGCCTTATCGGAAATATCTATGATGGAATCGAGCGTCCGCTCGAGGAGATCATGGAGGTAACACACAGCAATAACCTTCAGCGAGGCGTCGAAGTTCCGGCACTTCCGAGAGATAAGGTCTGGCACTTCGTTCCGACCGCAAAGGCCGGCGATGAGGTTAAAGCCGGAGACATCATCGGAACTGTAGAGGAGACACCGGTAGTCACGCAGAAGATCATGGTGCCTTACGGCGTTTCCGGAAAAATAAAATCGATCGCCGAGGGTGACTACAAGGTCACAGATACTATAGCTACGATAACGACTGAGAGCGGTGACAAGACAGTCTCTATGCTTCAGAAGTGGCCTGTTCGAAAAGAAAGACCATATAAGCAGAAGTTATCACCAGATAGACCGCTTATCACCGGACAGCGTGTCATCGATACACTTTTCCCGATAGCAAAGGGCGGTGTAGCAGCAGTTCCGGGACCTTTCGGTTCAGGAAAGACTGTCGTTCAGCATCAGCTGGCTAAGTGGGCTGACGCAGACATCGTGGTCTACATCGGCTGCGGTGAGCGTGGAAATGAGATGACCGATGTATTAAACGAGTTCCCGACCTTAAAGGACCCGAAGACAGGACACTCCCTGATGGAGAGAACAGTCCTTATAGCAAATACATCTGATATGCCGGTTGCAGCCCGTGAGGCTTCTATCTACACCGGTATCACTATAGCAGAGTATTTCCGTGATATGGGCTACTCGGTAGCTCTGATGGCAGATTCTACGAGCCGTTGGGCCGAAGCTCTCCGTGAGATGTCAGGAAGACTCGAAGAGATGCCAGGTGAGGAAGGTTACCCGGCATACCTCGGAAGCCGTCTGGCACAGTTCTATGAGAGAGCAGGACACGTAAAGTGCCTGGGAAGTGATGACAGGGAAGGTGCCCTTTCAGTGATCGGAGCCGTATCCCCTGCCGGAGGTGATATCTCTGAGCCTGTAACCCAGGCTACCCTTCGTATAGTAAAGGTATTCTGGTCACTTGACGCAGACCTCGCATATCAGAGGCACTTCCCGGCTATCAACTGGCTGACTTCGTATTCACTTTACTTAGACAGCCTTGGCAAGTGGTTCGACGCGAATGTAGATGAAGACTGGATGACTCTTCGCGGTCGCATGATGAGTATCTTATCAGACGAGAGCAAACTGAACGAAATGGTACAGCTTGTCGGAATGGATGCTCTCTCAGCACCGGACAGACTGAAGATGGAAGCTGCCAGATCGATCCGTGAGGATTTCCTGCATCAGGACGCCTTCCACGAGATAGATACTTTCTCATCACTTAAGAAGCAGTTTATGATGATGGATCTCGTACTTTCATACTACGACAAGTCTGTAGAAGCCTTAGATCAGGGTGCTTCGCTTAACAGCCTTATCGCTCTTCCGGTACGTGAGGAGATCGGACGTTTCAAGTACACGCCTGAGAAGGACTTAAAAGAAAAATTCGATGCTGTCTCAAAAGAACTCGACAAGGAGATCGGTGAGGCAGAATCAGCAAAGGAGGACTTCTAAATGCCAAGAGAATACAGAACCATACAGGAAGTCTCCGGGCCTCTGATGCTCGTTAGGGGCGTCAGTGATGTCACCTACGATGAACTTGGAGAATTAGAGCTTGAAAGCGGTGAGAAGCGCCGCTGTAAAGTCTTAGAGATCGATGGCGGAAATGCACTAGTTCAGCTTTTTGAGCCTTCTACAGGAATTAACCTCGATACTTCAAAGGTCCGCTTCCTTGGACGTCCGATGGAGCTGGGTGTATCTGAAGATATGCTCGGCCGTGTATTTGACGGACTCGGCAGACCTATAGACGGAGGCCCTGAGATACTTCCGGATGAGAGGCGCGACATAAACGGTCTGCCTATGAATCCGGCAGCCAGAGCCTACCCGGAGGAGTTCATCGAGACAGGAATCTCTGCTATCGACGGACTGAACACTCTTGTCCGTGGACAGAAGCTCCCTATTTTCTCAGCATCTGGACTTCCACACTCACAGCTGGCAGCTCAGATCGCCCGTCAGGCAAAGGTTCGTGGAACTGATGAACCGTTCGCTGTAGTATTTGCGGCTATGGGTATCACCTTCGAGGAAGCACACTTTTTCCAGGAGTCGTTTAAGGAGACAGGAGCCATCGACAGGACAGTGCTCTTTGTAAACCTCGCAAACGACCCTGCGGTAGAGCGTATCGCAACGCCTCGAATGGCTCTTACCGCAGCCGAGTACTTAGCTTTCGAGAAAAATATGCACGTGCTTGTCATCATGACAGACATCACGAACTACGCAGATGCCCTTCGTGAGATCTCGGCAGCACGTAAAGAGGTTCCGGGACGCCGCGGATATCCTGGCTACATGTACACCGACCTCGCTTCGCTCTATGAAAGAGCAGGACGTCAGAAGGGAAAGAAGGGCTCCATCACTATGATCCCAATCCTTACGATGCCTGAGGATGATAAGACGCATCCTATCCCTGACCTTACAGGATATATCACAGAGGGACAGATCATCCTATCCCGTGAGCTCTACCAGAAGGGAATCCAGCCGCCTATCGACGTACTTCCGTCACTTTCCCGACTCAAGGATAAGGGTATCGGAGAAGGAAAGACAAGAGCCGACCACGCGAATACGATGAACCAGCTCTTTGCAGCCTACGCCCGTGGTAAAGACGCAAAGGAGCTGATGATGATCCTCGGTGAGGCAGCTCTTACAGATATCGACAAGCTCTACTCAAAGTTTGCAGATGAGTTCGAGGAGAAGTACATAAACCAGGGCTACAATTCTGACCGCTCTATCGAAGAGACTCTCGACATCGGCTGGGACTTACTCCGTATCCTGCCTCGTTCAGAGCTTAAGCGTATAAAGGACGAGTTCCTCGACGAGTACTATGACAAAAAGTGAGGTGGTTAGATGGCAGCTTCACACGTAAATCCTACCCGAATGGAACTTACCCGCCAGAAGAAAAAGCTCCAGACAGCCCTTAAAGGCCACAAGCTGTTAAAGGACAAAAGAGACGAGCTGATGCGAAGCTTCTTAGACCTGGTAAGGGAGGACAAAATCCTCCGTGAGGAGGTTGAGGCAGAGATAAAAAAGGCAAACAAGAGCTTTGTCTTAGCCGGAAGCCAGATGTCAAAGGAAGCAGTGTCAGTCGCCTTTATGGCTCCAAAGCAGGAAGTCTCGGTAGATGTTTCTACAAGAAACGTCATGAGCGTCGAGATACCTGTATTTAAGACGCAGTTCCGTGGAAGCGACGAAGGTGATTTTTATCCTTATGGATATGCCTTCACCTCTGCTGACCTGGACGAAGGTGTCGGTACTTTATCAAAGCTTCTGCCAAAGCTTCTAAAACTCGCAGAGAGTGAGAAATCCTGTCAGCTGATGGCGGCAGAGATAGAGAAGACCAGGCGCCGTGTAAACGCCTTGGAGCATGTGCTGATCCCACAGACGCAGGAAAACATCCGCTACATCACGATGAAGCTCGATGAGAATGAACGTTCATCACAGGTCCGACTGATGAAGGTCAAGGACATGATGCTCGAGGATGCTCACCACTACAAGGAGAGACGGGATGCAGAACCATTAAAAGAGGATGTATCTTAAAAAATACAAGGCACGAAACCGTTTCGGTTTCGTGCCGTTTTTTAGGCAAAAAGTGCTTGCATTTACATATCAAGTGTGGTAAACTAATCAATTTTCACTCTTACAATTTTTACAAAATTGTGATATAATTGTTGCAGTTGGACAGTTAGGAACAGGAGGATACATGTACAAAGTCGGCGATTATATCATGCATGAGACATCTGGCGTGTGTCAGGTGAAGGAGATTTCTGAGAAGGCACTTCACGGTAAGGGTTCTGAGAGGATGTATTACAGCCTCGAGCCTGTATTTGACAGGGGCGCTTCAGTTATCACCCCAGTCGACTCGAAGACAAGGATCCGTGACGTGAAGAGTCCGGACGAGTTCGAAGAGCTTCTCGATGAGGTACCACAGATCGATGTGGTAAAGGAAGAGGGCAATCGTGCCCGCACAGAGAAGTTCAAAGAGAAGATAGCTCTTTTTGACCCGAAGCAGCTCGCCTCAGTGGTGAAGAGCATCTATCTGCACCAGAAGAAGAGAGTGGCTGCAGGAAAGAAAGCCATGAGCTCTGATGAGAGAGTCATGGATGTGGCAGCACAGAGACTTTTCGAAGAGATGGCATTTGCTATGAAGACAGATATAGACACTGTAAAGCACGCCTTCTTCAAGAAACTGGATGGAGAAGCTTAAATGATCCCACTTCTCGCCAGACAGAGCATTGACAGGAAGGTCTCTGACCACCTGTCAGTCATTGTAGGAAACTACGAGTATTATTACGCCTGCGGGCTCTTAAACCGCAGGCTTTCTTTAGGTCTGCCATCTGATATAAAGCCGCAGGATCTCTTTGAAAAAATGCAGGACCTCCTGAAGGACATCACGATAGAAGCTCCGACCGGAGACGATGTGACAGATGAGGACTATCTTAAGTATCTGGTAAAACGCTATGAACCGGATGACAGGTATGACGACCAGATGAAAGAACTCTTTACTTTTGACGGCTGAAGCTATACTATAATTCACATGAGCAGGCTTGTTTCCAGAAGAAAAAGAAAGAAAAAGACAGATTATAAGAAGATCATATTAGTTTTCGCGGCTATTATAGTGGTTATAGTAGTCGCCTTTTCTGTGCATGGATGTCAGAAGAAAAGAGCGGCGCAGCAGGCTGAAGCCGCGAGGCTTCTCGCTATAAAAAACGCTGAGCCAGCGACAAGCATAGACGTCGAGCTTCTGACTCCGAATAAATACTCAAGACCTGAGATACCTCTTAAAAAAATAAACGGGATAGTAGTCCATTACACAGCAAATCCAGGCTCTACGGCCATGGAGAACCGTAATTACTTCGAGGGCTTAAAGGATAGCCACAGGACATCGGCGAGCAGCCATTTCATCGTAGGACTGGATGGTGAGATCATCCAGTGCATTCCTACGAAGGAGGAGGCTTACGCGTCGAATCAGAGAAATTCAGACACTCTTTCGATAGAGTGCTGCCACTATGCCGAGAACGGTCAGTTTGAGCCGAAGACCTACGCCTCACTGGTCAGGCTCTGCGCCTACTTATGTCACAGATTCGGCCTTACAGAAAAGGATATCATAAGGCATTACGATGTGACAGGAAAGGACTGCCCAAAGTATTTTGTCGAGCATCCTAAAGCATGGAAGCAGTTCAAGAGTGATGTAAAAGACGCGCTGGACGCCAAAGACTGGGATCTGACGATCAACTCCTAAATGTGACAGCGGGGACGCGTACAACTGACGCATATGGAAATTACCAACATAGCCCGCTATGTATGGCTTCCGATAGAGTGGCAGGGTGAAAAGCCGTTGGTCCGCTGGAAAGACGAATGGAAATAGTATATACTTGTCTGCATGAAGAAATTTCTTATTTACTCAGACAAGATACTGACCGCAATCACTTATGCGGCATATGTGGCGCTACTGATATACATCATAGTGAGGTTCGGCTTTGGAGCCGACATCCTGAAAGCACTTCTGATACCGGCGACAGGATTTGTCCTGGAGACTGTGATCCGCGACAGGCTGAACTTCCTGAGGCCTTACGAGAAGACAGGTATCCCGCCAATTATCCCGAAGAAAACTAAGGGGCACAGTTTTCCGAGCCGCCATGCGTTTTCCGTCACGATGATAGCTATGATGTATGTCTTTTACCTGCCTTACTTAGGCGTGGTAATGCTTGTTATAGCCGTCTGTCTCTGCATCATCCGTGTAAAGGGCGGAGTGCATTCGGCACTGGATGTGACAGCAGGAGCCTGTCTTGCGGCAGCCTACGCAGCATTTTTTATGTGGATTTTCAGATTATTTATTAACCCTTGACACCACCCCACCTTTTTGCTAGACTTTATCTAATTACCCATTAGTAGAAGTGTATATAGGAAAGTGAGGAAAAAATGGCTTCAATTATTGGAGAAGGAATCACATTTGATGACGTACTGTTAGTGCCTCAGTATTCGGAAGTGACTCCGAATATGATCGACCTTACGACAAAGCTGACGAATACGATCACACTGAATGTACCGCTGATGTCAGCAGCCATGGATACAGTTACCGAGCACCGCATGGCGATCGCCATGGCGCGTCAGGGTGGAATCGGTATCATCCACAAGAATATGTCGATAGCAGAGCAGGCCGAAGAGGTTGATAAGGTAAAGAGATCAGAAAACGGCGTCATCACTGACCCATTTTTCCTCTCACCTGATAATACTTTACAGGATGCCGAAGACCTGATGCACAAGTTCCGCATCTCAGGAGTTCCTATTACAGAAAAGGACGGAAAGCTCGTAGGCATCATCACAAACCGTGATCTGAAGTTCGAAGAGAACTATGATAGACCGATAAAGGAAGTCATGACGTCTGAGAACCTGATCACAGCACCGGAAGGAGTAACTCTTGAAGAGGCTAAGAAGATTCTCGCAAAGGCCCGTAAAGAGAAGCTCCCTATCGTAGATAAGGACGGAAAGCTTAAAGGCCTTATCACTATAAAGGATATCGAGAAGCAGATCAAATACCCGAATTCAGCAAAGGACGCACAGGGACGTCTCGTCTGTGGAGCTGGAGTCGGCATCACTGCAAATATGATGGAGCGTACAGAGGCTCTTGTCAAGGCAAAGGTTGACTGTATCGTAGTAGACTCAGCACACGGAGATTCAAAGAATATCCTTAATGCAGTAAGAGAGATAAAGGCAGCATGGCCTGATCTTCAGGTAATCGCCGGAAATATAGCAACAGGCGAGGGTGCAAAGCACCTTATCGAGGCCGGAGCTGATGCAGTCAAGTGTGGTATCGGACCTGGTTCTATCTGTACGACCCGTGTCGTAGCTGGTATCGGTGTTCCACAGATCACAGCTATCATGGACTGCTATAATGTCGCAAAGAAATATGATATCCCTGTTATTGCTGATGGTGGTATTCAGTTCTCAGGAGATATGGTCAAGGCTCTTGCAGCAGGTGGTAATGTCTGCATGATGGGCTCTCTTTTCGCAGGATGTGATGAAGCACCGGGAGCTACTGAGCTGTATCAGGGACGTAAGTACAAGGTCTACAGAGGCATGGGTTCTATCGCAGCAATGGAGAATGGTTCCAAGGACCGTTACTTCCAGGAAGGTGCAAGAAAGCTCGTTCCGGAAGGCGTTGAAGGACGTGTCGCATACAAGGGAAGCGTAGAGGATGTCATCTTCCAGATGGTCGGCGGCATCAGAAGTGGTATGGGCTACAATGGAGCTCCTACGATCAAGGATCTTCAGGAAAAGGGCAAGTTCATCAAGATCTCGAATGCAGCCCTCAAAGAGAGCCATCCGCATGATATCCATATCACAAAGGAAGCTCCGAACTACTCAATTGACGAGTGATGTGTCACCGGGGACGCGTCCCACTGACACATTTTATACAGAGTCCGGCCATCTGGCCGGGCTTTTTATTTATATAAGCGCATATCCCTCTTTTCTGTCTTTTTTCATATACAACCGGAAAAATGTTGGATTTGTCGTTGACGAATGGATGTCTTATAAGTTATGATTATTGACGCAAGGTTAGGAAAAACTAACAAATCAGTCTTGCCTAACACCTGCATTCCAATTTAACCCACAGATACAACCACATTTGGAGGTCGTAATGACAAATTTTGAAGCATGGGAAGGCTTCACGCCTGGTCACTGGAACGATGATGTCAACGTTCGTGACTTTATCCAGAAAAACTACACCCCGTATGACGGAGATGAGAGCTTCCTTGAGGGACCGACAGAGCGCACGAACAGGCTCTGGGGAAAGCTTCAGGAGTATCAGAAGCAGGAGAGAGCCAAGGGCGGCGTTCTCGATATGGAGACAGATGTTGTTTCCGATATTGATGCTTATGGTCCGGCTTATATCGATGAGTCCATGAAGGACGACGAGCAGATCGTAGGTCTTCAGACTGATAAACCGCTGAAGAGAGCTTTTATGCCTTACGGCGGTATCAGAATGGCAGAGGAGGCCCTGACTACATATGGTTATACTCCTAATCCACAGCTCCATGAGATTTTTACTAAGTATCACAAGACTCATAATGAGGCAGTCTTTGACGCCTATACTCCGGAGATGATCACAGCCCGTCACTGCCATATAGTTACAGGTCTTCCTGATACCTACGGCAGAGGCCGTATCGTAGGCGACTACAGAAGAGTAGCTCTTTATGGTATCGATTACCTGATCAAGAAGAAGGAAGAGGATAAGGCAGCTACAGGTCACAACGACATGATGACTGGTAAGGTCGTCCGCTTAAGAGAAGAGATCGCTGAGCAGATCAAGGCTCTGAAAAAAATGAATATCTCAAAGCCGGCAAAGACTGCTAAAGAGGCTGTTCAGTGGCTTTATTTCGGATATCTCTCAGCTATCAAGCAGCAGAACGGCGCCGCTATGTCAGTCGGACGTATCTCAACCTTCCTTGATATCTATATCACAAGAGATTTGAACAAGGGGCTTATTACAGAGAAGGATGCCCAGGAGCTTATCGACCATCTTACTATGAAGTTTCGTATGGTAAAGTTCGCCCGCATTCCTTCATACAACGAGCTCTTCTCAGGTGACCCAGTCTGGGCTACACTTGAGGTAGCAGGCATCGGAATGGACGGAAGAAGTATGGTCACAAAGAACGACTACCGTTTCCTTCATACCCTTGAGAACATGGGACCGGCACCTGAGCCGAACCTTACTGTACTTTACAGCAGTGACCTTCCTGATAACTTCAAGAAGTACGCCGCAAAGATCTCTGTAGATACTTCATCTATCCAGTATGAGAATGATGATGTCATGAAGCCTGTATGGGGCGATGATTACAGCATCTGCTGCTGCGTATCAGCTACCCAGACAGGTAAGGAGATGCAGTTCTTCGGTGCCAGAGCAAACCTTGCGAAGGCTCTCCTTTACTCTATTAACGGCGGTAAGGACGAGAAGTTCAAGGATAAGCAGGGACACCATATTCAGGTAGGACCGGAGATCGCTCCGATGACTTCTGATGTACTTGACTACGATGAGGTAGTCCACAAGTATGATCTGACTCTCGACTGGCTCGCAGGGCTCTATGTAAATATCCTCGACCTGATCCACTATATGCATGACAAGTATTACTACGAGTCAGCAGAGATGGCTCTTATCGATACGAATGTACGCCGTACCTTCGCTACAGGTATCGCAGGATTCTCACACGTAGTTGATTCTCTTTCGGCCATAAAGTACGCTAAGGTCACAGCTGTCCGTGACGAA
>ONIH01000042.1 GCA_900317825.1 uncultured Lachnospiraceae bacterium | reverse complement strand
AAGCGGAGCGCGATCGACATCATCATGGCGATCTCGTGCACCGGCACATGGATATAGTTCAAAAATCGAAGTCCGGTCTCCAGACCGTCTGTCAGCTGATTCGGTGTGGTCGTAAGCGTCATTATCGACGTACCTATGATCAGGTAGATCATGCGGACGAGCATCAGCACCGCGGCGCGGATTCCCTGGATTGTGATCTGCACCTTGCCCCATTTCACGATGGCATCACCCGGTGTAAGAAACAGGTTAAAAATGCCACAGATCAGAAGCAGGATGATGATCGACTTGAGCCCGCGCACCATGTATGAAAACGGCACCTTCGAGAGCGCGATGACTCCGAAGAGGCAGATCGTGATAAAGCAGAAGCCGACCGGGTCGTTGGCGACGAAGATCGCAATGATGAAAAAAAGAGTCGCAACGAGCTTCACGCGCGGGTCAAGGCGGTGGATGACGGAGTCGGCGGTATAGTATTGTCCTAGTGTAATATCTTTGAGCATATTTTCCTCAATAATTTACGGTCACTGCAGCGCATATGTCATCGCTCGCGACACGTTCTCACTCCGTATAAGAGTAGGCGGCTTGAAATACAGCCGCCAAGCGCCGGCGTCTTATAAGGTTCCCTCGCGATGCATATGCGCTACAGCTCCCTCATTTAAAGTGTAAGAAATACTGTATATTCCCGACGTCTGACAGCACATGAGTATCTCAGGGCACGCTCTCGCTCCGTATGAGACGCAGCGGACGCATAGGCGGCTAAAATACAGCCGCCAAGCGCCGGCGTCTCATAAATTGAAAAACCCTCATTATTTCCATCCCTGCTTCCTCGACTGTCACTGCGTGGTCGTCCACTGGGTAGCCCTGTGAGTGAAGGTCGTGGAGGAGGTAGGTGACTGATGGGACGGCGAGGCCCATGGATTCGAGTTCTTTGACATGGGAGAAGACTTCGCGCGGGGTGCCGTCGTAGACCGGACGTCCTTTGTCTATCACGACTGTGCGATCCACGTATTCAGCGACGTCTTCCATGCTGTGGGAGACGAGGATGACTGTCTCGCCGGACTTGTCGTGCATTTCTTTTATCAGTCCGAGGATCTCGTCGCGACCAGCTGGATCGAGACCTGCTGTCGGTTCATCGAGGATGATGACCTCCGGGCGCATAGCTATGACTCCCGCAATTGCCGCGCGGCGCTTCTGTCCTCCTGAGAGTTCAAATGGTGAAGCGTCGAAGGAATCTTCCGGGAAGTGGACTTTTTTCAGAGCCTCATATGCACGAAGTGCAGCCTCCTTATCATCGAGTCCCTGGTTCTTCGGCCCGAACTTCACGTCCTCCAGGACCGTCGTCTCAAAAAGCTGGTGCTCCGGATACTGGAATACCATTCCGACACTGGTGCGTAATTTCTGCTTATCAAAATCACTGTCGGATATGTCTTTCCCGTTAAAATATATATGCCCCTCAGTCGGAGCGATCAGTCCGTTAAATGTCTGGATCATCGTAGACTTGCCACTTCCGGTATGCCCGATGATCCCGATAAAATCACCCTTATTCACCTGGAGCGAGACATCAGTCAGAGCCTTTGTCTCGGTGCCACCGTCCTTGTAAGTGACCGAGACATGGTCGAGGATCAGAACGGCATCTTCCGGCGACTTTTCATTTTTTTCAGAAGTGAGATTCGTGACAGGTGTCATTTTTCCTGACGGAGACTTAATCCGGGAAAGCGCATCCTCCAGCTCTTTTCTCGTCAGCACTCCCTCCGGCACATCCATCCCGGCCTCACGCAGGCGGAACGCTAAGTCCGTAACCTGTGGAACAGTCAGGTGATATTTTTTCAGGGTATTTACTCTTGAAAAAATGTCCCGCGGCGTACCCTGCATCACGACCTTTCCATGATCCATCACGAAGACGTGGTCAGAATATACAACTTCCTCCATATAGTGCGTGATCAGGATGATCGTGACACCCTTCTTTTCATTCAGTTCACGGGCGGTGTCGATGACTTCTTTCCTGCCGTCCGGGTCTAGCATGGCGGTCGGCTCATCGAGAATGATGCACTTCGGCTCCATTGCCATGACTCCGGCGATAGCCACCCTTTGCTTCTGGCCGCCTGAGAGACGGTTCGGGGATTTTTTGCGGTATTCCCACATGCCGACACCCTTCAGGGCATGCTCGACACGGGTCCAGATCTCATCGGTCGGAACGCCGATATTTTCAGGGCCGAAGCCGACGTCCTCCTCGACTACCGAAGCGATGATCTGGTTGTCGGGATTCTGGAAGACCATGCCGGCCTCCTCACGGACAGGGAGCTCGTTCTCCGGCAGCTTCGTGTCCTTGCCGTCGACGTAGACTGTTCCTTCAGTCGGGATCAGCAGCGCGTTGATGTGCTTCGCTAGCGTCGACTTTCCGCTCCCGTTATGCCCGAGTATCGAGATGAACTGTCCCGGCTGCACATCCAGGTCGACATGATCCACGGCAGTGTCGATCGACTCGACATTCCCGTCCTCATCCCGCCGGTAATATTCATAAACTAAATCCTTGGCTTGAATTATAGGTTTCATGAGAGCCCTTTCAGGAATTTCTCAATACGATCCAGTGCGATCTTCAGGTTCTCCATCGAGTACGCATACGAAATCCTGATGAAGCCTTCCCCGCAGTCCCCGAACGCTGTGCCAGGCACCACGGCCACTTTTTCAGTCCTGAGGAGCGTCGTGGCAAAATCGTCGGACGTCATCCCGGTACCCTTGATCGATGGGAAGGCATAGAAAGCGCCATAGGGCTCGAAGCAGGTCAGCCCCATGCCGCGGAGCCTCTGCAGCACGTAGACACGGCGCTCATTGTACTGCATCTTCATGTCCTCGACTTCGCGGTCGCAGTGTTTCACGGCTTCGATGCCGGCATACTGTGAAGTGGTCGGAGCGCACATGATGGCAAACTGATGGATTTTTAGCATCTGTTTTAAAATGACTTCCGGAGCACAGGCATAGCCGAGCCTCCATCCAGTCATGGCAAAAGCCTTCGAAAAACCGTTGATGTAGACAGTTCTCTCCTTCATTCCCGGAAGAGATGCGATCGACACATGATCCATCTGGTAGGTAAGCTCTGAGTAGATCTCGTCCGTCATCACATAGATGTCGTGTTTTCTGATGACCTCGGCAATAGCCTCGAGGTCTTCTTTTTCCATAATGGCACCGGTCGGGTTGTTCGGGTAAGGCAGGATCAGAACCTTCGTCTTATCCGTGATAGCCTCCTCGAGCTCCTGAGCCGTCAGCCTGAATTCATCGGATTCCTTCAGGTTTATGATCTTCGGAACACCGCCGGCGAGAACAGTGCACGGTACGTATGATACGTATGAAGGCTCCGGAATGATGACCTCATCGCCCGGATCAAGCATCGCGCGAAGGCCGATATCGATAGCCTCACTGCCACCGACAGTCATCATCATCTCGGTCTTCGGGTTGTAGTGCAGGTCGTACTTTCTGTCGAGATACTCGGAAATGGCGACCTTCAGTTCCATCAGACCGGCATTCGAAGTATAGAAAGTCCGTCCCTGTTCAAGCGAATAGATAGCCTCATCCCTTACTCTCCACGGCGTATCAAAATCCGGTTCGCCGACACCGAGGGAAATGGCGTCATCCATCGTGTTTACTATATCAAAAAATTTACGGATGCCGGATGGCTTGATCTCCGTTATAGTCTTGCTTACGGGATTTTTCATGACAGCTCCACCCTTTCATCCTTCTTCTGCTCATCGACCATGATCGTTCCGTGGTCTTTGTATTTTTTCAGGATAAAATTAGTCTTGGTTGAAAGTACCGAGTCAAGCGTTGACAGCTTCTGCGATACAAAATCCGAAACCTCACGAAGTGTCTTTCCCTCGATCGTAACCATGAAGTCAAAGCCGCCCGAGATCAGATAAACAGAGCTGACCTCCGGATAGTTGTAGATCCTTCTTGCGACTCTGTCGAAGCCCATGCCTCTCTGCGGAGTAACCCTGACTTCAATGAGAGCAGTCACTTTTTCAATGCCTGCCTTGTCCCAGTCTATAAGTGTCGGATAGCCGCAGATCACATGCTTCTGCTCGAGGTCACTTATATTCTTCTTTACGGCCTCTTCGTCCTCCCCTACAAGCACCGACAGTTCTTTTGTATCGATCTTAGAGTTTTTTTCTATTATGTTCAGTATTTTCTCTTGCATTTTCTTCTCCTATCTAACAGGTCTGGCCGGTTCTTTGGATGCCGCGTGCCACTGGCACGCGGCATCCGGCCAGACCGTTCTGTCATCCTAGTACTTTGTGAAATTCATCCGCCTCTGGCGGCTCGAGATAGCGCGTCTGACCGTCGTAGTGCACGACACGCTGCTTTGAATCATCAGTCCTTCCGATGACAGCAGCGTGGATCCCGGCATTTTCAAGCGCATCCACTACGCGCAGCCCGTTCCAAGCGGCGATGAGCATCGAGCCACTCGAGATCAGGCAGTACGGGTCTATGTCGAAGTAGTCACAGATCTCGACAGACTCCTGCTTTATCGGAATTTTTTCGATGTCCACAGAAAGGCCGACATCCGAAGCGGCTCCCATCTCCCAGAGAGCCCCGAAAATGCCGCCTTCTGTGACATCGTGCATCGCGGCCGCACCCGCTCCCGCGGCAATAAGACCGTCCTGAACAACAGAAAGCATAGAATTAAAGCCGATCGCCCTCTCGACAAAATCGGCAGGAAATTTCTGAAGGAGTTCGTCCTTTTTCTCAGCGGCAATGATCGAAGTGCCTTCGAGACCTATCCACTTGGTCGCGATCAGGTCCATCCCCGGCTTCGCACCGGAAGTCGTGATCAGCGCGTCACGCTTCACTTTTCCGACGCCAGTCACCGAAAGCACCGGACGGATCACCGCATCTGTCACCTCGGTATGTCCGCCTATCACGGACACATCGAGTCTCTCGCAGGAAGCATTCACCTCAGTCATGATGCTTTTAAGCTCAGCCTCAGTAGTCTCCGGCGGGAGAAGCACCGTGAGCAGAATGCCTACAGGCTCCGCTCCGGCACTCGCCAGGTCATTTGCCGTGATATCCACAGCCAGATGGCCTATATCGATCGCAGTCCCGGTGATCGGGTCCGTAGACATCACGAGCACCTGGCCCGTCTCAGTCTGCACGGCTCCGCAGTCTTCACCGACACCGCTTCCTATGATAACCTCACTTCTTTTTACTGTCAGAGGTCTTATCACTGACCTTTTCAGAATTCTTTCCGGAATCTTTCCCGGCTTTAGATTTATCGTCTTTTGAAGACCCATTCTTTTCGTCTTTCTTTTCGTTCGTATCTTCTGACTGCTTCTTCTCGTCTTCCTCTGAAGTGTCAGACCTGGCATTTCTCCACTTCGCAGCGGCAGCCTGGGCCTTGCCTAAGTCCTGGCTTGCGATAGCGGTCTGCATGGCAGCCGTAGCCTCAGCAGAATCTGACTTCGTACCTACCGAGTAGACAGCATCGCCTGCTGCATAGCTTGAATTATTAAATACAGTACGGCTCTCTTCCTTGCCGTTTACTTTTACTATCTTCCATAAGCGGGCCTTGAGACCGTCGTGTACGCTCCCATCTGTCTTTGTGATCGTGCCGACCGGAAGTGAAGAGTCAGCCACCAGCTTCGTCTTCGACTTTATCGTATCAGTCGTCTCGCTCTCGAACTCGACAGTCCTGTCAGGATCCCTGGTCTCCTTGCCATACACTGTAAAAGTGATCACGCCGCCTTCAGCGTGTCCGTCGATGTAGACCGGATAGTCGGTGTTATTCTGGAACTGGAAATCCTTTGAAAAACCGGCGATCGCCGCATCCTCAGACGGCTGTACATAGTGCACCATCATCGAGTGCGCAGATCTGGTCAGGACTTTGAGCTCCGACCTGATCACAGCGTTATAAAGTGTAGTAGACACCTGGCAGATGCCTCCGCCGTAAGTCTCGACAGTCGTACCGTTCTCATAAGAAGGCGCCGGAGCATAGCCGTTCTCCTTCGTCATAGGATTTAAAGCCTTCGCCACAGAGAACTTATCTCCAGGATACAGAAGAGTTCCGTTTATTTTTGACGCGCCGTTCTGGACATTCTGCGCTCTCGCAGCAGAAGACGCCGAGTAATCAGTCGAGAACTTTCCGAGCACGTCCTTCACCTGCGACAGCTCTTCCTCTGTTCCGCGCGGCTTCTTTGTCTTCGTCACCAGATCAACGGTATCTCCGCTGTCAAATCCGCCATCAGCGACATAATTCATCACTTCAACAACCGACTTATCGATGTCGAGCGAGTGTCCGTCTGTCCCGGCCACATAGGTAAACTCTCCGTTCTCACGCTTCAGAGTCCCGTCCACCGGCTCCTTTACGAGCCTGCTCTCATTTTTCTTTAAAAAATCCCGTATCTTCTCTTCGTCTGCTGTAGTCGCAAGCGACAGACATTTTTTCTTGCCGGCGTCGATGGCTCTGATCGACTGGTATCTCTCGATCAGGTTCCCTTTGCGACCGTACTTTACGGCGCTCTCGACCGAGTCACCAGAATCAGCCGAGAAACCAAGATCTGCGGCACTTACTTTTATAGAAGCGTCCTCCGTCTTCAGAGTCACCTGCTTCTGTCCCATCTCGCTCGCATATGAGGCTATCGCGTTACGAGCCTCTAACGACGTCATCCCCGAGACGTCGACATTCCCGATCTCTACATTCGATGCTATCCGGCTCTGCGCCTTCGCATCCCCCGCACCCAAAAGTGATAATGCAAAAACAGTTCCCGCTATTAACCCCCCGGCTAATAACTTTTTCATGTAAAATCACCTCAAAAGTGGTATCATATCTGTGGTATCATCATCGCCACGAGCGTGATGACCATAGTTCCTGCGAGGACGGCCGCTATAATGCCCGCCAGTATCCTCGTGTGTTTATTATTTTTGTGCATCGATCCTCCTTTTTAGAAAGAAAAATTATGCCGATACTTACCATACTCTTCATCGCTTTCATCATCTGGCTCACCGTCAGGATCCGCCATTCGAGAAAAAAAAGCGACGCCACCTGGGATAACTATTATGAACGCGAGCGCGAGGCTGACCTCGCCGAAAACCGCGACATAACTAATCTATCCTATATTACCATTCCATTGGAAAAATTTCCATTAAATTTTTTAGAAAATACGGATAATGAGGACTTCCCTCTGATCGTCGATGAGCTCGAGCAGTTAAACCACACCCGCCTCCTGAACTTAAACGGCAAGTCAAACACCGACTTAAAGCTCGAATATGGTCCGGGGAACCTAAAAGAAATGCAGGAGATCGCCGACCGTTTTTCGCGTGTCGAAGTCCTTCTCACCGACCTCGCCAAGTGCTTTCTCGAAGAGAAAAATCCCGAAGGCGCCGCAACTGTCTTAGAATACGGCTCCGACATCGGGTCTGACATCTCCACTAACTATACTCTCCTCGGCGAGTGCTACCGCGAGCTCGGCGAGCCCGACAAGCTCAAATCCCTGATAAAACACGTCAAGTCCATGGACTTCCTGATGAAGGACTCAGTGCTCAAAGAACTGGGGGAAATGCAGTAACAGGCGGTTCGGCTCTTTGAATTCCGCGTGTGTGGCGGACGGCAGCCGAACCTCCGTCCGACCTGCCAGAACTACTTTATATCCCCGTGGCTGGTGCACAGGTCACTGAGGAAGCACTCCTGGCACTTCGGCGACTGCGACTTGCAGACCGTGCGGCCGAGAGTTATTAGCTGTGTATTTATGATGATCCAGTGATCCTTCGGCAGCTCTTTCATCAGGTCTAATTCGACCTTTTTCGGGTCTTTTTCAGTCGTAAACCCGAGCCTGCGTGAAAGCCTTCCCACATGCGTATCGACTACGATCGCCGGGTCGTGAAATATATGCCCCCGGATCAGGTTCGCAGTCTTTCTGCCGACACCCGGAAGCGTCAGCAAGTCATCTAAGTCTCTCGGAACCTCCCCGCCGTATACGTCGATAAGGCGCTTGGCCGACGCCTTTATATTTTTCGCTTTGTTATGGAAAAATCCTGTAGGCTTCACGTCCTCTTCGAGCTCAGCCAGGTCAGCATCCGCAAAAGCCTTAAGTGTCGGATATTTTTTAAACAGGTAGGCTGTGACCTCGTTCACTCGCGCGTCAGTGCACTGTGCCGACAGGATAGTTGCAAAAAGGAGCTGCCACGGTTCCTGATAATGCAGAAACAGGGGCAGCTCGGTTCCATAAGCCTCGTCTAATCTCTTTAAGATCTCTTCTGTTCTTTTTTTCATGAAAGTGCCACCACCAGACTCCATATGCCGCCGATTATCAGAAGCGCAGCACCGACAATGTAAAACTTCGGTCTCGAACCGCAGCCGTATCTGTACCCGGTATAGACTCCGGCTAATACCACGGCGATCGTCGTACACAGGATAAATCCGAACATCATCCAGAAGTACATCGGAAGATTCTGGTTTGAACGGATCAGCCCGCAGGCAAGCCCGGCGAGCAGCGTGTAAAAAGCTCCAGCGATGATGATCTTCGCATAGGTCTTTATGCTCATCTCCTCGCGCTTTTCCTCGATCTCCTCGTGCCTTATCGCCTTGTGGATAAGGCGCGCCGCCAGGATAAAATAGATGATCGATGCCATCTCGCAGCCCAGCTGGTCCGCATGCTTCACCTCGTTGTGGTAGACCATCTCATGCGTGATAAAATACCCGCCAAAGAAAAACATGGACTGTATCAGCGTAAAAAGCAGGCTCGTAAGTATCAGTATCTGTGGTTTAATCTTTGCGAGCATGGCGCCTCTGACTTCCATTGCCGCATATACATCAAAGCTGATCCCGACTATGATCAGCAAGTTTCCCAACCAGTTCATAAAGTCCTCCGGAACTTCTGTAAGAGATATTTTCTGACTTGTATACTATAATTTAAATCGCTCTGTTCTTAAATATTCAAAATAATTTTCGTGTAAAATCCGTTTATACACTTTTTAGTATGTGTTTATTTATAGAGATTCCCGATGATGTCGAGCAGAGAATGTGTCGCCACATAGATAAATATGTCTACGAGCTCGTTCATTGGCACGCGCATGTCGTCCTTGACCCACTCAATGATGGCATAGCAGAGCGCTTCGCTGAAGTAGTCAGCTACTATCTCGGCTGTAAGCCATTTTTTCGGGAGGAGCTCTTCGATGCGCTTACGGTTGAGGCGTGAAAGCGCCAGGTCTGCTATCGCCTTCTTCAGGGTGTCGGCAAAGGAGTTCTGGCCCTCTAAATACACGGCTTTCGTGTAAAATGCCTTCTCCTTCTCCATGGTCGTAAGCGACACAATAAGAGCCTCCTTCAGCATTCCGTTGTCGAGAAGCGGCTCCGTCTGTGCGATCAGCTCGCGCTTTACTATCCATTCAAGCAGTTCGTACTTGTCCTGGAAATGATTATAAAATGTAGGCCGGATGACGCCGGCTTTATCTGTTATCTCCCTTATGGTTATTTTTTCTATTGGCCGCTTTGTGGCGAGCTCTTTGAAGCTCTCAGCCAGAAGCAGGTCGATCTCGCTTGCTCCCTGATTTGTCATAAAATCTCCTGTGAAAAATGCTGTTCCTTTGGACAGCGGGGCGGCGACAGGCGCAGGCTCAACAGAAAACCGCTATTCGCCTGCGCCTGCCTGCCGCCCCGCACCTATAACGAACAGCATCTTTATATCAGTAACTTGGTAATAGTCAGGTTCCACGCCTTTCTGTCTTCGGTGAGGTCTATCACTTCGCCAGAGTCGCGAAGCTTGATGCGGGGACGCATGATGGAGCCACGGCGGTTGGCGAGGACGATGGCTCGCTGGCCGTTGGAGAGCTCGACCTCGCAGCCTACAGGGTAAACACAGAGCTCCTGGCTCATCAACTGCACGACTATCGGGTCAAACTCCATCGCGTTTCGGCCCATGATGTACTCGAGCACGTCACTCGGCAGGTAAGGATCGTGGTAACTGCGCTTTCCAGTCATAGCGTCATAGACGTCGGCGACCTTCAGGATCCTCGCAAGGAAGCTGATGTCCCGTCCCTCGAGCCTTCGCGGATAGCCGCCTCCGTTGTACCACTCATGGTGCTGGTAAACGCCCTGCAGTATATTTTCATTGAAATGGTAATTCTCCCGCAAAAAATCATAGCCCATTCTCGGGTGATCCATCATTTTGGCACGCTCATCGGGAGTCAGCTTCCTCGGAGCGTTGATGATGTCTACACTGATGAATACTTTTCCGACGTCGTGAAGGAACCCTGCCGTGATCAGGTCGTGGAGCTCCTCTTCGTTCAGTCCGAGCTTCGCCCCGAGGACTCCGCCAAGGACAGCTACATTCACCGAATGAAAATAGGTGTATCCGTCATAAGTCCTGATAGAGATCAGATTCTGCATCACGTCTTCGCTCGCGATCACTTCTCTCGTGATCCGGTCGACTATCCGCGACAGGTCCTTTTCTGCCCCGGACTCATGCTCCTGAGCCTTTACGAAGACATCGTGGATAATGCGCAGAGCTGACCGTCTGACCTCAGAGCTGATGACCTCCTCCGCCTTCGCGTCCTCAGAAAAATCTTCATCTATGTAGATGCCTGGTACCCCGGTAAAGATGATAAAACTGATGTTCTCATCGGTAAGTACAGTGTGCTTTGTCATCAGAAGCCTGCCTTCTGAATCGTATATCTCCTGACCTAGTACCATGTCAGGCTCTAATTTTTTAACTGGAACATATCTCATCTATAAACTATACCGGGTCCTCATCGAACTCCACAGTCACATAATAGCCTTTCGGCGTTTCCCTGACATCAGTCACGACGCCCTCGCGTGACTTCAGCCTCTGCAGAGTAGTGTAGTTTGCTGACATGGCGTATGCCCTGCCAAGTGTGTAATAATAGGAATTCGGGAGCTTCGATTCCGTAACGGGAAGCCGGTCTCCGACTTTCAGAAGACCGGTCCTCTCCATTTTAAAATCCATTGTCCTCAATGCTTAAATGTCCTTTTCATCGACGATGTGTGAATCCACGACTCCCCGCTCGGCCCTATGTACCCTGATAAGCGAATAGAGTGATGAAATACCGTCGTAGATAAGCATGATGCCTATGATGATGAACTGAAGCTTCAGCAGATCCAGTGCTCCGAGGATGCATAAGACTCCGAAGGCGAAACTGATCAGTGCTAAAAGCATCGAGATCCACCAGTTCGGCGTCCCGATGGTCCTCATCGCGAACGATACGTTGATGCCGGAAACTCCGTCTGCTATCATCAGTACTCCGAACACTACGAAGATCAGCTTCAGCACATCGTTCGGTCTTGAAAAAATAAACAGTCCTATCGCTATGAGCACAGCTCCCAGGATTATCGCCGGGAGCCTGTAGCTCTCGTCCTTTATGCGGCTGATGATCATAACAGCACCTACTATCACGATGACGATGCCGATCACTTTGCCAACGATGGCAGATACTCCGCCAGGGTTCGCTATGCAGAGGACTCCGAGCGCAACAGCCAGAATGGCTATCACGAATTCGGAGATCCTCGAATCCTTTAATTTCTCTTTCATAAG
>ONIH01000048.1 GCA_900317825.1 uncultured Lachnospiraceae bacterium | reverse complement strand
CTTCAATTGTACAGAATACTATGCCGAAAAAATCGAATAAACACTTTAGTGTAAAGGGCTTATCATGAACTTCGGCATAGTTTTTTCTTCGGCATAGTCCGAGTGCAGTATGGCGCCCTTTACTGCCGGATGCCTGTCCATCTCATCAAGAGTGTCAAGTGCCATCTGAAGGTCGTTCTTTTCGCTCACTACAAATGCTATCAGCATACCGCTCACAGGATCAACAGAGCATGAGCCATAGGCTCTCTGCCCGTTACCGTAATCAAGGTATGTGACATCAGTGAGCCGCACCTCGTTAGGTCTGTGAAGGCGGAACTTCTGGAGAAGGAGATTTGCCTTTTTATTCTTCCTCACCATCTCGCGGGCTCCCTTCCTGTGCCCATGAGGTCTCCTTATCGTGGTACGCAGTCCATATCTTCTCATTATGCGCCTTATCCTGTTCATGCTCATGTGGCTGTATGTGATGCGCGGCATCAGCATGTATATCTGCCGTATGCCCTTCTCAAATCCTTTGTACTCGATCACTCTCTGTATGACCTCAAAATCCAGCTCGTCCTGATCGGCAAGGCGCTGTTCCGACATCCCGTAGTTCTCATTCTCAAGGATCTCATAGTAAGTGCTGCGCTTTATCCTCATAAGATCAAGGATCTTTTCTTTTGTGTAATACCCCTGCGGATCACGGGGAAGAGAGTCTATCCATCTGCATATCCTGCGTTTCTGGTTTATCTTAAGGCCGTTGAACGGCTTACCTAACTCCACAAACTGTATCTCTATCAGTCTGTGCATGGCATCCGCCCTTGCAAAGCCTGTCTTAAGGACCTGTGGTGAAGGCCCCGGTTTCCTTCCTGGAACAGCACGGGCCGGATCATAGCCGAGTATCTTTGAGCTTATCGCATTTAAGGTAGTCCTGCTGATGAAGTCCGGATCTATGCCGTATATCTTCATTATCCGGTCAATGCCTAGTGGCAGCAACAGATACGCCTCTTCATAAAACCGCTGTGTCATCTCAGGTTTTATATTTGAGCCCCTGAATTCAGCTCTGAACACATATGGGTTATCCCGCACTTTTTTCAGGCGCAGCTCATTCTCATCCATGCCAGATGTATCCACTGGCATGACCATCATGCTCTCTTTCAGCTTTTCCTGTTCCCTCTGTCTCGCTTCCTTTTCTATGCGCCCCATGCGTATTTTTCCGACATCTGTCAGATCAAGACCTGCATCCATGAGGATCTCCTCTGCCGTATGAGCCGGGTATCCTTCCAACAGCCTGTGGCGCATCTCCGCCGACAGAGTGATCCCGTTGCCGTTTCCATTGGACGAGTACTCAAAGGCTCCGGACAGGATGAGAGGATTTTTCTCCTCATAGCCGTCCGCTGACCGCTGAAACCGGTCAGCGACCGGAAATCCGTTGCTTTCAAAGTTCTTTGAAAGGATCTGCGGGTACTTTGCCCCGACAGTATCATCGTCAAATCCGTTCTCCGAGAGCATACCGGCTATCGATCCGGCATCCTGTCCGTTAGCCTTCCACTCCTCGAAAAGTCTTATCCTGAAGTCGACAGTAAGCTCCAGCTGCGAATAATCAACGAAGTACACACAGGGATTGTCTTTAAGTTTTTGGGTCTGATAGAGCATTGAATTTTCTCCTGTTCGAAAGTATAATAAACACAAAAAAAGAACCCGGATGACGGGTTCCAACTGTCATGTTGGACTCCATCATCTGGGTACCAGTTTAATGACAAACCCCAAAGATTATGCTATTATGAGGTTGAAATCATTTGATTTCATTGGTATGTTTTACCAGTATGATCAGGTTCAAGGACAGGGTGTTTTATGGCCGATATGAAAGAAATGTCAGAGAAAACCGGTATTTCCGAGAGAGCATTGAATGAGATAACAGATCTTGCCAGAAAATATGACCTGGATAAAGTGACACTGTACGGTTCTAGGGCAAGAGGCGATTATCACAGGACAAGTGATATCGATCTGGCAATCAGTGGCGGCAATGAGATGATGTTTTCTCTTGATGTTGACGAATACACATGGACTCTATTGAAATATGATATAGTCATGATGGAGAGGCATTTATCTCCTGAACTCAGGAATAATATTCAAAAAGACGGAAAGGTCATCTATGAAAAAGCTTGATAATTTTCAAAAGTCAGTCAAAAATTTAAAAGAGGTATATAAATATGAACCACCTTATGATGTAGTTGATCTTACAGGTCTTGTAGGTCTGTTTCAGCTATGTTTTGAGCTTAGTTGGAAGACCATGAAGGAGTATCTGACTGAAGAGGGCTTTCCTGCTGGAGCCACCGGTTCACCGAGGACAATTATCAAAAGTGCCTATCAGGCAGGCATTATAATGGATCAGGATATCTGGCTTTCCATGCTTGCAGACAGGAATGATACATCTCACGAATACGATATAGATGTGGCTGAGACTATCATTGACAGAGTCAGAGAATCCTATTACCCGGAGCTGGAAAAACTACTTGAAAAATTCTTAAATAGACCTTCTGAAATAAAAAAATAATGATGCAGAAAGTCAACAGTAAGTTACATATTAGTCTCAGGTATTATCGATTTTTCTCAAAAAAATGCTTGACACAGGCGTAGCGTTATAGTAAACTAATCAAGTCGGCGATTTGAGAGCCGAGGTAAGCTGGCGTGGCACAGTAGGTAGCGCACCTCATTGGTAGTGAGGAGGTCACCGGTTCGATTCCGGTCGCTAGCTTTACGCGTATTAATTGAGCGGTGCAAATGGAAAGAGCCGTTGTGGCTGCAAGCTTGCTTGCACAGCCCACAACGGCTCTTTTCATTTATAGCGCGAAGGCGCGAATGAGCACCTGTCTTTTTTGATTGTTCCGCTCATTTTTTCAAAAAAAGGAAAACGAATGAAGAAGACACCATTTACCACAAAGGAGAAACTGGAGGAGATTGCAGCGAAGTACCCGACTCCTTTTCACATCTACGATGAGAAGGGAATCCGTGAGAACGCACAGAAAGTAAAGGACGCTTTCGCCTGGAACAAGGGCTACAGAGAGTATTTTGCAGTTAAGGCGACACCGAACCCGTTCCTTATGGATATTCTCCATGAGTATGGCTGCGGGGCTGACTGCTCTTCACTGACAGAGCTGATGCTATCGGATGCTGTCGGGCTCAAAGGACATGAGATCATGTTCTCATCAAACGACACTCCAGACGAAGAGTTCAGGAAAGCTGCTGACCTCGGTGCCATCATAAATCTTGACGACATCACTCACATCGATGCCTGCCTCCGTGCTCTTGGCGGCAAGCTGCCAGAGACCATGTGCTGCCGGTATAATCCAGGCGGTGTATACACGCTTTCGAACGGCATCATGGATAACCCTGGCGACGCCAAGTACGGCATGACCCATGACCAGCTGCTCGAGGCTTATAAGCGCCTGCGCGACCTTGGTGTAAAGCACTTCGGGCTTCACGCTTTCCTCGTGAGCAACACAGTTACAAACGACTACTACCCGGAGCTCAGCAGGACCCTGTTCGAGCTCGCTGTTGAGATCAAAGAAAAAATCGGCATCTCGCTTGAATTCATAAATCTTTCAGGCGGTGTCGGCATTGCATACAAACCGGATGAGACTCCGAATGACATCACGATCATCGGTGAAAAAGTACACAAAGTCTACGATGAGATTCTGGTTCCGGCAGGCCTTGGAGATGTGGCTCTCTACACTGAGATGGGACGCTTCATGATGGGACCTTACGGAGCTCTTGTTACAAGGGTTCTTCACGAGAAGAAGACTTACAAGGACTACATCGGTGTAGATGCCTGTGCTGCGAACCTGATGCGCCCGGCTATGTACGGCGCCTACCATCACATCACCGTCATGGGTAAAGAAGACGCTCCGTGTGACCACACCTATGATGTGACCGGTTCCCTATGTGAGAATAACGACAAATTCGCCGTTGACCGGAAGCTCCCTGAGATAGAGCGCGGAGATCTGCTCTTTATCCACGATGCCGGTGCTCACGGCTTTTCGATGGGATATAACTACAACGGCCGTCTCTGGAGTTCAGAGATCCTGCTCCACCCGGATGGCACTTTTGATATGATAAGACGTGCCGAAGAACCGAAGGACTACTTCGCTACCTTCGACTGCTTCCCGATCTGGGAAAAGCTTCAGAAAGAATGGGAATAAAAAAGACCCGCAGACTCTGATCTGCGGGATATACGCAGGAGTGGCGGAATGGCAGACGCGACAGACTCAAAATCTGTTATGGGAAACCATGTGTGGGTTCGAGCCCCATCTCCTGTACTAACGAAAACCAGTCGTACATCACTGTACGGCTGGTTTTTTATAGCTCAGTTATAATACCTGTGGACCTTTGCCACGTAGCGTTTTCCGGCGGCAGTCAGGGCCTTGCCGGCACGATGGATGGCTCCGCTGCCACAGTTGTAGGCGGCACAGGCGAGGTCTACGTTTCCATTGAATTCTTTGAGTTTGTCGGCGAGGACATGAGCGCCGCCCATGATGTTCTGCTCCGGGTCGGTAGGGTCTGTGACTCCGTATGACTTTGCGGTTGCCGGCATCAGCTGCATGATGCCCTGCGCTCCGACCGATGAAGTAGAAGTGTTGCGGAAGCCGCTCTCGATGTAGCCGATGGTCTCTAAGAGCTTGGCATCGACGCCGTACTTATCTGCCGCTCTTTTAAAAATGTCCTCGAGTGAAGACGGCACTTTAAAGCCGAGGCCTGTGTCGACCGAAGCAGATGAAGCGTCAGACGTCGTTCCAACCGTTTGCGCTGTCCTACTTCCCGACGCAGCCGTGCCAACCGTTTGCGCCGTAGAATTCCCCGCCGCTGTATTCGAAGCAGCCGTATTTTCGGCCATTTTTTCAGCAAGAATATGCTGGAACTGCTGGAGACCCGGTCCCTTGTCAGCCAGCTCCGAAGCCCTCGTCTTCGTAGTATCCGACGCTGTCTTTGTCAGCACGCTCGTGTATTTGTATCCTGGTGATGTGATCGTGATAACCATTATGATTCATCCTCTACCGTTATTCTACGCCCCGTATCTGTCTGAATGATGCTGTAGTGGTCGCGCAGGTCAGAATCCAGCACCACTTCCTCCCTGACTTGAGAATCCTGATTTCTCATGCGAAGGTCACGGATGATAAGGATCAGCCCGCAGACCACTGCTATCGAAAAGCAGGCGACCGTAAAAAGCAGGATCAGTGCTCTGGCCAGATCCAGGTCACGGCCCTTTTTGGTCATCGGATCAGGACCATAGAACTTTTCTTTCTGCTCCTGTACTTTCTCCTCGTCCTCTTCCTTTTCTTCATCCTCCGGAGTCTCTGAAGCCTCTTCCTCCTCAGCCTTTTCGATAAGCTCTTCAGGCCCAAACTCGGCAAGCTCATCATCTGTCAGATGCTCTTCCTCTCCTGCTGGCTGTTCCTCCTGAATTTCAGGCTCCTCTGTCTTTTCAGGTTCAGTCTCCTCTGGTGATGACTCAGGCTCAGCTTCTACCGGCGATGGCTCCTCCTCTGAAACCTCCGGCTCTGGTTCAGGCTTCTCGGTCGATGCTTTCTCCGTCACTACCGGCTGCGGTTTTTCCGGCACATAAGCATTCCCGAGAGTGATCATGGCATAACAGTTCTTGCAGACCGGGTTCTCACCCTCGACCGGCGTACCGCAGAGGACACAGGTGTGCTCGTAATCGTCGCCGTCATACATCTGCTTTATGCGGTCCAGGTACCGCTTCCCGTACTCCGTCGAAAAAAGCGACTTGGGGTTCAGTTTTAGAACCGCTCCGATATTCTCATGGTCGGAATAATCTATTTTTTTGTCGAGGATCGCGATAACCTTCAGATCCCTCAGTATAGCCTGCTTTTCCGTCATTGAAAAATTCCTTTCAGCCTTCAATTATATCATAATCATACATCAGAAAAAAGCTGATTTTTTCTCTCGATCATCTCGTCGACACGCTCGATGTAGTTCCGGATGTCCTTGACATTCTCACAACGTGTGATTCGGATCCCGCCGGCTCCGTCAGGTCTGACCTTCTTCGAAGCAGCTCCGGCTCCGAGCGCCACTATGTCTTCACGCTCTTCCATTATCATGACATTGTAAATGCCGTCTTTTCCTGGCTTCGCCATGCCGACATTTTCCAGGGCTCCGGCCATATTTTTCTGGCGGTACAGGTAGTACGGGTGCATGCCAAGTTCCTGTCCAGTCTGAAGTGCCTCATCCATTATCGCTACAGAATTCGTAAAATCGAGATCTTCGTACTTGTCCCACTCGAG
>ONIH01000039.1 GCA_900317825.1 uncultured Lachnospiraceae bacterium | reverse complement strand
GACTGAGCGGCAGTACGATTTCCTGAGGGAAAACGACTGCGACCTGATCCAGGGCTATCTCTTCTATAAGCCAATGCCTGAGGGCGAGCTGGTAAAACTTATACAATAAAAAGGAGCTGTGAGGAAATATATCATTTCTTACAGCTCCTGAGGCGGTCTTTATCCGCCGTATCTGTCGTAATGTTTTCCTCCCCAGTACACCCTGTCATTTACCTCGGCCTTCGGTCCCAGCTCGACTCCTTCAAAAAGCCACTTTTTGAATTCATCAAATCCGGTGCGGTCCACTATATAGCCGATATGCTCCTTGTGCTCCACTGCGTCGGGATCTATGTACTCCTCGATATAAGCATAGGTATTTTTAACCATTTTCAGGATGCTCTCCTCATCGGCCCACTTGATGAAGTCCTCGGCCAGACGAGGATTTTTCTTGCCCGTGCGTCCGAGAAGAACCAGCCTGAAGTAGTGCTCGCGGCTCCTGGTCCATGCTCTTGTCGGGCAGTAGGTCACACAGACTCCGCAGCCTATGCACTTGTCTGCGTCTCTTACTACCTTGCCGTTAACAAGCTTTAAAGCGCCCACAGACCGCCTCTTGCAGTAATTCACACAAGCGCCGCAGGCTACACAGCGGTCCTTGTCATACTGCGGTTCCGTCATTCCTATGACGCCGAAGTCAGCAAGCCTTACCTTCGCGCAGTCATTCGAGCATCCTGTGAAGGCTACCTTCACATGACGGTCATTCGGATAGATCACATCCTCCATCTTCTGCGCGAACGCTGTAGTATCATAACATCCGAACGGGCACAGACGTGCTCCCGGGCAGGCTATCACATTCCTGGTGCCAGAAGCCGGATAACCCTTGCCCTTTTCAGGCTGGTTGATCCTAAGCGAATCGATGATCTGCTGGACCTCTTCGTTTACCTTGTCCACATCGTTAAGGCTTATCCCCGGTATCTCGATACCCTGCCTGTTGGTGATGTCGATCACTCCGGTACCGTATTTTTCCGCGATCTCAACCACCTTCGCCAGAGACGCTGCGTCAATGACGCCTCCCGGTATCCTGATCCTCGATGCTGTCTCACCGCGGACCTTGGAGTAACGAAAAGCATTTTTCTTAAGTTTTGGTACATTCACATCCAGATTGCCCATCTCTTATTCCTCCTTAGTCCACAAAATTCCTGGCTTCGGCATAGTTAAATACCGGCCCATCCAGGCAGATATAGGTGTCGTTTACCCTGCAGTGTCCGCACTTGCCAAGGCCGCAGCACATCTTTCTCTCGTGGGAAACTGTGATGTTGCTGTCCGCAAATCCCTTTTTCTGAAGCTCTATGATGGTAAACTTCATCATTGGAGGCGGTCCTACCACGACTGCCTTCGCAGCCGAAGGATCCCTGAGCGGAAGCCCTTCTATGTACTTCGTTACGAGTCCGACTTTTCCCGTGTATCCTTCCGGTGCTCCGTCGACAGTGAGGCAGAGGTTTAACTTTTTGTCCCATTCAGCGAGATCATCCTTAAAAAGCATGTCTTCAGGAGATTTGAACCCCGCTATCACATACTTATCCCTGGCATCAGGCATGGCGCTTAACGCGGAGATCACTCCCCTGACAGGAGAGACTCCTGTACCTCCTGCCACGACTACAACCTCGCAATCCCTGTAGAGATCCACGTCGAATCCGTTGCCATAAGGTCCGCGCAAAAAAAGGCTCTGTCCCTTATATTTTTCAAAGACCTCGTTTGTCACCCTTCCCACCTTTCTGATGGTAAGGTCCACGAAGCCGTCCCCTATTCCGCTTACCGAGATAGGTGCCTCGCCGTACTTCGGCATCGATACCTCAAAGAACTGTCCAGGCCTTACTTCACCGGTATAAGCCATCCTGAATGTGTATTCCTTTGCCGTATGCTTTATCACATCGAGAATGGTCGATGAAAAAGGAAGATATGGATTATTTCCGTTCATGACTCCGCCTCCCTGCAGGCTTCGCCTGTCTTTTTAATTATGTTCGTAAAAGAAATATACTCCGGGCAGACGTCGTCACATCTTCCGCAGCCTACGCACATCTGATATCCGAATCTCTTCTTGAAGTCAGAGATTTTGTGCAGCACTTTAAATCTCATCCTCTCACCGTTCTTTTTGCGGTAAGAGCCGCCTCCGGCCACATCGGTGTATCCGTCCACCATGCACGAAGCTGCCACCCGGCGTCTCTCACCTGCCCTGCCGTTATCCGTATAATACGCATCCTGCATCGAGAAGCAGGTGCAGGTAGGACAGACAAAGTTACATCTGCCACAGCCTATGCAGCGGGTCGTATACTCATCCCAGAAATCACTCTTAATGACTGACATCGGAATCTTATCAGGGATGTCGACCTTCACCTCGTTCTCAGTAACGAACCGCGGCATAACATCAGCCTTCACCGCTCCGTTCAGCCCTTTGAAAAATTCATCGAAGCTCCGATCCCGGACATCCGAGCGGATCTCGTCCCCATAAGCATCCACTGAAAAAACGTATCCGTCTTCGCATCTGTTGGAATCCATTGAAACACAGAAACAGTTGTCGTAGGAATGACTGCATCCGATCAGAACGCAGCTGATCAGATCTCTTCTCCTCTGATAGAAAGGATCCTTCTCCCTGCCGTTATTCAGATAGATCTGGTCGAGTCTCTTCAGTGAATGGATATCACAGCTTCTCGCAAAGACGAGGACCGGCTTCGTGTCGAGATCTGCTTCCTTCACCTCTTCCTCAGTGAAGTAAAAAAGCGTCTCAGAAAGCGGCGTAAGAAACTCCTTCGGCGCATAATCTGACTTGGCCGAAAGCTCGATCTCATCTCCGCTTTTAACAAAGTCATAGATCACCGCATCGACATCGGGAAACCTTCCCGCACCCTTCTTTCTGACCGGCGCAAATATCCGGTAGGAATCGAGGAGTCTGCCTATCAGCTCGCTAAAAGCTTCCTCTTTTAAAATATACCCCATCTGCACACCTTCTCTCATAAAAATACAGTACTTTTTATCTATATTAACAGAATGATTTTTTATTGTATGTTGTATAGACAACCGACTTTTATTTGTGCTATAATTTAACTGTCATAAAAACGCATGTTTTTTACATTATCCATCGCTTCTGTCATGGCATCCATGTACATTCTGATCGCCTGCTCACAGGCTCCGGTTTTTGACATGGACATCTTCCTCCTTGTTGTATTTACAACGGAATTTTCCGGCATATCGTACTATACTTGGGGCAGTAACAAACATATAGCAAGATGACAGGAGGAATATTCAAGATGGCAAAGGTAATAGATTTAAGAGAAAATGTCGCATCAATCTGTGACGCGTATCCTGAGGTGGTTGATGTACTTGTGGGACTGGGATTTACCCCTCTCGCGGATCCTGAACACAGGAAGATTATGGGAACTCTTGTAACGATTCCGGACGCTGCCAGGAGGCATAGCATACCTCTTGAGACGATTCTTGACGAATTGGAAAAGAATGGTTTTACTTTTACAGGCGCAGAGGCAATCTGACGGTGTAGGCAGAGAATAAGACAGATCATCCCGAGGATATCATAGGTACCTACCTGGTGAAGCTTACTTCACAGCAGAAACCGGTGGACACAGCAGTATAAAAGTGCTAAAATGGTAGGCTGGTTTCAGCTTTATCATACAAAGAAACGATTTATACAGGAGGTACATTTCCTTGAAATACATGAAGCAGTTCGGGATCATTCTGGCGGTGACCTGCGTGGGAGAATTCCTGCATCAGTTTATCCCGCTGCCTGTCCCAGGGTCTATATACGGGCTTATCATCATGCTGCTGCTCCTCTGTACGCATATTTTTCAAATAGAGGATGTCAGAGACACAGCGGAATTTCTGATAGAGATCATGCCGATGATGTTCATACCGGCGGCGGTCGGACTGATCGTGACCTGGGGAACGATAAGGCATGTGGTGGTTCCTCTCCTCGTGATAACCGTAGTATCCACGATTCTTGTGATGGGAGTGACAGGATCGGTGACTCAGGCAGTTATGAGGCTTCGGAAGCGTCTCACGTCAAAGACAGACGCTGTCATCAGTTCGGAGGCAGCGGAAAACCGCGCGGAGCGCAGTATGATTCCGCTCGACAGACGTATCAGGTTAAAGATCAGGATACAGCTGATCAGGGGACGCCGCTGGAAAAGAGATCATATAGACAGGAAGCTTAATAACAAGGATAAGGATCATGGGAAATGTAAGTGACATCGTCGCTCTCTCGGCAACGTTCGGAGTAGTGATAAGTATAATAGGATACGGACTCGGAGTGCTCATCCGCAATAAGACAGGCATCGGGATCTTTAACCCGCTTCTGATATCGATCATCTTTGTGATGGTGATTCTTTCGGTCTTTCATATAGGCTACAGGGACTATAACAGCAGCGCCAAGTATCTGTCGTATCTGCTGACGCCGGCGACAGTGAGCCTTGCCGTTCCGCTGTATCTTCATATCGACAGGCTGAGGCGCAACTGGGTCGGGATAGCGGTAGGACTGATATCCGGTTCTATCACCTCGATGGGATCGGTGCTTGTCATGTCTGTTCTGTTCGGGCTCTCACACAAGCAGTATGTGACTCTTCTCCCGAAGTCCATCACGACAGCGATCGGCATGGGAATCTCAGATGAACTCGGAGGACTCGTTACTATTTCGGTAGCCGTGATCATCATCACGGGTATCCTGGGAAATGTGCTTGCGGTCACGATCTGCAGGCTGTTTCGGATCACTGATCCTGTGGCAAAGGGACTGGCGATCGGTGCGGCAGCACACGCTATCGGTACGTCGAAGGCGATGGAGATGGGAGACATCGAGGGCGCCATGGCATCGCTTGCGATAGTGGTGAATGGACTGATCACGGTGATCGGAGCCAGCTTCTTTGCAATGTTATATTGATAATAAATAAGGCCTGTCTGCTTTGATTGCAGACAGGCCTTATTTATTATATAATATAGCGAAATACATTAGTAAAAGCGCATAAGTAAAGATTCTTTAGGAATGGTATACAGGACATGAAAAAGACATATGACAGAATCAATAAGACCCGATTGAGCTTCAGGGAAAAGAGTATCATAATTATTTCTTTTGCGATAATGCTTCTGATAGTTGCCGTGCAGGCATATACGGCATACCATGCAGATATCACCCAGCAAAAGGAGAGGGCAAGGCTTAACGCAAAGGTCTATGCCGAGGAGCTGCAGGGTGATCTCGAGAAGGGAGAGTATATCACAGATGCCCTGGAGACAATGATCATTTCCGCGAATGGAAAGGTGAACCGATTCGATGAGGCTGCGTCGCGTGAAATGAGAGACTATATCTCAAGCATCCAGCTCGCGCCCGATTCGGTGGTAAAGTATATCTACCCTATTGCCGGAAACAGGGCAGGTCTCATCAATCTTAGTGAGGACAGGGAAAGAGGAGAGATCATAAGCTACGGCAAAAGAACCAGAAAGACTACCATGCAGGGACCGTTCGATCTGAAACAGGGAGGCAGGGGAATAGCCATAAGAAACCCTGTGTATCTGATCGGAAAGGATGGGAAGGAGAAGTTCTGGGGCTTTACTATAGTAATAATAAAGACTCCGGCGATCTACCAGAAGACACTTGACGCGCTTGAATCATTCGGATATGACTACTGTCTCGATACCACGAGCTCACCCCTTTCTTCGGAGAGTCAGCAGGTGGTATGCTCACTTGGATCCGGGAAGACTCTGAGCGATCCGGTAAGAGCGAAATTCAAGGCGGGCGGCTGCACCTGGACATTAAGCGTGGAGAAAAATGGCGGATGGAACTCCCCACGACTTGCCATGGTGCTTCTGACAGGCCTGCTGTATATGATCTTTGCGATGATCATTATCTACCTTCTGATCCGTACCAGAAACCAGCACAGGGAGCTTATCAGGAAGGCGACGACAGATGAGCTGACAGGGATTCTGAACCGCAGAGGCTTCATAGAAAAGGTTGAGTCAGGTATCAAGGATAAGCCTGATGAACCGATGACGGCGATCTTTATAGATCTCGATGATTTCAAACAGATCAACGATCTCTATGGACACTATGTGGGTGACTGTGCACTGAAGAATCTCGCAGGGAATCTTCTGCGCTCCTTCCCGGATGACTCGATAGTGGGACGGACCGGCGGAGATGAGTTCTGTGTCATTATAAAAGGCAGGACGCCCGATAAGATCAGGGAGCTGATCGTGCAGGCGACGGCGAGGGATCAGTCATTTGAACTGGAGAAACGCAGATACACTTATACCATCTCGGCGGGCTATGCCCACTATCCGTCGCAGGCGGACAATATGAACAAGCTGATAAACTATGCCTATCAGGCTCTCTATTCAGCGAAGATGACGGGCAAGAACAAGTGCGTCTGCTTCGAGCCGGAAATGTCAGATGTAAGACGCACGCAGCTCGGATTTTCATTCAGGTCGCTTGCCGAAGGGATACCTGGAGCCTTTCTCATCTACTGCGCAAGCGGCTCAGAGGAGATACTCTTTGCAAACAATGATCTGATCAGGATGATGGGCTGCAGCAGCTTCGATGATTTCATCACGCATGTCGGGAACAATTTCCGTTCCTTCGTCCACCCGGATGACATAGACCGGGTGGAAAGCTCGATCTGGGAGCAGATAGACAGGAACCGCGACAGATCGACACATCCCGAGGACTATGTGGAGTACCGTGTCACGGCAAAGGATGGGGCAGTCATTCCGGTCATTGATATCGGAAGACTCATACATACAGAGAATTACGGAGATGTATTCTTCGTGTTCATCAGGAAAAAGGATGGGTTTGCCACAAGAGTTTAACACCGTTTACTTTTTGCCGGCAATCGGATATAGTATAATTATTATGAAAAGCATGGCCGGAAATGAGATGCCGCAATGGTGCGGCAGACGGGAAACGGCAGGATTTTCTCTGGAAGTTTTGGAGGATTTATGGCTGGTATTGTTGAACGTGATGACAGCGTATTGCAGTCAGCAACAACTGATATGATGGGGCTCCCGGGAAAGAAGGAGTTCTATCAGTCTGCATTGAAGGAGGCCAGGGAAAAGTCGGAGGGCGGAGATTTCACGGCATTTTGTCCATGCTTTTTTAACGTCACTAATTTCAGAGCTTACAACAGAAACTGCGGTATAGAGGGCGGAGACAGAGCTCTTGTTTATATAGCAAAAACTCTGAATGAGGAGTTTCCGGGGGCGTTGATAGGACATTTCACTGCCGATCACTTCGCAGGCATCCTGCCAAGGGAAGACCTTTTCGATAAGATCAGGGAAGTGGCAGATAAGGTTGATTCCTATTTCGCAAACGGGCTTATAAGGCTTAAGGCCGGAATAGTGATCTTCGACGAAACGATGAATCCGGGAGAACTCATCCATACCTTTGACAGGGCCGAGACCGCCTGCAGGGCGGCAATGACTGGCTCCGGAGATTGCTATGCCGTCTACACAGAGGAGATGGACAAGGCCCTCGCCAAGAAATACTATATCTTAGACAGCTTCGATGAGGCTTTGAAGAACGGCTATATCAAGGTTTACTATCAGCCTGTGGTGCGTACACTGACCGAAAAGGTATGCAGCTTTGAGGCTCTTGCCCGCTGGGAGGATCCGGTCGAGGGGATGCTCTCTCCGGGGCTTTTCATACCGGTGCTTGAGGAAGCCAGGATGATCGGAAGGCTCGATGCCTATATCATAGAGAATGCAGCCCGCCTGATCCACGACAGGATATCAAACGGCTGTGAGATGCTGCCTGTCTCTGTCAATCTCTCAAGGCTCGATTTCTCACTTATGAATCCTCTCGAGAGAGTCGAAGAGGCGGTCAGGAAGTATGATATCCCGAAGAGATACATCCATGTCGAGATCACCGAGACTGCCGTAGCGAAGAGCAGCGGCGAGCTGGAGAAGGCGATAGTGGGCTTCAGGGAGGCAGGCTACGAGGTCTGGCTCGATGACTTCGGCTCGGAGTATTCTTCTCTCAACGCGCTGCATAACTTCGATTTCGATATGCTGAAGATTGATATGGGCTTCTTCAGGAATTTCAATGAGAAGGGGAAGAACATCATCACAAGCGTAGTATATATGGCAAAGCAGCTTGGCATCCATACCCTTGCAGAGGGAGTGGAGACCAGGGAGCAGATGGAGTTTCTGAAGAAGATCGGCTGCGAAAGGATCCAGGGGTACTACTACGGCAAGCCGGAGAAGTTCGAGAACGATCTGATGGAGTTTGACAGGAAGGGCCTTTCGTTCGAGACCGAACGATCCGGTAGGATCCTGGAGGAAGCCGGTATGGTCAATCTCGCGGACAAGGCGCCTACGGCCATCTTCTATTTCGACGGGAAGTACATGCAGATCCTTGCGGCCAATGATGTCTACAGATCAGAGCTGCAGAAGGAAGGCATGGACAGCGTTGACGCGGAGAATGAGTATCTCAGTGACGACTGCAATATGCAGGTGGCTCATATCAGGACCTTCATGCAGAGGGTTTACAATGCCCCGGACACCTACGTCTATCTGAAGAATGACATCTATATGAGCCTTCACGCAAGCCGTATCGCGGGTGATGAGGACGGCTGGGTCGGCGAGGCTTCTCTTTTCGCTCTTTCGACTGACAGACAGAAGAGAGCCAGCAGCAGGCTCGAGGCACTGACGAGGCACATCAGTGATTTCTTTGACGGTTATTACTATCTCGATCTCGCGAATGATCAGATCGAGGTGATCGAACCGATGCATGTCAACATGAGCATCGGCGAGACGATAAAGGGCATCGGTCAGTTCAACACCCGCTTCGCGAATGAATGGGTTCATCCTGACGACAGGGAGAGATTCATAAGCTTCATCAGACCTGGCGGTATCATGAAGACTGCCCGTGAGTCAGGAAACGGCAGGGCAGTCGATATTTTCCGCATAAAGACCTCATCCGGCAAGTATCACTGGGTGGTGATGTCGGCTGTCGTGATCAGGGAATCCAAGGGTAATGACTTCATTCTGATCTGTGAGCACGAGGATCTCTGGGAGCACAAGAAGGAGAGAGCGGGACTCCTGCCTGTCTTCGCCTCATCTTTCTCCGTATCAGTACGAACCGATGTCTCTGATGTGAAGAAGGAGAGCGAGAAGATACCATACAAGGAGGGAGTGACTCCGGACCGGAGGGTATCGTACAGGAGAGCCTCTGACATCGCCCTTTCGGAGTCGAATGAGGCACTGCTCGGTATCGAAGCGTGGTGCGATGACGCGATCACGATGGGTCTTGCGGAGAAGAATCCTGATGAGGGTATTAAGACAGCGATCGCAAGCATCTCCGAGAACCTGATGGCACAGAGATTCTTCATCTTTGAGGAAAGAGACGACGGGACTGTCTCCTGCACCTATGAGTGGAACGCCAGAGGCGTGCCTCCGCTCAAGGAAGAGCTTTCCGGCATCCCGAGGAAGGATCTCTCGCCTCTCTACGAGATGTTCACGGATCATAAGGTCGCCATCATAAGGGATTTCGCGTCTTTCATCGAAGAGCACCCGCAGATGAAGCTTCCCGTGGCCGGCATCACCAATATCATTTCAGGCAGACTCTCTGTGAATGGAGAGCCGATCGGGTTTACCATGGTGATAAACTCCGCTAATGAGAGGCTTAATGCCAACGGCTATATGCTCTCGACCCTCACTAATTTCCTCGCCGCCCTGATAAGTCACAAGAATATCCTGGTCGCCGAGACGGACAAGTCAATGAGAGATCAGCTCACCGGCACCCTGAACAGAACCGGCCTCACCTATTACTTCGATCAAAGAACTTCCGTCGGGAAGGTCGGTCTCATCACCTGTGACATCAAGGGGCTTAAGAATATCAACAATATGAACGGCTATGACGCGGGAGACAAGACTCTGGTCCGCGTGGCTGCTGTCTTAAAGCGCGTCACAGACCCTGATCACGTATCCCGTATCGACGGAGACGCTTTCCTCATCATTGAGGAAGATATGGACGATGCCGGCATAAGAGCCGTGATAAGCAACATCACAAACGGCTGTCTCGCCGAGGGTATAAGCATCTATACTTCCTACTGCATCCTCTCCGGTGAGGTGGACAAGCTCCGCTTCGACGGTGCTCTCCTCGTCATGGAGGATGAGATCAACACCCAGCAGAAGAAATGCTGCTGCATGTGATCATCTGTGTTCTTTTGTCTTGCGACCGGCATTCCGGTCTCTCCCGGCAGCACATACAACATTGTTTTTTGCCAGGTATAAGAATATAATAATGATATTAAGGGGATTTTTATCTTTAAATATGCACTCAAAGGAGGCATGCTATGTGTACCTGTGTTACCTATAAAACTTCCGATCATTATTTCGGCAGGAATCTTGATCTCGAATTTTCCTATCATGAGTCCGTCACAGTCACACCCAGAAATTTTCCCCTGCCATTTCGAAAAAATAAAACCATGAAGACTCACAATGCAATTATCGGCATGGCCTTTGTATGTGATGGCTTTCCCCTGTACTATGATGCGACAAATGAATATGGTCTTTCCATGGCTGGGCTGAATTTCCCCGGAAACGGATATTTCAGCCAGCCCTGTGACGACGGCAAGGATGAGGTTGCCCCGTTTGAGTTTATCCCCTGGGTACTCGGTCAGTGCAAGACATTAGCTGATGCCAGAAAACTTCTTGAGCGCATAAGACTTGTCTCCATTCCCTTCAGCAATGAGCTGCCGATTACACCCCTTCACTGGATGATCGCGGATCAGACCGGACAGATCGTTGTCGAGTCGGTAAAAAGCGGTCTGCATATATATGAAAACCCTGTAGGAGTCATGACAAACAATCCCACATTTGACATCCAGCTGTTCAGGCTCAATGATTACCGCAATGTGTCAGCAGCTGCCGGAGAGAGCACCTTTGCCAAGGGGCTTGCCCTCGATGAATATAGTCGCGGAATGGGAGGTATCGGTATTCCTGGAGACCTGTCCTCAGGTTCACGCTTTGTAAAAGTTGCTTTTACGCGTATGAATTCTCTGTCGGAAAATTCTGAAGAATCATCCGTCAGCCAGTTTTTCCATATCCTGGGCTCTGTCGAACAGCAGCGCGGATGCTGCGACTTAGGCGACGGGAAATACGAGATCACAATTTATTCCTCATGCTGCAACATGGACAAAGGCATATACTACTATCGTACCTATGACAACAGCCGTACCTGTGCCATAGACATGCATCATGAGGATCTGGATTCTGCTGCCCTCATCTCCTACCCGCTGAAAACATCAGCAGACATTGACTGGCAGAACTAGGTCTTCATTTTGACCCTACCATCACTTCCTGACGATTCACCCCTTGACGCACTGGAGGTGTAACCGATGAAAAACAGAAAATGCTACTACTTTTTTTATGATATAGATAGTTTGAAAAAATCTCTGTAAAAGTATCCTTACGAGGTCTTTCATGATACACACTCTGATCCTGCTCCTGGCCGCATTTGTCTGGGGCATGGCATTTCCATTTCAGAGCATCGGAGCGAGATACTTAAGCGGCTGGTCATTCCTTGCGATAAGGAGCTGGCTGTCGGATATTCGCTTCAGGCTATAGGCCAGAAGGGACTGAATCCTGCTGTCGCATCACTTGCGATGTGCATGGAAAGTGTATTTTCAGTAATCGGCGGGATTTTTATCCTGCATGAGATTCCATCAGCCAGAGAAGCATTCGGATGCGTGCTGATGTTTGCGGCAATAGTCCTGGCAGAACTGCCAATGCCGGTACGTAAAAAAGGAGAAAATAAATAAATGAATGAGGAAAGAATCAAAGAGCGACAGATCAGGAATGGAAAAAAGCGCAAGGCCTTCTCTGACTGGATGGAGATTGTGACAGAAGTGCTGGAACTGACTGTTGCAGTGATAGTACTTGTTGGTTTTGTAATAAATGTGATTCCTTTTATAAGGGATATGCCATCGCTCCTTGACAATTCAAATGATTATACCTTCCATGTATTCCTGGAGCATGCATTTAATCTCGTGATCGGAATTGAGTTTATCAGGATGCTTATCAGACATACACCAAGCAGTGCTCTTGATGTTCTGCTGTTCTCCATATCGAGGCACATGGTGCTAGATGGCGGTAATGGTGTTGAGCTGATTCTCGGAGTAGCTGCTATAGCAGGTATTTTTGCCATAAGAAAATGGCTCTATGTCAAGTCATTTGACACGAGCCATGGTGGATATAAATGGATTCATACTGAGGGTGAAGAGACTTCAGATAAATCTGTCGGTTCTTGATTCATGCTTCACGAGCCTGAATACGATGATGTAGAGGACTATTATTATTGCAACGAAGATGAGTGTCGACTTGCCACTCTGGATCATCGCACAGGTATCATAGGTTCCGTGGAGGAATACTGCGAGAATGTATCCAAATATCAGCTCAAAGGCTGCTTTTCCTTTTCTTCCTTCATTGGCTGCGAGCCTGGCACGTCCGTAGAAGCATCCAAAGAGCACCGAGAATCCGAGGTGTCCCGGAATGGATGTGAATGCTCTTGTAAGGGCTGTTCCCATACCGTATCTGAATACATAGCCTACATTTTCAAATGCTGCAAATCCGAGTGAAGTGAAGGCCGCATACACAATTCCATCGAAACGGCAGTTAAAATTCGGGTTGTTCCATGTAGCCTTACCCATCAGGAGATACTTCATTCCTTCTTCGACTACGGCAACAACCAGATATGCACTAAGCATCACTCCGATAACTGAATCCTGCCTGATAGGAGACAGATCAAGCACTTCGTCACCTATCATTTCAAGTACTATAGCGAAGAGTGCTGCAAGCACTCCCATTCCGATGCAGCGCCATAATAGCCAGCCTGGTTCTTTCTCAATCTCATCCTGATTGTATATGTAGCCCATCAGATAGATAGCAGGACCGAGAGCTGCGATCAGATAGATCCATAGGATGATGTCAAATCCCGGTAAGATAAAAAACATATGACTTTCCTTTCGTGAAAATTGTAATATTAAATATTATATAAAATCCACAGGAGAATTGCAATGTATATTGAATAAGTGCCTTTGGACTTGTATAAGATAGATTCATATGTTAAAATTTTATTAACTTGAAAATCGATACATTCGAAAAGGAGGATTAAATGAAAACAGGGAAAATCATAAAAAGAGCGCTGGCTGTTGCGCTGGCGGTGGTTCTGATACTGCCGGTGACCGGAGGTACTGACGCTCAGGCAAAGTCAGTGATCACCATTTCGACTAACAGAGTTCAGTTGACAAAGGCAGGGGAAACAGCAACTGTCACGATCAACGGGCTGACTGCTAAGCAGAAGAAAAATGTACATCTGGATTCTACGTATATCAGTGCATACAGGGATGACAAAAATTGTGTAAAGCTGACTCAAAAGGGCAATAAATTCACACTGAAAGCTCTTGAAGATGGTCGGGGCAGTTT
>ONIH01000017.1 GCA_900317825.1 uncultured Lachnospiraceae bacterium | reverse complement strand
TGTGATGGGGACTGTGAATGTACTTGAATGCATCAGGCTTTCTCGAAGTGTGCGGAGTGCTGTGATCATCACTACAGACAAGGTCTACAAGAATAATGAGTGGCTCTGGGGCTACCGTGAGAACGAGCCACTTGACGGCTTTGATCCTTACAGCAATTCGAAGTCCTGTGCGGATCTGGCTGTGCACTGTTACCGGAATTCATTTTTTAAAGAAGATGGTCCGGCGGTGTCAGTAGCCCGCGCCGGAAATGTGATCGGAGGTGGGGATTTTGCCGTGGACAGAATAATCCCGGACTGTGTCAGGGCGACGTCGAAAGGCCTGCCGATAGAAGTCAGGAATCCGTTCTCTACAAGACCTTATCAGCATGTGCTGGAGCCGCTTTCTGCGTACCTGCTGATCGCTGAAAAACAGTGGAGTGACAGAAGCCTGTCCGGTGATTATAATGTCGGACCGGATGATGCAGACTGCCTTACGACCGGCGACCTGGTGACTCTGTTTTGTGATAAATGGAACGAAGGCCGAGGATTACTGCCTGAAGCTTCATGGAAGAGCAGGGCGGAGCAGAATGCTCCGCATGAAGCTGATTTTTTAAAGCTGGACAGTACAAAGATAAAATCTGTGCTCGGTTGGCAGCCTAAGTGGCACATAGATGAGTGCATGGAAAAGACCGTGCATTTTTACCAGGAGTATCTAAGGGATAAGGAGAGTGTGGTGTATGAGATGGATAAGGAGATTAGTGAGTTTTTCAAATAACAGAACAGCCACCTGCTGAGCTGTCTGACAAACGAAAATTACGTGATAAAAATAGTCCAGGACACCTGTTCTGCAAAATGACATTTTCCCCCAAGTGTATATTTAAATGCTACATGAAATCCTCGATTGACTATTTCAATCGAGGGTTATTTTTTCTATAATATAGACGGTAAAGAAAGTTTTTAGCACTCATACAAGAGGGCTGATAGAAACGGAGTGATTTTTACAAATGCTTAAATTCGGTAAGGCAGTAGTAAAGAGCAGATTCGTGATACTGATCGTGGGGATACTGCTTCTGATCCCGGCTGGGATAGGGTACATCAACACGAAGGTAAATTACGATATCCTCTCGTACCTGCCAAAGAACATCGACACGATGAAGGGCCAGGACATCCTACTGAAAGACTTCGGGACCGGAGCTTATTCGTTCGTCGTCGTCGAAGGGATGGATAACAAAGACCTGAAGAAGACCGCGGATACCATCTCAGACATCCCGCACGTGAAGAAGGTCCTCTGGTACGGTTCGGTCATGGATATGAATATCCCGAAGGAAGTGCTTCCGGACAAGGCTTACAAGTTCATCCATAACGCGGACAAGAACTCAGACCTTATGGTCATTCTGTTTGATCAGGGCATGGCGGAAGACGGTACGATGAAGGCCCTGAACACGATGAATGCGAAGCTGAGTAAGCAGTGTTTCGTATCCGGAATGGCGTCGGTCATAAACGACACGGCGAACCTTTCAGAAAAAGAGGTTCCGATCTACGTCATCATCGCTGTAGTCCTCTGTCTGATAGTTCTGATGATCACACTGGATTCGGCATTTGTACCGTTCCTCTTCCTTATTTCTATAGGAATGGCAGTCATCTACAACCTCGGTACGAACTTCGTCCAGGGACAGATCTCGTACGTGACTCAGGCACTTGCGGCAGTCCTGCAGCTGGGTGTTACGATGGACTACTCGATTTTCCTGTGGCACAGCTACGAGGAGCAGCAGGGAGTTTTCAAAGAGGATAATAAAACTGCGATGGCACATGCTATTTCGAAAACCTTCCTATCTATAGCGGGTTCTTCGACGACTACGATTGCTGGCTTCATAGCTCTCTGCTTCATGAGTTTCCGTATCGGACTTGACCTCGGTGTCGTAATGGCAAAGGGAGTTCTGTTCGGACTTATTTCCTGTGTTACGATCCTGCCGTCACTTATTCTGGTATTTGACCCGATCGTCAGAAAGACGAACCACAAGGTCATCATGCCGGATCTCGGAAGAGCAGCCAACTGGATAGTAAAGCACTGCTACGTATTTTTCGTTATATTCCTGGTGCTTTTATTCCCGGCTTTCTATGGACAGTCACACACGAGGGTTTACTACGATCTGGCTGGAAAGCTTCCTGACTCTATGAAGAGTAAGCAGGCTAATGAAAAAATGAACGAAGAGTTCAAGATGGGCGCCACCTCTATCATCATAGCGGATGCTGATCTTCCGGCAGAGCAGTCGGATAAGATGATAAATGAGATAGAGAAGCTCAAAGGCATAAAGCTTGCTGTATCATCTGATTCACTGACAGGACCTATGATCCCATCAGATGTGATCCCGGATGACATAAGAGAAGAGTTAAATAACGGCGACAAGCAGCTGATGATAGTTACATCGAAGTATGCTACAGCCACGAGTGCTGTAAATAAGCAGTGTACCCAGATCGAGAAGATCATAAAGAAGTACGATAAATCTGCGATGCTTATAGGTGAGGCTCCTTGTACTAAGGACCTGGTGAATATCACAAACTCTGATTTCAACCGTGTAAATGCGGTATCGATCATCATCGTGTTCTTCATCATCCTGATCTCATTCAGGTCGATCTCGATACCTATCATCCTGGTGGCAGTCATAGAATTCGCTATCTATATAAATATGGGAATTCCTTACTACACAGGTACGACGCTTCCGTTCATCGCGAGCATCGTCATCGGAACCATTCAGCTGGGTTCTACCGTAGACTACGCTATCCTGATGACGAACCGTTACAAGTCGAACCGTGCAGCAGGCATTGATAAAAAAGAATCCATAACCGATGCGCTTCATGGCTCTATGACTTCTATAGTAGCGTCAGCACTTACATTCTTCGGAGCTACATTCGGAGTCGGACTTTACTCCGATATCGATATGATCTCATCTCTGTGTAACCTGATGGCAAGAGGAGCTATCGTCAGTATGATAGTAGTTATCTTCCTGCTTCCATCGATGTTCATGATCTTCGATGGCATCATAGTAAGGACAAGCTCAGGATTCGGGAAGGCGAAAGAAGCTGTCAGAGCAAAAAAGGTAAGAGCCTGATTGGAGGAAAAATAAATGAAGTTACAGACACTTAAGAAAATTTTTAAGAAAAAATATGTCATAAGAGTTGTAGCAGGTGCCCTCGTTGTCGGGCTTATAGCTACCGGTTCTGTCCAGTATACCGCTATGGCTGACAAGGCTTCTGAGACTGAGCAGACGACAAACAGCATCATAAATGGTGAGCATGTCAAAGTATCAAGCAAGGACTTAGATAAGGATGAGACAGTCTATCTGCTCTCAAAGCCGGATGGAACCGTTTCAGATACCATCGTGGCAGCTCACCTGATAAACAAAGACGGTGAGGATACCATCGATGATGTGGCTTCTGACCTTACAGACATCACGAATACGAACGGTGATGAGAAGTTCACACAGAACGGCGATGACCTGACATGGCAGGCTGATGGCAACGACATCTACTATCAGGGACACACCACAAAAGAGGCTCCTGTCACTGTAAAAGTCACATATACTCTCGATGGCAACGAAGTGACACCTGATGAGCTCGCAGGTAAGAGCGGTCATGTGAAGATCCACTATGACTACACGAACAACACGAACTTCGAAGAGAAGGTAAACGGCGAGAAAGTATCGACAGTGGTTCCGTTCGCAGCTATCACCGGAATGATCTTAAATGATGATTTTTCCAATGTAAAAGTAGATAACGGCCGTATCGTCCAGAACGGTACGAAGACGATCGTGATCGGATATGCGCTTCCGGGAATCAAGGATTCACTCGAGCAGGCCGGCGGTTCTTTCGATAAGGACCTGTCACTTCCTGAGTCACTTGACATCGAAGCAGATGTAAAGGATTTTGACCTTCAGACTCAGATGACAGCTCTCGTCGACGCGTCAAATATGCTGACTTCAAATTCAGAAGACACTGATAACTTGAGCGATGACATGGATAAACTCCAGGATGCCGGTGACCAGCTGAAGGATGGTGGAAAGCAGTTAAAGGACGGTGCCGGGGACTTAAGTGACGGCGCAAAGAAGCTCGAGAACGGCGCAAAGAGCGCAAAGGACGGAAGTCAGAAACTTCAGAACGGAAGCAGGCAGTTAAAGGACGGACTTGGAACACTGAAGGGCAGTATGGGTACTTTTACAAGCGGCGCTTCAACCCTTTCAAGCGGACTTAAGACTTACACAGCCGGTGTAGGTCAGCTGAACGGAGGCATCGGCCAGTTAAAGACAGCCCTGGCTCCTCTTTCAAGCAAGCTGCCGCAGCTGAAGAGCCTGAATCTCGATAGTCTGGCTTCACAGCTTTCAGCTCTATCTACAGGAGTAGGCCAGCTGAAGAAGGGCTCTGATCAGCTCCTGGCAGGATATGAAGGAGACGGCACAGCTGAGAATCCTGGACTCGTAAAGAGCATGGATCAGCTGACAGCAGGTTCAAAGTCAGTTTCTGACGCTGCTTCAAAAGTCTCCGACGGAGCAAGTGCTCTCGACAAGGGAATCGGTCAGATAGAGACTGCGTTAAACGGAGTGGGTTCACAGTTCTCCTCGCAGTCACAGACACAGCTGACACAGACCATCGATTCCAAGCTCAACAGCCAGACGACTCTTATCGGTCTTCTGAGACAGGCTGGAATTCTCGGAGCCGATGAAAAGATCACTCTGGCAAATATCGATACAGTTGTCACAAAACTAACAGGTGCACAGGAACAGATCATCGCTGCTATAGCTCAGACTACTGGCGGTGATACTGCTAAGGCAACTGCCGCCTACTATACAGCACTCGACGGACTGCATCAGGTACAGGCTGCAAAGACTGCACTTGATACTGCCGGAAAATCACTTGAGAGTGAGCTTTCAAGCGAAGCAGTTTCTAGCCAGATCAAACAGCTGACCGACGGTTCAAAGCAGCTGGCTACCGGTTCTTCACAGCTGGCAGCCGGAGCCAGGACCGTAAGCGACGGTATGTCAAAGGCTAACGACGGAGTAAAGAAACTCGAGGCTGGACAGAAGCAGCTGTCAGGCGGCATCGACCAGCTGAATTCAGCACTTGGTTCTGCTGACCTGAGCGGAATAGATACTTCACAGATCTCTAATCTGTCGAGCCAGTTCACTGCTCTTATAAACGGAGTAGATCAGCTCTACTCAGGAAGCAGCAAACTCGCCGCAAACAGCGGCAAGCTGACAAAGGGAGCTGATCAGCTTTCAAGTGGAGCCGGCCAGATCTCAGGCGGAGTGAATAAGCTGTACTCAGGAGCTGATACGCTCTACAAAGGACAGGGTACTCTGACAGATGGTCTTGGAACTCTCTACAGTGGAACTAATGATCTATCAGATGGAGCTTTAAAGCTCTCAGACGGAGCCGGAGACCTCTACGATGGTATCGTGAAGTTCAACAAAGAGGGTATCGAGGAGCTGGTAAATGCCTATAACGGTGACATCAAGCCTCTCGCAAATCACCTTCGCGCAGCTATCGATGCCGGCGAGCAGTACGAGAGCTTCTCGGGTCTTGCTGATGGCAAGAACGGAGCCGTGAAGTTCCTCTACAGGATGGATGGCATCACAGCACCGGATGAGGACTGATACAGATTTTACGACGGCGGGTATAGACCCGCCGCTTTTTTTTATGCTATAATGTCTGTTATGAAATTCAGACCATGTATAGATATCCATGACGGACGGGTAAAACAGATAGTGGGCGGAAGCCTTGATGACAGGACGGATTTGGCGACGGAGAACTTCGTGGCAAGTCATGATGCGGGCTACTATGCCACGCTTTATCAGCAGAAAGGGCTTGACGGAGGCCACGTGATAATGCTTAATGCCAGAGGCACTGCAGAGTACCAGGCTTCGAAGCAGCAGGCACTTCTGGCGCTACACACCTACCCGAAGGGGCTTATGGTCGGCGGAGGGCTTGACGATACAAACGTATCGGAGTTCCTGTATGCCGGAGCAAGCCACGGGATCTTCACCAGCTTTATTTTTTCAGGCGGGCAGATACAGATGGAAAGACTTGAGAAACTCGTGAAAGTCGCCGGAAGAGAGCATATAGTCTTAGACTTATCGTGCAAAAAGCGGGATGGGAACTACTATGTAGTCACCGACCGCTGGCAGAAGTTTACCGATCAGAAGCTCTCGCCTGAGCTTCTCGGCCGATTAGAAAAATATTGCGATGAGTATCTGATCCACGCAGCCGATGTCGAAGGAAAAAAGGCTGGAGCAGACGAGCAGCTGCTGACTATTTTAGCAGACTATGACGGACTTCCGGTCACCTATGCCGGAGGCGTCGGAAGCTATGATGACCTGCGTGATATAAAACGGCTCACAGATGGCAGGATCGATGTCACGATAGGCAGCGCGCTGGATATTTTTGGCGGAAGCCTTGAACTTGAGCAGATTTTAAGTATAATAGAAAAGGACTAAAAAGACAGGAGGGATCATAAATGACCTCTATAGATTTTACAAAAATGCACGGCACAGGCAATGACTATGTCTATGTCGACTGCACAAAGAATGAGATAGAAGACGGCACTGAGCTGTCGAAATTCGTAAGCGACAGACATTTTGGCGTCGGATCAGACGGACTTATTCTGATAAAAAAGTCAGACGTTGCTGATTTCAAAATGGATATGTATAACGCCGACGGATCCAAAGGCGAGATGTGCGGAAACGGCATCCGCTGCGTCGGAAAGTACGTCTACGATAACGGACTGACAGATAAGACCACAGTCACGATCGAGACTCTGGCAGGGATAAAGACCATCGAGCTTTATCTGAAGGACGGCAAGGTAGATTCAGTCCTTGTAAATATGGGCTCGCCGGAGCTCAAGGCTTCGCAGATACCGGTCATTTTTCCAAAAGACCAGATGATAAATGAGCCTATGGAAGTCGATGGAAGCATCTTCCGTGTGACCTGCGTATCTATGGGAAATCCGCACTGCGTCATTTTCACAGACGAGGACACGAGGACCCTCGACCTGCCGCATATAGGACCGCTTTTTGAAAATCATCCGACCTTCCCTCAGAGAGTGAACACTGAGTTCGCGAATATCCTCGACCGGAAAAATATCAGGATGAGAGTCTGGGAGCGAGGAAGCGGTGAGACGCTTGCCTGCGGTACTGGTGCCTGCGCTACAGCAGTGGCAGCAGTCGTAAACGGCCTCACCGATGACGAAGTCACGATTCATCTGTTAGGCGGAAATCTGACTGTCAGATACGATCAGGAGAACAACACAGTCTGGCTCAAGGGACCGGCGACCACAGTCTTTACAGGACACATAGATATACCGGATTCTTTTGAGAAAGACGATGTAAAAATATACGAACCAAGAAAGTAAGGAGAAGACATGTATCAGGTTAACACAAACTATCTGAAGTTACCGGGAAGCTACCTTTTTTCGACTATCGCGAAAAAAATAGCCGCTTATCAGGAAGCACATCCTGAGAAAGAGATCATCAGACTCGGGATCGGCGATGTGACCCAGCCTCTGCCGAAGGTCGTTATCGATGCCCTTCATAAGGCTGTTGATGAGCAGGCTGACGCTAAGACTTTCAAGGGGTACTCACCGGATCTCGGATATGAATTTTTACGTAATGCGATAGCAGAGCATGACTACAAGGCCAGAGGCTGCGACATAGCTCCTGACGAGATCTTCGTATCAGACGGTGCCAAGAGCGACTCTGGAAATATCCAGGAGCTTTTCTCTGAGGATAACAGGATCGCTGTTACAGACCCTGTTTACCCGGTTTATGTGGATTCAAATGTCATGGCTGGACGCTGCGGGAACTACGACCCGAAGACTGAGATGTGGGACAGAGTCATCTACATGCCTTCTACCGCTGAGAATGGTTTCGTGCCTGAGCTTCCGAAGGAGACGCCTGACATCATCTACCTCTGCCTGCCGAATAACCCGACAGGAACTACTCTTAAGAAAAATGAGCTGCAGAAGTGGGTCGACTACGCTAACCAGAAGGGTTCGATCATCATTTTTGACGCAGCTTATGAGCACTATATCTCGACTCCGGACGTTCCTCATTCGATCTATGAGTGTGACGGAGCAAAGGACTGCTGCATAGAGATCAGATCATTCTCAAAGACAGCTGGATTTACAGGACTTCGTCTCGGATTTACAGTAGTTCCGAAGAGCCTGAAGTCTGGTGACGCTTCACTTCATGATATGTGGGCCCGTCGTCACGGTACGAAGTTCAACGGAGCTCCGTACATCGTTCAGCGCGCAGGTGAGGCTATCTACTCAGAGGAAGGCCAGAAGGAAGTAAATGAGCTGGTCGGCTACTATATGGAAAATGCCCGCATGATCCGTGAAGGACTGACAGCAGCAGGCTTTACCTGCTACGGCGGAGTAGATGCTCCATACATCTGGATGAAGACTCCAGACAAGATGACCAGCTGGGAATTCTTCGATTATCTGCTTGATAATGCAAATGTCGTAGGAACTCCGGGAAGCGGTTTCGGTCCTTCAGGTGAAGGCTACTTCCGACTCACAGCTTTCGGGACTCACGAAAATACAAAGGCAGCTCTTGAGCGCTTCAAGAACCTTTAATAAAAATAAAAAAGACAGGCCCTGACAAAGGGTCTGTTTTTTATTTGAGCACTCGGATCGGCTTGAAGTTCAGGTAGTCTCCGGAGACGAGAGAGTACTTCACACCGTGGTATCTGCCCTGGATGCTGTCGTGGAAACGCTCCTTGCCGTGGCTGTGTGAATAGATGACCTGTTCGGCGCCTATCTCCTCGGCGAGACGGGTGAATTCTGAGTCTGTCTGTATAACTGAGGTAGGCGGGTAGTGAAGAAAGATGATATATTTAGTGTAGCCTGCAGCTTTTGCAGCGTCTATTCCCGTAATCAGCCGCTTCATTTCTCTGTCGACCAGCTTTACGGACTGTTCGTAGGCTGCCTTGTCGTAGCCGGTTATCAGATTAGTTCTCGTATCTATAAAGAATGGGCCCTCAAAGCAGAAGCCTTTCGAGCCTACCAGGGCATAATCCCTATAGGTGTAGAAATTATTCTGGAGAAAAAGCAGCTTCCCCTTGAACATCTCATTCAGCTTCTCGGTCTGATTTGCCTTCCAGAAATGATCGTGGTTTCCACGGAGGAGGATTTTTCTTCCGGGAAGCGCTTCGATGAATTCCAGGTCACGCTGGCACTGGACGAGGTTATTGCCCCAGGAGTGGTCGCCGGTCAGGACCAGAGTGTCGTCAGGTCTTACGAGTTTTTCTATATTTTTCTTAGCTTTCCATTCGTGATCTTTCCAGATCTTTCCGAAGCGTTCCTGCGATTTCTCCGGAGTGGAGAAGGACAGATGCAGGTCGCCCATTGCGTAAAGAGCCATTTGCCAACCTCTTGTCTTTCGTTTTGGTTACTATTATAATATAGCGGTTGGCAAAATCAAGCCGGCTATGAAAGGATTTTTACCGATGGATTCAAGGGTAAAAGGGGCATTTCTTACGGTTTTCGGAGGCGTATGCTGGGGGCTTTCCGGCTCGATGGGACAGTACCTGTTCACAAAGCAGGGAATGGATTCGAGGTGGCTGGTGCCGATCAGGCTCGGACTAGCCGGGATCATCATGTTCATCTACTGCCTGATCAGGTACAGAAAAGATACGTTTAAACCGATTTCAAATAAGGTAGACCTTGGGAGGCTTATAGTCTACGGGCTTTTCGGTGTAAGCTGCAGTCAGTTTTCTTATTTCCTTTGCATTCAGCTGAGTACAGCGGCGATGGGGACTATACTCCAGGATTTATCGCCTATTTTTATCCTGATGGTCACCTGTATCAGGGGACACAGAAGGCCGAAGTCGAATGAGATAGTGGCGGTTGTTCTCGCCATCTTCGGTGTTGTGCTTCTGGCTACGCATGGCTCGATACAGAACGCGATCATCTCGCTTCCGGCCATCATTTCGGGAGTCATCTGTGCAGTCTGCGTTATGATCTACAACTGTTCTGATACCCTGATCGCAAAATACCCGACAGCTCTTTTACAGGCGTATGCGTTCCTGATAGGCGGAGTATTTTTTGCGCTCGTGTTCAGAAGCTGGACGATCCAGTACACTACGAACAGCATCGGACTTTTCGGGATAGCTTTCGTGGTTCTCGTCGGAAATGTCCTGGCGTTTACTTCCTATATAAAGGGCGTCTCGTACATCGGACCGGAGAAGGGAATCCTCTACGGATTTTCAGAACCGATCACAGCGGCTGTGATCACGGCTACAGTGTTCAGGACGGCTTTGACTCCATATGATATCGCCGGATTCGTGCTGATATTCCTGATGCTCGTTCTGATAAGCAGGAAGTGAAGATGGGAAAGATCAGATTTGTTTTAAAACAGGAGACTGACGTGGACAGGGAGTTCTTCGAAGAGGCAGAGCTGTGTCCGGATATAGAGCACGATGTGGTAGTCACCGACAGTCAGGATGAGCTGTTCCGGCAGACGAGCCATCACATCGCGGCCATCGGATATGAGAGAAGCGGAGAGAAGCTCTCGGGCAGATTTATCATAGGCTCGCTCTGGGCCTTAGATGATGCTTTCATTAAAAAAGTTCACGATATTTTTTACAGGGTGCCGCAGGTGATACTCGAGACGGAGAGGACTGTGATAAGGCAGTGTGATCCTGAAAAGGACATTCTTCCGATGATAGAGATGTATGAAAAACCGCATATGACGGATTTTATAGAGCCGCTGTACCCATTTGCAGAGGAGACAGTCTACCAGCGGGACTACTTCGATAATATCTACAGTCTCTACGATTTCGGGATGTGGAATGTATTTTTTAAGGAGACTGGGGAGCTGATAGGCAGGTGCGGTCTCGAGTACATGCAGCCGCCTATAGACTTTCCGGAGTCTGATGATCCCTGGCTTGAGCTTGGATATGTCATAGACCCGGACTTCTGGTATCAGGGCTTCGGACTTGAGACGACAGAGGCTGTCATGGAGATGGCGTATGAAAAGGGGCACAGTCATATTTTTGCACAGATAGATCCACGTAACGCAGCTTCGGTCAGGCTGGCGGAAAAACTCGGATTTTTTCACGCAAAGGGTGATATCTGGGTATGCAACCGATACCAACCGCGAAAAATCGGGTAATGTTTATGAAAAAATCTAAATTTTTCTTCACAAACACTTCAGAATGTGTTAATATTTTCTTAATAATTCTGAAAGGGAAGATGAAATCGGGGACTGTCCCCCTTTTCGAGTAGATAGATTTGGAAGCAGTAGTTTATATCATAGTTTTTATTCTGGGCTCGTGCATCGGGTCATTTCTTAATGTGCTGGTTTTCAGGATACCGAAGCACGAGGGTTTCGTAAAGGGCAGGAGCCACTGCATGAGCTGTGGGCACGAGCTCGCCTGGTACGATATGTTCCCGGTGTTTTCGTATATTTTTCTAAGAGGGAAATGCCGGTACTGCGGGGCGAAGCTGTCAAAACAGTACCCGCTGATAGAAGCGCTGAACGGGATACTCTGGTGCCTGGTTCTAGAACAGTACGGCATCTCGATGATGGGAATCCTGACTGCGGCTCTTCTTTCGATGCTTATCGTGTTAAGTGTGATAGACGAGCGGACCAGGGAGATCCCGCCAGGGATAAATATATTTATCCTGGTACTGGGAATCGCGAGAGTCGTATCAGAGTTTGTCGCTGTAGCTGAGGACTGCCATAATTCTTACAGCTTTTTCTACGAGACGATCCTCGATGAGTACAGTCCGTTTGATGATTTTTTTTCACAGACGATAACCATTAGACAGATAATCATCTCACATGCACTGGGGCTTGTGGTCGTGGCAGGAGTGCTTCTTCTGATACTTCTGATAAGCGGTGGCGCGGCGATCGGCGGAGGAGACGTGAAGCTGATGGCGGCGGCCGGACTTTTCTTAGGACTCAGGCTTACGGTCGTGGCATTTTTCTTAGGATGCATAGTCGGGGCGGTAATACATCTGGTAAGGATGGCAGTCTTCAATGCCGGAAGGGATCTGGCGATGGGACCTTACCTCGCGGTCGGGATCGGTTTCATGGCATTGTATGGAAGCGATATATTAAGGGCTTATGTCAGCCTATTATCATAGAAGGGATTTTTTAAAAAATGGCACAGGTAATCAATCTACAGGCAGGAGACAGAGTGTCTATGGTCTGCCGTTCGACGAAGAGAGCAAATGGAGTATCTGTTTCGGATCACTTTATTTTTGCGACGCCGGTCGGCTGTGTTTCGGACGGCATGATAGCGGATCCGGATACTTACGCGAAGATCCTGACTCAGGAGCTTAATAACCACGGTCTTAAAAATGTGACCGATGTAAATGTATCTCTTGCATCCGGAAAGATAGCGACCAGAGAGGTCTCACTTCCGAAACTGAAGGACAAGCAGCTCGCTTCGATGATAAAGTCGAATGCCGATGATTATTTTCCGGTCGACATGTCTCAGTACAAGCTGGCTTACTGTGTCATAGGCGATGAAGCCGCCCAGGCTCACGCACAGGAAAATCCTGATGAGAAAAAGCCAGGTAAAAAATCAGATACCCAGAAGGTGCTCATCGAAGCTGCGCCTAAGGAAGTCCTAAATTCCTATGTGTCACTTTCTCAGAAAGCACTTTTTCACATAAAGACTATAGACTCGTCACAGAATGCCCTGTACCAGGCTCTTAAGACTGTAAAGATAAATGGCACAGTCATGTATGTCGACATCGATTCAGTTCGTATGGACTGTCTTTTCCTAAGGGACGGTGCATACGTGATGCAGAGGTCCTTCACTTACGGCGGTGACGAGATGATATATCCGTACATCGACCGTCAGGGCATGACAGAGGAAAATTACTTCGAAGCTTTCACAGAACTGACTGCTCCGGGAAAGAGCTCTATAGAAAAAGACTTAGCAGAAGACCTGTTAAGCCGCTGTGTAAGCTCTATCACCAGAGCTGCCGATTATCTGAGAACTACAAAGAATTTGCAGGTAGACGGGATCGTGCTTTTAGGAACCTGCGCGCACCTGCCGTTCCTAAGAGAAGCCATCCAGGAACAGTCCGGAATAGACGTGGCTTTCATCGAGAATATCAAGGAAACTGCTCCGTTAGTAAGCGGTTCCGCTGATGTGGCACGCTTCCTGACCTGCGCAGCCTGCATCCTGAATTCGATAGATCTGACTCCGGATGCCTATCTGGCGAACAAGTCAAAGAAGGGCTTTACCTTTGGTGGCGGAGATGATTCCTACACAGTGCCTGTGATCATAGCAGTAGTGCTCGTGGCAGTAGGAGTAGTCTTAAGCCTTATGTCGGTGCTCGGTTACCTAAGCAAAAAGCAGGAACTCGCCGATATACAAAATGAAATGACGCAGCTGGCTCCGGCAAAGGAAGCCTACGATGCGTACGTGGCTTACCAGAAGAATTCGGATTCTCTCGACATCATAAAGAAGGACGCTGAGGGAAATAACAAAAAGCTCCGTAAATTTTTCGATGAGATCGAGGCAAAAATGCCTTCAGACCTTCTGACATTAAACGCGCAGTGCAACGCTTCGACGGTGACACTGAACTGCCAGTGTAAGGACCTGGACAGCGTCGCAAACGTGATAAGTGCCTTCAGAAAATTCGAGTCGATCGAAGTATCTGATGTATCTGTTCCATCGATCTCACTCGATGATTCAGAGAACGGCGAGTCGACTGAGAACTTCACAGTCACAGCGACTCTTGCGCCGGACGGCTCTACAGCGAACCCTGAGACAGCTTCATCTGACGGAACAGTAGCTTCGTCAGACGGCACAACGACTGCTACAGACAGCAGTGCACAGTAAGGAGGGTTTGTCAGATGAAAATGCAGTTACAGAAAAAAGATATAAAGCTGATCATCGTAATGGTCGGCGTGCTGATCCTGGTAGTCGCTTACTTCGTAGTATATAGGAACTACGATCAGCAGACTCAGGATCTGCAGTCACAGATAGACAGCCTTCAGCCTGAACTCCAGCAGCTCAGAGAATACGACGAGCACAAGCAGGAGTACCTCGACGGGACTGAAGCCTACAAGGAGAATATGAAGTCTATCATGTCATCACTTCCTACATCTGTCTGGACAGAAGACCAGATCATGCTGGCCAGAAGAATGGAAGAAGACTTAGACATCACAGATACGAGTGAGTCTTTTGCTGATCCGATAGTCGTGACACAGTTCAAGGGAACTCCGCTCGATGACATCGATAATTACAGCGACCAGGTGGACATGACTTCGAACAAGTATCAGATGACACTTGCAGCTGACATGGATTATTCGCAGATGAAGGATTTTCTGGATTACGTGTACGATGAGGATTACATGACAGGGCTTGATTCCGTGAATATGTCATACGACGCTGAGAAGGCAGCACTGAATGTCTCGGCTGTAATAAACCAGTACACCCTGTCATATCAGGATGCGCCTGAAGAAGACCACAAGGTACCTGAAGTATCAAAGGGTGTAAAGGATCCGTTTGGTACTTATTCAGAGTAAATGATTTTTTGGAGGAGCTAATGCTTAAGTCTTTAAAGCAAAAATTAAATAGTGCCTTGCACGACAACAGCGGCGCCTCCCTTCTGGAGCTTATAATCGCTGTGACGATACTCGCTATCGTCACGGCACCGCTCCTGAACACCTTCGTGATCTCAGCAAAGCTCAACGCGAAGGCAAGAACGATGGGACTCGAGACGAATGCTGCGACGAGCATCTATGAGAAGATCAAAGGCTCGAATGCTTCCGATATAGTTTCATCAGAAGAAGATGGAAGTGTAAAAAAGGAGCAGACAGAGAAGCTCGGTAAACTCTTCGGAGCAGACAGTGTGGCTGTGACTCCTACAGTGCAGACTTCTAAGGATGGACTCTATAAGCAGGAGACCAGAGCTGTGGACATAGACCTGACCGGAGTAAGCTCAGGCGTGGAGCCCGGAGACCGTAGCTTTGATGCCAAGGTAAATCTGACTGCTATTCCGACCGGAAGCGATGGGCTGGTTACTTTCAGCCAGTATGATAACGACTATGTGACATCGGACAACGACACAGCCCGCACCGTCCAGATGTCATTTAATAATGTCTGGATGCAGCCGACTGAAAAGAACGGTGATCCTGACCAGAGGATCAGTTCCCATCTGCCGGAACAGATCACTACGGACCCACTGAAGGAAGGAAAGAAGATCACCAAGGATCCTGATGATAAAGGTCAGAAGATCACAAAGCAGCAGAGACTTATCACCATATCATTTAACACAAGCACCGCATCCGATGGTAAGGTTACTGTGACTCCAGTCATCACCTATGAGTATGACCTCAGATGGAGAGAACTGGTAAAGCAGGGAGAAGAGGAAAAACTCGTAGAAAAAAAGATCTATTCCCAGAGTCATTCTGAGGCGAGACCGGCTGACTCTGAGGACCAGGCAGTCTATAAAAAGCAGCTTAAGGATTTTACCTATATAGACGCCGGGAAAACTGAAGCTGATCATCATTTTTTCGATGTGATGATATTTTACAGGCCGTATTATGATGCGTATGCCACTGACAATGGATATAAGGAATCAGTTATCATAGAGAACGAGTCTGATTTGAAGGGTGATATCTTCATCGTAAAAGAGAAAGCCGATGACACCAGGGAGTACTCTGGTCTTGTCAGGCTGATAGAAAATCATCCGCAGGAGAAGAGCAGGTTTAATCTCAGGGTTCATACGAACATGGGCCTCAGGCAGAGCGATGATATGCTTAAAAAGCAGAGTCTATCAGGCGGTATCTTCAGTTTTATGAAAGTATATAATTCTGCCGGGTACTATAACCTGACCGAGAACTTAAGAGATACAGATGAGAAATACTCAGTTACGACTCTTCTGAAGCAGGAAGCCATAGATCATATCTACAAGGTAAAGATCGAGCTCTATGAGAGCGGAGGCCTGGCTGCCGGAAAGTCACCGGTGATGAAGCTCAACGGCATAAAAGTAAACTGATAAGGACTTATATGAGCAGGATTAGAGATTTTTTTAAGAAAATAAAAAAATTAGATAACAGAGGCGAGGCTATGATCCTGATGATCGTGGCCATGGGTATTATTATCTTTCTCGGGATGTCTCTGCTCTATGCTACGAGCACTGCTTTCATGATAAGGAATACGGAAAGGCGCAGTGAACAGACTTTCACCTCGGCAGATACCGGTATGGATCTGCTTAAAAACAGGCTTACTGAAGTGGAGAGCAAGGCTGCCGCGAAAGGTTATGCCACAACTCTTAACCTCTATGCCGATGCAAAGTCTGACCAGGTGAACTTCAGGAAGTCTTTTATCGACGGACTCCTGCACCTGGATGTGTATTCCGATGGTACTGTAAAAGTAAACGATGTAGCTGATAACACAGCGAAGAGTCTTTTTATAGGAACCGGTGAAAAGATCACTGCCTACAATGAAGATGCTGTGAAAAATCTCTTCAGGGGAAAGGCCGGTTCTGAAGGTGATACCTATGAGCTGACCTGTGATGGAACTGTAAAGCAGGAGGATGATTCGAGCGCCGTAACGCTTCAGGGCATTCACCTGACCTACACGAGACATGACGGGTATGTAACGACAGTTTCTACAGATATAAAGCTAAAGGTACCTCAGATCACAGCCTCAGCTCCGAGTATAGGATTCCCGGATCCGAATCTGTCGGAGTATTCCTGTGTAGCAGATAAAGGGATCATCTTCTATGACACGGCTTCAAAGGGAAGTACGGCCAAGTCTGGAAGCTTTTCTGGAAGCATATATGCAGGATCTGTAATTACACATGAGAATTCACTTACAGTAGCAGCAAACAAGAAGATAATCATAGGAAGAACCAGGATCACTTCAGAAGATGAGGCCGGAAACGTCACCTTTTCAGAGAAACGCACTGATGGTGAACTGACTGTAGATCCATCGTATACAGGTAACGGTGGAGGCATAATCCTGCAGAATAACGCTGAGCTCTGGACACAGGATATCAACCTGCAGAAGAATTCTCCTCTGACATCAGACTCTGGATCGCAGATCTATGTCGCAGATGACCTGAACTTCGAGGACGGTGGAAGCGCATCTATCAATGGTTCATACATAGGATTTGGAAACGGAAGTACTTCGGGAAAGTCGAGCTCTATCCTGTTTAACTCTACCAATAAAGCAAAACTGGATCTGAGTGGTGCAGAAAACCTCGTTCTGGCCGGACGCTCTTTCATCATGAAGGGAAATGACACCACCGATTCTTTTAATGGTGACCAGGTAGGAATGGGCTCATCCATCACGGCAAAGGGCGAGCAGAGAGCATATCTGGTTCCTTCAGGTAACGGAACTATTCTCGGTTCCGGTATAACGAATCCACAGATAGTAGATCAGAAGGACCTGGATAAGACCACAGCAAGAGTACGGGAACTGGTAGAGGATAGCTCTGAGAAAAAAGTTTATGGCATGAGCCAGCCAATAGGAAGCTTCTTTGGTTCAGGAGTTCCTGTGGTAAAAGTGATGTCTTTTCCGATAACCGGGACATCGAAGTACAAGCAGTATTACTACTTCAGTTTTGACAGTGTGGCTATGGCAAATGCCTACTTTAAGGACTACTTCGAGGCGAACAGCAGTGAGATAGATAAGTATATCAGACAGTATGCCGATATATCGGGACTGAACAGTGCAGCATCAAGAACCGCAGGCACAGGTCTCTCAGGCGATACCTCTGGAAAGCTTCAGGTGACAGACGCAGACCCTGATACGACTCAGATGGATAACGAGATGAAGGGGTATCAGGACGATTATAAGAACTACTCTGAGACACTCGACAAGACAAGCCCAGGATCACAGACTCCTTTCTATCACATGATAAATGTCAAAAAACTCCAGCAGACCTGTGGAGTGCGTGACACTAACACGGCTGTGCCAGTAGCATGGTGGGAGGACAAGAATAACGTAAGTGCAGTGGATTCCAACCATGCCGCGTCTTCTGGCAATAATAATCTGATAGTAGTAGACAGGCTCTACAACAAGCGGGGTTCATTCGTGCTGTACACCTATGATGGTTCCCAGCTTACCGAGTTTAAGAACCTGAAAACTGAAAATGGCACCATAAGGACTACACCTGGAGCATCTGATAACGGCTGCTATGTACTGATGCAGGACGCTTCCAGGAATATCACCTGGACTACCTATGAGTATAACGGAGGAAGCGGGAATCTGAACTCTGCTCAGAGACAAAGTATAATCGGTATATGTAACGTATCAGACAAGTCTGCCATAACCTCAGGCCAGGTGGGTGGTAAGGAAGCAGGCTATGTGGTATGGGGAGACTTTAATTCGGCTGCAGCGCATAATTTCAGCAGTGGTGATCAGGATATAAACTTCCTGATAGTAGATGGTAACGTAAGACTGGAACATAATTTCCACGGACTTATCATGTGTTCCGGTACGATGGAAGCAGTCGGAGCCTTAGTAAGTGACGGAGGTATCGGAGCCACTGCTTTAAAGCAGACGCACATCTGGAATCTCGATAATGGTGCAGGCCAGGATGACAGCAGTGAGGACTGGACCTTAGGGAAGATGGTAGTATATGAGAACTGGAAGAAGAACTGATTTTTTTAAGAAAAATAACCGCGGATTTACCCTCCTCGAGCTCATAGTCGTAGCTGCCATCATCGCTATATTAGCTGGTGTCGCAGCGATAAATACGACTCCTATGTTCACCCAGTCAGTCCGCTCCTCGGCAGAGGACTTACAGCAGATGCTTGCCGATACAAGAACAGCTGCCTATGCCAGAGGCAGGAATGACACTACATATCTCGAGATAGAAAAGGATCCGACAAATAGCCGTATAAAGGCGACCCCCTATGTCAACGGTACAGCTGGAGAATCGAGATATCTTGGCAGATATCAGGAAACGATCACTGTAAAGACCAGAACCGAATCTGAGGGTGGCACAGTAACTGACTCAGCCGGAAAAGAACTGACATCGGAGAAACTGTATGTCGCTTTCACAAAGGGAACCGGAGAGATATACTGCTTTGATACGGCAGTTGATTTTTCAAATGCAGCGAAGAACTTCAACCAGACGAGTCCTGTAGCTGATGCAGTCATCACCCTGAAAAAAGGCAGCGCAGTATTTGAAGTGACAGCCGATGGACTTACCGGCAGAAGCAGTTACAAGAGGATTTTGTCATGAAAAAAAATAACAGGGGTTTTACCCTCGTAGAGCTCATATGTGTGATTGCGATACTTGGTCTCATAACTGTGGCCATTTTTTCATTTCTGCTGTCTGGAATGGGAATGGCTAAGGAGACTAAAAAGTCGGCGGCACTGTCTGAGAATTCCCGTACCGCTATCAGCAAAATGAAGACAGATATCATGAACTGCGGTGGAGGAGTCATCGGAGAAAAGTCGATCACAGCAGACTCTGACGGAAAAGTGACCATGGAGTCAGCCTCGGCCTATTCAGCAGAACAGCAGCCTCTCGGAAGTACTTTTTTCCTGCTTGAAAAGGACGGAACAGCAGCTGACGGGATCCATGATACCTACACTATAAGCTGCTACAGATTTGTCTCTTCAGATTCAAAAATCTATTATGGCAGAGCTAAGAATGTGGCGATATCGCAGACCCTCGATGAGACTGAGGCGACAAAGCTCTGCTCACCGACACATGTGCTCTGCGCGAATGTATCACGGTTCGAGGCGGCCGTTGCGCCGGAAGGTGTGACTGTAAAGTCTGAGGAAGACAATACTTCAAAGACTGTCATAAAGGCTGACAGGATCCATCTGATACTAAGCTTAAGGAAGGATGACCGGACTTATGATACCCAGCAGGATGCAGCGTTAAGGTCTGAGACCAGGTACTTTAAGAATTTTGCAGAGGCACATGAAGCGCTTGGAAAATAACAGGAGAATATTATGAAAAAGACAAGTTCTTTAAAATACTATAATCCGAAAAAAAGCAGAAAGCATATATTTTTCTTCAATGTACTGCCAGTGGCACTGGCAGCAGCGGTCCTTCTTGGGATTGCGGGAAACCATGCCTTCAGGTCAGTTGAAGCAAAGGCAAAGACTTCGCTTCTGAACATCGAAACGAAAAAGAGCATCCTTAAATCTACAGGAGGATCCTTTCACATACTTGAGATAACACCGAAGAAGGATAATGCCCTTTATATGACAAGCGCCGGAGGAGATACCATAATGCCTGTGGCCGGGTCAGGAAAGGCTTCTGATTCTGACATTGATACTGTGACTGGCAACTTTGGCTATCTGATCTCCGGGCAGGAGCCGATAGATTTCGACGCTACCCTGGCAGGCTTTGGAAGAGCTCTTACAGCAGATGAGAAGTCTTCCTATCTGGTGTCAGGACAGCTGGATGGCAGTAAGCTCCATAAAAAGAGAAGTGAATGGGCTGCTAAGTACTTAAAGGCTTTAGAAAATGCGGGAATTGCCTCATCGGAAAAGAACAAGGCACCGCTTCAAAGCATAAAAGCTTCTGATGGTTCGTATTATAAGGAGCTTAAACCGTGGGATGACGACGTATCAGACCAGAAAACAGTTGAGCTTTCTGATACGGAAACTGTATTCATAAATGGCAGTTTCTACAAAAAGAACGGTGGAAGCTTTGTGGCATCAGCTTCTTCATATGATCCGACAGATAACGGAAGCTATATGCAGCATATAACTAATTCAAATCCGCTGGTCCCGGCCTCGGATCTGAACAAGTCTACGGACATATCTGACTATGTATTCTACAAGCCTGTCTTTAAAGAGATAGATCTGTCAGCGCTTGCAGTCGGAAGCAATGTGCAGAACGAACTCTACACCGCCAGAAAAAAAGGCTTTCCGCTGCTTTATGACAAAGATAAAGGTTCTTACAGGCTGGATCAGGTGACGACCGGCAATTTCGATGATTTTCTCACAAAAGATGATGAAACGCTTTCAAAGGCAAGGAAACTTCATAACATCCACGATGAGTCTACATATGCCTGCATAGATGGTATCTCAGGCAGAGCAGAGGTGGGAAGCAAGACCACTATGACTCTTAAGGATCTCTCTGATCAGGGCTACTATGCATCCAGACTGGATACTGAGGAACCATTTGAAGAGGCATCGTCGCTTCTGCTTTCAGACTGGGGTGGAAATGCAGAAACCGGGTACTTTAACTGCAACCCGACGGAGTTTGATTATGTCGGGAACGGACAGGGAGACTACGAAGTAAGCGATGCGAGAGAGGACAGCACGAATTACCAGTATGTGATCCACTATGATAAGATCCGCTACACCGGTGGTTACACGAATAACAACTGGTTTTTAAAACATACCCTTGATTTCGACGATGATGACAAGACGATAGCGTCTATTGCTTCAAATGTCTATGTGGACTGCGTAAAGCCGGATGAAGTGTCATCTGATGCAAATGCGGCCGGTCAGTCACAGAAATTCAGCGACTATGACCTCGTAGTTATAAGCGGTGGACTGGATCTGTTCTCATCGCAGGTCAGGTACAGTTCTGATGACGACTATAAAAATGCTGAACTTTCGGATCTGACAAACCTGTTAAGAGATTACCTCGATATAAAGGGACCAGTATTCGCAGATAGCAGTGTGCTCGCGAATGACGGCATCAGGACTCTGCTCTCATCTACTGATACAAAGGCCTCATATAAGTACATGGATATGGGAAAGGCACTTGATACGATAAACTGTCCTGACGGTGCCGTATACAGAAGTGTCTATATATTCAGAGGACAGGATAAAAAGACCATGGCTTCCGGGGACTACACAAAGTATTTTGACAGCAGATACTATACAGGACGAGGAGCTGCTTTTAAGGACGTATACGATGAGATAACCCAGGAGAATGCCCTTCGTGAGAGGAAAAATCCAGGGACTACTGATCTGCTCGATAAAGAAGTAAGTACAGCTACAGCCCTGCGTTACATCATAAACTATGATCAGCAGAGAGGCGCCGGAAAGAAGTCGAACCTGAAGGTACTTGACATAGAGCCGGAGAGCACTTCTGCCATATATGATGATAACTATCAGAACAGCTCATCTGATAATGCTGATCTGCTGAGCAAAGATACAGCGGAGAATTTTAAAAAGAATACGATCATGAAATTCCTGCCTGACTATGATGAAGATCAGGTCAGTGTGACAACTGTATCCACGAGAACCCTCGCAGGACTTACCGACGATATCACCGAGATCTATGATCTGGTCTATATCGGGGATAACCGTGGCAGACGAAAAGACTATAATGACTCTGATATGAATAAAACAGGGTCAGATGGAAAATTCAAAGACAGTCTGGTCTACTATAACATCGGTGATACGTATCAGGTACCTAATGTATCAGATGTAGCCTTAAATGGCATGCTTGATAAAGAGTATAATACTCCAAAGGCCGGGCAGACTCTGAATGATCTGGATTCGGACTATACATATGAGAAGAAATCTACAGGAAATGATACTTTCAGATATTCTGGAAATGATATCTCGATAAAGAAGCAGAATGAACTGACATCATTCATAAAGCAGGGTTTCCCTGTGATCATATCAGATGGACTGACATCAGATACGTCATACAGTTCCTTCAATGCCAGACTGGCACTCTCTGCTCCGACCTACTCATATGATAAGTCTACGGGAAGGCTGACACTCAGCGTAAAGCCTGTATTTAAGGATCAGAACGGAAATGACCTTACAGTAAAAAATGCCCAGGGAGAAGAAGTAGATCCGTCAGATATAGTAAAATGCAGCTATGTATGGTATAGAACCCAGTGGAACAACGAAGTTCTGGATGGGACAACATCTGATGACGGCTCATTTGTGGTCCCGAAGGAATATCAGAGTCTGGGGAATGGCTTCTTCTGCAGGATCACTTCTGTGACTGTCGGAAAAACCACAGTTACCTTCGATGAGGGACATCAGCCACAGAGCGATGCCCTGATGATCCAGTGGGACTCCGAGAGCGGCAGTCTGAAGAACGGTCAGACTTATTCTTCTGATATGCTGAGTATTCCGGCAGCAAAGGGCAGTGGCATTTCAAAGGACACTGTAGATGAGAATACCAGACTCTTCGAGACATTGAAAAAATACCAGAACCGTGGGAATGTAAAGACCTATTCGGCGGCTGTGGCTGATGGAGGCTCAGTAGAAAGCTATGCTTCGCTGTCTTCACCCGAGATAAAAATGGAGTCAGCTCCAAAGCAGTATAATGCCTCTGATCCTGACAGCTCAGTGATAGGCGACTACGATGGGGACAAGAAGATCCAGAGCACGAAGAAGCTCGACTTTACCTTCAGGGTAGTAAATGAAACTGACCTGAATCCGCAGAAGACCACGTATACTGCTCAGGTATTTGCAGATCTGAACAGTGATGGTGTATTTGACGCTTCAAGTGAAGAGATCACTTCTGTCGATGTGAAGGAAAATGGAAGCTCAGTTCTTTCCTCCAACCTGAAGGGAGGCGTGAACGAATCACAAGCACCGCAGTATGAGCTTTCTGCCCAGCTTCCGGAGAGCCTGCAGGGTGCCTTTACATGGAAGCTTGTCGTTTCAGAAAACGCAGACAGCGCTCAGGAAGACTCACCTAAGGACTCATACAAGGGAGTTTCGTTCGTAGGATTAAATGACAAGACCCAGAGGATAAAGATCAGGATCCTGCAGTTCAATTCAGATTATAATTATAAGGGCAAGGACGATGATGTAAAGGCATTTACAGCCAAGACAGGATTTGCGCCTTATGACCTTGAGAAGCTGATGAAGTACAAGGGGACACTGACCGGGAACAGTAAGAACTATTTTGGAGAGGCTCTTACGAGTGATTTCATAAAGGAATACTATGATCTGTCCATAACGACGGTGCAGGCATCAAAGGCCAGAGAAGAGATATTTGATAAGGATAAGAACTGGTTGAATGACTACGATATGCTTATCCTGGGATTTTCGGACTCCTACGAGGGACTTTACTTAAAAGACTTAAAGGAAGTCGAAAAGTTTGTAAAGAGCGGAAAAGCTGTGTTGTTCTGTCACGATAACAGTACATACAGGAATATAAATAAAGATACGTCGGAAGGAGCAAAGCTTGCCGGATATCATACCTGGTCATTAAAAGACAACAATGGCAAGAGGGTATTTAACACAAGCTATAAGCAGCCGTCTGCCTTCGACTTTAACATACTCTTAAGAAGTCAGTCCTATATGGATGTGTATGGTATATCTGATAGCGAAAGCACGGTAGACGGCCGACAGCTTGGAGGTCAGAAAAACTGGGGGAATGGTCTCTCAAGCGGCATTCTGGCCAGTGGAGAGACACTTACGGATACGATGCAGAAGGCTATAGAAGGCTTAAAGTACTCAGTAGCTTATAAACCGGTAAGTGGTGGCTCCGCATCGAAGACTACGGTGCCAGAGGTACACGGATATTCGGATGCCGCATGTGGTCACAGACTTACCTTAAAAAATGGCGTTATGGCTGTAAATGATGATGCAAAAGGCGCCAATAATATGGTACCGGGCATCATGAAGACTGACAACATCAGTCAGGTGAATAAAGGACAGATTACGAGCTATCCTTATGAAATAAACTTAAGTGAGTTCTCAGATGAGTCTCATAAGACGCAGGACAACGGATATGTTTACACCGGAGAAAATACCAATGTCAAGGTAAGCCGTACTCATGCCCAGTGGTATCAGCTGAACACAAATGCCGACAACATAGTGGTATGGTATACCGTGGAGAATAACGATGCAGATAGATCAACCAGGGACATATACAGTCATAACGACTGTATAAACAATTACTATATTTATAACTGCGGTAATATCACCTATACAGGTGCCGGAGATTCCGATGGCGGAGCCGATGTGACAGAGTATGAGGCTCAGCTATTTGTAAACACGATGATAGCTGCTTTTCGTACTTCAGTATCGACACCTTCAGCAAAGTTTGTATCTGGTCCGTCAGGCGATGATGAGATATCACAAGCGAAGATAGAAGTGCAGACCGATGCTGATGGAGATGCATCTGATAAAGAGATAAGCGGAGCAGTAGCTACTGCAAAGCTCTACTTCAGGATAAGCGATAACACTGTGGCAAAGGATAAGACCAACGGCATTTACCTGTATGATAAGGTAAATACTTCCAGTAAAAATGGTGAGACGACCTACACTCCTGAAGGCGAGGCACTTAAGAACGTAGAAGTCAGGGATACTGATGATAAAGTGGTAAAGGCTGATTCGCTAAAGAGCGGAAAAACCTACTATATCACCATTCCGACAGACAGCAAGGCTTTCATGGACCTGACTGGAGGGAAGGACTCCTCTGAGATCTGGCTTCAGCCATATAACGAAGTCGGAAGGTCAGGCGGGGCAGGAAGCATCACTAAGGGCAAACCTGTAAAGCTTTCGATAAGCCTGATAAAATCAGGCCTCATGAATCTCGGCTGATCTCGCAGAGATCCACTCACATATATCATCCAATGCTTCCTCGGAGAACTCGAAGTTCTTCGAGGACATTTTTTCTTCGGGGGTTTTGTCGTATGAAAAAGGTCCGGGCCAGATCGTGACTTTCATGACTTTTTTCTTATCGTCTCCCTCGCCTTCTTCTGATTTCTCTATGCGGTAGCGCAGTGGTCCGTCGCTTCCTAAGTACGGACTTTTTTCGTAGAAGCTCAAATGCAGCAGGTCTTTTCTCTGAACCATATCTTCCTCCAGTGTAAAAATAAGTCTGTCCCCTTTTTCAAGTCGGCATTTTGTGTTAAAATAAATCCCGTAACTTAATGATATACGAAAAGAGACAGGTATGCAAAAGTTTTTTAGAGAGAACGGGGCGAAGCTGATCTCGGCCCTGGTTATTTTTATAATGCTCCTGGTATGTTTCGCAAATGCGGACAACGGTGAGATAGAAGAGGCTGTGACTGATTCGAAGCGTTACAAGTCTACGACGGAGTGGATGCAGGAGATAAATGACGATACACCGATCTCGTCCATCTCGATCCCGGGAACGCATGACAGTGCGGCAGAGTATATTTTCCCAGGACATTTTCTGAAGACGCAGGGGATGTCCATAGCCGACCAGCTGACGAACGGGTTCAGATATCTCGATATCCGTCTGGCAGTCGAGTCAGACAAAAACGGCGACTACCTAGGCTTCGTCCATAATTTCGGGAAGTGCAGAGCGAGGTCTAATGTTTTCTCGGAGCAGATCAGACTTGACGGTGTCTTAGACCAGATCTACGCTTTCCTCAAAGCGCATCCTTCGGAGACCGTGCTTTTCTGCGTAAAGGACGAGGGCAAAAATGACAACGCTAAGGAGTTCGAGGAGCTGCTTTTTAAGTCGATAAACCAGAACAAGAGCAGCTGGTATCTGTACGATACTATCCCAAAGCTCTCGAGAGTCCGTGGAAAGATAGTTCTTCTCCGCAGATTTTCCGATGCGATGAACTATGGAAATACCGGTCTTTCTTTTAACTGGAATGACCAGGGGCAGAAGACGAGCGTCGACCTGCCGTATGTGATGTATTCACTCAACGATTCTGACAAGCTGTGGGTTCAGGACAGATACAAGTATAATGTCGGACAGAAGAGAGATGCTTTTCTCGATATGCTGAGGAATGTCCAGGCTGATGATCACACATTCACACTTAACTTCCTGTCGACGGCCGGGGATGGTACTTTCGGACATCCGAAGGGATATGCCGAAGTCTTAAACGGAATCCTTATGACTACGAATCTGGCGCCGCAGACGAGCTACGGTACGATAGTAGTGGATTTCGGCACAAGGGAGATCGCCCAGCACATCTATATGTCGAACTTCCAGGCAAATGCAGAATAGAAGGTTTTTATGAAGATAACACCATTTGACAGGTACAGGGATAAAAACGGAAAGACCTATCAGGTGCTGACGACTGCCATTTCACTGGCGACAGAGAAGGAAGAAGTAGTCGTGCAGCAGCTCTACGGCCACTACATAAATATCTCGATACCAGAGGATAAATTCTTACGGATCTTTACAAAGATAGATGACAGGGAAAATGAGAAAACCCCGGAGCCTGCAGCAAAACAGGAGTCGCAGGACGATGCTACAGTGAAAGTAAAGCCGGAAGCTGCTTTGCCTGTTACAGTAAGACCGTCGCCTGCGACCGTAGAGGCTCCTGAGAAAAATGACGATGACGAGCAGGACCCGGCAGTCCGTGATATGCTCGCTTTCCTCGATTCAGAGGACTTCGATGAGAAGTACATGATAGTCGAGCATATGGCACAGAACGATGAGTTAAATGACACCTACATAGATAATATGGCCGCCTCTATCGATATAGTCATAGATGATGGTCCGCTCGACGGCCGTACCAGAGAGCTTCTGAAGTGCCTCGGAACCAGAAAGCGGTTTGAAAACACCAGGCTCAGAGGATAAGCTTACCGGACTTCGGCTGGCATTCCGAACTGTGACAGCTCTGAATTAGAGAAGCCTCTGATGCCGGTCAGGTCTTTTCCAAACCACTCAGGAGGCTGGTATGAGTTCGCAGACTCTACCGAGTCGAATTCGACCTCTGCATAGAGAAGTCCAATGAACTCGCCGGAGAAGACATCGAGCTCTATCGTAAGCTCCCTTCCGGATGATGGATCCTTGGCTTTGGCAGGGATCAGGTAACGGGTCTTTTCTATTATATGACCGTCGCATTTGGAGAAGAGCTTCTCACCTGCATCGGCAGGAAGCTCTACATTTATCTCCTGTCTGGCAAGCCCGCCCTTGTCTTTGTAGGTCATGATGTACTTTGTGTCACCGTCCGGGAGATCTTTTTCTCTCCGGATCCTGAGCGCCGGTTTGTGAAGTACGTACCCCTGTCTGAGCTCTTTCGCCGGGTACGACTTATAATCTTCCGGCAGCCTGTTTTTATCAATAAGGAATTTTCTTTCTATCTCCATGGAAATCTCCTTTACATATTTTTTCTATTATAGAGAAAGGATGGTATTATGTCAAAAATAGCAATACTTATAGCTGACGGCTGTGAAGAGTGTGAAGCCCTGATACAGGTCGATATGCTTCGTCGTGCCGGAATAGACATCGACATGGTGTCTATCTCTGATTCAAAGCAGGTGACCAGTGCCCGCCGCATTACCTTCACATGCGACAGACTTATGAAAGACTTCGATGCAGACGCCTACGACGGAGTCATTCTGCCGGGCGGAATGCCAGGAACGACTCATCTGAAGGAAGACCCGAAGGCCATCGCCTTAGTAAAGAAGTATAACTCAGAGAAAAAGCTTGTCGCAGCTATCTGCGCGGCACCGACAGTCCTTGGAGCAGCAGGCATCCTCAAAGGAAGGAACGCCACCTGTTATCCGGGTTGCGAGGATGGTCTTACCGGAGCAGTCCTAAAGACTGACCAGGTAGTCCGTGACGGAAATATCATCACGAGCCGTGGTCTTGGAACAGCTCTTCCGTTTGCCGGAGCCATCATCGAGTATCTGCTCGATGCGCCTACAGCGAAGAAGATACTCTCTTCAGTCGTTTACAAAGGATAGTTTCCAACATATGTTCCGAACACTAATTTTGTGAGTTTTGCACAAAAACAGACGCCTACCGACAGATTTGGTAGGCGCTTTTTTTATGCCCACTACATCTTGTGATTTTTTGCTCTAAAAAATGCCTCCACTTTGCCCCACACCTTGACAATTCCTTGAAATCGAACAGCTATTTCGTTGAAAAATGGCCCGGATATGTTTAAAATTGTAGGAAAGTGGTGCGAAGTGGGGGATAGTGACAGCAAAGTGGAGTGAGTGGGAGAGCGAGCCTGGTCGAAAGGAGGTGACAGCCGTTATGTTCATGGGAGAATACAACCATACTATAGATCCGAAGGGCAGGGTCATAATACCTGCTAAGTTCCGCGAGAGCTTAGGAAGCCAGTTCGTGATCACAAAAGGACTTGACGGCTGTCTCTACGGATATCCTTACGACGCCTGGGAAGAGGTAGGAAAGAATTTCAAGGAATCGATAAAGGCAAATAAAGAGGCCAGAAAATTCTCGAGGTTTCTTTTTTCATCGGCAAGCGGATGTGACATCGACAAGCAGGGAAGGGTGCTTATCCCTGCAAATCTACGCGAGTATGCGGACCTGAAAAAAGATGTCGTTCTCGCCGGAAATCTGACACATATAGAGATCTGGGACAAGGAAAAGTGGGATGAAGCTAATTCATTCGATGACATGGATGAAGTGGCTGATAAGCTCGCAGAACTGGGGCTTACACTATGACGGAATTCAGACATTACCCGGTAATGCTTGGCCAAGTCATAGACTCACTGGCCATAAAGCCGGACGGGATATATGTGGACGGAACCCTCGGTGGAGCCGGACACTCATCGGAGATAGCGAAGCGCCTGACAGAAGGCGGCAGGCTCATAGGGATAGATCAGGACACAGACGCGATAAAGGCAGCTTCAGAAAAGCTCGCTCCGTACAGCGACAGAGTCACGATAGTCCACGATAACTACGAGCATATAAAGGAAGTCCTCGCCTCTTTAGGTATAGAAAAAGTAGACGGGATCCTTTTGGACCTCGGAGTTTCATCGTATCAGCTGGATACAGCAGAGAGAGGATTTTCATATAAGACGGATGATGCGCCTCTTGATATGAGAATGAACAAGGACTCTGATTTTACCGCGAAGGAGCTGCTGAATACCTATTCGGAGAAGGACCTTGCCAGGATAATAAGGGATTACGGCGAAGAAAAATCCGCTGACCGGATAGCAAAGAATATAGTAAAGGAAAGGCCGCTTGAGACCACAGGCGACTTAAACCGCATCATAAGGGAATCCATTCCGGAGAAGTTCAGACGCTCCGGAGGGAACCCGTCAAAGAGAACTTTTCAGGCGGTGCGTATAGAACTGAACCGTGAGCTTACTGTACTTACGGATACGATCGATACGATGATCGACCTGTTAAATGAGGACGGAAGACTCGCGATAATCACTTTCCACTCGCTTGAGGACAGGATAGTCAAGAGCCACTTCAAAAAGACGGAGTACCCGTGTACCTGCCCGCCGGATTTTCCGGTCTGCGTATGCGGAAATATATCGAAGGGTTATCAGCTGACAAAGAAGCCGATACTTCCGACAGAAAAGGAACTAGAAGAAAATAAGAGATCGAAGAGCGCGAAGCTCAGGGTCTTTGTGAGAGCTACATCAGAAACTTCCCAACCAGTAAGGAGGAGCAGACAGTAAATGAAGCAGACGTATATTTTTGAAACAGGATCAGAAGCGCATGAATTCGTCACGGAAACGGAGCATGAGGAGAGAAAGAGAAGAAAAAGAGAAGAAGAGCGCCGTGAGCACAGAGAGCGTGCGAGAAGAAATGCAAAGCTTCTCAGGATAAAGAAGTGCCGCTTCAGAGTTTCTATCGTAGCTGCATTAGGACTGTTTGCAATGTTTGGAGCTTTCGTAATGCTTGAGAACGGTATCACTACATCTATCAGGAATATCTCAGCTGCCGAGGAGCAGATCTCAGAGGTTAAGGCTGAGAACTCTGCCCTTCTGTCAAAGATAAACACTAACGCGAACCTTTCGACCGTAAAAAAGAACGCGACGAAAAAACTTGGAATGAAATATGCAAAGTCCGGACAGATAGTGTATTATACTATAAAGGAACAGGATTATATGACAGTTGACGATAAATAGGACATTTTATGAGTGAATATCATAAGAGGTATCATAGAAAGCGTGCAAAAAGGAAAAGGATAAGCAGAAGAATGCAGGCGGCACTGGCGCTTGTATTTTTTGCCTGCCTGGCCCTTTTTTGCGTTATAGTGGTAAGAGTCATCTACATCCAGGTCGTGAACGGCCCGAGCTACACTAAGCGGGTCTTAAGCCAGATGTCATATCAGAACAGGACCATTCCATTCAAGCGCGGAGACATAGTAGACGCAAAGGGAACGACGCTCGCCACTTCGATAGACGTGTACAATGTGGTACTAGACTGCAAGGCTTTAAATGAGGAGGAAAAGCTTTTAGAAAAAAATAAAAAAGGCGGGATAATCGAAAGCACTGCAAAGTACGTGCATCAGTATTTCCCTGATATAGACGAGAGCGCAGTGACAGAGGCCTGTGCAAAGGATCCGAATAGCCAGTACAAGGTCTTAAAGAAAAAAGAAAGCTACGAGAGGATGAAGGCCTTCTCTGATTTTTCTGAGTCGAAGGAAGGGAAAGACGCGGTGACCGGGATCTGGTTTGAAAAAGAGTACGAAAGACAGTACCCTTATCCGGACTTAGCTTCACAGGTCATAGGCTTTACTGCTTCAGGGAACACCGGGGTCACAGGACTTGAGAACCAGTATAATTCAGTGCTTAACGGAACTGACGGAAGGTCATTTGGCTACCAGAACGAGGATAATTCCCTCGAGAATAACGTCATCGAACCGGTGAATGGAAATACGATCCAGACCTCTATCGACGTGCTGACGCAGCAGACAGTGAACCAGGCGATCCTGAAATTCAACAAAAAAATGTCGAAGGCTGCTGGAAACGGGAAGCGCGGTTCGAAGAACACGGCAGTTCTCGTCATGAACCCGAACAACGGACAGATCTACGCGATGTCGACCTATCCTACTTTTTCACTGAAGAAACCGCGTGACCTGACAAGCCTCTACTCCAGGAAAAAAATAAAATCGATGGATTCAATGGAACAGCTTGACGCGTTAAATGAGCTGTGGCAGAATTTTCCTGTGAGCCATACATACGAGCCAGGGTCGACCTTCAAGCCTTTTACTATATCGGCAGGCTTTGAGACTGGGACACTGAAGACTACGGACACTTTTCTCTGTGACGGAGGAAAGCGGTTCGCTGGCGATGTCTACGTCAGGTGTGAGTCGCACCACGGAATAGAGACTATCAGAAAAGCGCTGATGGATTCGTGTAACGACGCACTGATGCAGATCGGTGCAAAGGTCGGAGCAGCGAACTTCGCGAAGTACCAGCACCTGTTCGGCTTCGGACAGAAGACGGGGATAGACCTTCCGGGAGAGCCGAGGACTAACACCCTGCTGTACAATGAAAAACAGCTTAAGAGTCAGCCGGTAAACCTCGCGACGAACGCTTTCGGACAGAACTTCAACACGACGATGATACAGCTTGCGAGCGGCTTTGCTTCGATCATTAATGGAGGCAATCTCTACAAGCCGACAGTCGTGACGAAGATAGAAGACGAGTCGGGAAATACAGTAGTAAAGAACGAGCCGGAGCTTCTCAAGAAGACAGTGTCGAAAGAGACCTCTGATACTCTGAGGAGCTACCTGAAGTCGGTAGTCACCGGAGGTACCGGAGTCACGGCACAGGTAAAGGGCTATTCGATAGGCGGAAAGACTGGAACAGCAGAGAAGCAGCCTAGAAAAATGGGTAACTATCTGGTATCATTTATCGGATTTGCGCCTGTAGAAAACCCGAAGCTTTTAGTCTATGTAGTAGTCGACGAGCCGAACGCCGCTGACCAGGCCCATTCTAAGTACGCACAGGAGATAGCACACGATATATTCAAGACTCTCCTCCCGTACTACAACATCGAACCGGAAAAGAAATCATCCAAATCATCCAAGGAGAAAAAAGTTTGAAACAAAGTAGCGCTTAAGGAAAACTAAAAAAGGGCATAGTAAACAAGCTGTATTTTTACAGCCTTTTAATATTGGATATGGATCAAGACT
>ONIH01000028.1 GCA_900317825.1 uncultured Lachnospiraceae bacterium | reverse complement strand
AGCTGTCTCCAGATCGCCTTCCTTATAGACAGGTAATTCCGGAAGCCCAACAAATTCAAATACATATGGATCTTTTACAATATCTTCCGGCTTTTCAATAATCTGTCCTTTTTCAGCCAGCATCATGACTTCATCTTTATTTTTGCTGAGAGCCAGACGCTGATAGAGCATACTGCTCATCTGCCGTTTCAGTTCTCTGACGCCCCAGTTTTCCTGCTCACACTCTCGCAGATAAAATGATCTTTCCTGCGGATCATCTATCTTCAAAAGCTCCACATAGTGGCTCCAGCTTAATTTGTGCGACAGCGTCGCACATTTTGGATAAGCAAGATACAGCTGCCGCATTCTGCTGATATTGCTGCGGCTGAATCCGGCACCAAACTGATTTGTCAGGTCCCTGGCCAGCATTTGTAGTTCTTACACAAAACCGCTTCAGGTTCTTCCGACTGTGTATCTGATAATTCCGGTATCATATCAAAGAACGACATCTGGTGATATTCCTCAGAAAGATCCATCCCCCGCTTCTTCATCAGCTTATAGCTTTTCTTATAAGCCGAAGTAAATTTGACGTTTAAGATCATTCAGGCTTCAAGAGCTTTCTTAAGATCTTCCATACTGGTGTATCCCGGAACTTCATGGTCACGGGAAATGCATTTTGCCTCATTGGCAGCGCTGAGCAATTCATTGGAGTACTGCGGAACCTCAACCTTGAAAGGAAGTCCACCTCTCAGGATGCACTGTCTTAAGAAAATATTAACAGCGCAGGACATGTCCAGGCCAAGTTCACTAAAGAGTTCGTTCGCCTGCTTTTTAACACCGGAATCGATACGGATCTGCGTTTGAACTGTAGACATATAAATCATCTCCTTTCAGCTCAAATTATAATTTGTTTGGTTTACGTTGTCAATCATAGCGACATTTTTTTGCTAGTGGAAGGGGCGGTCTGAATCTCTAAAAGCGATAATCCAAAAGACCGGCGCCCCCTCACGCGTGCGAAAACCGCGTTTTCTAAAGGGTAATAAAGGAGTTGATATTTAACAACAGGTTATACCTCTCGAAGAGTATCTACATAAGCTATATCTTTCTTTATCTCGACAAAATCCACTGATACTTCTCCATCTGAAATCCACACTGGAACCTTTTCATCAAAAGTATAGATAGAAATAATGTCATCAGCAGCAAATACTGTCACATATATGAGCATTCTGTCCGGATCGACCATCCAGTATTCCCTGACTCCTGCCTGTGCGTATTCACCGTACTTAATCTCTATATCCTTTTTTCTTGTAGATGGAGACAGGACCTCAATGACCAGATCCGGAGCACCAATAACTCTCTTTTTTGATAGTCTGTCTTTCTGACATACTACAAAAACATCCGGTTGTACTATAGTCCTGTCATCTGCATTCAGCTGCACATCATATGGCGGTGTATATACTCTGCATTCCGTATGCTTCTTGGATGCCTCTTTTAATGCAACTGCAATATCGAGCTGTATATCCTGGTGAACTGCAGACGGAGATGCCATGTCATAGATCACGCCTTCTATCAGTTCAGCTCTCTGACCATCTGGCAATGCTAAGTAATCTGCCAATGTGTAGCTCCCCTGTTTCGGATACTTCTGATTCTTAGCCCATTCCGGAACAATGTGAAATCGAGGTGTCGGCTCCATATACATATCAGCATCGTACTGTAATGCCTCATCCCGGAGGCTGGTTACGTTCTTCTGAAGAGGTGTGTATCTGACTTCCGATATTTCTCCGAGTTCATGCGAATCTAAAACATTTTCTAAGGCTTTCATAGTATTGGCTCTCGGATTCTTCGTAACCCCTCCCAACACTTTCTGCACTGTAGTCTTTGGCACACCACTGAGTAAAGCTATCTGCTGATACGTGTAACCTAATCTTTTCTTTTTCTCTTGCATCTGCTCTAATGTCATACAGCTCACCATCCCTTGTCGTATACGTTCATTTGTTCGATATCTATATTATAACAGGTCTAGAATAATATATCAAGCAAAATATGGATATTTCATCCATTAATGATTTTTTACGAGGCTGATTCACAAGAAACACTAAAAATTGAATATTGAAAATATCACAAGATTAAGTCGCCAAAAGTACCTTCAAGTAGATATTTCTGGTAATTGTAACAGTACCTTGAAAATTGAATACAGTCTATAAATCAAATGCGTAGAAATCATACTGTTTACGAGGTCATGAACATGTCATTTGTTTTTAACGATTCACAGCAGTTATCTCTCTTTGATAAGTTAGCTTTTCTTTCACCACATTCAGTCCAGTCCTCATAAATAGTCAAGTATAAAAAAACGGCTGTGGAGACGCATTCCACAGCCGTTTTTTTTGCATCAATTTTCTATTACGCAGTCTTCTCTTCTGCTGCCTTCCGAAGTACTGTAATGACTTTCTTCGGGCACTTGGCGGCGCAGGCGCCGCAGCCGACACATTTGTCCTGATCGATGTAGGCGATGTTGTCGACTACATGGACGGCATCGTACTGACAGGTCTTCTCACAGAGATGGCAGGCGATGCAGCCGGTCTTGCAGACTGACATGACATCTTTGCCTTTGTCTTTGTTGCGGCAGTCGACTACTTCCGAAGCCTCATAAGGGATCAGCTCTATGATGCTTCTCGGGCAGGCTTCTACGCACTTGCCACAGGCTTTGCAGGCTTCCTTGTCTACTAAGGCGATGCCGTTTACGATGTGGATGGCATCGAACTGGCAGGACTCTACGCAGTCGCCGAATCCCATGCAGCCGTACTTACAGTCTTTAGGGCCGCCGCCTGGTACGAAGGCCATGGCCTGGCAGCTCTTTACACCGCTGTAGTTGTACTTCGTCGAAGCCTGATCACAGTCTCCGATACATCTGACATGAGCTACCATACGGACCTGCTCTCCTGCATCTACGCCCATGATGGCGCCAACTTTTGCGGCTACTGGAGCTCCTCCGACAGGGCACTGGCTTACAGGAGCTTCTCCTGTGACGATGGCATGAGCGCATCCCGGGCATCCGGGATAACCGCAGCCGCCGCAGTTATTTCCAGGAAGTACTCCAAGCACTTCCTCTTCTCTGGGATCCACTTCTACTTTGAACTTCTCAGAAGCCAGACAGAGAAGGAATCCGATCAGACAGCCGGTCGCACCGACTATCACTGTTGCGATAATTACTCCACTTAACATACGAATACCCTCCTTAGATCATTCCTGAGAATCCGAAGAATGCTATGGACATAAGGCCTGCTGTGATAAGAGTCGTGGCAGTTCCCTTGAAGTACTTCGGGTAATCATTGTACTTGTACTTCTCACGGATGCCGGCGAGGATCACGATGGAAAGGAAATATCCAAGGCCTGTGCCGAGTCCATAGACAACACCCTCGAGAATGCTGTAGTTATTTGTTACGTTCTTAAGTGCAACACCAAGAACAGCGCAGTTCGTAGTGATCAGCGGAAGGTAAACACCTAAGGCCTGGTACAGTGACGGGACATTTTTCTTAAGGAACATCTCAACGACCTGAACCAGTGCGGCGATGACCAGGATGAATACGATCGTATCGAGATATTCAAAGCCTGTCGGCACCAGGATGTACTTGTACAGAACACCTGCAACTACCGAAGCGATAGTTATGACGAAGGTAACTGCACCGCCCATTCCTACTGCTGTCGAAGTCTTTTTTGAAACTCCGAGGAATGAACAAAGACCTAAGAACTGACTTAAGAGTACGTTGTTTACGATGAACGCACCGATAAAAATAAGTGCCAGATTTGTCATTTACCACTCGCCTCCTTCTGCTTTGCCTTGAGGTTAGAAACGGCTTCCTTTACGTTCGGGTTATCAGAATCCATAGCTGCTTCGAGGCTGTCCTCATCGTTACACAGACACGAATTCTGAATAGGTGCTAAAGGCTTACCTTTCTGTGCCTGCTTCTCTCTCACGATATTCATGATGACTACCAGGAGAGCCAGGATGAAGAAAGCTCCAGGTGCAAGTACGAAGATAGAGATCGGAGTGTATCCTGCTTTTCCGGCAGCCTTATCTGCTAACGGAAGGATCTGTGCTCCGAAGATACTACCTGATCCTAAAAGCTCTCTGACTGCTCCGATAAAGATCAGTGAGCAGGTAAATCCGAGTCCCATTCCGAGTCCATCGAATAGTGACGGGATGACCGGATTCTTAGATGCGTAACTCTCAGCACGTCCGAGGATGATACAGTTTACTACGATCAGAGGGATGTAGATACCTAGCGAATCATAGAGGCTCGGCAGATAGCCCTGTATCAAAAACTGCACTATCGTAACGAATGAAGCTACGACTACGATGAAAGCCGGCATACGTACACGGTCCGGGATCATTTTTCTTAGAGCTGAAATAAGCGCATTAGAAAGCGCCAGTACGACTGTAGTGGAAAGTCCCATTCCAAGTCCGTTCATAGCTGATGTCGTGACTGCAAGAGTCGGGCAGATACCAAGTACGAGGACAAATATAGGATTTTCCTTTACAATACCATTATAAAGTCTTTCCTTTGGGCTATCCATCAATCCTCACCTCCTGCTATACTCTTGTAATACTCAAAGCCGGCATCGACACCATTTGTGATGGCGCGTGATGTGATCGTAGCACCGCTGATAGCCTGGATCTCGTTATCCTTCGGCGTGCTCTTTGTCACAGTGTATTTGCCGACTGCAATGCCTTTGAACTGGTTCATGAACGCAGGCTCTGTGGACTTCATTCCAAGTCCCGGAGTATCTGAGATATCTGTTATCTTATAGCCGTTCATTTTGCCATCGTTTGTGACACCCATTGAAAAAGTAGCGTTTCCGCCGTAGCTCTTCGTCACGACTGTGATGACATAGCCTAGTGACTGTCCACTCTTGTCATCGGCTTCGACGCAGGCTGTGATCGAGATATTATCATAGCCGGCCTTTTTTACCAGGGCTGTGGCCTTATCGGAGTCGAAGTCCTTGTAAGGTGTGAATGAATCAGCCTTCTCAAAAACTGCCTTGTAAGCGTCATTTGTAGCCTTGGCTGCTGCTGCTTCTCTAGGGTTTAAAGTGATCTGGTAGATCAGACCTAAAAGGAGACCTGAGACTAACGTAATGACCGTAAGCCTCATAGCGTCTCTGACGATCGATTTCTTATCACTCATGCTTTAGCCTCCTTTTCTTTCTTTGCCTTCTTTATGCCGAAAGCTCTAGGTATAGTAGCTTTCTCGATAAGAGGTACGAAGAGGTTTGAGAAGATGATAGCGTATGAAACTCCCTCAGCCGATGAGCCGAAGAATCTGAAGATCCCGGTCATGACTCCTAAGAGGATTCCATATATGATCTGTCCTGTCGGAGTGATCGGGCTGGTGACATAATCGGTAGCCATGAAAAATGCTCCGAGCATAAGTCCGCCGCCTGCTAACTCACCTACGAGGAAATTCATATCGAAACCGTGTCCACCAAAGATGATAGTAAAAATGGCGAAAGTCAGGATATAGGTTCCCGGGATCCTTAAAGTAATGACTCCCATAAGGATCAGGAAGATAGCTCCGATGACTATGGCTATCATAGAAGTCTCACCGATGGTTCCAGGGATATTTCCAAGGATCATGCGCATCGTATCGACTGTCTTTCCGGCCTTTAATGAAGCGAGCGGTGTAGCTCCTCCAAAGGTATCTGTAAATCCCGGATAGTCAGAGAAGTCTGTCATGAGTCCAGCAAATGATATAAGCAGGAAGCATCTGGCTCCGAGTGCCGGGTTCATGAAGTTCTGCCCCAAGCCTCCGAACAGCTCTTTTACGATGATGATGGCAAAAGCACCGCCGAGGATCCCGAGCCAGATAGGTGCTGAGCTCGGAAGGTTTAAAGCTAAAAGAAGTCCGGTAACTACTGCTGAGAGATCACGAGTAGTATTTTTCCTGTGGACTATACGGCAGTAGATATACTCTGATAATACACTAGCTGCTACCGTGGTCACGATGATAAGCAGTGCCTTTGTGCCGAAGTTAAATACTCCGAAAATGGTAGCTGGCATCAGCGCTATGATCACATATGCCATGATACGCTGCGTATCATCTTTTGCCCTCACATGAGGTGAGGAAGTTACATTAAGCATTTTCTTTTCTTCCAATTTACTCACCTCACTTCTTATCCTTTGCTGCCGCAGCAGCTTTCTTCTTATCTGCTAAGACCTGTTTCTTCATGGTCTTTATGTACTGGGCTAACGGACGTCTGGCAGGGCAGCCGTAACTGCAGCTTCCACACTCGACGCACTCAAGTCCGTACCAATTCTCGAATAGCTCCTTCTCACCGTGCTTTGAGTAATCGGCCAGTCTCGATGGAACAAGTCCTTCAGGGCAGGCCTCTACACAGCGTCCACAGTTGATACATGCAGTTTCTTCGTATTCACTGGCAGCATCTTCTGTAAGACATAGAAGAGCCGAGGTCGTCTTCGTAGTAGGAACGTCGAGACCGTACATGGCAAATCCCATCATAGGTCCGCCGCTTATCATCTTCTTCGCGTCGTGGATAAGTCCGCCGGCTGCGTCCAGAAGCTCCTGATAGCTCGTTCCTATACAGATGCGGAAATTCCTCGGTTCACAGACTGCGTCGCCTGTGACTGTAAATACCCTGTTCATGACTGGGATACCGAGCTTTACAGCATCGTAGATGGCCATCAGCGTAGCGACATTATCTACTATGCAGCCTGCGTCTGCAGGGAGCATTTTGGAATTGATGTCTCTGCCCGTGACTGCGTGGATAAGCTGACGCTCACCGCCCTGCGGGTACTTCGTAAGAAGCGGCTGTACCGAAAGCTTATCGTCGTCTTTTATCAGCTCGCCGATTTTTTCAATGCAGTCTGGCTTGTTATTCTCGATGGCGAAGACACCCTTGGCGTTCGGGAACAACTGTAAGACGATCTTCATGCCGCCTATCAGCTTCTCCGGTTCTTCTACCATCTCACGATAGTCGCTTGTCAGATAAGGCTCACACTCAGCGCAGTTTGCGATGATGTAGTCTATCTGATCCGGGTTCTTCGGAGAGAGCTTTACGTGTGTCGGGAATCCGGCACCGCCCATTCCGACTACTCCAGCATCCTGGATTTTCTTGATGATCTCATCTTTGGATAGCTTTGTGACATCCTTCGTTTCCTCGAAACCGGCTTCCATGAAATTCCCGTCGCTTTCTACTACGATGGAATCCACCATGTCACCGGTAGCAGTGCGCCTCTTCTCTATGGCTTTGACTGTTCCGGAAACTGAAGAATAGATTGGTGATGATACGAAGCCACCCGCTTCAGCGATCTTCTGACCGCGAAGAACCGTGTCACCCTTCGCTACCAGTGGTTTTGCAGGAGCTCCGATATGCTGTGATACCGGAAATACCAGCTCGCCCTGGGGAAGGAGTTCTTTAATCGGTTTTGACTTTGAAAGCTCTTTGCCTTCAAAGGGATGGACTCCGCCTTTAAATGTTCTAAGGCTCATTCAGTTACCCCACTTTCTTCTTTATTCTGGTCTGATTTTCATAAAGAAAACCTTTCATACAAAGGTATTATATCACTTTTGCACATAAAAAAAGCACTTCAATCTGATTGTTTTGTACATTTTTTCGTACTAGCACAATAAAGTACGATGATCTTTGATGTGACGCCCGGTCTCTCCTCTACATCGTTTAAGGTCCTGTCGTAGACTATCCTCTTCTCTTGTAAAATCGCGGCACGACTGATTGTGCGGGTTACAGAGAAGGAAGAGGTGGATATCATGATCATATTTAATTATCGCTGCTTATAAGCAAAAATTATCTTAAAAATCCCGGCCTCATATGAAGCCGGGATTTGTTGTTTAACTTCTGTGACCTTTAAAAAGTGTGCCTACCTTTCGGCCGTCAACAACCGAATAGAGTGCGTCAGGATGAGCACCATTCGTGACTATCGTGCTGATGCCCTGGGCTGTCGCAAGTCGTGCAGCTTCGAGTTTAGTTCTCATACCGCCAGTACCTCGTCTGCTGCCTGCTCCACCTGCGAGTTCGAAAGTCTCATCCGTGATCTCGTCTATCCTGTCAATCAGCTTCGCGTCAGAGTAGAGTCTCGGATCCTTATCGAAGAATCCGTCTATATCTGAAAATATCACGAGCTTTCCGGCATTGCAGAGAATGGCGACTATGGCTGACAGCTTGTCGTTATCACTGAACAGATGCTCCTCGGAATCAATCTCTGTATAGCTTACCGAGTCATTCTCATTTACGATAGGGATGATCCCCATTTCAAGAAGAGTGTTTATCGTATTTGAAAGGTTTTCCTTTTTCTCTTCGTTCTCTAAGTCATCCGCGTTGAAAAGTATCTGAGCCACCTGTTGGTCGTATTCCCCGAAGAACTTATCATAGAGGAACATATTCGAGCACTGTCCGACTGCGGCGCACGCCTGCTTGTATCTTAGCTCTGTCGGCTTTTCCTTCAGGTGAAGAGCAGATGCTCCTACCGCTATGGCTCCTGAAGATACCAGGACTATGTCAAAGCCCATATTGTGCACGTCACTTAGTACGAGGGCAAGTCTGTCGAATTCCTTCAGGTTCGGGTTTCCTATCTCATTCGTAAGTGTAGATGTGCCTACTTTTACTACGATTCTCTTTTTATTTACCATTATGAGTTTGATGCCTCCATCAGCTTCTGTTTCAGCTGTCCTTCGAGCTCTGAGAGCTCCTTCTCCGCCTCATGTCTCCTCTCGGTACCGTTCTTCTGGATACTCAGGACCTCATCTATCGTAGAGATAAGCGACTCATTCGTGTGCTTAAGAGTCTCTATATCTACTATTCCGCGCTCCGACTCCTTAGCCGATTCTGTGACAGCCACCTTCAGCTTGTCGGCATTTTTCTTAAGGAGCTCGTTTGTCATGTCATTTACTTCACGCTCTGCCTTTGCAGCCTGTGTAGAATGCTCGACTCCCAAGGCAATGACCATCTGATTTTTCCAGAGAGGAATGGTATTTACTATAGTCGACTGGATCTTCTCAGCCATTTCAGTATCGGCTGACTGCACGAGCCTTATCTGCGGCCCGGTCTGAAGAGCTATCGTGCGGCTTAACTCTAAGTCGTAGATCTTCTTATCGAAACGGTTGCATTTATCGGCTAAATCCTTCGCCCTCTGCGCGTCTTCCGGGAGTCCCGAGGCAGCAGCCTTATCCTGCAAGTTCTTAAGGTCAGTATTTCTTACGATCTCCAGCTTTTTCTTTCCAGCGAGGATGTACATGGAAAGCTCTTTGAAGTAGCTCAGATTCAGATCGTACATTTTGTCAAGCACATCAATATCTTTTAAAAGTGTGACCTGGTGCTTCTCGAGTTCTCTTGTGACCGCAGTCACGTTCGTCTCGATAGATGAATACTTTGCCTTCAGGGCATTCACCTTGTTAGCGCTCTTTTTAAAAAGTGCTTTAAGCCCCTTCTCGTTCTCATCGACATCGAAATTCTTAAGCTCTGTGACCAGACCTGTTAGCATCTCACCGACATCGCCCATATCAGAAGTCCTTACATTATCTATAGTCTTCTGTGAAAAATCGGCGAGCTTCTTCTGCGTAGCCACTCCATAGTTCATGACTGCTGCAGAGTTCGTGATGTCGATTTTTTCTACAAAAGCGTCTACCTGCGCCTGTTCTTCAGGCGTCAGCTTTGCTGCTTCCTCTACATCTGCTTCAAGCTGCTTTTCGTCTTCTACTGCCGGAGCCTTTGGCGCCTCCGGTGCCGGCGCTGCGTCAAACTCTAAAGTGATCCCTGTGTCTGTCTTCGTTTCTGCCATTTTGTTTACCCTTTCATATCATCTACAAGTCCGTCCTGTTCCATCATGCGCTTCATTACATTTATATCTGAGGAGATGTCCCAGGCATCGTCTGTAAACATCTCATCGAATATCTTCTCACAGGCTGCATTTATCATATCAAGAGAATCTTCTATCTCTTTTTTAATCTGGCTTATATTCTCAGTGTCCGGCTGGTTCTCAGCATCGGCGTAAGCCTGCACCAGCTTCTTTGTCGTAGGCAGATAATAGTCCAGAAGTCTCCGCAGACCTGCTGCCTTTTCAGGCTTTCTCCTGACCTCTGAAAAAATCCGACGTATCAGGCTCTCAAGCTTATCGAGCTTCTCCGACATGACTTCGTCTGGTATGACGTCATTTAAGTGGTGAAACTCTGCTATGTACTCTTTACCCTGCTCTATGATCTCACGGGCCTCTGGCGGAAGAGACGCATCGGATTCTTTTTCAGCCTGCTTTGCGGCTTTCTCGGCTGAATGCTTTTTCTCGTAGTCCACGTAGTACCGATAGGCATTTTCCGAGAGGATCAGGACTGTCTCGTCTTCGTCAAGGACTGCACCGGGCAGGTAACCGGCATCCATCATGTCCTTTATCTCTTTTATGATCTGCTCTTTTGACCTTCTGGTCTGGATACACAGTTCGTCTATCGTGATGTACTCGTCGTTTCCTACTATCTTTTTATACTCTTCATAGGTGTCATTCAGTTTCAGTCTCTTATTCGTTTTCCTTAAAGATAAGAGCGTACTGATAAATAACGCGGCAGCTACAGCTGATCCTATCCAAAAATAAAAGCTGCGCATAAATGCAGTTACCGTAAGTGCCAGAAAGCAGCTAATGGCAACCAGCATCAAAAGAACTTCTGAGCTTTTTCTGTTCTTCAGAACCTTGCCGACTTTATTTGTCTTAGTGAAAGCTGTCTGAAACTGTTTATCCGTTTTTTTCTTATATCCTGAATGAGGTTTCTTTTTATACGGATTCTCTTCAGCACTAAACGCTGCTTCTTTTACCCTGTCGTATGCGTGTGCAGCTTCATTCTTTACCTGTCTACCGGCGTTTCGCATCTCATCTGCGGCTTCTCTCTGCATCTCGCGGAGCTGCCAGTTTATATCAGAACTCAGATGTGAAAAATCACCGCTGCTTACGGCATCATTTACACTGTTTATCAGGTCATTTGCAGCCTGTCCCAGTCTGTCTCCTATACCCATATCTAAAATCCCCTGCCTTCTGTCAACTCGCTTTATTTTACCTTAAGATCCAGTAAGCGTCAATCAGAACCCGAGGATCTTGTTCACCTGTCCCTCGTTAAATCTGATCGTCTTTTTCCCGGTTGCTTCTATTTCATAGAGAGCATGGGCTGCCAGGTGCTCTGCCGCCTGCTCTAAGTCACGGCAGCCTGGTGCATTGTGAAAATGCTCTATGATCCGGTCGATCGCTGACTCCGTAAGTGAGCACTCTTCAGGCTGCATTCCCAAGTGCTTAAGTATCTTCGGAAGGGAATAGTCCCTGAAGATTATCTTTTTCTCCTTCGGAGTATAGTCTGGTATCTCTATTACCGCAAACCTGGACTGCAGAGGTCCGCTTATCTTCGAGATATCATTTGCCGTCGCTATAGGATAGACCCCATTCGTAGGGATCGCGCACTCCATGTAGTTATCAGTAAATCCGAGATTATCGAAAAGAGTAAGCAGTGAATCCGCTGAATTGCCATTCGAGGTATTCGTATCTGCCTTATCGAGCTCGTTTATGACAAAGACTACATTCGAAGAGCCTGCTTTTACGAAGGCATCCATGATGCGGCCTGTCCTGGCATTCACGTATATCCTCGAGCTTCCTGTCAGGGCACTCGGGTCTCTGACTGTACTCATATCAAGTACCGCCCACGGCATTTTAAGGATTTTCGCTACGGCGTATGCTATCTGTGACTTTCCGGTTCCTGCCGGTCCCACGAGAAGAAGTCCGTAGAACGGGAGCGTGTGAGTCCTGTTTATCTGGATGATAGTCTCTATGACTCTCTGCTTTACTTCTTCCAGTCCGTAGAGCTCTTCATCGAGGATCCTTCTCGCCTCATGCGGATCTATCGGCTCAAAAAATGAGGTCTTCCACTGTACGCTCATCATAAGAGACAGAGCATGCTGGGCGTGTCTCTTCTCATCGGCTCCTATAGTATCGTCGTCTAAAAGTCTCAGTGTTGCATGAGCCCAGTCACGGATATTCTCCGGGAGAGTATCCTCTGTGCATCTGACATAGTCCCTTAAATCCGGGATCCTCGTGATAGGTGCTGACCTGTCTGAATCTGGATTATGCGGGACTATCTGAGAGGTTCGAAGCCTCTCTACCATCGACTTTATCAGGTTCTCAGATACCGGCTTCAGCGAATCGCTCTCCATCGCCTGGCCGGCACGCAGCTTCGTGACCTGAAAGCCTAAGTTTATGGCTTTTCCGGTTATTTTTACAGCATAGTGAGTCTCGGATAAATACTCCAGGAGCTTTTTATACCTGACATCTAAGGCCTTTAATTCAAGCGTGAACAGCCCTTCATCCAGCTTGTACTCGAATGAAAAATCCTCTCCTGACTTTGAAAAACCACCGGTGATCTTCGTGATGCCTTCCTGCTCTGGAAGTGAGAGGATCATAAGTGTATCTGTATTTTCTACTGCCTGAAGGATCACAGGTCCAGTGCTTTCATCTGTCTTTTTAGCTTTGCCGTCTATTTTTACCAGTAGTCCCAGCTTTACATAGCTGGCAAGAACCGTGTCTATATCCGCGTCACTTATATTATCCTGCTTCTCATCCCGGAGCTGACTCCAGAAATCAAAGAGTTCATTTTTCTGGTCTTCATCTATAAAAGCTGCGAAGTCGAGCTGCTTTTCTATTAATACGTCTTCAAATCTAAGGCTTCTCATGTATGCGTCCTCTTTGCTCTCCCGCTTTTAGATGATAGCACATCAGAGACAATAAAAAAAGAGCCGCACCTGAAGTGCGGTCCTCGTATAAACTGAACAGTCAGCCGAATCTGCCTGTGATATATTCCTCTGTCCTCTTATCCGTCGGATGTGTAAATATCTGCCCGGTATCGCCGTATTCTATCAGCTCTCCCAGCAGGAAAAATGCTGTCTTGTCAGCTATCCTCGCTGCCTGCTGCATATTGTGCGTTACCATGATGATCGTGTATTTTTTCTTTAGTTCCAGCAGAAGGTCCTCGATTTTTGAAGTGGATACAGGATCAAGAGCAGATGTCGACTCATCCAAAAGCAGGACTTCGGGCTTTACGGCTAATGCTCTCGCAATACAGAGCCTCTGCTGCTGTCCGCCGCTCATTCCGAGTGCCGAAGTCTTTAGCCTGTCCTTGCACTCATTCCAGATAGCGGCCTGCTTTAAGGATTTCTCGACTATCTTATCGAGTTCTTTTTTCTTATGGATGCCGAGGATCCTCGGGCCATAGGCGATATTATCGTAAACGCTCATTGGGAACGGGTTCGCTTTCTGGAAGACCATTCCAACGCGGCTCCTTAAGACATTTACGTCCATGTCATTTATGTCCTCGCCTTTAAGCAGGACTTTGCCGTCTATCCTGACGTCTTCGATCAGGTCGTTCATGCGGTTTAAGGTGCGCAGGAAGGTCGATTTGCCGCAGCCGGATGGGCCGATCAATGCTGTGATCTGGTTCTCCGGGATTGCAATGTTGATGTTCATCAGGGCGTGGTGCTTGCCGTACCACAGATTTAAATCTTGGGTTTCTATTACTGATGTCATATAAGTTCCTCTGTCATTGGCGGGGCTGGTCACATACGCAGTCGCTCGCGACTCGCTCTCGCTCCGTATGAGACGCAGCGGACACATAAGGCCGCAAAGAACGCGGCCTAAGTGCCGGCGTCTCATAAGGGTCACTCGCGACTCATATGTACCCAGCCCCTCAGTTTCTCAGCGCTTCAGCTTACGGGCTACAAGCTTCGCTGATATATTTATCATGAAGGTAATCAGTAAGAGGATCACTGCGATGGCGAAGGCGACGTCGAACTGGCCGCGCTCTTTGGCGTAGAAATAGAGGGATACGGTCAGGGTGGAGCCTGGGTTGCCTGGGGCGATGGCTTTCAGCGGGGTAAGGATCTCGTTGGCAAGACCGGCCGTGTAGAGCAAGGCTGCAGATTCGCCGACGATACGGCCTACCGAAAGAATGATGCCTGTCACTATGCCATCCATCGCACACGGCAGGACTACTGTGCGTATCATATGCCATCTGCCGCTGCCTAAGGCAAGGGCGCCTTCTCTATAGCTGTCAGGTACTGTCTTTAGGGCTTCCTGGGTGGTCCTTATGATTATCGGCAGAGTCATGACTGCAAGGGTCAGTGCTCCGGCGAGGATGCTTGTCTTCATCTGAAGCGCCTCTACGAAGATCAGCATTCCGGCAAGTCCATAAATGATCGACGGTATGCCGCTTAAGGTCTCTGTCGCAAGCTCTATGGCGCGGACAAATTTTTTATTAGAAGCGTACTCATTTAAGTAAATGGCTGTGCCGACTCCGACGGGGAGCGCAAAGACCAGCGATATCACTACCATGTAGAGCGTATTCAGGATATTCGGAAGGATTCCTATATTGTCTGCCAGAAGAGACGGCTCTGTCGATAGGAGATTCCAGGTCACATACGGTACTCCCCTGTAAAAAATATACCCAAGGATCACCGCTAAAAGCACTGTGGTAAGAGCTGCGCTGAAGTAGATAAATCCTCTTAGGACTGCTCCCTTTGCCCTGCGCTTTGCTGATATTTTTTCTTTGGCTTCGTATACCAGATCTGTCGTTACTGCTATATCACTCATCTGGCTTCTCCTTTCGATGTAAGTTTCCTTAAGACTGCGTTTATCATGATGATAAAGACGAACAGCACGAGCGCTATAGAGAAAAGCGCCTGTCTCTGAAGTCCCGACGAATAGCTCATCTCACTTGCTACAGCCGTCGTAAGGAAGCGGACACTTTTAAAAATGCCCGGCATATTTGCCACGTTCCCGGCTACCATCATGACTGCCATTGCCTCTCCTATAGCTCGTCCGCATCCCAGGATCACCGAGGTCAGGACTCCGCTCTTTGCTGCCGGAAGCGTCACCTTAAAAATAGTTTCTATGTATGTGGCTCCGAGTGCCAGCGAGCCTTCTTCGTATTCTTTCGGTACTGCCCTAAGAGCTGTCTCAGATTCTGAGATGATCGACGGCAGGACCATTATCGCAAGCACTATAGTCGCTGAAAAAAGATTTGCTCCGTCAGGCAGGTTAAAAAGTCTTCTGACTCCCGGCACGATGACTATCATGCCGAAGAGTCCGTAGACTACTGAAGGTATTCCCGCAAGGAGATCTACTGCTTCACGGACAACAGCAGCAAGAGGTGCCGGCGCCATCTTTGCCAGGAACACTGCGCAGAAGATCCCGACCGGTACACTCACTATCAGTGCCCCGCAGGTGCCATACACCGATGTCAGAATAAACGGCAGGATCCCGAAAGACGGGTGAGCCGCCGTAGAAGCCCACTTCGTACCGAATAGAAATCTGAAAAGTCCTATCTTCGTGATCGCCGGTATTCCTGAGATAACTAAGAATATTGAAATAAAAAGCACGAAGGCTATAGAGAAAAGCCCGAAGACGAGAAAGATTGTATGAAAAAAGTTCTCAACACCTTTCTGATGCGTAAGTCTTGTTTTTGATAGTATTGCTGTACTGTCCATATAAATTTCCTTTTATAAATACCTGATATAACCGCGGGGGTGGCCCAATCAGTCTATACTTTGAATTCACAGCTTCTAACTTACTTGGTCGTTACTGCCCCGGCTTTGCTGATGTACTGGCCTGCCTCGTCACCGGTGCAGTAATCGAAGAACGCCTGAGCGGCATCTGAGAGCTTTGTCCCGTCCTTGGTGATCAGGTTAAAGTTACGCTGGATCTTGTAAGAGCCGTCTTTTACAGTGTCTTCTGACGGAGCCACTCCGTCGACTTTTATGGCGCGGACTGAATCTGTCAGGTCTGCGAGTGAAGCGTATCCGATGGCATTCGGGTTTCCGGCTACGGTCTGCATCACATCGCCTGTGGAAGTAAGTTCCTGAGCGTATTTACATTTGTCCTTTGTATCTGTGATCGTTTCGAATCCGTCACGGGTTCCGGAGGCTGCTTCACGTCCGATGACTACGATATCGTGGTCTGCTCCGCCTACGTCCTTCCAGTTCGTTATCTGTCCGGTATATATCTGCGCTATCTGGTCGAGTGTAAGTCCTTCGATCTTATTCTGTGGGTTTACTATCATCGCTATCCCGTCTACAGCGAGTGTCGTCTGGATAAGTCCGGATGATTTTTCCTCGTCTGTCAGATCACGGCTTGCAAGTCCTATATCGCAGCTTCCCTTTCCTACTGCTTCGATTCCCGAACCTGAACCAGTAGGGTTGTATGTCACTTTTACCGATGGATTTTTCTGCATGAATGCTTCACTTAATAATCCGATCACTTTTTCCATCGAGGTAGATCCGTCGGTTGCTACCGTTCCGCTGAGGCTTCCGGCACCTGCGTCAGTGCTCTCTGCCGCATCCTTAGAGGAAGCTTTAGCGTCTGCTGAGGACTTAGCGCTTCCGCCACATCCTGTAAGCATTGTCGATACTGTAACTGCACACATAAGCATCAGGGATAAAATTTTCTTCTTCATTGATCTGCTCCTTTTCTTTTTATGATCTAATGGCTTTCCCTTGTTACAGCTATCATATTAGACCATCCCCGTTATAAAAAAATAACGAGGGCGTTAAGCTCTCGTTAAAAAAGGTAAAGTTCATGTAAAAATGATCTGCACCGTCGTGCCCTTGTCTACCTCGGAAGTCAGGTTTATTTTTGCGCTGTGCAGCTGGGCAGCGTGCTTTACTATCGAAAGTCCGAGGCCGGTGCCTCCGGTCTCTCTCGAGTGGCTCTTATCTACCCGGTAAAATCTCTCGAAAATCCTCTCCTGATCCTCCTTTGGTATTCCGATCCCGGTATCTTTTACGGTAAAGCATGGACAGCCGTCACAGAGCTCAGTCGTTACCGTGACCTTTCCGTCCGGGTGGTTGTACTTTATCGCATTCTCGATGACATTGTGGATCATCTCATCTAAGACCTGCCTGTAGCCGATGATCTTTATATGCTCACCGACCAGGGACACATGGACATTATACTCTCTCGCTTTCTGGTTCAGCCGCTTTATCACATCGTCTGACATTTCATAGAGGTCGCACTCTTCTTTGTCTATGCCGATCTCGTTCTCATCCAGCTTTGAGATCTTTATGATGTCATTTACGAGATTTAAAAGCCGGTTCGCCTCTTTATATATCCTGTTTGAGAAATCCGGTATATCCTTTTTCTTTACGATCCCGTCGCGGATGATCTCTGCGTAGCCCGAGATAGAAGTTAAAGGAGTTTTAAGTTCGTGTGAGACATTTGCAGAAAATTCCTGGCGCATACTTACCAGAGCGTCCTTCTGTTTATTCTGCTCGTCTATTCTCTGAAGCAGCGGAGTAAGCTCCTCGTAGACATCGTTTTTAAGCGGCTCATCCAGGTTAAGGCTGTTTATCGGCCGGATCAGATCCCTTGACGTCCTGTAAGACAGCCAGTAGGCAAATATCAGTAGCGCTACTGCCGTTACTATCATAGCTGGAAGCAGGTCAAGGACTGTCGCAAGCATCGACTTTACTGATCTGGAGACTCTGATCACCTTCCCGTCTTTCAGCCTGACAGCTGAATAGTACATATTCTCACGCAGCGTGTCTGAGCGCCTCATGTCGGCTCCACGGCCATTTTTCATAGCCTGGGCTATCTCCGGCCGGCTGCTGTGATTTGAAAGTGACTTTGAGTCCTCGGTCGAATCGTAAAGAACAGAGCCGTCTTTATCTACGAGTGTTATCCTGGTCCCGGACTCGAGCTTGTTCTTTAAGTCTTTTAAGAATTCTGTACCATTCGCATTTATCGTCTCTGCTAAGTATTCCGACTCGTAGCGGATATTTTTCTCAGAGATGCTCTCGATCCTCCGATAGACAAAAAAAATAGTGACAGCGTAGGATATCATCAGTGCTATCGCTATCACCTGTATCATTCTGGTTCTTATCTTTTTCTGCATAAAAAATACCTCACTGATAGTTTAGTGAGGTAACGTAAAAACCGCAAGGGCTGTTTTGTTAAATCCATGTAAAATCGAAGAAAATCACAGCAGATCCTCAAAATAAGACTCGACCTGCTCCGGAGACTCTTCACACGAATGCTTAAACCACCACTTTGCGATCTCAATAAAACTCGAGATATAGAGGCTCTCATAGAGGTCGACCGGCAGCTTTCCTGGTGATTTCCAGGCGCCGCAACTGATCTGATCCTTCAGGTGTTCTCTAAAAAGGGCACCGAAACGGTTCCAGAAGATATCTGCGCTCTCTCCTGTAAAAAGCCTGCCATATCTCTCCTTGTCCTCCTTCAGGTGATAGAGGATATGTGTCAGCATATGCTTTTCAGAGTGCTCGCTCTTCGAGAAATCATGCGTGTGTTCCTCTGTCAGATGCTTATCGAAGATGTGATCAAATAGATCCGCGCACAGTTCCTCGAGAACACTTTCCTTCGTTTTAAAATGCGCATAGAAAGTAGTACGACCGATATCCGCGGCGTCGATTATGTCCTTTACCGTGATATCCGCGTATTTTTTTTCTGAGATCAGTTTTTCGAAGGCATCAAAAACAGCCTTTCTGGTCTTTAACTGTCGTCTGTCCATTTTCTCTTCCCCTCGATATTTACTCGACTGCAAGCCGCTTTACAGAAGCCATAGCTGTCCTTACCGGCTTTATGGCGAGAAGCACGAGCGTGATGCCTGCCTCTGCTCCGATATAGATCCCGTTATACACGAGCGAATAGAGAGCCGGTCCGAAGAATCCTGTAAATCCGTAGTCTGCTGCTGATGAGCTGAAGAAGATAAGGCCCGATAAAAATGCGAAGAAATATCTGCCGATGACTGCTAGTATATATCCCTTTACAAGGCCGTTCACTGATTTTGAGAAAATCCCTGAAAGTCCAAGTGCTCCGAAAGCTAAGACATAATCTACGATCGGCTGTACCGGATTTATGATGTAAGGTCCGAGCACGAGCTGTAAGATACCGTAGGCCACTGCCGCTGTGATGCCGGCTCTGGTTCCGTACCAGTAACCTACGAGAGTTACGAAGAGCATAGAGAAAAGCGTCATCGATCCGCCCATCGGAAACTCAAACAGCTTTATCATCGATGTGACAGTTCCCAAGGCTATGGCAACACCTGAGAAGGCTATCTGCTTTGCGGTAAACTTCTTTCCCTTGCCTGTGACTGCAGCTCCTATGATAAGGACTGCAAGCAGGATGACTACGAGCAGGATGTATCCTGCCATCGTAGGCATGTAGGATCCATCTGCCTTTGAATACGTAAAAAATAGTGACATTTCGTTTTTCCTTTCTTAAAAGTTTTTCGTTCCGGTCGACTATTATATCCTATTTTAATATAATAATCAAAAATCATTTAAAAACAGTCTGCATCAGGAGCATATACATGACTGTCCCGCCAGCCATCGATAGGAGCAGCTGCCCCTATCGTGATAAACTGCTCAGTCTGAGTCATTCTTAAGAGCAAAAAATAAGGCAAAAGGCCTTTCGGCCTCCTGCCTTAAAATGCTTTATTTCTTGCGTCCGAACGGATTACGCGATTTTTTTGTGGCGGTCAATGTACCTCCACAGGAATCGTCGAACGATTTTAATGCCGCCTTCTGTGAAGCGTTCAGCGTTCTAGGCACCACTACGTTCAAAGTCACATAATGGTCGCCACGGACATTTTTACTACGGAGGGTAGGAACACCCTTGCCACGGAGTCTGATCCTCGTGCCTGGCTGTGTACCTGCCTTGACTTCGTATTCTACTTTGCCGTCGATAGTGTTTATGATGATAGACGAGCCAAGGGCTGCCTGAGCAAATGAGATAGGGACTTCTGAATAGATGTCATATCCGTTCCTGTGGAACTCGTTGCTCCTTGCTACAGAAATCTGTACGAGAAGATCTCCTCTCGGGCCGCCGTTTACACCAGGATCTCCCTTTCCACGGAGCCTGATGCTCTGTCCGTCGTCTATGCCTGCCGGAACCTCGACCACGATCTTCTTTCTCTGAGCCTTGTAGCCGCTTCCGTGACAGTCAGGACACTTGTCCTTTATCACCTGACCGGTTCCTCCGCAGTCAGGACATACAGACTGCTGCTGTATGACTCCGAAGATCGACCTCTGGGTAGTTACGATACGACCGGTTCCTCCACACTTCGTACACTTTACCTTGCTGGTACCAGGCTTGCATCCACTGCCTCCGCAGGTAGGACACGGGTCTTTAAGGACCAGTTCCAGTTCTTTCTGACAGCCGAATGCAGCTTCTGTAAACGAGATTTTAAGCGAAGCCCTGACATTGGCTCCCTGCATAGGGGCATTTGCCCTTGACGCACTGCCGCCTCTTGATCCAGTCCCGAAAAAGTCTCCGAAGATATCTCCGAATCCGCCGAAGATATCGTTGAAGTCCATATTATTGAAATCGAAGCCGCCGCCTCCGGCTGCTCCTCCGTCAAATCCGAACTGATCATACTGCTGACGTTTCTTTGGATCGGACAGAACGGCATAAGCCTCTGAAGCCTCCTTGAATTTGGCTTCGGCATTTTTATCTCCAGGGTTCATATCCGGGTGATACTTTTTTGCCAGCTTACGGTAGGCCTTTTTGATGGTCTCCTCGTCGGCATTCCTGTCTACCCCGAGAACCTCGTAGTAGTCTCTTTTCTGTTCTGCCATTTCAAATTCCTCTTATTCTGTAAAATATTACGTGCAGATACGCACACAAGACGGC
>ONIH01000050.1 GCA_900317825.1 uncultured Lachnospiraceae bacterium | reverse complement strand
TCTTTAACCATTCGGAAGAACTCGACTGATGACATCTGAAAAGGGATCGTGATGTCCTGGTAGGCGTCGACCATTATCACGTCATACTTCTTGTCGATGGCGTTGAGGTAAGCCCTGCCGTCGTAAGTCACGACCTTTGTGGATTTCGGCTCATCGAAATACTTTCTCGCGAGGTCTGTTATCTTCTGGTCGATCTCGACTCCCTCGCAGTGCACCTGCTGCAGGTACTCGCTGCACTGATGCGCAAAAGTCCCGGAACCCATACCGAGTATCAGCGCATCCTGGCCCTTTAAAGCATTTTTTGTCATAAGCGGCGCTGCCATCGCGTAATCGTAGTACATGCCGGTCAGGCTTTTCTGCTTGTTTAAGACCGACTGAACGCCGAAGAGTACGTTCGTCGAGAGCGCGACCTGGCTCCCATCATCAGTCACCCGCAGGTAGTTATAGGTACTCTCACCCTCGTACTTTACATTGTCCCCGGACTCCCAGAACGCGAAATCGGTCTGATGCCCGAACACTATGCAGAGTGCGAAGATAAGACACGATGCGATTATTTTTTTCTTGTGATAAGTAAATCCTATACTAAAAAAATAGATAAGTGACAGCGCTATAAGAATTCCCGAAAAAATCAGGAAAGTCACATTCGTCCCGACCGCCGGGATAGTCACGAAAGTCGGTATGAAAGTCCCAATGATGCTTCCGATAGTGTTCGAAGCACCAAGAGTTCCCACGATTTTTCCATTGTCCTCGAGGCTTCCCATCGTGTACTTCGCAAGCGACGGAGTCACGGTGCCTAAGAGGAAAAGCGGGAAAACAAAGACCACCATGCAGACCACAAACGCCGCTATTATCAGAAATCCGTGGCTCACTTTAAAAATCAAAAGAGCCGAGATTCCAATGATCACGTATTTGCCGACGACCGGTATCAGCGCGAGCCAGATCGCAGCGATAAGGATCCTGCGGTAGAGCCTGTCCGGATCCGGGTCTTTGTCCGCTGAACGGCCGCCGTAGACATTGCCAAGAGCCATCGCTATCATGATGGTTCCGATGATCATCGTCCAGACTATCTGTGACGACGAAAAGTACGGGCTTATGAGCCTTTGCGCCCCTATCTCTACGGCCATCAGGGCCATGCCTGAGAAGAATTCAGTCAGATAGAGGTAGGCTTTGTTTTTAAGGATTTTTCTTTCTTTCATACGTCTATTTTATAGGAAGAAGAGCGGTTATGCAACACTTGAATCCCCCTGCATATTCGGGTAAAATACTTTTCATGAATACAGATTATGAACTTATCGCCCTGGATATGGACGACACGCTTTTAAGAAGCGATAAAACTATTTCAGATGAGACTGTAGCTTCCTTTAAAAAGGCCCGCGAAGCCGGGAAGCACGTGGTCATCTGTACCGGCCGCCCAGTCGCTGAGCTTGCGCCTTATGACGAGCAGTTCAAGGACATCCGCTACTACATCTGTGAGAGCGGCGCCCTGGTCTACGACCATTTTGAGAAAAAAATAGCTGCTCAGCACACCATCGATGCGGGAGCCATGGCCGGAATAACAGATGTCCTGGATAAAGAGGACCTGATGGTACAGTTCATGGTAAACGGTGCCTCGATCGTCGAAGGCGCGAAAATCCCACACATGGACCACTATAACATGGGTGTCTACATTCCGCTCTATTCTTCAGTCGCCACACCAGTCAATGATATAAAGTCAGCCATCAGAAAAAATGCAGGCTCCATTGAAAAAATGAACCTCTACCACACGAGCCGTGAAGCAAGCATTCGCACGTCCGAGCGTCTCGCTGCGAAAAATCTCCCGATAGAGCGCATCTACGCCGAGATCTCTTCTCTTGAAATATCTCCGAAGGGGATCCATAAAGGTGTCGGCATCTCAGACCTCGCCTCATACTTAGGCATTCCGATAGAGAAGACCATAGCCGTAGGCGATGCCGACAACGACATACCGATGCTTCAGACTGCCGGCCTCTCCCTTGCGATGGGAAACGCTAACGACCACGCAAAAGCCGCCGCAGATCTCATCATCCCTGACAATAACCACGACGGCTGCCTTTACGCTATAAACAAATACATTCTTGGAATATGCGACTAGATAAATACATTGCATCCTGCACCGGGATGACGAGAAAAGAGATAAAGAAAGCCCTGAAAAAAGTGCCGGCATTTGTCGCCGGTGAAAAAGTGTCCGCGCCTGAAACACAGGTCGACATAAAGACCAAGGTCGTCTTTATGGGCGAGCATTTGCACTACAGTGAGTTCACTTATATACTCATGAATAAGGCTGCCGGCTATGTCTGCACAAACCGGGAAGGCAGAAATCCGACCGTTTTTACGCTGTTGGGCGATGAGATAAAGGCCAGGGACCTGTTCACCGTAGGAAGACTCGACAAAGACACGACAGGGCTCCTCATCATCACTAATGACGGTGATTTTTCACACAGGATGGTTCACGCAAAAAAACACGTCGACAAGACCTATTACCTGACTGTCGATAAAAAAATCCCAGAGTCTGCTATTGAAAAATTCAGGAGCGGCGTTGATATCGGAGATGATGAGCCGACAAAGCCTGCCACTCTCGAAATCCTCTCCGACACCAGTGCGAACCTGACCATCAGTGAGGGCCGCTTCCACCAGGTAAAGCGCATGATGGAAGCGGTCGGCTGCACAGTCACCTCCCTGAAGCGCCTCTCCATGGGGCCGTTCACCCTCGACCCAACCCTCGCAGAAGGGGAATACCGTCTTTTTACAGAAGAAGAGATGGGATGGGCCAACGAGAAGAAGGCTTCAGACACCTGCATCCTTGAGGACTGACTTCAGGGTGTCGGCGGATTTGTGGAGTTCTTTGAGCTCATCCTCTGAGAGCTCGTATGGGATCAGGGTGTCGATTCCGTCGGCTCCAACGATGGCCGGCATTGAAAGGCAGACACCGTCGATACCGTATTTTCCTTCAATGTATGAGGAAACCGGGAGGATCGACTTTTCGTCACGGACTATGGCTTCGCAGATACGGCGGACACTCATTCCGATACCGTAGTAGGTGGCACCCTTTTTCTTTATGATCTCGTAAGCTGAGTTCTTGACTTCCTCGGCGATGCGGGTGGTCTCGGCGTCGTGGTCAGTGTATCCTCTCATTTCGCAGAATTTGTGGATCGGGACACCAGAGACATTTGCCGATGACCAGGCAGCGATTTCAGAATCGCCATGCTCACCGATGATGAAAGCGTGTACCGAACGGGCATCTACGCCCAGATGCTGACCGAGCAGATACTTGAAACGTGCTGAATCAAGTGTCGTTCCACTTCCGAGCACACGGTTCTTCGGATATCCTGACAGCTTCAAAGCCACCTGAGTCAGGATGTCGACCGGGTTTGCGACCACGAGCAGGATCGCGTCTTTGTTATACTTCACTATCTCCGGTATGATCGACTTAAAAATGGCCGTGTTCTTTTTTACCAGGTCAAGTCTCGTCTCGCCCGGCTTCTGTGCTGCTCCGGCGCTTATGATTATAAGTCCGGCATCAGCGAGATCCGGGTAGTCGCCTGCGTATATCTTCATAGGTTTTGCAAACGGGAGGCCATGGCTGATGTCAAGTGCCTCGCCCTCTGCCTTGTCCTTATTTGCGTCGATAAGGACTATCTCTGAAAATACCAGTATATTTGTAGTTTCCCTGACCCGCTACCTGTCGACACGTCGTGCATCGGTCCGTCACGCCCTCTGTGAGATAGTCTTGTGGGGCGTGAGCCCGGACACGATGCGCGCATGTCGCCACGCGGGTCTTGAACTGTGCAACTGCTGCCACAGATGAATTCAATGGCAGCAGATATCAGTTGCGCTTTCTTTTCCTCGATTACAGCTATAAATATATACCCCATTAGGGTATTTGTCTGTTGGATTTACAACGTCACTCCCCTAGTCTACGGCGAACCCATTCAGTATCATTCTCGCAGCCGCCTTCTGACCCGTTTAACACTATTCACGAAGCCGCCTTCGAACTCTATTTATGTGGCGCTCAAACTCACCAGAATTCAGGAGTTCTGTAAGGACTGCCTGGTCGAGGACAGGGACT
>ONIH01000038.1 GCA_900317825.1 uncultured Lachnospiraceae bacterium | reverse complement strand
GATGATACTCTGTTATATGGTGTGGAAGTGAAATTCTACAATATGGAAGTCGAACTGGATGAACACCTGGAGACCTGCTATCCAGGGCTTTACATGATAGGCGATGGCAGCGGCGTCACACACTCCCTCTCCCACGCCTCCGCCAGCGGTGTCTTTGTGGCGGATGAGATAATAAATGAAATCTAATTCATCTTTTTCTCTACTAAACATTTAAACTAAAAATCTGCACATAATAAAAGACTTCCCACATCAACCAGTGTGAGAAGTCTTTTTTTAAATTCAATTAAAAATCATTCTGAATTTGTTTATAGAACCTGAAGCGCAATCACTCCTCATCCTCTTCCTTCTTGTCATCAGCGGCCTGCTCATACTGCATGGCCTTCGATGTGTCTGCCACATTCCTGTGGATTGCACTGTCTGACCTAGGAGATAATGCAATAGTCATATGAGGATCACTCATATCCGGAGCTTTTTTTACTTTGACAGAAGGATTTGAGAACGCGCTCTTTATGCCCTCACCAAGGATCTCAGCATTTGATACCTCGTCGATAAGTGAAGCCGGCATGAAAATCTTCGTAGCATTACCATTTGCAACGCCCTGAATAGCCTCATAGCCCTTCAGCTTAAGGACCTCAGGCGAAACTCCTGATTCTGTAAGTGTCTTAAGTGCATAAGCCTGAGCCTCTGCGCGAAGTCTTGTGGCTTTAGCTTCACCTTCAGCTCTTGCAACAGAGGCTTCCGCCTCTGCCTGTGCAGCAAGAACCTTAGCCTGTTTGTCACCCTCTGCAGTGGTAACAACTGACTGCTTATGTGCTTCAGCCTCAGTAATAGCCTGTCTCTTCTCACGCTCAGCTCTCATCTGCTTCGTCATTACTTCCTGGATGTCCTTAGGCGGCTGAATGTTCTTTACCTCGACACGGGTGATTTTAATTCCCCAGGCATCAGTAGCCTCATCAAGCTCTGACTGAAGCTTCGCATTTATCGTATCACGTGAGGTAAGTGTCTCATCAAAGGTCAGGGCTCCGACCAGGTTTCTTAAGGTTGTAGCAGAAAGTGTCTCTACACCCTGTCTAGGATTCGAAATCTTATAGGTGTAGAGCATCGAATCGAAGACCTTCATATATACAACAGAGTCGATCATCATCGTGACATTATCCTTTGTGATAACCGGCTGTGGTGGGAAATCAAGTACTGCTTCTTTAAGTGAAACTCTCGCACGGACCGTCTCGATAAACGGCATCTTGAAGTTGACCCCGGCATGCATCGTGCGGTTATACTTGCCGAGCCTTTCTACAATCGCCTCATTTGATTCGGGCACGATCTTTATCGTCGCCGCCAGGAATATGATGATAAGAACTATGATGATAATTGCTGCTGTCATTTTATTTCCTCTCTTTCATGGGAAACTGTATCGTTTTTCGATACATCGTTATCAGTTAATAAAATTTTAACACTAATATCCTGCCTCCGCAACATTTTATAAATAAAAAAAGCGCCTTACGGCGCCGTGCAATACTATAAAAATAGCATAAAATGGAGTAGGCGGGAGTCGAACCCGCGTCCAAAAACCTATTCACTCTCCTTCTACGAGCGTAGTGATCTGTTTATTATTCCCTCTGCCGGACGAGAGAGCACGCCCTTCCGGTTTCAGTAGCTTCATGATACGTACTTACGCGCAAAGCTTAACGTAAGCCGTTTCCCATGTGTTTAAAGCCGGTGACTGAACGCATGGGTACGCTCAGGCGACTTGCTGCACTCAGGCAGCGTATGCTAAATCGTAATTGTCTTCAGCGTTTAATTTTAATTTGAGATTTAACGCATCATCTTACGGCTCGCTTCTAAAGCTTCAAGATCCCTGTCGAGACCTTTACTACCCCTGAAACTGTATCTATGATAACACCTGCGCCCAAAAAATGAAAGCATTTCCGTGCAAAAAATCTGTATTTACAGATGGTTACTATCATATATACAGCATTTTTTCAATAAATCTTTTATCCAAGATTCCTGACCTTAAACTCTCTTGCGGCCTCGCGCTGCTGGTCGCGCTTCGCGATGTCGGCGCGCTTATCGTAGAGCTTCTTGCCTCGGGCAAGGGCGATCTCGATCTTGACATTTGAATTCTTGAAATATACCTCGACAGGAACTAAGGTATAACCTTTTTCCTTGATCCGCTGCTCGAGTTTTAAGATCTCGTTCTTGTGCAAAAGCAGCTTTCTCGGGCGGAGCGGATCCTTGTTCATGATATTGCCCTTTTCGTATGGAGCGATATGCATCTGATAGATCCAGACTTCACCGTTCTGTATCCTGACCCAGGCCTCCTTCAGGGAGCAACCACCGGCACGGAGACTCTTTACCTCAGTGCCTACAAGGACTATCCCGCATTCTATATATTCATCAAGAAAGTAATCATGCCTTGCTTTACGGTTAGTGGCGATGATTTTTCTTCCTGTTATTTCCTTTGCCATATCTTCCTTTTCCTCCCGAAATCTTCTTCAGCTGCTTTAATGCTTTCTTTGAAAATTTACCGGAATGATTCTGTTTCTCCAGAGTAGCAGGCTTCTTCCTGTTCTTTGTGCCGCCTCCCATGAAATCATCGACCAGTTCAAAGTCGATAAGCCTTGTAGTAGGCTCAGCCGAAACCAGCTTTACTTTAAGCGGCATTCCAAGGGTATAGTGCCTGTTAAAGCTCTTTCCGATCAGCTCGTAAGTCTCCTCAGAAAACTCATAAAAATCATCTGTCATGGTGCGGACAGGGATCATTCCCTCGATAGAATTCGGAAGAGCCACATAGAGTCCCCATGAGGTGACACCTGAAATCTTTCCGGTAAACTCCTCTCCGATATGCGGAACCATGTACTCCACTTTCTTGAGCTTTATGGCATCACGCTCGGCATTATCCGCTCTTCTCTCAAGTGACGACGTGCGCTCAGCTATATCCGGAAGTGCTTCGTTCAGCTCATTTATTTTTTTCCTGGTCAGCTTCTTATGTATAGCGAGCTTTAATACACGATGGATAAACAGGTCCGGATACCTTCTGATAGGCGAAGTAAAATGGCAGTAATACCCGGCTGCCAATCCGAAGTGACCGCTGCATTCTGTAGTGTACTTTGCCTGCTGCATGCTGCGGAGAGTAAGTGTCTGGATCAGTCCTTCCTCAGGAGCACCCTCCACTCTGTCTAAAAGCCTCTGCAGCTCCTTCGGGTGGATCTGATTTACATTTCCCTCGAGGGTATATCCGAAACCACCCACAAAAGCCTTCAGCGTGTTCAGCTTCTCAGGATCAGGGAATCCGTGTGTCCTGTACAGGAACGGCAGCTTATGGTCGAAAGCGTGCTTTGCCACTGTCTCATTTGCAGCGAGCATGAAATCCTCGATCATCCTCTGTGCCACTCCTCTGTAGTACGGATGGATCTCTTTAGGGTTTCCATTCTCATCGAGCTCGACAACAGTCTCCGGGAAATCAAAATCGAGGGAACCCCTGTATGTTCTTCTTCCACGGAGGATAAAAGCAAGCTCCTCCATCTGTCTGAACATCGGGACCACATCCTCGTACTTTTCTATCTCTTCCTCATCATCTTCCTCGAGGATCTTGTTCACAGAAGTATAGGTCATTCTGTGGTTCGAGCAGATAACAGACTCGACTATCCTGTGATCCTTTATGGCTCCGGTGTCATCGATCCTCATGATACAGCTCATCGCAAGCCTGTCCTGCCCTTCGTTCAGAGAACAGATACCATTTGACAGCTCTGTCGGAAGCATCGGGATGACCCTGTCTGGCAGATATACTGAAGTCGAACGCTTCAGAGCCTCCTTATCGAGGGCTGAACCTTCCTTCACATAGTTCGACACATCTGCTATATGGACTCCGAGGATGTAGTCATTTCCGTCCATCCGAAGTGATACTGCATCATCCAAATCCTTAGAATCCTCACCGTCTATAGTGACCATAGGCACATCTCTTAAATCCTCACGGCCTTTTAGCTCCGATTTTCTGACTTTTCCACGGCCAGAAACCTTCTTTGCCTCAGCATCGACCTCTTCTGGAAAATCAGTCGGGATGTCATTTTCTTTTACTATAGATAAAATATCTACCCCAGGTGCGTTCTTTAGTCCTAAGACTTCAGTGATCTCGCCCTCCGGCTTTCTGTTAGCGCTTCCATAGTATGTCAGGTGACAGACTACCTTCGCATTATCTTCAGCACCAAGTGTCTTTCTGGCAGGGACAAATACGTCACTCGTCAGATGCCTGTCATCAGGAACCACAAAACCGAAATTCCCGGATTTTTCAAAGGTGCCGACCACATCTGTATAGGCGTGCTCTAATATCTCTACTACCCTGGCCTCAGTGCGCCCGCTGACCTGTGAAATACCCATAGGCTCGATACGGACAGTGTCCTTGTGGAAAGCCATCTGGGTGTATTTCTCCGGAATGAAAAAATCCTCGTCATATCCCTCAACAGTCACGAAGCCGAATCCCTTTGTATTACTTGAAAAAATACCAGTCAGATATTTGTCCTCTGTATTTTTCTCAGGCTCCTTTTCTTCGGTTACAAAGAGTTCCTTCTTTTCTTCCGGAACAGCGTTGTATTTGCCGTCTGGTGTCTTTGTGATCTTCTTTTCAGCGATAAGTGAGGACAGTGCTTCTTTTAACTCCCCGTCCTCATCCACAAGTAATAATTCTTTTAACTCTCCCTCTGTCATTGGCAGATAAGAGCTGTCCTGCATCAGTAAAAGCAGGGCACTCTTCTGATCCGCCCATCTCTCTTTTTTTGTCATTTTCTTCTTCTAAACACGATAAAAGGCCACCGCCTACGCGATGACCCTTTTCTTCACTGACTTATAGTGCGAATGTCTTCATATTCAGCAGTACTGCTAATACGAAAAATGCTATAACAAGAACTGTAGTAACCTTTACTACTACGCCCTCTTTAGAACGTCCCTTGTTCTTGCTCCAGTATGTTTCAAGACTCTGTCCGCTTAAGGAACCTAATCCTGCATCCTCGCCCTCCTGCATCATGATGACGATAGTCAGGACTATGGAAACGATGATGAACAGTGTCATGAACAGATACTTTAAAGCTGTCATCGTGTTATTACCTCCAATAAATATATGTCATGCGTAAGTCACAACTCATAAAGTATAAAACTTTTGCTTATAAAATGCAAGCATTACTTTTTATTTTTGAAGTAACTATCTATTCCCTTCGCAGCGGCTTTTCCTGCGCCCATGGCAAGAATTACAGTAGCAGCGCCTGTAACGGCATCACCACCGGCATAGACAGCGGTCTTTGAAGTCTCACCATCTTCTTCTTTCGCCATAATGCAGCCTCTCTGGTTAGTCTCAAGGCCATTTGTGGTAGAAGCGATAAGTGGGTTAGGTGAAGTACCTAAAGCCATGATCACGGTATCGCAGGCGATCTCGTACTCGCTGCCCTCGATAGGTACAGGTCTCCTACGGCCTGAAGCATCAGGCTCGCCAAGCTCCATTTTTATGACGCGGATTCCCTTGACCCAGCCTTTGTCATCAGCCAGGATCTCAACCGGATTCTGGAGAAGGTCAAACTGTATGCCCTCTTCCTTAGCGTGATGGACTTCTTCTGCTCTCGCAGGAAGCTCTTTCTCTGAACGTCTGTAGACGATATGTACTTCAGCGCCAAGTCTTAAAGCAGTACGGGCAGCATCCATGGCTACGTTTCCGCCGCCTACTACTACTACCTTTTTGCCGTGAACAATAGGGGTGTCCTTATCCTCATATGCCTTCATCAGGTTTGATCTGGTAAGGACTTCGTTCGCAGAGAATACTCCGTTTGACTGCTCGCCAGGGATTCCCATGAATCTCGGAAGTCCGGCACCTGAACCGATGAATACAGCCTCATATCCGAACTCGTTCATCAGATCGTCGATAGTGAGTGATTTCCCGATAACCACGTTAGTCTCTATGTCAACGCCAAGACCTTTTACGTTATCGACCTCAGCTGCAACTACCTTATCCTTCGGGAGACGGAATTCAGGAATACCATAGACTAAAACACCGCCTGCCTTCTGGAGGGCTTCATAAATGGTAACGTCGTAACCCATTTTTGCAAGGTCTCCTGCACAGGTAAGTCCAGAAGGGCCTGAACCTATGACAGCTACCTTGTGTCCGTTCTTCTCCTTTGGAGGCTGCGGATGGATGCCGTTCTCACGTGCCCAGTCAGCAACGAATCTCTCGAGCTTTCCGATAGCTACTGCATCACCCTTGATACCTCTGATACACTGGCCCTCGCACTGAGTCTCCTGCGGGCAGACACGTCCGCAGACAGCCGGAAGCGACGATGACTCACTTATGATCTCATAAGCTCTCTTAAAGTCTCTCTCTGTAACTGCATGGATAAATGCAGGGATATTTATAGAAACAGGGCAACCACCTACGCAGCGTGGATTTTTACAGTTGAGGCATCTCTTAGCCTCTTCTACTGCCTCGTCCTCTGTGTAACCGAGACACACCTCGTCAAAATTCTTAGCTCTTACCGCAGGCTCCTGCTCAGCGATAGGCACTCTCTTCATCATATCTGCCATTACTTGTCACCTCCACAGTTTCCGCAGCCGCCATGGTGCGTTTCGCCTTCCTCGAACTCAAGCTTCTTACGGCCCTCCTCGGTCTTGTACTGCTGCATTCTTTCCATTGCCTTGTCGAAGTCTACTAAGTGTCCGTCGAACTCAGGACCGTCTACGCAGGCAAACTTCACTTTTCCGTCTACGATAAGACGGCAGGCTCCGCACATTCCTGTACCGTCTACCATGATAGGGTTCATGGAAACTACAGTATGTATGCCGAGCTCCTTTGTCAGCTTGCAGACAAATTTCATCATGATCATAGGTCCGATGGCTACGCACCAGTCATATCTCTTGCCCTCGTCCCAGAGAGCCTGAAGCTGGTTAGTACCCATTCCGTGGAAACCGTATGATCCGTCATCAGTACAGATGTAATGGTTCTTTGCTACCTCGCTTACCTTATCTGCGAAAAATAAGAGGTCTTTATTTCTCGATCCCTGGATCACATCTGCGTCAATTCCATGCTCATGGAGCCACTTTACCTGTGGATATACAGGAGCCGTTCCGACACCGCCTGAAATGAATACGATGTGCTTTTTTCTTGTCTCTTCGAGGTTCTCCTCAAGGCAGAGCTCAGACGGCTGACCGAGAGGTCCTACGAAATCATGGAATGAATCCCCTTCGTTTAAAGCAGCCATTTTTTCAGTGGAAGCACCGATTGGCTGGAACACGATAGTAACAGTCTGCTTTTCCCTGTCGTAGTCACAGATAGTCAGCGGGATCCTCTCGCCGTCCTCTTCTGCGATGGCTATCACGAACTGTCCCGGAAGACATGAGTGTGTAACCATTGGAGCTTTGACGTCCATTAAGAAAATGTTCGCCGCAAGCCGTTCTTTTCTTACGATCTCATACATACTTTCTTTTTCCTTTCCTTAATATAAATTACGGGACTGTCCCCTTTTTTTATTAGTTAAAATATACCAGTTCCTCTTCCTGGGTGGCAGGCTTCTCGGCCGGCTCTACTTTTATCGGATAGAGTACTGGACCCTTTCCCATGTATTCTCTGGCAAATTCGTTCTTTATCTTTGCAGTCACATGAACCCAGCTCTTGTGCTTTATCTCGTCTGCCTTATCATATCTGCACGGCAGTCCTAAGAACTGGATATCCTGCACGCAGCAGGTCATCGCAAATCTGCCTGCTACAAAGGTGCCTTTTCTGAGCTTTCCTTTGCCTTCTGTAGGATTGTACACAAGGCCCTTGTAGTCTACGGTCTTTCCGTCATACTTTTTTGCGTTGTCCATGCAGTCCATAAACCAGAGCGCATAGTCGGAATCCGTGATATGGAGCTCGTCAGCGTTTATGTCAAACGGAAGCTCATCCGGCCTGTTGTCGATCGAGCCGTCTTTTCTCTCGTAGACGATCTGCGCGCGGCGGTTAAGTCCCTTGACATTTGCCCTGAACTTCGCCTTAGGTGTAGAGTCATCACATCTGTTAAAAATAATGACGTCAGCTCTGAACATCTGCTCTTTTATCATGGTACCCATATTCTTAAGGTACATCTCAAAAGTCGTGGCATCCACGGTGCAGAGGCTCTGCACGATGACCCAGTCGTCAGGACCGTCCATCTCATAGAGAAGGCTCGACTCCCAGGTTCCGTTGTATTCTATAAAAATAGCCTGCGGATCGTACTTATCCTGGAGTGACTTCATTTTTTCCAGAGTAAAATCCTTCTGGTCGTCTATCTCCACGAAGTCGATCCCGTTTTCTTTCAGCTCATCCTCATCGTATTCTTCGTCGCCGTCCTCACACGCGATCAGAAGGCACCTGTCGAAATCATCCGCAAAACCGTTCTGAAAAAGTGTCTCCTTTATCAGAGTGGTCTTACCGGAATCCATGAAACCAAAGAATACGTATACGGGGATCTCGCCGTCTTCTTCGTTAGTATTCATTATATCTCCTGTAAGGGACTAGGGACTAGGGGGCAGGGACAGCCCTATACCCTATCCCCTATATCCTATACCCTTAAATACCAAATAATTCTGCTACTTTATCCTCTTTCACATCAGTTCCAATGACTACCAGCTTTCCAGTAACATCAGGCTCTCCGGTCCTGATCTCGTACTCGCCGTCTACCAGGTCGAAGTAGATCCAGGTGCCGTCCTCAGCCGGAACGATTCCCTTTGAACGGACGATATATCCGTAGTCATCACTGTCAGCAAGAGTCTTAAGAGCGTTCTCTATAGTCTCCTTTGTGAACTTGTGAGGAGTCTCACGTCCCCAGGTAGTGAATATATCATCAGCATGATGATGGTGATGATGATGCTCGTGACCCTCATGGTCATGTTCATCGTGATCGTGATGATGTTCATGCTCATGCTCGCCATGATCGTGCTCATCGTGGTCATGGTCATGATGATGGTGCTCAGCCTCTTCCTCTTCATGGTGCTTTGTGGCAAGCTCGAATACCTCGAGGTTGTCCTTACCCATGATCGCATCGAGGATCTGCTTTCCTGTCAGGTCATCCCACGGAGTAGTGATGACTACAGCCTTGTCATTGAGCTTCTTTATCTCATTTACAGTGTCCTCAAGCTTCGCCTGATCCATCTTCTGGGTTCTTGAGAGAACTACTGCTGTCGCATGCTCGATCTGATCCTTGAAAAATTCACCGAAAGCCTTCATCTGCTTCTTTGCCTTAAGGGCATTTACGATGGTGACTAAGGCTCCGATATGGATATCCTCTGTCTTTCCTACATCGAGAACTGAGACCTCGATATCTGACAGCTTTGCAACACCTGAAGGCTCTACAAGGATCCTGTCAGGATGATAGGTCTTTATGACTTCATGCAGGTTCTTCGTGAAATCTCCCACGAGAGTACAGCAGACACATCCGCCGTTTATCTCAGATACCTGAATGCCTGTATCCTTTAAAAAGCCTGAGTCGATCCCGATCTCACCGAATTCATTTTCTACGATGACTACTTTCTCGTTAGCAAAAGCTTCTGCAACTAATTTTTTCATGAAAGTCGTCTTACCGGCTCCAAGGAATCCTGAAACAATATCTACTTCTGTCATTTTTACATCCTTTCCGGTGCTTCAAATCCGAGTAAATCTATTCCTGTCTCAAGCACCCGAAGAGTCAGGGAAAGAAGAGACATATAGCTCTTCTGTTTATTTTCATCCTCACAGGCGAGAATCTTTGTCTCATGATAAAAATGGTTGAAAGCGTTTGACAGCTCGTATATGTACTGGCAGATACGGTTCGGCATATTATCATCATAGGCTGAATGGACTGCATCCTGGAATGGAGCAAGTGCCAAAAGAAGACTTCTCTCGCTCTCAGTCTCAGGTGTCAGTATATGAAGAGACTCAAGTTTCTTTCCAGCTGCCTCATACTTTCTGATGATAGACTTCATACGGACTATAGTATAGAGGATATAAGGTCCTGTATTACCCTCGAATGAAGTGAATTTGTCTATATCAAAAATATAGTCCTTTGACGGCTGGTTCGAAAGATCTCCGTACTTTATGGCTGCCAGGGCTATAGTATTTGCCGTAGTCTTTGCCTCGTCCTCAGGAAGTTCGTTATTCTCCTTTATCTTCTCGTACATCTTCTCGTCGACATCGGCGATCAGAGTCGAAAGACGCATGACTCCGCCTTCACGGGTCTTGAAAGGCTTTCCATCCTTTCCGTTCATCGTACCAAATCCGATGAAGTCAAGTCCGCAGCTGTCCGGAACTATACCGCACTTTCTCGCAGTTCTGAAGCACTGGATAAAGTGAAGCTCCTGACGCTTATCCACGACGTAGGCAATGCGGTCAGGGTTATAATCCCTTACACGCCAGATCATTGTAGCCAGATCTGTCGTATTATAGAGGGCTGCTCCGTCAGATTTAAGGATCATGCACGGAGGAATCTCCTTCTTGTCAGAATCTTCCTTTACGTCTACCACGAGGGCTCCGTCGCTCTCATAAGCATAGCCTTTAGCCTTCATATCGGCTACCATATCAGGGATATAAGGAGCGGCATCAGACTCGCCCTTCCAGAGATCAAACGAGACATTCAGCTTCTCGTAGTTCTTCTTCAGGTCGGTGACACTGACATCCATGATATGCTTAAGAAGAGCCTGGTATCCGCGTCTTCCCTTCTGAAGCTCATTAGTAGCCTCTAGCGCCTTCTCATGGTATGCTTCGTCTTCCTTTGACTTCCCGGAAGCACAAGGGTATATCTCTTCAAGCTCCGAGATAGTAAAAGGAGGCTCCTTCGGATACTCACCTGTATAGTTCTCGTCAAAATATACGAGATCCGGTTTTCTCTCGTGAAGCTCCGTGATGATAAGTCCCATCTGAAGTCCCCAGTCTCCGAGATGCACATCTCCGATGACTTTGTGACCCATGAAACGGGCTATCCTCTTTATCGATTCACCTATAACGGCGCTTCTCAGGTGACCTACATGGAGCGGCTTGGCTACATTCGGTCCGCCGTAATCTAAAATGATAGTAAGCGGCTTCTCCGGAGCCTCAAGTCCGAAGTGATCATCTCCAGCCATTCCATTCGCATAATCAGCTAAAAACTCAGGCTTCAGGTCAAAATTCAGAAAGCCAGGCTTTACTGCCTCTGCCTTTGAAAATACCTTTGAATCCTTTAACTGTTCTGCGACAGCCTCTGCCATTACGATAGGTGCCTTATGGTACTGCCTGGCAGCTGCCATGGCTCCGTTACACTGGTATTCACAGAGGTCTGGTCTGTTACTTACCGTAACTCTTCCATATGACGCGTCTAAGCCGGCTTTTGTAAAGCCGGCTTTAACCTCATCCGTTATAAGTTCTATCAGTTCTTTCATTTATCAGTGATCCTTTGTGCCTCTTTCACGGGAAAGAGTGTATTTCTGTATCTTCCGAGAATTTTCTTTAGTGCGAAACCGAAGCCGAATACAGATATAGCCTCACCTGCTCCTACTGTAAGTACAAGGAACGGATAAGCTGTATTTACTCCGTATGCGAGTACTAAGATAACAGGTACTCCCAATGCATTAAAAAGCACAGGCGGTACAGTGTAGATGAACTTCTTATTTCTTAAGAGTCTCGTAACTGCTGCTGCCGCAAGCGTGATAAGACTTCCGAATACCACGTCGTAGATGGCTGAACCCGTGATCAGATTTGCTAATACGCATCCGATAAAAAGTCCTGGAACTGCTGCCGGTGTAAATACAGGAAGGACCGTAAGTGCTTCCGAAATACGCACCTGCACTGCTCCACTCGCTAAGTCAAAGCCTGCCGCGAATACCGTGAGCACCACATAAAGCGCTGCGATAATACCTGCCTGAGCTACAAAAAGCGCACTGCTACCATTTCTCTTAGATGACATAATAAACCTCCAGTTTTCTTCTTGCAGAAGCTATGTCACCTCGCTTCTGTTTTACGTGTGGGTGGTCTTCGACCACACGATGCTATGAATAGTGTTACAAGGTGTTATTTTAACATAGATTGTATGCAATTTAAAGGAGGCTCATGTATTTATTGGTGTGCAAAAAATGTGTCGAAGGGGACGCGTACAAGTGACACATTTTTTGTGTCACTTGTACGCGTCCCCTCTGTCACACTCAGAGCTGGTTTTCTATGACGCTTACCATCTGGTCGACGTACTTCGCGCAGAGCTCCTTGGTGTCGGCTTCAGCCATGACACGGATCACCGGCTCAGTGCCACTCGCACGCAGAAGAATACGGCCGTTGCCCTTCAGCTCCTCTTCTAGCTCATCCTTGCACTTCTGCACTTTTTCGTTCTTAAGGATTGCCTCTTTGTCAGATACTTTGACGTTCTTTAAAAGCTGCGGATATTTTTTCATGCCGCTGGCAAGCGTATGAAGCGAGGTCTTCTCCTCCATGATGACTTCCATAAGCATGATGGCTGTCAGGATTCCGTCGCCAGTCGTAGCGTGCTTTGAAAAAATGATGTGTCCTGACTGCTCGCCGCCTAAGACATAGCCATGAGCTACCATATCCTCATTTACGTATTTGTCACCGACTGTCGTCACATCGTACTCGATGCCATTTTTTTCTAAAGCTTTGAAAAGGCCGAGGTTCGCCATGATCGTAGCCACGACGTGGTTGCCGTCAAGTCTGCCGTGCTTCTTCAGGTAAGTGCCACAGATATAGATGATGTAGTCTCCGTCTATGACCTGGCCTGTCTCATCCACTGCTATGCATCTGTCAGCGTCACCATCAAAGGCGAAGCCGCAGTCGAGTTCTTTTTCTTTTACGAGATTTACGAGATTCTCGATATGAGTCGAGCCGCAGTTCTGGTTTATGTTCAATCCGTTCGGCTCGTTTCCTACCACGTAGGTCTTTGCTCCCAAAGCATCGAAAACGCTCTTTGCGATGTTAAAAGTAGAGCCATTCGCGCAGTCGAGTCCAATCCTCTTGCCCTTGTACGAACGGGTCGCAAGAGAGATCAGATATCCTATATACCTGTTTCTTCCTATGGCATAATCGATGGCTACTCCGATATTCTCACCGATGGCAAATGGTACAGGATCTGTCTTTCCATCGAGATAATCTTCTATCTGGCTCTCGACAGCTGCTGACATCTTGTGACCGTTACCGTCCATCAGCTTGATTCCGTTATCAGTGTACGGATTATGTGAAGCTGATACCATAACACCGCAGTCGAAATCCTCTGTACGTACCACATAGGCCACTGAAGGAGTAGTCGTTACATGCAGGAGATACGCGTCTGAACCTGATGAGATGATCCCGGCTACCAGAGCATATTCGAACATATAGCTCGACCTTCTCGTGTCTTTTCCTATCACGATCCTGCCGCGCTTTTCCCTGCCGTAATACCAGCCCAAATATCTGCCTATCTTGTACGCGTGATCTGATGTCAATACTTTTCCTGCTTCTCCTCTGAATCCGTCAGTTCCAAAATACTTCATTTTCTTCTTTCCTTATTTTACCTTTACACTCTTTACGCCTGACCATGAACTGTAGACCTTCTTACCAGCTGAAGTGGTGTAGTAAGTTCTCACTTTAAAGTAATATCTCTTCTTGCTCTTCAGAGAGTTCATGGTGTACTTTGTCTTTGTCGTGTTATTTGTCTTTGTTTCCTTGGTGACTGCTCTGTTTGTCCCGGCCTTGACCTGATAGCCGCTTATGCCGGAGACTTTCTTATAAGAAACCGTAGCTTTTTTCTTTCCGGCAGAAA
>ONIH01000026.1 GCA_900317825.1 uncultured Lachnospiraceae bacterium | reverse complement strand
GAATACGCATCTATCTGATGCGAAGAAAATGAGCAGTACAGGCAGATCGACGGGCAGAAAAGTACTCCTATATAGAGACTGTAACCGTCAGTCTGCAGGTTATGATCGTCGTGTCCTACGAAGTTCTCTGTCTTCGGGAAATGTGAGAGTATCTGCTTTTCAGCCTGCGCTATCCTGATGCTCTCTGTTATTTTTTCATCTGAGGTGAAATATTTCTCCCGGTAAAAATCCCGGATCTCGTCCTCGCTCTTTCCCTCTTCTGTCATCACGAGGGCTTCCTTTGTCGGGCGGATCCCAGTAGTAGATCCCCACGGCAGACTTCTGCCTGTGCCTTTGGAAACTAACTGGTAGATAGCGCGTTTCACATCATTTTTTTCAGTAAGACACTCTGCGGTATTTCCATTAAACTCAAGCCTTGTCTTTTCATCCCCGAAATCGAGCGACAGGACATATGACGGCTTAACAGAAAGCCGTTCCTCTTTTTCTTCGGTACTCTCGCGTCCTAAAAGCTCCCCGTCACAGTAGACCAGAAGTCTGCTTTTCTGAAAAAAAGACCGGAACAGCGGCCCGGTCTCATTGTCAAAAAATCGTTTATTTTCTCGTAGTTCTATCAGTTCACGCATATGGATTGTTTATCTTCTCGAATGCTATAGTGGTAGTGGAGTCGTGCCCCGGATAGACTGTCGTGTCTTCCGGCAGAGTCAGGAGCCTCTCGCGGATCGAGTGGATCTCATCGGAAGTCGAACCGCCCTTGAAGTCAGTTCTTCCTGCACTCTCGCAGAAAAGCGTATCTCCTGGGAAGAGCATTTTTTCTTCCGGGAAAAAATACGAGCAGCCGCCAGGTGTATGCCCCGGCGTCCAGATCACGCGTAATTTAAATCCGGCTATCTCCTTCTCGTCTCCATCTGAAAAAGTGTCCGTGATGAGCGGACTGAAATCCTTCGCTTCATAGCTCATGACTGCCGTCAGATTCGTCTCCGGATCCTTCAGAGTCTTCATTTCTTTATCCAGGATGCAGACCGGCAGAGCGTCATACTGGGCGCAGAGCTCTTCTACTCCGCTCACATGGTCAAAATGTCCGTGTGTCAGGAGCACTGCCACCGGCTTTACACCTTCCTTGTCCAGTGCTTCGGCAATTCTTTTGCCTGAAGCACCCGGATCTATGACTATTCCCTCGTCCTTATCGGAGACCAGTACATAACAGTTCGTCTGTATCGGTCCGACTATGTAATGCAGTAACCTCATCTGCCACTCGCTCTCTGTATGTCTATCACGGAATCGATCTGCTTTATCCTGTCGCAGATGGCCGACAGCTCCTCACGGTTCTTTACCAGGAAGGACAGGTCGATCGTAGCGACCCCCTGCTTGCTGGTCTTCGAATGGATAGAGCGGATGTCTATCTCATGCTCGGTAAAGACTTTCGTGATGTCGACGAGCAGACCGGTCCTGTTATGTCCGTAGATGTGGATCTCAGCCAGGAAATTCTCCTCGTCCTTCGAACTAAGGAGTTCCGGCTGCCACTCGGCTTCGATAAGCCTGTCCTTGTCGGAATCAGGCATATTGATGATATTGATGCAGTCGGTACGGTGGATAGAGACGCCTCTGCCTCTCGTCACGAAGCCGACTATCTCATCACCAGGCACAGGGTTACAGCACTTTGAAAAACGGACCGACACATCATAAAGTCCCTTTACGACTATGCCGCTCTTCGACTTCTTAGTCTTCTGGCCGACCTGCGGATGATCCTTGTCGACAGGAGCATCCGGGTTATGAGCCTCGAGCACATCCTCGTCGGTGATGGTCAGAGGATGGTCTTTCTTATAGCCGTCCTCCATTTTGTTGATGACGGCACCTTCCTTCAGGCTTCCCTGCCCGACGGCGGCAAGCACTGAATTCCAGTCATGGAATCCGTAGCGTCTCAGGACTCTCTCCTGGTACTTCGGTTTATTTATCGTGCCGAGATCGATGCCTTTGTTCTTCGCGTTCTCGGTCAGCAGCTCCTGGCCCTTCTGGATATTCTCATCCTTTGTGATAGAGCGGAACCACTGGTTTATCTTATTCTTTGCCTGAGCGCTATTTACGACGTTCAGCCAGTCACGGCTCGGACCTCTCGAGTTCTGTGAAGTAATGATCTCGATACGGTCGCCGTTTTTGATCTTATAGTCTATCGGAACGAGCTTTCCGTTTACCTTCGCTCCGACCATTTTGTTTCCGACAGCAGAATGGATGCTATAGGCAAAATCTATAGGTGTCGAGCCTGCCGGAAGGTTCTTTACATCGCCCGAAGGTGTAAAACAGAACACCGTGTCCGAGAACAGGTTCAGGTCATTTTTCAGAAGAGAAACGAATTCTCTGTTATCTGACATGTCCCGCTGCCACTCTAGGATCTGGCGCAGCCAGCTAAGCTTTGCCTCCTCACGGTTTATCGTGGCACCTTCGCCACTTTCCTTGTACTTCCAGTGAGCGGCGATACCGTACTCAGATGTCCTGTGCATCTCCCAGGTACGGATCTGTATCTCAAAAGGCGTTCCATTCGGTCCTATCAGTGTCGTGTGAAGCGACTGGTACATATTCGGCTTCGGCATGGCGATGTAATCCTTGAAACGCCCAGGTATAGGGGTGTAATTCTCGTGGATGACACCGAGCGCCGCATAGCAGTCCTTTACGTCGTTTACGATGATGCGGATGGCGAACAGATCATAGATCTGATCCAAGGTCTTATGCTGGTTCACCATCTTCTTATAGATACTGAAAAAATGCTTTGCACGGCCCTCGACTGTCGCAGTGATGCCGGCATCGCTTATGTGCTTTTTAACCTCGTCGACGAGCTTCTGCACGTAGGCATCACGCTCTGTCTTTCTCTGGGCGATCTGCTCGACTAAGTCATAGTAGGCTTCAGGCTCTAAGTACTTGAGTGCCAGGTCATCGAGCTCGATTTTGATCCTGCTGATGCCGAGACGCTGGGCGAGAGGAGCGTAGATCTCCATGGTCTCACGCGCTTTTTCCTTCTGCTTCTCAGGCTTCATGTATTTGAGCGTGCGCATATTATGGAGTCTATCTGCGAGCTTTATGATGATGACTCTGATGTCCTTCGCCATGGCGAGGAACATTTTTCGCAGGTTCTCGGCCTGGACTTCGACCTTATCAGCGTCGAGGGGCACCTGGCCGAGCTTGGTGACACCGTCTACGAGCTCTGCGACTTCTTCCGAGAACTCGCTCGCGATCTCTTCCCTGGTCATAGAAGTGTCTTCGACTACATCATGCAGAAGGCCTGCTGCTATGGTCTCCTTATCCATCTCGAGGTCGGCGAGGATTATAGCCACCGAAAGTGGATGGATGATGTACGGCTCACCGGACTTTCTCCGCTGATCCTTGTGCGCCTCTTTCGCGACTTTGTAAGCCTTCTCGATAATAGAGATGTCACCGTTCGGGTGGTATTTGCGCACTTTTTCAATGAGCTCCTTATAGAGCTCTTCCGGGTCCTCAAAATCATGAGTGGCCACTACGCTTCTGTTCGGCTTTGATATCTTCTCTTCAAGCTGTTCGAAATCTTTTGATGTCACATCTGATATATCAGCCATGGTGTCCACTCCTTTCTGTACGTTATCTCTCTATTATAAAGCGTCCTACCCGAAAAATCAATTTCAGTCTCTTGATTCTATTATCAGCATATCACCCTCGTCAAGCGAAAAATGCGCTTCCTCGTCAGTTATCTCATTGCTGATTGTAAGCGTGTAGTAGCCGTCCCCACCGCCGATGTCAGCCTTATCGAGCGGATAGTAGACTCCTGTCGCGCTGACTCCGTGGCACTCACCGAAAAGTGGAAAAAGTGACACGTACTTTCCGTACTGCTCATTTTTCTTTATAGTGAGGCTGCCTCCGCCGCTTATCAGGCGGATCCTGTTCTTCGAATCGTAGATGGTGGCTTCCTTGTCCTTTACCCTCGCCCGCTTTAAGAGGCTTAAATTCCCAAGGATGTGGTCTATCCTCGTGCCTGTGGCTCCAAGGATATCTATACCTCCTTTTCCCATATTCATAGCGAGGTCTAATGCCGCTTCGAGATCGGTGTCATCTTTTACAGGATTTAGTTTTATGATCTTTATCCCGTGACGCTCGAAGTCCGTCAGCAGGTCTTTTGTTCCCGAAGATACCGAGTCAAAATCGCCGACCGCTAAATCCGGCTTTATATGAAGAAGGCGGCAGTAATCCAGTCCCATGTCTGCCGCTATGATATATGCTTTGCTTTTTTTGATGACCCTGATGGCTGTTTCCGTGTCAAGACTCCCTCCGCCAATGATCACTACCCGCATCGTCATTACTCCAGAATATTCAGAAACTGTGTGGTATTCTCCTCTAAGTCTCCTTTAAAAAGTGCGCTGCCCGTCACCAGAATATTGGCTCCGGCATCTAAAAGCAGGCCGGCATTCTCTGTATTTACGCCGCCGTCTACTTCTATATCAAAAGAATTCTTCGATGTGTCGCTTATACGCTTTAGCTCCCGGATCTTTTCGATTGTGTACGGGATCAGCTTCTGTCCGCCGTAGCCCGGATTTACTGTCATTACGAGAACCATGTCTACCTGGTCTAAAATGCAGCTCAGTGCTGAAACCGGTGTCGCCGGGTTTATGGCGACTGAAGCCATGGCACCTACCTGCTTTATCTGCTGAAGCACTGCGTCCAAGTGCCTGCATGCTTCGAAGTGAACTGTAATGATGTCTGCCCCGGCCTCTGCGCAGGCGTTTATGTATCTGCCCGGGTCATCGACCATCATGTGGACGTCGACCACTTTTTCAGTCAGGGAACGAACTGCCTTTACTACCGGAAAACCGAAACTGATATTCGGCACAAAACATCCGTCCATTATATCCACGTGAAAATACGCGGCACCGGCATCATCCAAATACCTTACCTGTTCGCCAAGCCTGGTCAGGTCTGCTGATAAAAGCGACGGTGACAGACAGTTCATCTGTAGTTCCTCCTGTTTATTTCTTTAAGCTCATCGTAGATCCTGCAATAATTCTCATACCTCGTCCGGTTTATCTGGCCGCTCTCCACTGCTTCCTTTACGGCACACGAAGGCTCGTTGATATGCGCACAGCCCCTGAAACGGCAGCCTTCCTGCCTCTCCACGAACTCCGGATAAAAATCCCGAAGCTCCGTCTCCTTTATCCGTGGAAGGTACACCGTCGAAAATCCCGGCGTATCGCAGATAAAAGTATCTGAAGAAAGCGCCACAAGCTCCGTGTGTCTCGTGGTCTGCCTGCCCCTTCCGGTATGCCCCGAAACCTCGGAAGTCTCCAGGTCCTCCCGGCCCGTCAGAGCATTCAGAAGTGAAGACTTCCCGGCGCCTGAAGGGCCTGCGACTGTGGATACATGTCCTTCTATGGTCTCCCGGATATCACTGATCCCGGTACCGTTTTCAGTCGAGATGAAATGCATCTCAAAACCGCACTCTTCATAGATATCCCGGATCTGCGCCTCGTCATCTGATCCGTTCAGATCTGACTTCGAGAAGACGAGAACCGGCGTAAGCCCGGCGTGCTGCAGGCATACCAGATATCTGTCTATCAGTGAAAAATTGATATCCGGAGTATGGACAGAAGTCACGAGGAGCGCCAGGTCACAGTTTGCGACAGGAGGACGCTCCATGGCTGAAGTGCGGGGAAGGATTTTTTCGATATTCCCCTCCCGGTCGTGCTCGTGCGTTACCACGAACTCAGCCTCGTCGCCGACCAGGGGATGGAGATTTTTCTTTCGGAAAACGCCCCTGGCACGGCAGGCATATATGATCCCGGTGGCATAGTCATACACGTAATAAAATCCGGAAAGCGCCTTTACTATCCTGCCCGTCATTCGGCTTTAAATGATACGGCATTGGAGCCGAGCTCCTCATCCATGCTGCTGTCTGAGTAATACTCGAGAGTTCCAGTAGGAGTCGTGATCCCTGATGCTGACACATCCATCGTGTCAGAAACTTTCCAGGACTTTATCTTTTTGCCGTTGGCGTCTAAGAGGACTACGTAGTTCTCATCGTAATCGTCTGTGTCCTTAGGCTCTATGACGTCTGAATAGCTGTAGGTCGCCGGACCTGTCGAGATCACGAGCGATACCTTCGTGCCCTTCTTTACTGAAGTGCCTTCTGCAGGGTCTGAGGTAATGACACAGCCCTTCTTTACTGTATCAGAAGCCTGTTCGGAGATACTTCCGGCTGCAAGTCCCGCGTTCTTCAGAGTACTCTCGGCTGCCGACTGGCTCTTTCCTGCGACTGGAGGAACTGTGATCGACTCACTTCCCTGGCTTATCGTGATGATAACGGTGTCGCCCTCTTTTCCACTGGTGTTCGCGTCAGGAGTCTGGCTTATGACTTTGCCCTTCTCGACAGAGTCACTGTAATCCGATCTGGTCTCGACATCAAAACCTGCATCCTCAAGGGCTGTCCTAGCCTCTTCCTCCGTGTCGCCGATGACTGAAGGCACCTGGATGTCGCCCTTTCCTGAAGATATGTAGACCTTTACAGTGGAGCCCGGCTCTACCTTCGAACCAGCTACCGGGTCTGTCCTCGTGATGGCTCCCTTATCTACGGTGTCTGAGCTCTCCTCGCCCGCCTTCGCGAACTCGAGTCCCTTCTCCTTCAAGGCTGCCTTTGCCTGGGAGATCGTGTACTCCTCGAGATCAGGCACTTCTACTGTCGTTTTTTCTGTGCTCTTGTCATCCTTCTTTTTGCTGCTTCCGCCGAAGTGGAATATATCGAAGACCGATCCGACGAAAAATATGATGATAGCCACTATGACTACAGCTGCGGCGATCCCCATGATAGTGATGGCCTTATCCATTCGGCTGTTCACCGGAGCGTCGTCGTCATTCTCCGAATCCCTGTCTGTCTCCGGAACCGGATCACCATCGTCCTCTTTAAAAAATGACCGCTTTTTTATCTCATCCTGCTCACCCTTTGTGATCACACGGGTCTTGTCGAGGTCAGAAGCGTTGTTCTGCGGTATCACGACAAAATCCTCGTCCGGATTCACCATAGCCTTCTTCAGGTCTACGAGAAGTTCTCCGGCTGAAGCATAACGCCTCTCCGGACTCTTCATCGTACATTTCTCGATGATCCGGCTTACAGCTATAGGGAGTCCCGGAACCAGCTCCTCCGGAGGTGTCATCTGGGACTGGATATGCTGGATGGCTATGGCTACCGGCGTGTCTCCGTCGAACGGCACTTTTCCGGTGACCATCTCGTACATGACTATACCAAGAGAGTATATGTCCGAGGCGTATGAGACGAATCCGTTTCTCGCCTGCTCAGGAGATACATAGTGCACCGAACCCATGGAGCCTGCGTGGATAGTGTTCGAGTTTGCCGCTCTGGCAATGCCAAAGTCTGTTACTTTTACCTTGCCCTCTTTTGAGATGATGATATTCTGCGGCTTTATATCCTGGTGGACTATGCCTTTGTTATGCGCGGCCTCAATGCCGCGTGCCACCTGGATGGCTATCGAGAGAGCCTCGTTGTAGCCGAGCCTGCCCTTAGTCGCTATGTATTTTTTCAGGGTGATGCCCTCTACATACTCCATGACGATATAGTAGAGACCGTCCTCGCTGCCGACATCATAGATATTTACAATGTTCGGGTGCTCGAGTACCGCCGCCGACTGCGCCTCCGCGCGGAATTTCGTCACAAATGACGAATCCTGTGAAAACTCAGACTTCAGTACCTTTATGGCTACGTCACGGCCAAGTGAGTGATCCTTTGCCCTGTAGACATCACTCATACCGCCGGAACCGATTTTTTCGATTATCTCATATCTGTTTCCCAGAAATGTTCCATTACTTAGCATCAGTTTCCTCGTCTTTCTTAGGGTCGATCACGATGATCGTGATGTTGTCTTTTCCTCCTGCCTCCAGGGCTTTCCCTAAAAGCGTCTCTGCCTGCTGCTTCGGTGCTGTATCCTCCGAAAGCACGGCGCTTATGTCCGTATCCGGGACCATATTCGTCAGGCCGTCTGTACACATGAGCACCCTGTCTACGTCACCTACCGGCACATCAAAAAAATCCACGTGCACCATGGACTCAGCGCCCACTGCCCTTGTTATCCTGCTTCTGTACTTATGGTGCTTTGCGGCTTCCTCTGTGATCTCGCCGTTTCTGACCATTTCCTGCACATATGAATGGTCCAAAGTGATCTGATAGAGATTCTCCCCTCTCTGTACGTATAACCTGCTGTCTCCGACATTTGACACATGCAGATGCCCGTCCAGAAAAGTGGCGCAGACCATGGTAGTTCCCATGCCTGCCTTCGTCGCATCTGTCCTGGCTGTTTCAAAAAGCTGCCAGTTCGCCTCTGAAATGGCGTCCCTTATCATCGCGACTACTCCGTCTGTCCGAAGAAACTCCTCATCGCCGCTTCGAAGAAGCTCCACGACCTTCTTCACTGCGTACTCAGACGCATAGTCACCGGCCTTCTCCCCGCCCATTCCATCAGCTATGATAAAAAGATTCCCGAGTGAACCCACGCTCTTATCTGATGCAAACGCGAAGTCCTCGTTCGTCGTCCTTACTTTTCCTTTATCAGTAAGACAGTAAAAATTCATAAAATAGTGTTACCTTTCCAGATGTCTCCGGCGAAGCTGTCCGCAGGCGCCATCTATGTCCTGTCCCATTTCCCTTCTAATAGTAGCATTTATTCCGAATTTTTCAAGTTTTCTCTGAAAGTCTATGGCTGCTGCCCTCGTCGGAGCGGCAAAAGTGCGCTCTTTTACCGGATTTACCGGTATCAGGTTGATGTGTGCTCCCCTCCATAAAAGTGATGAAAGCTGCTCCGCGTCCTCGTCTGTGTCATTTACTCCCTTTATCAGCGAGTACTCAAAGGTGACCCGCCTGCCTGTAGTGTCCTGATAGTACTTCATGGCTCCGACCGCCTCCGAGATGTCGTATTTATTCGCCACCGGCATCAGTTCCCGGCGCTTCTCCTGTGTCGGCGCGTGGAGCGAGAGTGCGAGCGTGATCTCGAGCTTCTTCTCTGCCAGCTCCTTTATGCGCGGGACTATGCCACAGGTCGAGACTGTCAGGTTCCTCTGCGAGATGTGAAGCCCGTTCTCATCTGTCAGCATCCTGATAAAAATAAGCAGGTTATCGTAGTTATCGAGCGGCTCGCCTGTTCCCATGACGACGACGTGGCTGATGCGGTTCCGCAGGTATTCTTCGGAGTCGGGTTTTGGAACTGACGGAGCTTTAGGGTCTGTGCGGTTTCCGTGCTCTTGCGCGCAATCGGTTGTATGCCCTTCGTGTTTTTCAGCGCAATCGGTTGTATGCTCTTCGTGCTTTTTAGCGCAATCGGTTGTATCAGAAAACACGTCCCTCTGTATCGCCTCGATCTGTCCAAGCATCTCGCCCGGAGTCAGGCCCCGGAGAAGCCCGTCCATGCCAGATGCGCAGAAGGCGCACCCCATCCGGCAGCCGACCTGCGAGGAAATGCAGACTGACCAGCCGAATCTGTACTTCATCAGGACTGACTCGACCAGGCTGTCATCCGGCAGCCTGAACAGGTACTTTCTCGTGCCGTCCTCCCTTGAGATCTGGATATCAACCGGCTCCGGGACAGTGATGTATGCCTCATTCGAGAGTTTCTCCCTGAGCGCCTTCGAGAGATCTGTCATCTGCGAAAAATCAGTCGCCAGGCTCTGGTGAAGCCACTTGTAGATCTGATTCGCCCGGAAAGGCTTCTCTCCGAGGCTTCCCAGGTATTTTTTCAGTTCATCTATGTCTTTGCTTGATATATCTTCCATAATGATCTTATGCTTTGTGCAGTATGCTGTAGAAAAATCCGTCGTGGCGGGCATCCGGGATTATAGTCTGCTGCTTTACCTGTGAAAAATCAGAGTGGTTCTTCAGGAAACCGGCTACCTGCTCTTCGTTTTCCTGCGGGTCCAGGGTACAGGTCGAGTAGATAAGAGTTCCACCTGACTTCACGTACCGGGTGGCATTCTCAAGTATCTGCTTCTGCAATGACGCGAGCTCCGAGAAGTCTTCCGGTTTAAGGCGCAGGCGGATCTCAGGCTTTCTGCCGCTTACTCCGAGGCCGGAGCAGGGGCAGTCCGCGATCACAGCGTCAAAGCGGTCTGCCCACTCAGGGCGGAAGGCTGAGGCGTCATTCTCCGTAACGGTGATCTGGTCATTCAGGCTAAGCCGCTGTACGTTCTCTCTGATGCGAGCGGTCTTCTGTGCGGAAACGTCGCAGGATGTCACGCGCGCCCCATAGAGTACTGCGGCGGCGACAGACTTCCCGCCGGGCGAGGCGCACAGGTCAAGGACCGCCGAGCCCGGCCGGAGCCCGGCATTCACCAGAGGTTGCATCGAGGAGCGGTCCATGATGTAGAATTGTCCGTCCTGGAAGGACACTGACTCAGCCGGATTCACTCCGGCCGGAAAGGTCAGCTCATACGCTTTGTCAGAGATTTTTTCTCCGCTACATTCGCAGTCTACGTCTTCTGCCGGAACCTTTGAGAGTGCCGTGATCTGTCTCTCTGAAGTAAGTCCCTCAGGTATCTGCTCTCCCGGATATTTTTTATCGAAAAAGTCCACGATCCAGTACGGATATGAGTACCGAAGCGACCTGTCGAGAAGCGGCTGATACGCCTTCTGCTTCTGGTCTGTCACTTCCCAGTGTCCGTTTATATACTTAAGTCTTACTGAAGCACTTCCCAGCACTGCCCTCGCCTGCGGCGACTCTTTTTCACGAATGATATGTCTTATAAGCCCGTTCGCAAAGCCTGAGAATTTCCCGCGGCCTGAGGCTTTTAAGAGCTTCACTGATTCATTGCAGGCCGCGGAGTCCGGCACTTTTTCAAGGAAAAAAATCTGTGCCAGGGCAAGTCTTACAGCTGCAAGCACACCAGCGTCCAGCTTTTTAAACCTGGTCTTGCTGTAGGCTGCTATGATGGCATCTATCGTCGTCTGATGCGCGACTTCCGTCTCGACCAGCGCCGCGTAGAAAGCCCCGTCCCTGTGGTCCCACTCCGGGTGTGATACAAGTGTCCGCTTCACAGCGACAGACGGGTACTCGTCTGTCTCCATCAGCGTCTCAAAGGCTGCTTTTCTGATCAGGTCCGCCATTTTTTAATAATCCTCCGTGAAAAAATGCTTTACGCCGTCTTTTTTCCAGGCGATTATGGTCGACAGGTTCACGTTCTCGACGCTCTTGAAGATATTTTTCTCGACGTTCGGATTCACTTTTTTAAGCTCGCGGATCAGCTGCTTTATCTCCATGCGCTTTGAGTTCGTGTGCCCTTCCGGGTCTATCGACGAGCACGTGTCTGTGAAATGGCAGGCACACTGGATGAAGTGCAGTCCGTTCGTGTCACGCCACCGCTTGATGTCGTCCTCCCTGATCAGGTAGAGCGGTCTGATAAGCTCCATTCCCTCGAAGTTCGTCGACTTAAGCTTCGGCATCATCGTCTGCACCTGGGCTCCGTATAGCATCCCCATGAGTATCGTCTCTATGACATCATCATAATGGTGTCCCAGAGCTATTTTATTGCAGCCGAGCTCCCTTGCCTTGGAATAGAGCCAGCCCCTGCGCATCCTCGCGCACAGATAACACGGGTTCTTCGGGACCGTATCCACTATATCAAAAATGTCCGAATCGAACATCGTGAGCGGCACGTCCAGAAGTCTCGCGTTTTCCTGTATCACTGCGAGGTTCGTGTCATTGTACCCCGGATTCATGCACATGAAAGTCAGGTCGAAGTCGAACTTGTGGTGGCGCTTTATCTCCTGGAAGAGCTTCGCCATCAGAAACGAATCTTTTCCACCAGATACGCAGACCGCCACATGGTCACCCGGCTGGAGCAGTTCATATGTATTAAGAGCCTTTGCGAAAGGCGAAAAAAGCCTTTTGTGGAAGGTCTTTCTGATACTTTCCTCAGCCTGCTTTTTCTTCGACTCGCAATGCTTTATGTCGAAAACGACCCACCTGGAGTAGCCGCCAGCCAGGGAATAGGCCTCTACTCCCTGAGCCTGGAGCCTCTTTACCGGTTCTACGGACTGCTCTCCGGTCATACAGTAGACGATAACAGGAACTCCCTGCCCCTTCCACTCACTTACATGCTCATCGAACTCCGTCGCCGGAATGCAGACTGCTCCCGGGATAGTCCCATAGTCGGTCGCACTTTTATTTCTCATATCAACTAAAATATAAGAGGAGAGCCGTTTCTCGGACATCTCCTCCGGTGTTATTTCTATATTCATAAAAAAACCTCAGGCGTCTTTAAGCTTTTCTCTTAGAGCTCTTCCGGCGCGAAAAAGTTCACGCTTCTTTAACTTCTTTTCGAGGTCTTCTTTTTCTCTGGCCGCATGGTCGAATCCGATCAGATCCATGGCTACCTTTGACGCTATCATAAGGCCTGCTGCCGGCGGTACGAACGGCGATGATGCAGGTATAGCACGCCTGTCGTTACACGATCTGGGTGAATTCGGCGGGCAGACGCAGTGCTCACGACAGCTGATCTCTGGATCCTCGATAGGCGAAAGTGCTGTCTCTGTAGAGTAGAGAACTGTGCATTTTTTCACGCCGCGTTTTTTGAGCTCCCGGCGCATGACCTTCGAAAGCGGGTCTTTTACTGTCTTGTAGATGTCTGTGATCTCGAGCTTCGACGGGTCAAGCCTGTTTCCGCAGCCCATGCAGGAGATGACCGGCACCCCTGCCTTCTGCGCCTCTTCTATGATCAGAAGCTTCGCTGTGACTGTATCCACGGCATCTACGACATAGTCCCACTTCGTGAAGTCGAACTGGTCCTTTGTATCAGGCAGGAAAAATGTCTGGTGTGTCTCTACCTCTGCGTGAGGATTTATGAGAAGTACACGCTCTTTGCCCGCCTCGACCTTCGGATGACCGACTGTCTTTATAGTCGCGTGGATCTGGCGGTTTATATTCGTCAGGCAGACCACATCATCATCTATCAGATCAAAATGTCCGACTCCTGCCCTCGCAAGTGCTTCTACGACATAGCCGCCCACGCCGCCTATCCCGAAGATAGCGACGTGAGCGGTCTTTAGTTTGTCCATTGCTTCCGCACCCAGAAGCAACTGTGTTCTTGAAAACTGGTTCTGCATTATGCTAAAGCTGCTGTAATGATAGCCATTGAATAAACCTCAAGGGCGTTGCAGCCACGTGAGAGGTCGTTTATAGATGCGTTGAGTCCTAAAAGAACCGGGCCGTATGCATCGAAGTTACCAAGTCTCTGAGCGATCTTGTAGCCGATATTTCCGGCATTGATGTCAGGGAAGATGAAGGTGTTAGCGTGTCCGGCAACAGGATCTCCAGGGCACTTTGTCTTTGCTACTCTAGGTGCAACGGCTGCGTCGAACTGAAGCTCTCCTGAGATTGGAAGGTCAGGATACTTAGCTTTTGCCTTTGCTGCTGCGTTGTGCATCTTGTCGACGTCCTCGCCCTTTCCTGAGCCAAGTGTCGAGTATGAAAGGAAAGCCACCTTCGGATCTACGCCGAATATCTTCGCGCAGTTTGCTGCCTCACCAGCAATCTCTACGAGCTCATCCTCGGTCGGCTTGATATTGATAGCGCAGTCTGCGAATGCGAGTACTTCGCTCTCGCCTGTAGCGGCCGGACGTACCAGGATGAAGACTGAACTTACGATAGAGTTTCCTGGCTTTGTCTTTATCAGCTGAAGTGCAGGTCTTACTGTATCTGCTGTAGAATAGGTGGCTCCGCCGAGAAGGCAGTCAGCCTCGCCCATTTTTACGAGCATGGTGCCGAAATAGTTAGCTCCCTCGAGAGTCTTCTTTGCCTGCTCCGGTGTAACACCTTTCTTCTTACGAAGCTCGCAGAAGAGGTCTACCATCTCATCAAATCTGTCGTAGTTCTTCGGATCTATGATCTTTGCGCCGCGGATGTTATAGCCTGCCTTCTCTGCGGCTTCCTCGATCTCATCCGGATCTCCTAAAAGGATCGGGTGAAGGAAGTTCGATGCGAGAAGTCTTGATGATGCTTCAAGGATTCTCGGGTCGCTGCCCTCTGTAAATACGATAGTCTTTGGGTTCTTCTTTAGTTTTTCGATCATGCTGCCAAAACCGAATTCCATGTCTTTATCTCCTTTTATTAAAATGCTATTTCCAAGGGCAGCCACCAGGTCTCAAAGCGCAGCTACCTGTCGGCATCACGGCTTCCTGTGAGATAGACTTTTGGGCCGTGAGCTCGGACACGATGCGCGCATGCCGCCACGCTGCGCATTTCATTCCCATGGCTGCCCACCGACATATATAATACCACTAAAAACACAATTTTTAAAGTATCTGATAAGGAACAAGATACTCGTTTTCAGTGGCGGTCGAACTTGAACAGCGAGAGGATTTTTTCTGAATTGGACTTCGTGAAAAATTCGGCATTGTTTAAGAAGATCACGTCTTTTATCTTGTCGTCTTTTATCATCTGGGTCAGGTCGTCCTTGTAGTAGCGGAAGTCGACGATGTAGGTCTTGTCGTAGTGATCCACGAGGAAAGGAGCGAAGGCGTCACCGTATGAATCCTTTATCAGGACACAGGCGCTTCCGTCATTTTTGTCAGGGTTATCGATCTCCTCCCAAGGCTCGTCACCGGCGATGAAGACTGAGTAGGTGTTTCCAGGCTGGATGACCATGTACTTCATCTTCTTGCCCTGCTGGTTTATCATCGTCATCTCGTTCGTCGCGATCGGCTTGTAGGCGTGGATCGTATCCGGATTTTTCTTGAGCTCCGGGGATTTTTTACTGAAGGAGTAGTAGCTTCCAAGGAAGTTCTTCGACACCTGATCCTCGTACTCGTTCAGTTCGTGCGGCGTGAAACCCTTCATCTTGCAGTACTGCCTGTAGGCGTAGTAGGCTCCGCGCGCGGTCCAGTGGTGGTCCGTCCTGAAGTAGATGTACTCAGAGTTATGATTTACGAGCTCGTTAAAAGTCTCGACTACATTTACCTTGTCCGAAAACTTCTTATATAGATAGTCGAATGCATCGCCTTCATACTGTGCCAGCCTCTCCTGAGTCTTTTTCGGGAGCATGACTCCGAAACTGTTCGGCGTCGGGATGGCGTAGACATTCGCAGAATCCCCTAATCTCTCGGCAACTGTATTTACCATAGATGCGTAGGAATCGACCGATCCTTTGTTGAACTGGTAGACAGAAAATCCGCTGCCGCCGGCTATATAGATGGATCCGACCTTCTCCGGCTCATCCTTTATCGAGCCGTCCTCGGCATTCTCGTCAAGCTCTGTCTCCGAAGCATTTCTCTTATCGACTGTTCCGTCGGATCCTGCCTCGCCTGACGACGGGATCTCCATGGTCTTTGCTGCTGTCACGTGCTTTGTAGACGGGATCTTGTCGGCTTTTTTCGTCGCATCCGTCGCTATCAGCTTGTCACCGCCAGGTCCGTAATGGTCCTGGATGTCGGCATTTTTCGCGATCATGTCCTCGCGCATCGGATAGGTGTCGGCGTACCAGGTCACTACTCCCTTGATGAAACTGCCGTTCAGAAGCCCCTGCGCCGTAAATTCCGGAAAAGTCGCCAGCTTCCTCTTCTCTGTCACCGACTCTGTCGGCCTCTTCCCGAACACGCCGATGATGAAGAAAGTCAGCGCTATCAGGAAGATTATCATTATAAAAATTCCAGAAAAACTTCTTTTTTTCATGTCTGCCTCGATCAGAACTGGTTGTAAAGGAACGGTGTGTAGGTGTTGCCTGCCATCGCGAACAGCGACCAGATAAAAATAGCTGCCGCAAAGACCGTCTTTACTATAGTGACTGTAAATTCAGCTGCGCTGCCTTTGTCGGCTGCTGCGGACATTTTGTTATCGATGCACTTGAAAAGTGGCGTGCAGGCGATGACTGCCACGATCAGGAAGTAGACATTGCTCCTCAGCGTGTAGATGATCTGCTGGTCAGCAAAGGTGCTTCCAGCGAACATGCCTTTTATTGCCGCTCCGAGCTGAGTGAAGTCTGTGTATCTGAACAGTACCCAGCCGAAATTCACTACTAAAAGCGCATAGATGTGTCCCAGAATACTCCTGCCAATTCCAGGATTTCCAGCTTTTTTTCTGAAGGCGTGCTCTATGCCTACGAAGACAAAGTAGTAGAGGCCCCAGAGGATGAAATTCCACGATGAACCGTGCCAGAGCCCGGTCAGAAACCATACGACCAGCAGGTTGAACACGTGTCTCAGCGGTGCCACGCGGCTTCCGCCCATCGGGATATAGACATAGTCCCTGAAGAACTGCGACAGAGAAATATGCCAGCGTCTCCAGAAATCCGTGATGCTCTTCGCCGTGTACGGATAGTTGAAGTTCTCCATGTAGGTGAAGCCGCACATTCTGCCGATGCCCAGGGCCATGTCGGTGTACGCCGAAAAGTCAAGATACATCTGCAGTGTAAAAAATACCGATCCTATCCAGAGCGAAAGCACCGGCTGCGATGAAATCGCCGAACTCGTCGGGAGCAGCACATCTGCCTGGGATCCGCAGTAATCGGCGAGGATAACCTTTTTTCCGAGTCCGACCACGAATCTGAAAAGTCCGTCCGCGAAATCGCTTCTCGTCAGTCTCCTCTGCCTCAGCTGCGGTCTGATATCGCCGTAGCGCACGATAGGTCCCTGCATCACGTGATGGAACGACATCGTGTAGATCAGAAATCTCCGGAAACTGTTCTCTGCCGGTACTGTTCCGCGGCAGACATCCACGAGATATGAAATGATCTTAAATGTATAGAAAGAGATTCCGAGCGGCAGCGCGATCTTCAGCACTGGAAGCCCGACTCCCGTGATGTCGTTTATCGTCCGCTCGACAAAACCTGTGTATTTGAAAAATCCGAGTGCGGCGATCAGAAGCACGACTCCGCAGACAAGGTAAGCCTTTTTCCGCTTCTCGTCATTTTTTTCCATCCAGATCCGTGCTCCCGTGTACCACCCGAAGAAGCTCAGGGCGATGATCAGCACGAGATATCCGATCCCGGCGCTTGCATAGAATATAATTGAAAAAATAAGCAGTACTGCGTTTCTGGCTCTGACCGTTTTTGCCAGAAGATATATGATAAGAAATACAGGTAAAAATACCAGAACAAAAAATAATCCCGAAAATGTCATGTCAGTCTCTCTTCACTTTGTTAGTCTCACAAAAGAATATTCTAGATTGCCTGGGAACCTTTGTCAATGACTTACTTTCGTAACCTTTACGTAACAAAATCCCCGGTGTCTATCCATTAGACACCAGGGACTGTGAAAAAGTTTCACAAAACCTATGCATTTTCAGTGACTGTTTTCCAATCGTCAATATTTCTCTTTTCGCTTGAGAAACTCACTCCCACCTTTATCAGCACCCTGCCATCGGCTCTATATTTTCCTGCATAATCCTGTGTTTCTATCTGTTCGAGAGCTTCGTCTGCACTTCCATCTATCTTGAACTCAAATATATATACAAAATCCTGTGTTTCTATTACACAATCACTGCGTCCTCTTGCGGTATGCTGTTCACACTTTACATACTCACCAAGAAGTTCAAACACCAGATATATCTGATTTCTCCAGACTTCTTCATATCTGGTGGCCTTTGTAGTCATATAAGGTGCCGATGCAAAAAGCGAATAGAGCTCATCATGCAGAGCTGTTGTATCACCCTTTCTTAATGAACTAACCAGGTTCTTTGCTGAATAAGCACTCTCGCCATCGTTTTTTTCTCCATATACATATGGGACCAGAGATTTCAGGAATCCGTATTTAACCTCTGAGTTTGGAAAACCCAGCTGAAATGACTTAAATTCAGCGTCATACCCATGTATAGTCAGGTAACCCGACTGGTAGAACAACGGAACCGGATTCGGATTGTCTGTCCTATAATCTTTGAGCTCAGACTCATCAGCTTCAAGTCCATTCTCGAACTGTTCCACCGTTATCGGCGAATTTTTGAGCCTCTTTATCAGAAAAGTGGGTGTAGCCGATTCAAACCAGTAATTATCAAAAAATCTGTCCGAAAGGGCATTGAGCAGGCTATAGGGATTGTATATTCCCTCAGAAGTCCTCGAAAAATGATAGCCGTCATACATTCTCCGCAGTTCGTTTATGCATTCTTCTGTGGTCATATGCTGGCTGTCTGCCATAGTATGTATATCAGCAGCAAATGTTTCCGCAATCTCTTTTTCTGTAAAACCACAGATGCCCGAGAATTGATCCAGCAGCGAAATATCCTTTAACTGGTTCAGGTCGCTGAATATAGAAACCTTGGCAAATTTTGTCACTCCTGTAAAGAAGACGAACTTCAGATACTGGTCCTGGTCTTTAAGAACTCCAAAAAAGCTCTTATACAGTTCCCGGTTTTTATGCTCTCTTTCTTCTCCATCTGCCTTAAGAAGGGGGTTATCGTACTCATCAACAAGTACCACTACCGGTTTGCTGTACTTGTTATAAAGAGACCGGATAAGCCTCGAAAACCTCACCGGAGATGTCTCTCCTCTTATCTGCCCGGCATCAAGCCCATATTTTTCTGCACAGTCATCAATTATCTCAGATAATCTGTCTTCAAGACCACTCTCTTCTTTAAAGCTGCCTCCAGACAGATGAAATGAAACGACCGGATACTGCTGCCATGCCTTATCGCCTTTTTCATTCTCATATTTTTCTATTTCTAGCCCTTCAAACAGATCTTTTCTGCCCGAAAAATAGGATTCAAGTGTCGAGACAAAAAGGCTCTTCCCAAATCTCCTCGGACGGCTCAGGAAAAAAATCCGTCCTTTGTCCAAAAGCTTTTGTATATATACCGTCTTATCCACATATTTGTAACCGTCTGTTCTGAGTATTTCAAATGTCTGTGTATCAATAGGCAGTTTTCTTCCCATGACAAAACCTCCTTCTCAGGCTTTTGTATAACGAAAGACTAGCACAGAATGGACACTTTATCAATAATCATCGTTTTCGTCTCTCAGCTGGTCTCCAAAACCCAATTTTCTGACGTAGTTCTCGTACTCATCCATGGTGATAGCTTTATCATTCAGCATGTATATATCACTTTCGTCGTACACATCGGATCCCGAGTCACCATTGTCTTCATTGTCCTCCCAACTCAGTGAAATCATTTCAACCGGATCTCCATATCCCTGGTATTTCTCAAGCAGAAAGTACTGCCTCTGTGCATGTGAAGAATCGCTTGTCACTATCCAGACAGCGCCATCATAATTCGTATATGAAAGCCACTCTCCAGTGCCTTCTCCAGCTGCCAGTTCATGTACTACTCCGTCCGAGGCATCTATAAATCTCCCGCAGTATTCAGGCCAGTCTCTGTACTCCAGCACAAGCTCGTTTTCACCATCATTATCCAGATCTGTCTTTTCTGCGACATGATACCCACCATAGCTGTCATCAAGAGACGCGAAATAATACCAGCCTCCGTCTTTTATCGTAGTGGTATATGTATCTGTTTCATAATCATAGTCTTCATAGAGATCATACAATGCTGGTATCTCGTTATTCAAAAATTTCTTATACAGCTCGTCATTCGACAGATTTTTATCCTCTGCCTCAGTTTTTTCTTTCAGATATACATCGTAACTGCACTGAAGCCTCTTTTTCCCGACTTTGCATACGATGGTCCCCGTACCATTTTTCAGCGGAGTCACCACGATTTTTTTCTTGTTCTTCTTTACGACTTTAAGAATGGGGCCATCAAATCCTTTATCGGTCTTTACTGTCCATTTCACCTTATTTTTGCCAGCACCCTTCAGAGATATCGTATAGTTTTTCTCCCCCGTCATAGTCTTTACACTGTACTGGTCTACACTGAGCTTTGGCGCTGACTTCGCATATGCCTGAACCGGCACGCACATGATACACATGCAGGCCACTGCATCTGTTGTTTTTGCTGTTTTCGTGATAATTCTAACACAATCGGTTTACAAAGAAAAAACATGAATGCTATAATTTTGCCAGCATAAGACATCAGTTAAAGGAGAATGAGGTTGCGCTGGCATCACGAGGCATTCCTTTGGAAAAGGAAATGCCTGGCCACTGATCATCCGCCGCGGCATAAATGCCACCGGAGACCACATAGTCTTCCTCTTAAACTACAGTGACAGCGAGAATACTGTAAACGGATTTTTCTCTGACACGGATTCGCCTTTCTATAACTGACTATAAGTATTATATCCAGCTATAAGTGACTATAACTAACTATAACTTTTTCATTTTTCTATAACTGACTATAAGTTTTGTCAAGGTAAAATCTATAATTTTAATGACGAGTCAGCTTTTATCTGATAGCCATCTGAGGCGATATCACTGTATAGGTATGACAGATCATCGTAATCCTCAAACGGGCAGTCAAGATTGGCGCTGCCGTTTCCGGAATCGTACCAGAGAGTGCCGATGGTATTTATTTTTTTCCGAAACCGAACAGGCCCTTTTTCTTTGGGGTGTCGACTTCCTGGACATCAAGGAGTTTGTAGCCCATTGGGTCAAGCTCTGCCTTCAGGTCGTGCTTTACCATTGCAAGAGGCATGTCCTGCTCGAGGATGAACGAAGCCTCGCCGGTCGTATGGTTTGCGGTCATTTTTTTAGCTTCAGGGAATTTCTTCCTGATGGCGTCCTTGATATGAGCCTCGCACATGCCACACATCATGCCGTCAATAGTCATTTCTACCTTCTTCATCTGATCAGTTCCTCCCATATAAAAGTGTGTCACCTGTACGCGACCCCTCTGTCACTTCTTCTGCATCGCTTTGAGTTCTTTGATCGTCTGTTTTACTTCACGGCGGGTCTCACGGCTCATATGCCCGGTGTTCACATGACCGCATCTGCCTCGGCAGACCTCATCGCCGCAGGCGTATCCGCAGGTCGGAACGCCGTTCTTTCTGTCCCTGATGACAGCCCATGCAGCCAGCACCAGAAAAAATGCCAGCACCAGAATTACCACCACATCTGCCTTGTTCACCGGTATATTTACTTTCACTAAAAAAGGTGTCATAGTATCAGCCTCCGTTCGTTTCTCAGATACCCCTATGGGGTATCTCGCTTACAGCTAATACTATACACCCTTTAGAAAAAATTACAAGTACTTATTGCTATACAAAAAGTTAGTTTTGTCTAACAGTCCTCACTCGACTGAAAAAATATAGTTGTAGCGGCGTGACTTCCCCAGATGCACTCGCCGTCCTGGGAAACATCGGTTTTCATCGACTTTTTGTAGATGACATCCGGCGCCCACCCGAAGGTGAGCTCCTATTTTTTCTAAAGTATTATGCGTCAGGCTTTGACTGTCTCTCCACGGTCGATCTCGACGTACTTCTTGTTCGGATCCGGTCTGAACAGAAGGAAGAGATAAACAGCCAGTACTGCGAATGCCACTATGGTCCAGCCTGTGAACGGAACTCCGTTGAAAAGACCAACGATCTGGTAAACCATAAGAGTCACGCACCATGCCGAGATATTCTGGAAAGCGATGGCCTGCCAGAATTTCTTTCTATCGCCGATCTCCTTTGCCATAGTTGAGATAGCTGCCAGGCACGGGCTGTCGAAGATATTGAATACAAGGAAGGCTACAGCTCCCATCGATGCTCCCGCATGCGCACTGCCTGTACCGAAGAACTCGGTAAAGGCCGATCTTAAAGCATTGAAGTGATAGCCGCTC
>ONIH01000037.1 GCA_900317825.1 uncultured Lachnospiraceae bacterium | reverse complement strand
TATGAGCACTCTTGGCAGCATGAGTAAAGATGTAGTTGAAAAATATATCCAGAATCAGTATTCAAAATGAAGTTTTGCAGTATCGGTCGCATTCCTCTCTAGACTAAAGTCGGGAGATACCTGATCTTAACCACTGTTGTATTTGCAACGGCATCTGATTCGTTATGCTGATATATTATTGGCATAGGGAGATGTCAGGAGGTAGACAACATGAAGAAAAATAGCGGCACAGTCTTTAGTCTTGCAGAAGACAATAAAGTGATACCAGGATGCACAGTTTCGGAGCTGTTATCTGATGCAGGCGGCTTTTATACAAGCGTCTTTGCACTTGGGGCGGGAACAGATATCAGTCCAGAAATATATGGATATCCTAAGATCTGGTATGATCTTCAGGGCGAAATGAAGATGGTTTTATCAGAAGCAGGAGAAGTGAATCTGACAGAAGGCAGTGTCGCCATTACGCCGACGGGGACACCGGTTGGTAGCAGAACAGAAAATGGCGCAGTTTATCTTGAGATCACGCTGAAGGAGGATACAGACATGAACAGTTTTTTAAAGTCATCAGAGGTTTTTGCCCTGAAGGATCTCGTACCTTATCAGGATGGTAAGATCGTAAATATGGATCTGGTAAACGATCCGAGTATGAAGTTTGTTGTGATGAGCTTTACAAAGGGATGCGCTCTTCCAGAACATGCAGCACCGGGCGAGGCTCTTATCTTTGCTCTTGATGGAGAAGGTACGATAGGATATGAGGGCAAAGAATATCTTATAAAAGCCGGTGAAAATTTTAAGTTTGATAAGGGCGGGGCACATTATGTAAAGGCCGATGGCAATTTCAAAATGGCTCTGCTACTTACTCTTGCCTGAAAAGGCAACTGCAGGTATGCCTATACAGGATAAAAATCGGGAAAATATAAGAAGCAATGTGATATATATATAAATCTGATATAGTGCGATCAGAAATTAGTTTTTTTGCTTGCAGTTATAAAGCCTTTAGGATAAAATATTCATTATTATGGATAAGAAAAAATCTTTTGCCCGGGGGCTTTTATTCGCGGTTCTAAGCGCTGCGATGACATTGCTAGCAAGCTATATTGCATATATTCTGGACATCCCGAACCCGGTGATAGTCCTTGTGATCTTCATGATAGTTTTGACTGCAGGCCTTGGAAATATATCAGGTGCGGTCAGTGCAGCCTGCATTATTTTCTATGCGCTGTTCTTTTTCTCAGATGATCATAACATCATCTCATTCAGTGCAGAGAACAGGTACAAGTGTATGGTAATCATCCTTTCACTGATTGCGATATATCTTCTTGTTGCGCTACTCAAAAGCAGGTATGACAAAGCCTATGCCAGTCTGGTAGAACTGAATAGAAAGCTTAAAGAACAGAATCATACGCTTGAAGATGAGTCTGACCGGGATGCCCTCACAGGGATATACAATAGACGCGGCGGTGACAGAAGAGTGGCGACCTGTCTGAGTAAAAATAATAGTTCCTTTCAGGCTGTCTTTGCTGCAATAGATATCGACAATTTTAAACAGATCAATGATGTGTACGGTCATGCTGCTGGTGATGAGGCTATTCAGCTGCTTGTCACAAAGATGCAGGAGGCGTTTGGAGGATACAGCATTCTGATAAGGAATGGCGGAGATGAATTTCAGGCTTTGCTCTATGGTGATAGTTTTGAGGTCATGGAGAAAAAGGTTTTATCCTTTACAGATGAGACTTTTCATATGAACTCTGAGGGACAGGAGTTTGATTTTCATATATCCTGCGGATACGCATTTTATCCATCACAGGCTGATAATATGAGTGACCTCTATCACAAGGCAGATATCGCTCTGTACGATGTAAAAATGAGCGGGAAACACAAGGCACTCCCTTATACATGGACTTCAGATACCAGGAGGCCTGAACAGCTGACTCTGACAGTGTGCAGTCTTTCGAATAATCTTCCAGTGGCTTTTATGATCTACCGAGCCGATGACACTGAGGAAATCCTTATCGCAAGCGAGACACTTCTGACAATATGCGGATGCTCAAGCTTCGATGAGTTTGTCGCATATACAGGCGGATCGTTCCGGGGCTTTGTATATCCGGAAGACGTGGACCAGGTAGAGCAGAGCATTGAGGCACAGATACAAAGCAATAAGCGAGAAATAGATGAGGTTGATTACCGTATTCGCACAAGGGATGGTCGTATCCGTCGTATTCGTGATCTGGGCAGGCTTATTCACGATCCAGGACTTGGTGATCTGTTCTACGTCGCACTGTATGACAGAGATACAACAAACAGAACCAGAGACAAACATGTGTGACAATGGGGACACGTTCATCTGACACATGTGACACCGTAGAGGTAAGTGACCGCGCAAAATATTTGGCAGATAAATAACTATTTATACGCCAAATACAAGACCATTGAAAACATATAAAGAAAAGGTCAGGCCTGAAGCTGCGATAAGCTTCAGATCTGACCTTTAGCTGTTAAAGCATTGAACATTCTGTTCAAAGCCTTAAAGCCTGTCCGCAACCTCTTCTCTGTAGACCTTTTTAAAGAAGGTAAGCGACAGTATAAATGATACACACTCCGCAATAAGGAAGCACCACCAGACATTGTTTACATTACCGGTCTGAGCTAAGAGCCATGCTGCAGGGATCAGTATGACGAGCTGTCTTCCGAGTGATACAAAAAGCGAATAGATGCTTCTTGAGAAAGCCTGGAAAATCGAACCCATCACAATGCCGAAGGCTGCTATCGGGAAATGTATGGCAATGGTCCTTAATGCAGGGACTCCCATCCTTATCATCTCAGCAGATGGTGAGAAAAGTGAAAGCAGCTGCCTCGGGAACAACTCAAATACCAGGGTTCCACAGAGCATTATTGCGACAGCAAGCTTTAAGGCGAACCTTAAAGCTTCATTTATTCTGTCCTTCTTCTTTGCTCCGAGATTATAGGCGAGAACCGGAATCATACCATTATTCAGACCAAATACCGGCATAAAGAAGAAAGACTGAAGCTTGAAATAGGCACCAAATACAGCGATCGCTGTAGATGAGAACGTCTTGAGGATCATATTCATGCAGTATGTCATGACTGATCCGATTGCCATCATGAGTATGGACGGGACACCTACCGCATAGATTCGCCCGATCACCCTGGCATGGGGCGTTATTATTTTTTTCAGGGAAAAATGCAGCTCGCTGTTGAAGCGCAGATTCAGGAAAAGACCGAGGCAAGCCGCTATACACTGCCCCATCACCGTAGCGTAGGCAGCGCCGGCTACTCCCATCTTCGGGAAGACACCAATACCAAAAATAAAGACCGGGTCAAAGATGATATTTATCACGGCACCGGTAATCTGTGATGCCATCGAAAGCATAGTACGTCCGGTGGACTGCAGCAGTCTCTCAAATGTGATCTGCATGAATACTCCGATACCGATGGTGGTCACTATCCTGAGATATGTATATCCGAGCTGACGGATTTTTGGATCATTCGTCTGGGTGTTGATAAAAGGCACGGTACAGGTAAGGCCGATAATCAGGAAGGCCAGCGCGCTGAAGAAAGCCAGCAGAACGCCTGCATTCGCGGCCGAATCTGATTTCTCAAACTTCTTCTCGCCTAAAGCACGGGACAGCATGGCATTGATACCTACTCCCGTACCTGCTCCGACCGAGATCATAAGGTTCTGCAGCGGAAAGGCTATCGTAACAGCTGTCAGGGCATTCTCAGACAGCATAGCGACAAAGATTGAGTCAACCACATTGTAAAGTGCCTGGACGAGCATAGAGATCATCATAGGCACAGACATGTTTACTATCAGTTTTTTTACAGGCATGACGCCCATCTTGTTTTCCTGCATTTTTTACTCCTTTAAGCATTTTTCACACCCGCGACGCGTGGTGCAGAGCCTTATTTTCGTACATTCTCTTGTCAGCCAGAATCCTGACTGCGGATATATCCTCCTCATCACCCGGGAAGTGCATGGCCGTGCCGCAGGATACCGAAAAGTCAAACTCGAATATTCCGCTCTCATTTACGGCCTTAACCCCCTCATCAAGCCGCCTCGATACAAGAGACAGCTTGTTTATATCCCGCAATACCATAATGAACTCATCTCCTCCCCATCTGCCGGCGAAGGCATCGATGCCGCCTGCCGCCATCGAGATCATCCTGGCTGTGGCGCAGATCAGCATATCGCCGATCTCGTGTCCGTATCTGTCATTGGCCATCTTCAGATGATCGACATCGAAGAAAAATATCGCATAGGCGTTCTCTATGGTGATCTCATCCATGGCTCTCTCGCAGTAGGCACGGTTATGCATACCGGTGAGCAGGTCATGATATGCCATGTACTCGGCCTGCTTTTCCTCCTCGAGCTTGATGCTGGAGCGCACCAGTCCCTGCACCAGTATAAAGCCGAAATCGCAGAGCATGACTATGATAGATATAGAGATCATATCGCTCCTCGACAGCAATATCGTAAATCTATTGGGCGGCAGCTTGGCACTGGCTGTAAGCGATGCCATCTGTACTATCGCGAGCACTCCTGCAGCCATATACCCGTTTCTTATCACCCTCATATGCTCAGTCCTGCCATCTCTGCTTATCACTATCTCCGCCAGCACCGATGCCGCACCCCTGTATATCCGCCGCATCCTGATATCGGTGTGCTCTTCTCCCAGAAAGAGAAACAGAGGCACGAGGCAGCTGTACAGAGTCACATATTCACTGACACTGCAGATCTGGGTATTCGCGAAAAGCACATAGAAAAGCCTCTTCGAGGAAAGCTGCCACGCCGATGCGTCCGCCGCAAAAATGAACAGATAGAGCCCCGGCAGAAGCGGAGCTTTCGACATAAACGAGAGCACTATATGAAGCACTATGGCTATTACAGCAAAGGAAAAGATTGCGCCGTAGAGCACGAAGTAAAGCCTGTTCCCGTTGAGCGGATACCATCTGACCTGATCCTGAGGCACCAGGGCGAAGTAGGTGCGGTGATTCGAGTTCGATCCCTCCATCTGCTTTACCGCGACTGTAACCGCCTTGCCGGCATCGTATTCTGACATAGGCACCATGCAGTATTCATCGCCATACATCCGATTGTTCTGCCTTTCGTCTATGCCGCACTCATAGATTGCTTTACCGTTCACCCTCACAGAGATGACAGAGTGGTACTGATAGAAGCAGAGTGAATAATTATCCGGATTCATATCCTCCGGCACCATCATATAGTAGGTGATCGTATCACCTGCATTAAGAACCGGATAGTAGTCCTGATTATACCAGGCGCTCCTCCCATCCTTATAGAGCACCCTGACCTTATAGTCCTTTATCTCCCTGATCCCGGACACCTTTCCGAGACCTGCGGCAAGCGTCAGGCAGTCTATCACTGTGACCACGACAAAGACAGCCACTATGATCCGAGGCAGCAGATATCTGATAGAGAGCATGGTCGTACTACCTGCCCCGTATTTTATAGATGAAGCATTCGCTGCAGCGCTGCTTTTCTTACTACCAGACACCATTTGTCACCTCCTGAGTTTCCATTATTATAACAAATTTTACCGGAAAAGTAATCTTTATTTTGTCAAAATAAAATTCCCCGATTCGCCGAAGCAAATCGGGGAAAATATGGAAGAATAGAAGGGGATCAGTTTATTAATCAGCCTTTCACGCTTCCGGCTGTGACGCCGCCTACGATGTAGCGGGAAAGGATCAGATATACTATGATCACCGGGAATATGGAGAAGGCTATCATCGCATATACCTGCCCCATATCGAACTTCAGCCAGTCTGCTGCACGAAGCTGTGCTATAAGGATCGGCAGTGTCTTCATCTCGTCCTTATGAAGGAGGAGGGAAGGCATGAAGTAGTTGTTCCAGGAACCTACGAAGGCAAATATCGCCTGCACGGCTATCGCCGGCTTCATCATAGGAACCACCACGATATTGAATATCCCTATCTCTCCTGCGCCGTCCATCCTCGCGGCTTCGAGAAGCTCGCCAGGGAGGTTCGAGTCCATGTACTGCTTCAAGTAGAAGAATACGACAGGAGCAGCGACTGACGGAAGAACCAGCGGTATGTATGAGTTCTCCAGCCCCATGTTATGACACATCTGCTGGAATCCCAGCGCAGATACCTGTGTCGGAACCATCATCACTGCAAGGATGAATACGAATATCGCTTTTCTGCATTTGAATCTGTATGCGTGTATAGCGTAAGCTGTCATCGTCGAGAAATAGGTGGTAAGCACTGCCGATAGTGCCGCTATGATAAGCGAATTCAGCATGCCCCTTGCCACAGGAAGGGTTCCGTGGAATAGGTTGTTCAGATTCACAAACAGCCTGTCACTCGGATAAGCCCTGAAGCCTCGGCTCAAGTCTCCGTTACTTCTGGTCGCATTTATAAAGAGGATGTAGAACCACACCAGACAGAGGATAGAAAGGAGGATAAGCACTATGTATGCCACTATCCGTCTGACTCTGACAGATGCTGCACCCTTATTTGGTGCGCCCAGATTTATATCCTTATCCTGGATATCTCTTTCATCAATCATATCATCACTCCTTTCTAATCCACTTCCTCGGCTGCCGTTGCCTTAAATACGATAAGGCTTAGGATTCCGGTAATGATAAGAAGCAGTACCGAAAGCGCTCCGGCCAGGCCGTAGTTTCTGTTGTACAGATGCTTGTTGAGCCACATAATAAGAGTCATCGAGGATCTCATCGGATCTCCGGTTCCATTAGTGAGGATCTGCGGCACATCGAACATCTGCAGTCCGCCTATCAGTGATGTAATAAGCACATATACGAATATAGGCTTTAATAGCGGAAGCGTGATTTTTCTAAAAATCTGTCCGGCAGTAGCGCCGTCCACTTCAGCCGCCTCAAACAGGCTGGTATCTATTCCCATCATTCCTGCCATTAACAGGATGGTCGTATTACCAAACCACATCAGGAAGTTCATCAGGGCTACCAGTCCTCTGACACTTCCCACATGGGACATGAATTCGAAATGATGGCGGAGAATCCCGGTGCTCACCAGAATCGAGTTCACCGGTCCCACATTCGAGAACAGAGTGAAGAACAGCATCGCGAACGCCGATGCCATAATCAGGTTCGGCAGATAGATCACCGTCTTGAAAAATCTCTGTCCCTTAAGTCTGAGAGACGGGTCTGTAAACCACGCTGCAAGAAGAAGTGATATCAGTATCTGCGGTACAAAACCCAGTATCCACATGATCATGGTGTTTTTCGTGTACTGCAGAAGTTCACCGCCCGAAAGCAGCTTTTTATAATTCTCCAGACCCACAAAGGTTGGCCCTATGTGCGTTAAGCCAGACATGTAATTTTCAAAGAAACTGTTATAGATGGTGCTTATAAGCGGTATCAGCTGAAAAATAACAAAGGCCAACAGAAATGGAATAAGGAAAATATAGCCCCACCGGTTGACCCGCTGTGTGTGACTGAGTTTTCTGCTCATAGTTTCCCTCCGGTCTGTCTCAGGCGCCCCGCTGCAGGGCAGGGCGCCCCTTTACTTATTTCTATAGTGTCTTAGTCTGTGGTCAGGTCAGGGTATTTCTCCACGATAGCTGTGTTGAACTGGCTCAATGCATCCTCATAGGAAGCGTTGCCATCGAAGTAGTTCTTCATAGCTGCCTGGAACTCCTCGTTGCAGCCCTGATCGTAGTTCGAGATATTCGACATATCGACCTTCTCAGCTCCTGCCTCAAGCTCCTTGTACGGATTCTGTCCTCCGAGGATCTTGTTTCCGAATTTGCTGTCGTTTGCCAGATCCGAGAGTACCGTCTTGCTGTTTACACAGTCGGAATCCTTGGTTGCGATATCCTTTAATACTGTCTGATCTGTAGTCATCTTCAGGATGATATCCTTTACAAGAGTCGGGTTATCAGTGCCTGTAGCTGCTGCGATCCAGGTGCCGCCCCAGTAGAAGCTCTGAGGTCCGTTGCAGTAGCCCCAGCCGCCATGGTTGGCGATTGATCCGTCCTCGTCTGCGTGCATTGAGAAGTTTATAAGCCATGCAGGTCCGAAGTAGCAGAATACCTTGCCCTCTGGGAAGAATCCCTTGCTCCAGTCATCTGACCAGAGGTCTGCGGTAGTGGTCTCGCCGGCGTCTACCAGCTTCTTCGAGTCATCGACCCATTTCTTTATATTAGCGTCTACTACTACCTTGTTGTCCGTAACCCATGGTGCGGATACATTGTTTGAGTAAACTCTGTAGGTATCATTTACAGTCGATGTGATCTTGTAGCCTTTTTCCTTGGCCTTGGCAGCAGTCTCGTTGAACTTGTCCCAGTCTGAAACAGCCTCCTGAACCTTCGCCGGGTCATCTGTTCCAAGCACAGCCTTGGCAGCCTCGCGGTTATAGATCATACCGGCCGAGCATGCCTGCCATGAAGCTCCCTTGATGGCTCCGTTCGAATCCTTTACGATGTCCTTCGTGTAGTCGAACTGGTCAGCGAGATCATCATCCGAGATTCCTATATCCTTCAGTGCCATTGTTGTATCACTGTTTACATACTTTAATGCGTAGTCGGCCTCCATCAGGAAGATGTCCACCTTGTCATCCGCACTGGCGTTAGCATTCTCCGGCAGGATCTTGTCGAGGTTATTCTGGTATGCATTGTCTTTGGTCGGTGTGATGATCCAGTTCACTGTCACATCTCCGATCTTGCCGCTGTTATCTCCGGTCTTCTCATATCCCGGATAGTGGTCTGTCACCCTGCTCTTGAACTCCTCGTTCCAGCACTGGATATTTAATACCTTACCCTCTGCCTCTGTCTCTGTCTTCGTAGCCTTTCCGGAATCACCGGTGTCCTTCGGCTTCGAAGCGTCCTTGGATGAGCAGGCGCTCATCGGGATTACCATGGCGGCGATCAGTGCCGCACTGATGATGTTTTTTACTTGTCGTTTCATGATTTGCCTCCCTTGGGTGTCAGGTGAAAAAGTTCCATCAGAAGGCCTGACTTTCAAGCCTCATCTGACTGATTCCTAGGACAGCCTCTTGACTGTCCCGCCCTCGATCAGGGTACCACTGACTTTGAGCTCCTCAACGATGACGTTCTTTCTGTTCTCGATAATCTCGATAAGCTTTCTTGCCGAAACCCTGCCTATCTCCTCTGCGTCCTGCTTTAGTGTCGTGAGTCTGGGTCTTATCATCTGTGCCATCGGGATGCCGTCATATCCTACAATGCTGATGTCGTCAGGCACCGATATGCCGAGGCTGTCGAATACAGCAAGGCATCCGATATACGAGTAATCATCCGGAAGCATGATCGCCGTCGGCGGTTTCGGAAGCGCCAGGAGCTCCTTAAGTCTCTCTGCCGTCCTCTCCACGTCGTGGTATCTGCTTTCTACTACGTACTCGTCAGGTACTTCGATCCCGAGCTCCTTCACCTTCTTGTAGAAGCCGCTCAGACGCTTGATCGTGACCGAGGTCTTTTCGCCGTGGATAAAGGCTATCCGCCTGTGTCCCATCCTGTACAGATAGGATACCAGCTCTGCCGCTCCCTCGACGTTGTCACTCATCACGCAGCTGTGACTGTCAAAAGCGTAGTCGATTGTCACCGTTGGAAACTCACTCATCACGAGCTTCCTGACCATTGGATTCGTAAAATCAACGCTGGCGATCAGCACACCGTCCACCTTCCTGTAACGGCAGTGCTCTAAAAAAGAGTTCCCGCCGACCTTCTGGCTGATGAATGTGATGTCGTAGCCATGATCCTCAAGCTCATTCTTCGCACTGTTTAGAATGTGCGAAAAATATTCATGAGTCAGACCGCTCATCGTCTCATCCTCGAAAACCACTCCGATATTATGAGAGATGTTAGTCTTCAGCATCCTGGCCGCTGCATTCGGCATGTAGTGAAGCCTCTCTGCCGTCCGTCTGATAAGGTCCGCCGTCTCAGCTCCGACATCTGCATATCCATTCAGTGCCTTGCTGACAGTGGCTGGCGAAACATTACATTCTTTTGCGATGTCCTTGATCTTTACCATTATGATCACTGCTTTCCTTCTAAATCGATTAATGAGTTTTCCTTACCATTGGTGTACCTCATTTCGCTGATAAAGTAAACAGCAACCTTTGGTAATGCGTCGCGTTCACGAAAACGTTTTTGTAATTATGATTATAGTAGTGCGACTATTCTTAGTCAATATGTAAATATTTACAGTTTTCACACATTATTTTTGTGCATAATGCACAATTAATAAAAATACTCATTTTCAATCTTTACAATTTTGAATCCAGGGTTTACAATCTTTTTTATAAGAATACGAAATCGTATTCGCTCGGCTTTTCCTTATATTTAGCGGAGTGTATACGGTTGTCCAACGGATATTTTGCCGATATCCGATAGATTCTCGGAGATGTACGAAATAAAGCACGAAAAGCAGGAGGTTTACTACTATGAAGTACGGACATTTTGATGACGCAACGAGGGAATACGTGATCGATACCCCCAAAACCCCATTACCATGGATCAACTATCTGGGATCCACGGATTTTTTCAGCCTGATCTCGAATACTGCAGGCGGCTACAGCTTCTATAAGGACGCGAAGCTTCTGCGGCTCACGAGATACAGATACAATAACTGCCCACTGGACAACGGAGGTCGTTACTACTATATTAAGGACGGCGATGTGATCTGGAATCCGGGCTGGCAGCCGACGCAGACAGCGCTTGACAGCTATTCATGCAGACACGGTATGGGCTACACCAAAATCACCGGAGTAAAAAACCGAATCAGCGCTTCTCTTCTGGCCTTTGTTCCTATACATGACTCATGCGAGATCAACAGGCTCGTGATCACCAACCAGGGCGAGACCACCAGACATCTGGAGCTCTTCAGCTTTGTGGAGTTCTGCCTGTGGAACGCCATGGACGATATGTCGAACTTCCAGCGCAACTTTTCCACCGGCGAGGTCGAGGTCTGCGGCAGCACCATCTATCATAAAACCGAGTACCGCGAGAGGCGCAACCACTATGCCATCTACTCGCTTAACTGCCCGATCGACGGCTTCGACACCTCCCGAGACGAATTCATAGGTGTGTACAACAGCTTTTCGAACCCGCAGGCTGTGATCGAGGGCAAAAGCCACAACAGCATAGCACATGGCTGGCAGCCGATCGGAAGCCACCATGTTTCTATAGACCTGGCCCCGGGCGAGAGCAGAAGCCTTATCTTCATCCTCGGCTACTGTGAGAATCCCAAAGACGAGAAATGGGAATCTCCGAACGTGATCAACAAGGCTCCGGCGAACAGGCTTATCTCTGCCTACTCAAGCGACGAGCAGGTGGATAAGGCCTTTGAGGAGCTGCACAGCTACTGGGATGGTCTGCTTTCCAGATATGTACTGAAAAGTTCTGACGAAAAGGCTAACCGGGTGGTGAACATCTGGAACCAGTACCAGTGTATGGTCACCTTTAATATGAGCCGCTCTGCCAGCTATTTCGAGAGCGGCCTCGGACGCGGTATGGGCTTTAGAGATTCCTGCCAGGATCTGCTGGGATTCGTCCATCTGATTCCAAATAGAGCCCGTGCCAGGATCATAGATATCGCAAATACCCAGTTTGAGGACGGCAGCACCTATCATCAGTACCAGCCTCTCACCAAGCGTGGCAACGCAGATATCGGAAGTGGGTTCAACGACGACCCTCTGTGGCTTATAGCCGGGACCAGTGCCTATCTGCGCGAGACCGGAGACTACAGTATCCTCGATGAGTCCTGTCAGTTCGACAACAATTCTGACAAGGCCGCTCCTCTGATGGAGCATCTCAGAAGAAGCTTCTCCTACACCACCACCCATCTGGGTCCTCACTCTCTGCCTCTCATAGGCAGAGCCGACTGGAACGACTGCCTGAACCTTAACTGTTTCTCCGAAGAACCGGGTGAGAGCTTCCAGACCTTCGGAAAAAGCGAGGGTCCTGTGGCAGAATCCGTATTCATCGCCGGCATGTATGTCAAGTACGGCAGGGAATACGCTGATATCTGCGACCATCTTGGTCTTTACGATGAAGCCGCACAGGTCAGAGAGAAGACAGATCAGATGACTGCTGCCGTAGAGAGCGCAGGCTGGGACGGCGAGTGGTTCCTCAGAGCCTATGATGCCTTCGGCAAACCTGTAGGAAGCCATACCTGTGATGAGGGTCAGATCTACATCGAGCCTCAGGGCATGTGCGTGATGGCCGGCATCGGAAAAGACGACGGCAAGGCCGAGAAGGCTCTCAAAAGTGTTGCAAAAAGACTGGACAGCCGCTTCGGCATCATGCTTCACCAGCCGGCCTACACCAGATATCACGTGGAGCTTGGCGAGATATCCTCATATCCGCCTGGATACAAGGAGAACGCCGGTATATTCTGTCATAACAATCCATGGATTGCCTGCGCAGAGACTGTCCTGGGTCACGGCAACAGAGCCTTCGAGGTATTCAAGAAGACCTGCCCGGTATATCTGGAGGATATAAGCGATGTGCACCGCACTGAGCCATACGCCTACTGCCAGATGGTCGCAGGCGCAGATGCTGCTACCTTCGGCGAGGGCAAGAACAGCTGGCTGACCGGCACAGCTGCCTGGACCTTCACCTGCATGAGTCAGTACATTCTCGGTATCTATCCGACTCTCGACGGCCTCAGGATTGATCCGTGCATCCCTGACACCTGTGATGGATACACTGTTGACCGTCTCTACAGAGGCGCAGCTTACCATATATCTGTGAAGAACCCGTCCCATGTGCAGCACGGGATAAAGACCCTGACTGTAAACGGTATCCCTGTGGACGGAAATGTGATTCCTCCTGCTGCTGCGGGAGAAGATGTAACAATTGTGGCAGAAATGGGCTGATTCATCGCCCCTTTTTGTATATAGCTCCTCCTTCTTTGAGCCGGTGAGCCGCATGGCTCACCGGCCCAAAACGCCCAATCATTGCTTCTTTGCCTTTGCAGGCTGCTTTACTCTCTATGATCAATCTTCCCATGGTTTCTCGGGCTTTCCTGAAAGCGACGGGTCAACGTAAGCGTACCTATCTGGTTCTTTCCCAATCTTTCTGAAATACGCTTTGATGTCTTTCTCGTGTCCGATATCATTCGGCTCATATATCTGCTCATTACGAATCTCATCGGGAAGATACTGCTGCTCCACCCAGTGATTCGGATAGTTATGCGCATACTTGTAACCGACACCCCGGCCAAGCTGTTTTGCGCCTTTATAGCTGGAGTCCTGCAGGTAAGGAGGAATCGGAAGATTGCCCGTTTTCCGGACAATTGACAAAGCCTTCTCAATGCCAAGATAAGCAGAATTAGATTTTGGAGCGGAAGCAATATAGGAGGCCGCCTGTGCCAAAATGATTCTGCCCTCCGGCATACCAACGCGCTCTACACCGATTGCCGCCGATGCTGCAACACAGATAGCCATCGGGTCGGCATTGCCGACTTCTTCCGATGCAGCTACCAGCATTCTGCGCGCAATATACTTCACATCCTCTCCTGCCTCAAGCATCCGGGCCAGATAATAAAGGGCAGCATCCGGATCAGAGCCGCACATGGACTCTATAAAAGCTGCGATCGTATCGTAGTGATTGTCCCCGGTTTTATCATAGCGGATTGCCTTCTTCTGTATGCACTCCTCTGCCACCTTCAGTGTGACATGTATCTTCCCATCGCTTCCCGGATCTGTTGTAAGCACAGCAAGTTCTATGGCATTCAGTGCGGCGCGGGCATCGCCGTCTGCGATATCGGCCAGAAAATCTGCCGCATCCTCCGCGATATCTGCATTATATGGTTTTACTCCCCTTTCTGACTCAAAAGCCCTGTGGATCAAAGTCAGAATATTCTCCTTTGACAGCGGCTTCAGTTCAAAGATCCTCGATCTTGATAGAAGCGCACCATTCACTTCAAAATACGGATTCTCTGTCGTTGCGCCGATCAAGATCACCGTGCCGTCTTCCACATATGGCAGCAGATAGTCCTGCTGCGCCTTATTGAACCGGTGGATCTCGTCAATAAAGAGAATTGTCTTTCTTCCGTAGCCG
>ONIH01000036.1 GCA_900317825.1 uncultured Lachnospiraceae bacterium | reverse complement strand
GGCAGGGGTGTAAGTGTTGTGAGACACTCAGCTGACTGTCACTAATAGATCGAAGGCTTGATCAAGAGAAGGTTTTGAAGTCTGTATGAAGTTTTGAAGCGTATCTGCTTCTTTTATATTCCTCGATAGCTCAATGGTAGAGCACTCGGCTGTTAACCGAGTTGTTGTAGGTTCGAGCCCTACTCGGGGAGCTGCTAATGGATTTCAGTAGTTGACTGAAGTCCTTATTTTTTTGTCAAAATGCACGAGTAGGGCTCGAACCTACTCGAATATCTCCAGCAGCTTCTGGTTTGTCTGATCATTTATCAGTAGATCCTCGTCTGTAGGATCTTCTTTTTTTTCACCGCAGATATCGAGACCTATGACATCACACGAAGAGTAGGCAGTTTTTAGGATAGAAATGATGTCTTCAAGTGTATAAGGTCCCTGGGTCCAGTCAGTTCTCGCATACTCAGGGTTCATAATATCCTTATCCAGTGATATATAGAGTGGAGTTTCCAGCCTGGAGAAAATCGCAGGCAGGTCGGATAGCCATACTGAGATAGCACGCTCAGGAAGCGGAGATTCCTCCTCTATAAGGTCAGAATCTACTCCAGCCATGATAACCTGCTTCATATTAGGAATCGTCTCAGAGGCTTCTCTTACCCATCCGCCGCAAGATGTGATATTCCCAAAGACCGGAAGTTTGGTGTCCGGATGATTGTCGAGGAGCAGTAGAGTGAATGGAACGGTTATTTTTCGCATGAAGAAGAGAGACATATAGTGATAATTCCCGGAGTCTATGAAGCGGACAGGGGGGATTTCAGGTAGAGCGTCTATTCGTCTGGAGATTTCAGATCCTGCGACATCATCACAGTAGCAGTTAGTTCCAGATATATCAGTCAGATCTACCATCGGGTTTTTGGAGTTATACACTCCACTCAGATTAAAGTATAAATATTTTACAATTTCTTTTGACATTTAGCACCTTTTTTTGTACAATATAGCTAAAGAAGTGAGACGCAGGCGCGTCTTATATAACGATACCAGCAAAGGGGGTATTCTTATGTATCCAGTTATTTCTATAAGCCGTGAGTTCGGAAGCGGCGGACATTCTATCGGAGAAAAAGTAGCGAAGAAGCTCAACGTACCATTCTTAGACGGCGAGATCGTCACGAAGACTGCAGAAGAGAGCGGCTACGCTAAGGAGCTCATAGAGGAGCAGGGTGAGACGACATCAGCTGCGAATAAGTGGTTTGACATCTCTGCTGCCTCTGCGATGTACTTCCAGAGCCCTCAGGACGAGATATTCCTGGCACAGAGGAAGGTTATCCTTGACGCAGCGAAGAAGGGACCGTGCGTTATCGTAGGACGCTGCAGTGACTACATCCTGAGGAATGCAGAGATACCTTGTCTGAATGTGCTGATCCACGCTGATATGCCGCACAGGATCACGAGAGTCCTCGAGAGATACGGTGACATCACAAATGTAGATGTCCGCAAGCGTATCCAGAAGAAGGATAAGCAGAGACGTACTTATTACCGCTACTACACAGACCAGCAGTGGGGCGCATATCAGAACTACGATCTGGCGCTCGACTCGGGCATTCTCGGTGAAGATACCTGTGTACACCTGATCTGTGAGCTTGCTGAAAAAATGAACCAGGAAAACAAATAAAACAAAGGCGCCCGTAAGGGCGCTTTTTATTTGCTGACTTCTTCTTCCCAGAACTGAACTGCTGTATCTAACCAGCCCTCAGCATTCGTGTGATAGCCAAGTCCTACTCCATGCGGAAGCCCGAAGAACTTATCGTATTTGTATGGGACTCCGTTCTCCTTCAGGGCCTTTGCGAGTACATCGAGATGAGCGGCAGTAGGCACGAGCACGTCATTTCCGCTTCCGAACATATAGACAGGCGGATAGTCAGGCGTGATCCATTTCTGAACGCAGAGCGAATCTCTTTTTTTCTTGTTAAAATGACTTTTCGGACCGAACATATAGATATTGCCACGCTCGGAGAGCCAGATACCCATCAGGGCGACCCAGATATTCCAGTAAGGGTGTTTCATCCAGTGGTTCACATTTGTCCACGGATAGCCCATTATCAGGCAGCCAGGCTTTGGAGCGTTGTACTTTTCGTAGCCCCAGGCTTTGCCTCCGAAAATGCCCGCCAGATTTCCGCCTGCAGAAAATCCTACAACGGCGTAACCATCCATGTCTACGTTAAACTGGTCGGCCCGGGCGGAGATGAAGCGGACGGCTGCAGCGAGGTCATGCATCGGAGCATGTGATGAACAGTCAAGTCCGGCCCTGTACTCGAGAACGAAAGCTGTGTAGCCCATCTCATTAAGCTTTGCGGCTACAGGATAGCCTTCCTTGGTCGTGCACAGATGCGCGTAACCGCCGCCAGGACATACTATGACGCACCGGGATCTTTTACCGGTATCATTTAAAAATACGGAGAGCCTTACAGCTCCGCGCTTTTTCTTCTCTGCGATCTCTTCCATAGTGTAGATGGGGTACTGGCTGAACCGGCCCTGTCTGCGGAGAAGCTCCATCCTCTGAAGCCCTTTTTTCTTATTACATGCGAAGGCGTCTATCACGTACATTCTGACCACTGAAAAAACAGTCAGCAGGAATGAGAGGATGAGGTACACTTCGAGTATCTGCAGGAGCGTAAAACCCATAATCCTGAATTGCATAAAAATACTCCGTTACTTTTTGGAATTTCCGATGAAACGCATTTTTTCATCGATAGTATCTGAAGGTGAATCGGTGTTTATCTTTACACCTTTGAGCATCAGTTTAGCCTTGCACTTGCGGCAGTAGCGCCCTGTGGTGATCGGAACACCGCAGATCTCGCAGTAAAGTCCGCTTCCTTCAGCGTCTTTGAAGTAAAGTCTCTCCTCACGGACCCACTGATACAGCTTCTTCGGGGGCACGCCGGTATCGACCGCTGTCTTCGGTAGACTCGAGTCGTGCGTTTCCAGGTATTCACGGACTTTGTCGAAATCAGTCTGATCTTTGTTCAGGCAGTCACGGCAGATATTCGGTCCGTAACCAGGATACGCGAAAAGCCTCCCGCACTCGGTGCAGTACCTGAGGTCATAATCTCCGAGAGTCTGCTTATAGATTTTTTTTCTCTCCTGATCGTAATCTGTCAGCTTGTTCATAGGCCACTCCTTCCCCTGAATGGACGGCAGGGCCTTCGATAGATCCGGTCAATTATCCCTGCCGGCAAAACGCATTTTTCCATAGTTATTTGACCGGTTGGTGGAATATCCTTTTTTACTTACTTTCTTCTGGCAGTCAGCACAGAGCTTTCCGGTGCGGATAGGCTTGCCGCACATCTCGCAGCGAAGTCCGGATACACCGGCTCCGAAGGAAAGCCTTCCCTCTCTGACCCATTTGGTCAGGGTAGCTTCGGGAACTCCTGTAGCCTCGGCAGTTTCCTTCTCGGTGGAATGATTCTCGCTTAGGTATTTCTTTACTCTTTCGAAATCATCCTGCTCCTTCTGGATGCATCGGGGACAGATGATATCGCCCTCGCCATTATATGGAAAGGCTCTGCCACAGATCCTGCAGTATTTGAGTTCCGTGTGATTTTTGCTCTCACGGTATTTTTTAACTCTGGCTAAATAATCGCGTCCGTCGTCCATCTGTATACCTCCTCCTGAAAAATCAGCCGTGAAGTCCTCTCGCCTGGCGGTCCATGTCCTCAACGACTATGTCATAGATCTCGCCGAGTGAAGCACAGTACTCAAGCACTTTCCAAGGCTCATTCGTATGATAGTGTATTTTTATCAGGTCCTCGTCGCCTACGGCCAAAAGGCAGTCCCCCTTGAAGTTCTGTACGAAATAATCGTTTATCTCGTCCTCATCGAGATCCTCTCCATCGATAAGAAGCTGGGTATCATAACGGTACTCTAACATAAAAAAATCCTCCTGTGTATTTCTGTCGATACATAGATTATAACCCTTTTAAATAGTTTCTTCAACAAAAAAAGACCCGCCGGAGCGAGCCTTTTTATTTGAAAAATTACTGGTTGTTATTTCTTCTGATCATAGCTCTCTTTCTCTGAAGAGGATCGAGGATCTTCTTTCTGATACGGAGATGCTCCGGTGTTACCTCAAGGAGCTCATCAGTCTCGATAAAGTCGAGAGCCTGCTCGAGTGAGAGTATCTTTGGCGGAACGAGTGTCAGAGCTTCATCTGATGAAGAAGTACGGGTATTTGTCAGATGCTTCTTCTTGCAGACGTTGATCTCGATGTCCTCAGCACGGTTTGAAGCGCCGATTACCATTCCTGAGTAAACCTTCTCACCAGGTCCGATGAAAAGTGTACCACGGTCCTGAGCTGCGAAAAGTCCATAGGTAACAGACTCTCCGGCCTCGTAAGCGATAAGGGAACCCTGTTTTCTGTAAGCGATTTCTCCCTTATATGGAGCGTAGCCTTCAAAGACTGTATTTATGATACCGTTACCCTTGGTATCTGTCATGAAGTCGCCTCTGTAACCGATCATGCCTCTGGCCGGGATCACGAACTCGAGACGGGTGTAGCCTCCGGTGATAGGACGCATACCCTGGAGCTCACCCTTACGTGCTGAAAGCTTCTCGATAACGACACCCTGGAACTCATCCGGGACATCGACGTAAGCTCTCTCCATAGGCTCGAGCTTCTTTCCATTCTCGTCATAGTGATAGAGAACCTCAGCCTTACTTACGGCAAACTCATATCCCTCACGTCTCATCTCCTCGATAAGTACTGACAGATGAAGCTCACCACGGCCTGATACCTTGAACGTATCAGGGCTGTCTGTATCCTCTACTCTGAGAGATACATCTGTATTCAGCTCTTTATAAAGTCTGTCTCTGATGTGACGGCTGGTCACGTATTTGCCTTCGGTTCCGGCGAACGGGCTGTCATTTACTATGAAGTTCATGGCGATGGTAGGCTCAGAAATCTTCTGGAACGGGATAGCCACAGGGTCACCGTCAGTTCCGCAGATCGTATCACCTATGTGGAGATCAGCGATACCTGAAATAGCTACGATCGAACCGATCTTTGCCTCTTCGACATCGACCTTGTTCAGACCTTCGAACTCGTAGAGCTTCGAGATACGGACATTTTCTTTCTTATCCGGATCGTGGTGATTTACAACTACGGCGTTCTGGTTCAGCTTTATAGAACCGTTTGATACTTTACCGATACCGATACGGCCTACGTAATCATTATAGTCGATAGTAGAGATCAGTACCTGGGTATTGGCATCCGGGTCACCTGTAGGAGCCGGGATGTACTTCAGGATGGCTTCGAAAAGCGGAGTCATATCCTTTTTCTCATCGCCGAGTTCGTTTATAGCGTAGCCGTCTTTAGCTGATGCGTAGATGAACGGAGCATCCAGCTGCTCGTCTGTAGCGTCGAGATCCATAAAAAGCTCAAGAGTCTCATCGACTACTTCTGCAGGTCTGGCACCAGGACGGTCAATTTTGTTGATACATACGATGACCGGAAGGTTTAATGCCAGAGCCTTCATCAGAACGAACTTCGTCTGTGGCATAACGCCCTCGAACGCGTCGACAAGAAGAACAACGCCGTCGACCATTTTTAAAATACGCTCAACCTCGCCGCCGAAATCAGCGTGTCCCGGGGTATCGACGATATTTATCTTTACGTCTTTATACTTTACGGCTGTATTTTTTGACAGGATCGTGATCCCACGCTCACGCTCGATGGCACCTGAATCCATGACACGCTCCTGCACTTCCTGATTCTCCCGGAAGACACCGCTCTGCCTTAACAGCTGATCTACAAGCGTCGTTTTACCGTGATCGACATGTGCGATGATCGCGACGTTTCTGATATCTTCTCTTGTCTGAATCATTTTTACACCTCATTTATTCGATTATTTGATTGCAATGCAACTTTTATATTATATCACCTGGCACTGCCAAACACTATAAGAAAAATGACGAAATTCCTTCAAATAATACGAAAAATTTAGGCAATCTGACGGCAATGAGTCTTTGCGTAAAGACGAGATTTGTGATAAAATACTAAAGATTATATTATAAACGGCGGACGGGTCTGCCGGTGTCATAGCGAGGTATTTATGGCAAAAATACAGGTATATTACGGTCCGGGGATGGGAAAGACATCCGCGGCGCTCGGAAACGCGATAAGGGCTGCCTCGGTGGGTAAGAGTGTTTATATCATCCAGTTCCTGAAAGGACAGCTGGATGAGGACTATTTCAAAAGGCTCGAGCCTGAAGTGAAGGCATTTTCTTTTGAGCGCAGTACGCATAATTTCAACGAGCTGAGCGACGAAGAGAAAAAAGACGAGAAGCAGAATATCCTGAACGGACTCGGTTTCGCAAAGAAGGTTTTAACGACCGGGGAGTGCGACATCTTAGTTCTCGACGAATTTTTAGGCCTGTCAGATGAGGGGATCATATCGGAAGACGACATGGTGAACCTGGTCTCGCTTGGCACGGATTCGATGCAGCTGATCCTCACAGGGACGGTGCTGCCGGAGAGCCTGAGAAAAAAGTGCGACCAGATTTTTAAAATAAGTGATGAAAGTAATAAGTAGAAGGAGAAAAAATGGCTGTTTTTAAAGGAGCAGGCGTGGCCATCGTCACACCTATGAATGCCGATGAATCGGTGAATTACGATAAGCTCGAAGAGATTATAGAAGAGCAGATTGCCGGCGGTACAGATGCCATCATTATCGTTGGTACTACAGGAGAGGGTTCGACCCTTTCTATGGAAGAGCACAGCGAGTGCATAAAGAAGGCTGTAGAGTTCACAAAGCACAGGATCCCGGTAGTAGCAGGAACAGGAAGCAACTGCACAGCTACGGCTATCCAGCTGACACAGGAGGCTGAGGAGCACGGAGCAGATGCAGCATTAGTTGTTACACCTTACTATAACAAGGCTACACAGAAGGGACTTATCGCTCACTACAGCGCTATCGCAGATTCGACGAAGCTTCCGCTGATCCTGTATAACGTTCCTGGAAGAACAGGCACGAACATCGCTCCGCAGACAGTAGCTACTCTTCGTAAGACTAAGAAGAATATCGTCGGAGTAAAGGACGCTACCGCAAATCTCGCACAGACTTCAGAGATGATGAGACTCTGTGACGGAGATATCGAGCTTTACTCGGGAGAGGACGGACTCGTAGTTCCTATCCTTTCACTCGGCGGCATCGGAGTCATTTCAGTGGTTTCAAACGTAGCTCCGCACGACGTACATGAAATGGTCATGAGCTTCCTGAACGGTGACATAGAGAAGGCCAGACAGATCCAGCTCCGCGAGCTTCCACTTGTCGACGCTCTCTTCTGCGAGGTAAACCCTATCCCTGTAAAGACAGCCATGAACCTGATGGGAAAAGAGGTCGGACCTCTTCGTCTGCCGCTCTGTGAGATGGAGCCTGAGAACCTCGAGAAACTTAAGAAAGCTATGAAGGATTACGGATTACTATGACGCGTATTATAATGAACGGTGCTAATGGCCACATGGGTCAGGTCATTACACAGATAGTAGCAGGCGATGATGACTGTCAGATCGTGGCCGGCATTGACCCATATACCGAGCAGAAGAACGACTATCCGGTCTACGCTTGGCCGGCAGAGTGTGACGTGGATGCGGACGTTATCATCGATTTCTCAAATGCGAAGGCAGTGGACGGACTTTTAGACTACGCCGCAGAAAAGCAGATCCCGGTAGTGCTCTGTACGACAGGACTTTCTGATGCGCAGATTGAAAAAGTAAACGAGACTTCCAAAAAGGTCGCCATCCTCCGCTCTGCAAATATGTCCTTAGGCATCAATACCCTGTTTGAGCTTTTGGGAAAAGCCACTAAGGTATTTGCAGACGCAGGATTCGATGTGGAGATAGTGGAAGCCCATCACAACCAGAAGCTCGATGCACCAAGCGGAACAGCCATAGCTCTTGCAGATGCGGTGAATGAAGCAGCTGACGGGAAGTACACTTACATCTATGACAGACACGACAGAAGACAGAAGAGAGACCCGAAGGAGATCGGTATCTCATCTATCCGCGGTGGGAATATCGTAGGTGAGCATGAAGTGATCTTCGCCGGAGACGACGAGGTCATCACTTTCAAGCATCAGGCCACTTCGAAGAGCGTCTTCGCAAAAGGTGCCGTCGAAGCAGCGAAGTTCCTTAAAGGAAAGCCGGCAGGCCTTTACGATATGCGCCAGGTCATCGCCGCCAAATAAGATCAAAAAATAAGCGCCCCAAAGGGGCGCTCTTTTTATTTTGCAGACTGACTGCATTTTTTCTTTACGAAAATGTCTTTAAGTACTGCCGGGTGGAAGAGGATCAGGAGCGGGAACAGCTCGAGTCTTCCAGCGATCATGTCGAATATCAGCACGATCTTTGAAAAATATGACAGACTGTCAAAGTTTGCAGCAGGCCCCACCTCGGCCAGTCCCGGGCCGATGTTATTATATGTGGCAGCCACCGAAGTGAAGGAGGTGATCAGGTCCTTTCCCTCTATCGATACGAGAAGCACCGACAGGACGAAAATCGTCAGGTAGGTGATCATATAGACATTCACAGAGCGGATCACATCGTGCTCGACACATTCTCCGTCCATTTTTATCTTCTTGACGCTCTTCGGGTGGATGTATGAGTTCGCCTCTTTCAGGAAAGTCTTGAAAGCGATGATGATCCTCGATACCTTGAAGCCGCCGCCAGTCGAACCGGCGCAGGCTCCGATGAACATCAGAAGTACCAGTATAGCCTTCGAGAAGGTAGGCCAGAGATTAAAGTCTACAGTCGAATAACCTGTGGTCGTTATAATAGATCCGACCTGAAAGAAGGCGGCGCGAAGGGCAGCAGAGACTGTGTCGAAGCGTCCGCAGATATTGAAAAAAATTAAGAAGACGGAAGCTGCTATTATGCCAAAATAGGCTCTAACCTCTTCCATCCTGAGACTCTTCTTCGGATCCTTTGCGAGTATATAATAATAGAAGTTAAAATTCACGCCGAACAGTACAAAGAAAATCGCTGTGATCCACTGCTGAAGCGGAGTGTAGCTTCCGCAGCTGTCATTTCTGACACCGAAACCACCAGTTCCGGCTGACCCGAAGGTGATGCACAGAGCGTCAAAAACAGGCATTTTTGCGATGATCAGAAGCACAATCTGGACTACTGTCATACCGAAGTAGATCCGGTATAGGATGCTGGCTGAGCTTCTGATCTTCGGAACGAGTTTTCCGACCGAAGGTCCCGGGGATTCGGCACGCATCAGGTTGATATTCGAGCCTCCGGACATCGGGATGACAGCAAGCAGGAATACGAGAACTCCCATGCCGCCGATCCAGTGAGTGAAGCTTCGCCAGATCAGAGAAGCGTGTGAAAGCGCCTCTACGTCTTGCAGTATCGAAGCGCCTGTCGTCGTAAAACCTGATGAAGTCTCGAACATCGCGTCGATGAAATTCGGGATCTCTCCGGTCAGCATGAACGGAATCGCGCCGACTACAGAGATCAGGATCCACGAGAGAGCCGTTACTACGCAGCCCTCTTTCAGGTAGAACATCGTGTTTTTAGGTTTCTTCCTGCTGGAAAAATGTCCGATCACAAAACTCAGGACTCCGACTATCAGATAAGCTAAAACTTCGTCTTCACGGTATATAAGGCCCGTGACTATCGGAACGATCATCAAAAGACCTATGATAGCCAGGACTTTTCCAAGAACGTATTTTATGATTGGCTGGTTCACAGCCGTTTCCTCCTTTATGCGAGAATGTCTACTATATCAGAAAAACCAGTGTGTGTCGTAACGATCATTACCGTATCGCCGACCTCGATCGTATCTTCTCCTGTCGGAAAAATGATACGTCCGTTTCTGTTTATGAAAGAAACCATCAGATGACCACGGAGTTTCAGGTCCTTAAGCGGAGTTCCGGTAGCAGCAGAAGGCTTACCGATCCTGAACTCTATGGCCTCGACAGTATCGTTATACATATGATAGAGGGTCTCTATGTTTGAATCCATTGAAGCCCGCTTTGCTCTCGCATAGGCGATGATAGCTTCAGAGGTGATGATCCTCGGGTAAACGACGCTTCCGAGATCCAGAGTGTTTATGACATCCTGGAAAGCAAAACGGTTTATCTTCGTCACGACTTTGGCGTCAGATACCTGCTTCGCATGGAGGGTAAGCAGGATATTTTCTTCATCTATACCGGTCAGAGGGACGAAGGAGTCGATATTCTCGATGCCTTCTTCTTTGAGCAGATCGGCGTTAGTGCCGTCGCCGTTTATGATGATGGCATTCGGGAGAAGCTCAGATAATTCCTCGCAGCGGTGAATGTCACGCTCGATGATCTTCACGGAAATATTCTCGTGTATGAGCTGCTGGGCCAGGTAAAAAGCGGCTTTTCCGCCTCCGATTATCATGCAGTCCCTGACATTTGTGGTCGGAACACCGAGGGATTTCAGAGCATTTTTTCCATTGTGGCGGGAGGTGACGAAAGACACCATGTCGCCGGCGTTAAAGATGAAATTACCGTTCGGGATAATGACCTGACCGTCACGGAAGACAGTCGTAAAGAGCAGGTTCTTTGTCTCTTTTGCTATATTATAGACGGCAGAACCGACGAGCTTTGAGTCTTCCTTTACCTTGAATTTTATCATCTGTGCTTCGCCGTGAGCAAAGGAGTTTACCTCGAGAGCACTCGGCAGGTAGAGGATCCTGGCGACTTCCATCGACGCTTCCATCTCGGGATTTATGATCATCGCGAGACCGAGCCTGTCACGGAGATAGTTGATCTCTGTGCTGTACTCCGGATTTCTGACTCTGGCAATCGCAGAGCATTTACCGATACGAGTGGCAATGGTGCAGCAGAGCAGGTTCAGCTCGTCAGAATCAGTGACGGCGATAAGCAGGTCGGTATCATCGATCCCGGCCTCTTTCTGCACACTGTAGCTGGCACCGTTTCCGACGATACCCATGACATCGTACTGGTTCGTGATGTCGCTTATCTTCTGGTCGCTCTCATCGATTATCGTGATGTCATTGCCCTCTTTCGAGAGCTGGGCGATAAGGGTATGGCCGACTTTTCCGCAGCCAACTATGATTATATGCAGAGGCTTGACTTCCGAGGAGGCATCCTTTGAAAAAATTCCCATGATTTCCTACCTTTACAGCGTTCCGAAAATCCTGTCTCCGGCGTCTCCGAGACCAGGGCAGATGTATGCGTCTTTGTTCAGTTCTCTGTCTAAGTGTCCGATGTAGATCTGCACATCTGGATGGTCGTTGTGAAGTCTGATAACGCCCTCCGGTGCAGCGATGATGCACATGAATTTTATCTTCTTTCCGCCATGCTGCTTGATAAAATCAATGGCAGCCGAGGCAGAACCGCCTGTAGCGAGCATCGGGTCTACGACTACGATGGTACGCTGTTCTATAGGGCTAGGGAGCTTGCAATAATACTCGTGTGGCTCATGGGTCTTAGGATCTCTGTAAAGTCCGATATGACCGACTTTTGCAGTAGGAACGAGTGAAAGAACACCGTCAACCATTCCGAGACCTGCACGCAGTATCGGCACAACAGCCAGTTTCTTTCCGGCGATGACAGGTGTCTGGCACTTCTCGATAGGTGTCTCCACCTCGATATCCTTAAGCGGCAGGTCTGCGAGGGCCTCGAAGCCCTCGAGCATTGCTATCTCGCCGACTAACTGTCTGAATTCGTTCGTACCGGTCGTCTTATCCCGAAGCCTTGAGATCTTATGCTGGATCAGCGGATGTGTAAGGATCCGCACGTTTTCGAGATTATTACAGTCTTCCATTTGTTTTTGTTACTCCTTTTAAAAATAAAAAATAGAGCGGCTTTCGCGCTCGCAATCAGAACATATTATAGTAAGTTCATAAGAGTTAGTCAAGACATGAAAAAAGGTCCCCGTTTCAGGGAACCCGCGTGTTCTTATGCCTGTACATCAATGTGCCTGTACAGCTTTTTCGCGATGGAATTCAGGGACTTCATAAACTCTGAATCCTTTCCAAAAGTACCCTCAAAATCGGCTTCGTCGATATTATCGAAAGCAGAATCTGAAAGAGTCATGTATCCGTCATCATCGAGAGAGACGCCGAGATCATCGAGCTCGTCGCTGTACTGTGATACCAGGGACTTTATCTGCCTGGTGGCGTTCTTCGCGTACTTGCTCGTCTTATAAGAAGAGGAAGAGTCGAGCGTGTTGTTATAAGCGTCGGCAAAGGCCTTCATTTTTTTATAGAAATTCGCCTTCGTGATCTCTTCATCCTCTTCGTCAGGATCACCGTAGTCCTCGACCGCCAGGCTGCTGATGCCCTTCTGGAGAGCTGTTGTATCAGCGATGATGAGCTTCGGCTTCGAGGCTTCTTTGCGGTTCGAACCCTTCACAAGTGAAGAGTCGGTGGACTTATATAGATTTCTCAGGTACATATTATTAGTGACTGTGTAACTGCTCATGGTATTCACTCCTTTTTATTTTTATCGGATTTTTCTTCAAAAAATAAACTGCCTATGGAAAAAAATCTTCTAATAAGTTATCATATAAAAAGGTTTTCGTTTTCAAAAAAGGAGCTTTTAATGGAACATAAAGAAAAAGTCTTGGTCATAGACTTCGGCGGGCAGTACAACCAGCTTGTGGCACGCCGTGTCAGAGAGAACCACGTGTACTGCGAGATCACCTCGTATAAGACGCCTCTCGAAAAAATAAAAGAAATGAACCCGAAGGGCATCATTCTGACGGGCGGTCCGAACAGCGTATTTGAAAAGGATTCGGCGACAGCCCCGAAGGAGCTTTTCGAGATCGGAGTGCCGATCCTCGGGCTCTGCTACGGTGCCCAGCTGATGATGCATGTGTTAGGCGGCGTTGTAGATCACGCGCCGGAGAGAGAATACGGAAAGACGCCCCTTACGGTAGACGATGCGGAGAGTCCTATTTTTAAAAGTGTGCCGAAGAACTCCATCGTGTGGATGAGCCACAATGATTATATAAAGACGCCGGCAGCAGGCTTTCATATCACATCACATACCGATAACTGCCCGGTGGCTTCGGCTGAAAACCCGGCTCAGAAACTCTATGCAGTCCAGTTCCATCCGGAGGTTCTTCACACCGAGTACGGCAAGCAGATATTACATAACTTCGTGATCGACGTGTGCGGATGTGCCGGTGACTGGCAGATGTCATCGTTTGCTGAAAAAACGATAGAGGAACTCCGTGAAAAAATAGGTGACGGCAAGGCTCTCTGTGCGCTTTCAGGCGGAGTCGATTCATCAGTTGCAGCAGTTCTACTCGCAAAGGCAATCGGCAAGAACCTGACCTGCGTATTCGTAGACCACGGCCTCCTTCGTAAGGATGAGGGTGACATGGTATCGAAGGTCTTCGGACCGGAAGGCCCGTATGAGCTGAACTTTGTCAGAGTCAACGCAAAGGACCTATTCTACAGTAAGCTCAAAGGCGTGACCGAACCGGAGAAAAAGAGAAAGATAATCGGAGAGGAATTTATCCGTGTCTTCGAGCAGGAAGCAAAGAAGATAGGAAAAGTAGATTATCTGGTTCAGGGAACCATCTATCCGGATGTAGTTGAATCAGGACTCGGCGGCGAATCGGCCACGATCAAGAGTCACCACAATGTAGGAGGACTGCCTGACTATGTAGATTTCAAGGAGATAGTAGAGCCGCTACGATATCTCTTCAAGGATGAAGTGCGTAAGGTCGGCCTCCATCTCGGCATTCCTGAAGAGCTCGTAATGCGTCAGCCATTCCCGGGCCCGGGACTTGGAATCCGTATCATCGGTGACATTACTGAGGAAAAGGTGAAGATAGTCCAGGACGCCGATGCTATCTTCCGTGAGGAAATGGAAAAAGCAGGCCTGAATAAAACTGCCGGCCAGTACTTCGCAGCTCTTACCAATATGCGAAGCGTAGGTGTCATGGGAGACGAGAGAACCTATGACTATGCAATAGCACTCCGTGCCGTGAACACAGTAGATTTCATGACAGCAGATATAGTTGAGATACCGTATGAGGTGCTGAAGACAGTGACTTCAAGGATCATAAATGAAGTCAGCCACGTCAACAGAGTGCTCTATGATATCACGAGTAAGCCGCCAGGAACGATAGAATTCGAATGAGAAAAATATTATAATACATTTGTTTAAATATATAATAAAACTTTATATAATATCAACATAGAAAAACATAGAAAGCCATGAGAATAAAGTTCTCATGGCTTTTTGTCACAATAGCATAAGTGTATCCGCGACAGTACCAGTTTTGCCTGTGAAATTACAGATGATTTTCACAATAGCATAAGTTTATTCGCGACAGCACCAGTTTTGCCTGTACAGATGATTTTCACAATAGATACATTTACAGATTTACCGCACCATATAAGCATTAGTATAGTGCATGGTATTTTCACCATACGCATGAAAAAAGTCGTACGGCACCAAAATTCTGGAAAATTATTGGTACTATTCCAGACGGTTTGAATCTATAGTGAAAATATCTGCTTGGCAGGAAAATTTTGTTGGTGCTGTCGTGTGTTGTACAGGCCTATAGTGAAAATATCTGCTCAGCCAGTGAAATCTTTTGGTGTTGCAATGAGTCGGATTGACCTGTTGTGAAAATCAATGGCATTTATTGGATTTGTGTATATCTGGCTAAAGTGGACCGGATATGATATTATTCTATCGTAACTGGCAATATTGGCTTACATGGGAAATAGTATGTCTGAATAAGATTTGAACTCGCTTGAAAACAGAGTTCATGATCTTGAAAAAGAGAATCGGTATCTGAAAAGTCTGCTTGATAAAGCAGGAATTTCTTATGCTTTGCCACAACCATCGCATTCGGATGATGCTATGCAGGCTGATCAGGGGAGCAGAATTGTCCATGTTACGATTTCAAAGGATATGGTGAATGCGTTCTATTCATATTTCAAAGGCAGAAATGACGTTTGTTAAGCAAGGTCTAAAAGTTCTTTTCTTTTGCTGGCTTTGTTGACGGGCTGCATTTCACTCCCTTTTAGTTACATCTTACTCCAATGATGATTTTTAATTGTCCTTCTGTGCTATTATAGAAATAGAGCACAGGAGGATTTATTTTATGGTAAAGATTGCAGTCTGCGATGATGACAGATACGCCAGGAAGGATATAAAGGATCATCTGCTCGAATATTCAATGAGCAATGATTTCGAGTGCACTGTCGATGAGTATGATTCAGGAGAGGGACTGCTCATGTCGGGAAAAAAGTATGACCTTATATTTATGGATTATCAGTTTAAGGATGGCAGGGAAGA
>ONIH01000032.1 GCA_900317825.1 uncultured Lachnospiraceae bacterium | reverse complement strand
AATGCAGAGGGTTGTCGAGTCTCTGACTTCCGGAACAGAGAGCATAAAAGACGCGTTCTCGAATATCAAGAGCCAGAGTGATTCGGTTATCGGTGAAACCGAGAACGTATCGGCAGCATCAGAAGAGCAGTCAGCTTCGATGCAGGAGATAGCAGAAGCTTCTCAGAAGCTTTCAGAAGTTGCTGAACAGCTGGAGGAAGCAGTTGCAAAGTTTAAGTTATAATGAGTTTTGATATAGCAGAAGAACTTAAAAAAATCCCGAATTCGCCAGGCGTGTATATCATGCACGATAAGAGTGACGCGATAATCTACATCGGTAAGGCAAAGAGCCTTACGAAGCGCCTGCATCAGTACTTCCAGCCGTCGCATGACGAGGGCATAAAGAAAAAGCAGATGGTCGAGCACATCGACCATTTCGAATACATAGTCACCGATTCAGAACTCGAGGCCTTAGTTCTCGAGAACAACCTGATAAAGGAGCATCGCCCGAAGTACAACACGATGCTCCGCGATGACAAGACATATCCATATATAAAGGTTACCCTGGGAGAGCATTTCCCCAGGGTTATTTTTTCAAGAAAAGTATATAAGGACAAGGGCAGGTACTTCGGGCCGTTTACGTCTGCAGGCGATGTCCGTGAGACGATAGAACTGACGAATAAACTCTTTCATTTGCGCACCTGTAACAAGGTCTTTCCGCGTGACATGAAAAAAGACCGCCCGTGCCTGAACTACCATATCAAGCAGTGTCCGGGCGTCTGCCAGAATTACATCTCCGAAGATGACTACATGAAGTCGGTAAAGGCTGCGATGGAATTCCTTGAGGGGAAGGCGGACCCGGTCATCAATTCCCTTACTGAAAAAATGACCGAAGCCTCGAAGAAACTCGAATTCGAAAAAGCAGCCGGCTACAGGGATGAGATCGCGGCCGTGAAGATGTGCGTCCAGAAGCAGAAGATAACAGACACTGCCGGTGAGGACAGGGATATCCTCGCGATAGCCACCGATAAGGAAGACGCCTGCGCAGTCGTATTTTTCATAAGAGACGGAAGAATGATCGGAAGGGATCATTTTTTCCTGAATCTGCGAGAGGACGATGAGAAGGCGGAGATGATCAGCACTTTCATTCAGCAGTTCTATTCTGGAACGCCGTTTGTGCCTAAAGAGCTCTTCGTACAGGAAGAGTTTCCTGACCAGCAGATGCTCGAGGATTTCCTCTCTGAGAAAAAGGGAGCGGCAGTTCACATCGTGGCGCCGAAGCGTGGACGGAAGGAGAAGCTCGTGGAGCTCGCCTGGAAAAATGCTTCGATGATCCTGACGAAAGACAGGGAGAGGATCAAGCGTGAAGAGGGCAGAACTATCGGAGCTATGAAAGAACTGTCGGAGATCCTCGGACTTCCGGGAATACAGAGAATGGAAGCATACGACATATCGAATACGATGGGCTATCAGTCAGTAGGGTCGATGGTAGTTTTCGACCATGGAAAACCGCTGAGAAATGACTACAGGAAATTCCGGATAAAGACCGTAGAAGGACCGAACGACTATGCGTCCATGCGGGAAGTGCTGATGAGAAGATTTACTCACGGACTTGAAGAAAAAGAGGCTGGAGAGTCAGAGGAGACGGGAAGCTTTACGAGGTTTCCGGACGTGATCATGATGGATGGTGGCAGAGGTCAGGTGAATATAGCGCTGGACGTGCTGAAAGAACTGGGACTTGATATACCGGTCTGCGGCATGGTGAAAGATGACCATCACCGAACAAGAGGCCTTTTCTTTAACAATAAAGAGCTCCCGATAGATAAAAGTTCAGAGAGCTTCAAGCTTATCACCAGACTCCAGGATGAGGCTCACCGCTTTGCAATAGAGTATCACAGGTCGCTACGCGGCAAAAACCAGGTCAGGAGTTTCCTGGATGACATTCCAGGCATAGGTCCGACCCGCCGCCGTGCTCTGATGAAAAAATACGTCTCAGCCGAAGCTATCCGTTCAGCTTCGGTCGAAGACCTTGCAGAGACAGATACCATGAATGAAAAGGCAGCCCAGGAAGTCTGGGACTACCTGCACAAAAAAAGCACTCCGTGACAGGAGTGCTTTTTCTCTGGAATTCTGTGGTGCCTTACCTGAACAGGATGGTGTTCCTGTTCTGAGCAGCCTCTACCCTGCTTCAGCTGATCGACCTCGGCCTGGATATCAGCCTTGTCGCTGTCAGTCAGAAGACCGTTAGACGCCTGAAGTGCTAACTCACTTTTTGTGTTTGACAAAAACGGCGTGTCTTACTATCATATATAAGGGAGAGTCACAGGAAAGGATGATCTATGGCGATACAGCAGGAAGGCGCGAGCATAAAGGACATATCCGAAAAGCTCAAGCTGACGAATTATACAGAACATATAGATTTAAGCAAGTGCTTTATAAAGGTGCCGGACATAAACAGACCGGCACTTCAGCTGACAGGGTTTTATGATCACTTCGACTCGAACAGGATCCAGCTGATCGGAATGGTGGAGTACGCGTATCTGCACAGCCTACGCGATGAGGCAGAAAGACACGATATATATAAGAAGCTATTTTCTTACCATATACCGGCAGTCATCATGTGCCGCGGACTGGAGCCGGAAGAGAATTTCATAGTCGAGGCGGAAAAGGCCGGAACGCCGGTGCTCGGCACGACGAGAGCCACTTCACAGTTTGAAGCCGCTCTGATAAATGTATTAAGCTACGAACTGGCGCCGACCACGACGATTCACGGAGTATTGGTCGATGTCTACGGCGAGGGACTCCTGATCACGGGAGAGAGCGGAATCGGAAAGTCAGAGGCAGCGCTCGAGCTCGTCAGAAGAGGCCACAGACTCGTAGCCGATGACGTCGTTGAGATCAGAAAAATAAACGACGACACGCTGGTCGGCACCTCGCCTGCGATCACGAAGTACCTGATCGAGCTTCGAGGCATCGGCATCATCGATGTAAAGAGCCTTTACGGAGTCGAGTGTGTCAAGGATAAGCAGACCATCGACCTCGTGATAAAGCTCGAGGACTGGCACCGCGACACCGAGTACGACAGGCTCGGACTCGAGGACGAGTACATGGAGATCCTCGATAAAAAAGTGGTCTGCCATTCTCTGCCGATCAGACCTGGCCGTAACCTCGCGATCATCTGCGAGACAGCAGCCGTCAACCACCGTCAGAAAAAAATGGGTTACAACGCTGCCGCGGAGCTTTATCGCCGTGTGCAGGAAAACATCTCGCGTGATAAATGAGCGGTGCTGATTTTCACTCACACGCCGATGCACGCTTGCGTGCATGGAGGCGGGGGAGTGAAAATCAATAGCGCGAACGCGCGGATGAAGCAGCCGCGATAGCGGCTGCGAATCGAGCACCGCTCATTTAAGCAAGTGGGATCACTCACACGCCGATGCACGCTTGCGTGCATAGAGGCGGGGGAGTGAAAATCAATAGCGCGAACGCGCGGATGAAGCAGTCGCGACAGCGACTGCGAATCGAGCACCGCTCATTTAGGCAAGCAGAATCACTCACACGCCGATGCGCGCTTGCGAGCATAGAGGCGGGGGAGTGAAAATCAATAGCGCGAACGCGCGGATGAAGCAGCCGCGATAGCGGCTGCGAATCGAGCACCGCTCATTTGAAGGAAATGCGAATCGAGAAAAGGAAGGAATACAATGGATCAGAAGAATGCATGGTTAAAGTACACAAAGAAAGAAGACAGACAGAAGGTAATGGACTTCGCAGAGGACTATCGTAAGTTCTTAAGCGGAGGAAAGACAGAGAGGGAGTGCACGTCATTTTTTGCAGAAGAAGCAGAGAAGGCGGGCTTTAAGAACCTCGATGATATAATTGCAGCAGATGGAAAAGTAAAGGCCGGAGACAAAGTATACCGCACGAACCGTGGAAAGAATATCGCACTTTTCGTGATCGGCGAGGAGCCGCTTTCAAAGGGCATGAATATCCTCGGGGCTCACATCGATTCCCCGCGTATGGACTTAAAACAGGTGCCGCTCTATGAGGACACGGAGATGGCATTCCTCGATACCCACTATTACGGCGGCATCAAGAAGTATCAGTGGGTAGCACTTCCGCTTGCACTTCACGGAGTCGTAGCTAAAAAAGATGGAAGCGTCGTAAATGTCTGCATCGGCGAGGACCCTAAAGACCCGGTAGTCGGAGTGAGCGACCTGCTGATCCACCTGGCACAGGATCAGATGAAGAAGACTGGCGCCAAAGTCGTAGAGGGCGAGGACTTAAACGTCATGATCGGAACCATTCCGCTCGAAGAGGCCGCCGGCGACAAGGATAAGAAAAATACCGTAAAGAAAAACATCCTGAATATCCTGAAAGAAAAGTACGATATCGAAGAGGATGATTTCCTCTCAGCAGAGATCGTGGTTCTTCCGGCAGGACCTGCCCGTGACTATGGACTCGACAGAAGCTGCATCATGGGTTACGGCCAGGACGATAAGGTCTGCGCATACCCTTCATTCAGGGCTATCGTAGACACGAAGCCAGGCAAGAGAACCTACGCCTGCCTCTTAGTAGATAAGGAAGAGATCGGTTCAGTCGGAGCTACAGGAATGGAGTCGAAGTTCTTCGCAAATACAGTAGCAGAGCTGCTCCACGCAGAGGGTGATGATTCACCGCTTTCTATCATGCGCGCAATGCAGTACTCTAAGGCACTTTCTTCAGATGTATCAGCTGCCTTCGATCCGAACTACCCGGATGTCATGGAGAAGAAGAACAGCTGCTATTTTGGAAAGGGACTTGTCATAAATAAATACACAGGTTCCAGAGGAAAGAGCGGATCGAACGACGCTACAGCCGAGTATATGGCAGAGATCAGACGCATCTTCGATGATGCCGATGTCGAGTTCCAGACAGCAGAGCTTGGAAAAGTAGATCAGGGCGGCGGCGGAACTATCGCTTACATCCTTGGAAACTGGGACATGAGCGTTATAGACAGCGGAGTAGCTGTTTTGAATATGCACGCTCCTTGGGAGATCACTTCAAAGGTCGACATCTACGAGGCTTACAGAGGATACAAGGCATTCCTGCTGGCAGAATGAGGTAAGGCATGGAGAGAGTCATAGAGGTTCTAAAAAAAATAGTATCTGACGACGGAGCAGTCCTGGTCGATGAGCCGATGTCAAAGCACACTACATTTGGAGTCGGTGGCAAAGCAGACATATTTATAGATGTGGCGTCGGTCGAACTCCGGAGCGTGGTGGAGCTACTAAAAGATTACAGCTGTCCTTTTACTGTGATCGGAAACGGCAGCAATCTGCTGGTATCCGATGACGGTATCAGGGGCGCAGTGATCTGCATCGGAAAGAGGATGAGCGAAGTCGAGCTTAAGAAGGGCGACGGAGGCGCGAGTATCATCGCGTCCTCCGGAGCCCTGCTTCCAGTCGTAGCGAAAAAAGCCTGCGACTACGGACTTACCGGACTCGAGTTCGCGACACAGATCCCGGGAACCATCGGAGGCGCCGTGTACATGAATGCCGGAGCTTTCGGCGGAGATATGAGCGGATCAGTGCAGTCAGTCACAGCCATCGACATGAATGGCGAGGCAAAGCACTATACAGGAAAAGACCTGGGATTCGGCTACCGCACGAGCATTTTTTCAAAGAAAAATGAGATAATAACCGGAGCAGTTCTGGCGTTAAAAGCAGGAGATCCGGAGCAGATAAAAGCAAAGGTATCTGAGATCCGTGAGAAACGCGGCAGTTCACAGCCTGTGAACAAACGGAGTGCCGGGAGTACCTTCAGAAAAGTCTCTGACGGAGAGACACTCGAGGAGATGACTCCGGCGTGGAAGCTCGTGCAACAGGCCGGAATGAAAGACGCGCATGTCGGCGGAGCGAGAGTTTCCGAGAAGCATTCGGGCTTCGTGATAAACGACGGCGACGCCACAGCTTCGGATATCTACACACTTATAAACCAGATCATCGAAAAAGTGAAATCGGAGACCGGAGTGACTCTCGAGCCTGAAGTAAAGATGCTGGGAGAATTCTAATGGAACTACTTATAATCACCGGAATGTCCGGCGCAGGAAAACACACAGCATTTAAGATCCTGGAAGACATGGGCTATAACTGTGTCGACAATCTTCCGATACCACTGCTACGAAGCTTTGCCGGACTCGCGACAGATTCGCCGAACGAGGACAGGGTAGCGGTTGGGATCGATGTCAGAAGCAGGACTCCGATCGCAAAACTCGAAGGGATCCTCGATGAACTCGAAGGCGACGGCAAGAAGATAAAGATACTTTTCTTAGACGCAGAGGACGATGTGCTCGTCAAACGTTTCAAGGAGACGAGACGAACACCTCCGCTTGCGGACGGAGGCCGGACCATCGACGCGATCCAAAGAGAGCGCGAGGAGATGGCATTCCTTAAGAAGCGTGCCGACTATATCATCGATACGACACACCTGTTAGTCCGCGACCTGCGGGCAGAACTCACCAGCATCTTCGAGCAGGGAACAGACTACAAGAATATAAATATCACGGTGCTCTCCTTTGGTTTCAAGTACGGCATTCCTACAGACGCGGACCTGGTTTTCGATGTCCGTTTCCTACCGAATCCGTACTACGTGGACAGTCTCCGACCGATGACAGGAAACGATCAGGAGATCGTGGACTACGTTATGAATTCCGAAGTCTCACACACCTTCGTGAACAAACTCACTGACCTGGTGACTTTCCTTATCCCTGAGTACATCAAAGAGGGCAAGAACGAGCTCGTGATCTGCATCGGCTGTACCGGCGGCCGCCACCGTTCCGTGACGATCGCCCGTGAACTCTACCACGCCCTCCAGGAGCACGAGGGTGACTATGGTCTGCGCATCGAACACCGCGACATAAATAAAGGATAATATGTCTTTTTCAAGTGACGTAAAGGAAGAGCTATTCGAAGTCTATCCTAAGGCGAGACACTGTCAGATCGCAGAGACAGCTGGGATCACGGCGGCAGTTGCCAGGGCAGTGCCTGAAACAGGAGCCGTCAGGGTCGAAACAGAAAATGAAAAGCTCATAGAAAAATACTTTACATTATTAGAACAAACGATTAAGATAGACAAAGATGACCACAATACTATAAGCCCATCTTATGGCAAAAAATTACGCGAACTTTTAAAAACAGACGGAGATGACTTCACTGTCACGAATCCTGTGCTCTATGAACAGGACTGCTGCAGGAGGTCATTTTTGCGGGGATTTTTCTTAGCGGCAGGGTCGGTGAGCGACCCGTCAAAGTCCTACCACTTCGAAATGGTCTGCCGGAACGGGCAGCAGGCCGAAGAAGTGCAGCAGATGATAGCCGAGTACGAATGTGACCCGCATATAGTCGAGCGAAAAGGCCATTACGTCGTGTATTTAAAGGAAGGCTCGCAGATAGAGACAATGCTCGGACTGCTCGGTGCGTCGAAGGCATACATGGATTTTGAAAATGCCAGGATCCTGAAAGAGATGCGCGAGAACGTGAACCGTCAGGTCAACTGCGAGACGTCGAACATCCGGAAATCAGTGTCGGCGGCGGTCAGACAGATCGAGGATATCCGCTTTCTTCAGGAGAGCGGACATTTTTCGGAGCTGAGTCCGAACCTGCAGGAAGCTGCGAGGCTGAGGCTCGCAAATCCGGAAATGCCATTGTATGAGCTTGGGCAGAAATGCTCCCCGCCAGTAGGAAAGAGCGGGATAAACCACAGACTGAGAAAGATCGGACAGATGGCTTACGATATCAGAAATCAGGAGGATATTACATGAAAAAGAATGTAACCATCAAAATGCGTGAATCAATGGAGGCAACCCCGATCGCACACCTGGTGCAGCTGGCAAACCAGTTCCAGAGCCGGGTTTACATAGAGATGGATACGAAGAAGGTAAACGCGAAGAGCATCATGGGGATGATGAGTCTCGTGCTTACCAGAGGTACGGAAGTGACGATTGACGCACAGGGCGACGACGAGGAAAAAGCAGTCGTAGCTATTGAGGATTTTCTCACTAAATAAAGGTACGGGTTATTTTTCATGGGGAAAAAACTTCTATTTATCTATAATCCACATTCCGGACGCGGCATGATAAAAGTACATCTGTCCGACATCATCGAAATAATGGTCAGCGCCGGATATGAAGTGACGGTCTATCCGACACAGCGCCCGAAGGACGCGACGGAAAAATCATCAGAATACGGCAGTGAGTTCGACAGGATAGTAGTAAGCGGCGGAGACGGAACCCTCGATGAAGTAGTATCCGGTCTCATGCCATTAGAGAAAAAATGTCCGGTCGGTTATATACCGGCAGGCAGTACAAATGACTACGCGTCTTCGCTCGGACTCGAGTCAGATATGAAAAAAGCCGCGGACACTGCAGTAAACGGTACACCGACACCGGTAGATGTCGGGAAGTTCGGAGACGCGTATTTTGTGTATGTGGCAGCCTTCGGTATTTTTACGGAGACGAGCTACACGACAAGTCAGCAGCTGAAGAATGTACTGGGACACGCAGCCTATATACTGTCGGCGTTCAAGCAGCTTCGAGACATCCCTTCATATCGGATGCAGGTCGAATACGATGGAAACGTGCTCTATGACGAGTTCATCTACGGGATGGTGACGAACACCGTCTCAGTAGGCGGCATGAAGGGTCTGATCTCAGGAGAAGTCGACCTGGGCGACGGACTTTTCGAAGTGACACTCGTCCGCATGCCGAAGAACCCTATAGAGCTCAGCCAGATAGTCTCAAGCCTCACCGGCGTGGACACAGAGACAGACATGGTCACTTCATTCCAGACCAGCAGAGTAAAATTCACCGCCGCTGAAGAAATTCCGTGGACCCTCGACGGAGAATACGGCGGCAAACCCACAGAAGTAGAGATCCGCGCCATTCACGGCGCCGTCCGGATCGTGAGCTGAGCAGCAAATGCCAGCCAGACACATTTTTTAAGGGTTGAACGAAACCCGTGAATGGGGTATAATGCTTTGTGGTGTTTAGAAACCAATACATGAAACGGAGGAATCGTACATGTTAGTAAACGCAGCAGACATGCTCAAAGAGGCCAGAAAAGGCCACTACGCAGTAGGACATTTTAATATCAACAACCTCGAGTGGACGAAGTCAATCCTTCTTACCGCAGAGGAGCTTAAGAGCCCTGTAATCCTTGGAGTATCAGAGGGTGCAGGAAAGTACATGACAGGATTTTCTACAGTGGCAGCTATGGTAAAGGCAATGGATAAGAGTCTTGGAATCACAGTACCAGTAGCTCTTCACCTCGATCACGGTACATTCGAAGGATGTTATAAGTGTATCGATGCAGGCTTCACATCTATCATGTACGATGGCTCACATGATGACATCGAGACAAACGTAAAGAACACAAAGGAGCTCGTTTCAGTAGCTCATCACCTTGGCATGTCGATCGAGGCAGAGGTCGGCGGAATCGGCGGCGAGGAAGACGGCGTCGTATCAATGGGTGAGTGCGCAGATCCTGAGGAGTGCGAGAGAGTCGCAGGCCTCGGAGTAGATATGCTCGCAGCCGGCATTGGAAATATCCACGGTGTATATCCGGAAGGATGGCCAGGACTTCGCTTCGACGTTCTTGAGAACATCAAGGCAAAGGTAGGCGATATGCCACTCGTACTTCACGGCGGCACAGGAATCCCTGATGACATGGTAAAGAAAGCTATCACACTCGGCGTTTCAAAGGTAAACGTAAACACAGAGTGCCAGATCGTATTCGCTGAAGCCACACGTCAGTACATCGAAGCTGGCAAGGACAAGGAAGGAAAGGGCTTTGACCCACGTAAGCTCCTTGCTCCAGGCGCTGAGGCTATCAAGGCAAAGGTTAAGGAAAAGATGGAGCTCTTCGGCTCTGTTGGAAAAGCCTGAATTTTATAAAAATTGTGGGCACGCTGGACTCGCTCCGGCGCGCCTTTTTTTTGAAAGGAAAGAAAAGTGAAGGAAGAAGAAAAGGTAAATGTAACCGAGATCTTCGGAGAGAATGTCTTCGATGACCGCACGATGCAGGAGCGTCTGCCTAAAAAGACCTACCAGAAGCTGAAGCAGACGATCAGGGACGGAAAGGAACTCGACATAGAGACTGCCGATGTCGTGGCACACGAGATGAAGGAGTGGGCTATCGAAAAGGGCGCCACTCACTACACTCACTGGTTCCAGCCTCTGACAGGAGCCACAGCCGAGAAGCATGACTCGTTCATCACCAGCCCGCTTCCATCAGGAAAGGCACTGATGAGCTTTTCAGGAAAAGAACTGATAAAGGGCGAGCCGGATGCGTCATCATTCCCGTCAGGCGGACTGCGTGCGACCTTCGAAGCCCGCGGCTACACAGCATGGGACTGCACTTCACCGGCCTTCGTCAGAGAGGATGCCTGCGGAGCTACACTTGTGATCCCGACAGCGTTCTGCTCGTACACCGGTGAAGCTCTGGATCAGAAGACTCCGCTGCTCCGCTCGATGGAGGCCATAAATGAGCAGTCCCTCCGACTCCTCCGACTTTTCGGAAACACTACTGCTCACAAGGTCACACCGTCAGTCGGCGCCGAGCAGGAGTACTTTATCATCGATCGGAAAAATTTCCTTGCCAGAAAAGACCTGGTATATACCGGACGGACCCTTATCGGAGCTATGCCTCCGAAGGGACAGGAGATGGATGACCATTACTTCGGAGCCATCCGTGAGAGGATCGGCGCTTTCATGCACGATGTGAATATCGAGCTCTGGAAGCTCGGAGTCACGGCAAAGACCCAGCATAATGAAGTCGCACCTGCACAGCATGAACTGGCACCTATCTACGAAGAGGTAAATGTCGAAGTCGACCATAACCAGCTGATCATGGAGACCCTGAAGAGGGTAGCATACGACCATGGTCTGCAGTGCCTTCTCCACGAGAAGCCGTTCGATGGAGTAAACGGCTCCGGAAAGCACAATAACTGGTCACTAGTTACAGACGACGGACAGAATCTCTTAGATCCTGGCAAGACTCCGCACGAGAATATGCAGTTCCTTCTCGTTCTCTGCTGCATACTTAAAGCAGTAGACGAGCATGCTGACCTGCTCCGTGAGTCTGCAGCCGATGTCGGAAATGACTCGAGACTCGGAGCTAATGAAGCGCCTCCGGCTATCATCTCCGTATATCTTGGAGACCAGCTCGCAGACGTATTCGACCAGCTCGTGAGCACCGGTGAGGCTACTCACAGCATCGGCCGTAAAAAAATGCAGACAGGCGTTAAGACCCTTCCTGATTTTATGAAGGATGCAACAGACAGGAACCGTACATCACCATTCGCTTTTACTGGGAATAAATTCGAGTTCCGTATGGTAGGTTCTGAGGATTCGATCGGCGAGCCGAATATCGTGCTGAACACCATCGTGGCAGAGGCTTTTTCAGATGCCTGCGATGTGCTCGAAAAAGCAGATGATTTCGATACAGCGCTCCATGACCTGATCCATCAGCTCGCAGCTGACCATCAGAGGATAGTATTCAACGGAAACGGCTACTCAGACGAGTGGGTAAAGGAGGCAGAGCTCCGCGGCCTTCCGAATATCACGAATATGCTCGACGCTATCCCGGCTCTGACCACTGATAAAACTGTTCAGATGTACGAGCGTTTCCATGTATTCACGAAGTCAGAGCTTGATTCACGCGCCGAGATCGAATACGAGATCTACGCAAAGAAGAGAAATATCGAAGCGAAGACCATGGTAGATATCATCCGAAAGCAGGTCATCCCGGCAGTGATCAAGTACACGACAGTTATTGCAGACTCGATCACTTCAGTATCAAGCGCCTGCCCGGAGGCTGACGTTTCTACGCAGACAGCACTCCTTACAGAGGTGAGCGCACAGCTCAAGAATACCCGTGAGAGCCTTCAGTCGCTTGAGATAGACCTTGAGAGGACCGGCGATTTTTCAGATGAAAAGGCACGGGCTTTTTACTTCAGGGATACGGTGCTTCCGGATATGAAGGGACTCCGCACTCCGGTCGACAAGCTGGAGATGCTCGTAGACAAGGAATACTGGCCGATGCCTTCTTACGGAGATATGATTTTTGAAGTATAAAACAGGAGAAGCCTATGCTGAGAGACAAAGCGCTTAAATACATAGACGATAACTCAGAAAAAATAGTTGATCTCTTAAAACAGATCACGGAGATTCCGGCGCCGACAGGAGATGAGGGGCGCCGGAGTGAATTCATTGAGCAGTACCTGGAAAACGCGGGTGCTGTCGGTGTCTACCGTGACAAGGCGGGAAATGTGGTCTACCCGTATGGCATCAGGCACGGCAGGAATAACGCCGTGATGATCGCCCATATGGATACAGTTTTTCCAAAGGATACGGAGCTTGAAGTCACAGAAAAGGACGGAAAGCTGCTGTGTCCGGGGATCGGCGATGATACGGCAAATGTCGCCTGCCTTCTGCTGCTGGCTACGTTTGCGGCAAAAGAAAAGCCCGCCATCAGATGCGGGATATTTTTCGTATTCGGGACCTGCGAGGAAGGGCTCGGGAACCTGAAGGGCAGCAAGCGGTTCATGGAAGAGCACGCCGACTTCGTCTCGCACTTCTGGGCGTTTGACCTCTACTATCGGAAGATATACACCGACATGGTAGGATCGATCCGCTACCGTATCAAAGTACACACGACCGGCGGACACTCATATCTGAACTTCGGAAACCCGAATGCGATACACGTGGCTTCGCAGATCATAAATGACCTCTACCGGATGCAGCCGACCGACGAAGAAAAATACACTTACAACGTCGGCACTATAGCTGGCGGAAACTCTGTAAACAGCATTGCCGAGCAGGTTGCCTTCACGATGGAATTCCGCACCGGTGAATTTGACGTCATGAAAAAATGCGACCAGGCTATCCACGACATCGTAAAGCGCTACAGTAAAAACGCGCAGATAGAAATGGAAGTCATCGGCAAGCGTCCGTGTGCCCAGGGCGTCCCTGAAGAATCTGTCGAAAAAATGATCTCCCGCGCCCGTGAATCGATCCGCTCGATCATCGGCATCGACCCCGAAGAATCCACGGCCTCGACCGACTGTAACATCCCTCTCTCGATGGGTGTCCCGGCCATATGCATCGGCCTCTGTGACGGGGCCCTTCTCCACACCGAAGAGGAGTGGATCTGGAAAGACTCCGTCGCCAAAGGACTGAGGCTGCTGTTTCATCTGGTTTACAGGTATTATTTTGCAGAGGATTGAAACTAGCTTGATGATTTTTTTATAAATTATTGAAAGGCTTTTCAATTAACATTTAAGAAAGTGCCCGGCAAGGTCATTTTTTTATGGAAAAAATAAAAAAGTCGTTTCATTTTTCCATTGAACTGATATAATAGCATTTGTCGGAAGGGAAAAAGAAAACAGTTTCCCGCAAATGAGAATTCTTTGAATAAGGAGGAAGATACAAATGGCAAATCTTAAAAAAGCACTCGCCGTTGTTATGGCGGCAGCCACAGCCTTCACTTTTGCCCCGGTCGCACAGGTAGGCAGCACAGTAGCACAGGCTGAGGAAACCAAGGACCAGACGAAGGTCACATATAAGGCTGGAGCAACCGAGTATGAAGCAAAGAGTGATACTGAACTCACGGGAGGCAAGAAGAACACCACCCTTAAACTGGATACAGTGTCAAACAAGACGGCTCAGATTTCGGTAGCAAATACTTCAGCAGCTATCTATTACAATGCCCCGTCGGATACTTCGGTTATCAGTGTTAATTCTACAGGACTTGTTACAGCGCTTAAGAAAGGTGATTCAAGTGTAAAGGTAACAGTTGGAAAGACAGCTTACACAGTTCCATTTACTGTAGATGATGTAGCTACAGATGTAGTCAAAGCACTCGTTAATGGGAAAGAGACAACGAATGTAAGTCTTGACCTTTCTACTTCAACAGCTCAGAATGCTGTAAAGTCACTGAAGATTACAGGCTCATCTTCAAATGGTCTTCCAGTAAAGTATAATCTTTACAAAGACGCAGATGCAAAGGATTCATCAATCGTTAGCGGAAACAGCGATGATATACTTACACTTGCATCAGATGGAACTATCACTGCTGGTAAGACTGCAGGAATCAGATATGTGAAGGTTTACACAGAAACTGATAATGGCAAGAAGATCAATGGAAATTCTGTGATCGTAAAGGTAAATGTCCAGAATACTCCGGAAGCTATCATTACAGTTCCATCAGAGATCAAGCTGGATTTCAAGAACAGCAAGTCTGTAGATCTCAGCAAGCTCGTTACTGTAAATGATAAGAAAGCGACAATCCAGTACAGATTATATGCAGCTGATACTACAGAGAACGCAGGTGCCGCCCAGGTAGTTGGAACAAATCTGAATGCTGTACAGGTAGGTAATGCCACCCTTGAGGTAAAGACTACTGGAAGCACAGATACCAGAGAAACTATCGCGACTATTCCTGTAAGCGTGGTAAATGAGATTGTTGCTCCTGCAAAGGTCACTCCTACGATTACAGCTGATCCATTCGCCAGATTGACAGTAGGTGAGACTAAGAAGGTGTCTGCTGAGACAACAGCTACAGGTGCAGCTATCACTTATGCTATTGACAATCCAGCAGTAGCTACTGTAGATGCACAGGGTAATGTCAAAGCAGTAGGCGCAGGAACTGCAGTCCTTACTATCACTTCAGGTGAGACAAAAGAAGCACTGGCTGGAACAAAGCAGGTAACTGTTATAGTTGACGCCAAGCAGATAGCTCCTGTAAAACTCGCAAAGGTAAGCGGTGTAAAGGTTACAGGACGTAAAAAGAACTCTACAAAGATCAACGTAAAGTGGACCAGGCAGTCAGGCGAAGGTATCTACTACAGAGTAGAGAAGACCATCGTAAAGAAGGTAAAGGGTAAGACCGTAAAGACCAAGGCATACAAGTACGTAAAGAATGGTAAGAATACGACGACTCTGAAGATTGCAAAGACAGATACCGTAAAGGTACGTGTAAGAGCAGTCGTAGATGAAGCTGACGGAACAAAGCGTGTTGCTTCATGGTCAAAGGCTACTACTTCAAAGAGACCAGCTAAATAACTGATCTGATACAGCGTATTGCGGCGGCTGTTCTTTCACAGGAAAGAACAGCCGCTTTTATTTTTTGACTTGACAGAGAAGATATCTATGAAAATTGAGACAGCACCCGGGAATCTATATGATGCCCGGGGCTTTTTTATGACAAAAAAGATTAAACGGCAACCACAGCACTCATTTTTTGCCGGATGACGATACAGCAGCCTGACAGGGACGAAACTTTACGCTTCAGACGGTTTTGAAATAATCGTGAGGCATCTTGTAAAAAAGTATAAAAAAGTATAAAATGTATAAAGAAGTATAAACGAGTATAAAATTATAAAGGAGTATAAATGTCAAACCCATTTACTCTTTCATTCGGAAAAAAACCTTATGAATATATATCTAGAATTCAGCAGACGGATGAGATCCTTCATGACTTTAACACAGAACATCCCGTATCGCAGGTCTATATGCTTACAGGAGTCAGAGGTTCAGGAAAGACTGTGTTAATGTCTGCTATCGCAAATCATCTGTCAGAAAAAAATGACTGGATTGTTGTAGAGCTTAATCCCACCAGGGATCTGCTGAAGGGACTGGCCTCAAAACTTTATGAAAAAGAAAAACTGAAGGCAGTTTTTATCAATGCAAAGTTGGATTTTTCTATTCTGGGAATCGGAGTTCACATAGAAGGAGCTTCACCTGTTACAGACATAGAGACGGCTATTGAGCAAATGCTAAAGATTATACAGCATATGCACAAAAGGGTTCTGATTACGATTGACGAAGTGGAGAATAGTCAAACCGTAAGGGAATTCGTTAGTGCTTTTCAAATCTATATGAGAGAAAATTATCCTGTTTTTCTCCTGATGACCGGCTTATATGATAAAATAAATGCTCTTCAGAACAGTAACAATGTGACCTTTCTATATAGAGCTCCAAAGATTGAGATGGGACCGCTTGATACAGGTGCTGTTGTCAATAGCTATAGGCAGATATTTGATATTAATACGGAGCGTGCTAAAAATCTGGCATCACTTACGATGGGGTATCCTTTTGCCTATCAGGTACTGGGATTTTTGTGTTATAAAAATAAATGCGCTTTGAATCCTGAACCCATACTCAGTGAATATGACCAGCGTCTGTCTGAATATGTGTATACTAAAATCTGGTCTGAAATGTCTGGAAATGATAAAAGGATCGCCGTAGCGATGACAGAATCGCAAGAAGTTTCAGAGATAATGAAAAGATCTGGAATGAAAAAATCAGAATTCTCCCCATACCGTGCCAGACTTATAAAAAGGGGACTGGTGTATTCGCCGGAGCGTGGAAAGCTGCGTTTCCTTCTTCCCAGGTTTTCGGAATTTGTAGAAGTGAATTACTAAAACTTCCCATTTGGGGTATGGGAAGTCTTGGTTAATAAAATAAAGATGTACATAAAGGCCAAAAGGCCGCAGTTCTTTTTACTACTTGCTTTTTCGGGGGTTAGCATATACAATATTAAGGATAATGACATCAAAGGAGAAGCAAAGTTTGAAACAAAGTAGCGCTTAAGGAAAACTAAAAAAGGGCATAGTAAACAAGCTGTATTTTTACAGCCTTTTAATATTGGATATGGATCAAGACT
>ONIH01000053.1 GCA_900317825.1 uncultured Lachnospiraceae bacterium | reverse complement strand
CTTGTGTCTTGAGTTAGCGATTGCGCCGTACTTGAAAGACTACATGACTTCCCTGGAGATCTCGTCGATCTCCGCGAGTTCTTCACTGGAGAATGAAGTATTCTCGAGGAAGCGGACATTTTCGAGGATCTGCTCGGGCCGGGAGGCGCCAATTATCACGGAGCTTACGGCGCCGTCACACATGATCCAGGCGAGGGCCATTTCAGCTAAAGACTGCCCTCGCCTGGCAGCTATGGTATTTAGTTTCGAGATAGCGGCCAGCTTCTTCTCAGTCAGGTCTTCCTGATGCAGGTAGCGGTGGTCATGCCCGATCCGGCTGTCCGCCGGGATCCCGTTCAGATATCTGTCGGACAGGAGTCCCTGCGCTAGCGGACTGAAGGCTATAATCCCGATTCCAGTCTTTTTTGCAGTCTCTTTCAGTCCTTCCCGCTCTATCTTCCGGTCGAAAATAGAATACCTGCGCTGATTTACGATCAGTGGCAGATGAATCTTCTTTGCTATCTTCATTGCTGCCACAGTCTGCTCTGCATTATAGTTCGAGATTCCTGCATACAGAGCCTTGCCGCTCCGTACTATCTGAAGCAGCGCATCCATGGTCTCTTCGAGCGGAGTGTCCGGATCCGGCCTGTGATGGTAGAAGATATCCACATAATCCAGCCCCAGTCTTTTCAATGACTGGTTGCAGCTTGCGATCAGGTACTTCCTGCTGCCCCAGTTTCCATAAGGGCCGGGCCACATATCGTAGCCCGCCTTCGTCGTGATGATCAGTTCATCCCTGTATGGCATGAAATCATCATGCAGGAGCTTCCCGGCATTTTTCTCAGCCTGCCCGTATTCCGGGCCGTAGTTATTCGCCAGGTCAAACTGCGTTATCCCATTATCGAATGCAGTGCGCATCATCGCACGCATATTTTCATAGTTTCCATTAGTGCCAAAATTATGCCAGAACCCGAGTGAAACCGCCGGAAAGAGCAGGCCGCTCCTTCCTACCCGGTTGTATTTCATTTTTTCATAACGTGACTCGCTTGCTGTATACATGGTACCTCCTTTTTCCCCACGTCTATTCTATCATTTATCATAGCTGATTCACAGCTCATTCTGCTGGTAGATCTCGTCTTTGTCATCCTGGTCGATGCCGAGGTAGCGCTTGGTGATGGCGTAGGAACTGTGGTTGTAAATGGACATGATGACCGCAGGCTGGATGCCCCTCTTCCACGCAAAATATCCGAAGGTCTTACGAAGCGAGTGAGGGCTGATGTGTTCCGGCATTCCTGATTCCACCGCGGCTTTTTTCACGATGCGCCAGGCTGTCGTGCGGCTCATCGGCCCAGGTCCGTAGCCTTTGAATACAAAATCCCCATGCCACGGCGAGTGGATCTTCAGGTAGCTGGCGACGGCGTCCTTGATATTGCTGTTTATCGCGATGGTCTGCTTCTTGTGGGTTTTCGTCTCAGTGATATTGATGTGCTCCTGGAATCTGTCCTCATCAAAATCATACAGGTCAGTCCAGCGCAGCTTCAGTACATCGCTGATCCTCAATGCTGTGTTCATCGTGGTCACGATCAGCAGGTAATTCCTGCGGTTCGGCTCTTTGAACCTGTAATAATTCCTGAACTGCTCCAGTTTTTCTCTGTCTCTGATCGGTTGAGTCGTACTCATAAGTCTTTACTCCTTTTTTTAAAAGTGTTTAATAGTAACGACTTATGATAACTAAAAAAGCAGGCTGTTAAACCTGCTGTACTGTCATTTTTAAAAACTCGTCTGCTCTGGCGTCCCAGGTGTGGTGCTCCAGAGCATTCCGGTAACCGTTATACGCTATGTGTAGCAGCTGATCCTTATCTGAAAGAAGCGCTTTAAGCCGCTTTGGAAGCTCTGTAATGCTTTCGTCAGATAGGTCGAACATGATGATGTCCTCCCCATCAGTATAATTTTCTCGCAGATACTCGGTGCTGTCCGTGACTACGAGCGACCCTCGAAGCTGCGGCTCCGCTATCCTCTCAGTAAATCCTGCCTTGTGCCAGGTCATTACGTTCAGCGATAACCATGACTTATCATAGACCTGTTTTGCCTCGTCATACGGTAGTGGGGCATGCACATGGAAACCAGGATGCTC
>ONIH01000031.1 GCA_900317825.1 uncultured Lachnospiraceae bacterium | reverse complement strand
TCTGATATGAGAGAGAAAAAGAGCTCCTTTATCCTGTTATGGTAGCCTCCCAGGTAGATAAAGCAGGTCTTGTCATCCCGAAGTCTGTTAAAGCTTGTCAGGTTCTCTACAGACATGATGTCAGGTGACTCTATCTGAACTGACTTTATTTGTAAAACGCTGTCAGATGAAAGTCCTACTGGCCTGTCATTAAAAAATTCCATGCTCTTTCCGTCATCAAAAGATATCCTCCCATCTCCCTGAATCCATATGCTGGATGGATTAGCAAATATCCCGTATTTTTCGAGGATAGCTATCTGCTGGTCTCTCTGATCATATATATCAAAAAATGTATCGTCGTTTTCTCCATACTTTTCAAGCAGTTTAACTATGCGGGTGCGGTATTTTTTCTCAAAAAGTTTACTGTCACCAAGCACTGCAATCGAGAGTTCTCTCTCGAGAAGCTCAGTATCATTTTTAAGAATAAAGTCTAATAGTTGCACTATATCAGATGCTTCTGCAAGCTTAAAAGTGGGCTTTTTACCAGCAGAAAGTCTTTTAAGCTGGTCACTTGCAAATTCATCGATAAGCTTATTTTTTCCGATGACAGACTTATAAAACTGTTCTTCATCGTTTAGAATAGCTTTCTTCTCGCGCCTTCCGATGATACCGTAAAAACTGCTGATATTCTCATCAGTTGCAGTGATCTTAGTCACCACGTTATTTTTCCAGGTCAAAGATATAAGGTCAAATCCTTCAAGTTCTTTAAGCTCTTTTTCAAAAAGAATGACCTTTTCCTGTGCCTCGAAGTTATCATTGTATTTCGGGTAGACTTTTTCAGGTGTTACCCAAAAAGTCTGATGAACCTGATTCTCACCGGTATACGTCAGGCTGTTCTCGTATTTATCGAGAAGCAGCGAAAGTATCTTCTTCTGTCTTTCAGTAGGCTTAAACGCACTCATTCCCTGAGTCCTTCTATCGTAAAAGTATATCTGCCTTTTGTCACAAGGCTTATAGTCGTATCTATGTGTGAACCGATACTTTCTATTTTTTCAGGAGGCGCAGCATAGATTACCTGAAAATGGTTTTCTTCCAGGTACTTTACCATCTGCTCGATCCTTTCCCTGGATAGCGCGGAGAATGCTTCATCTATAAATACAAGCCGCTCACAGCATCGCTCTCTTGGATAGCACTGCAATAGGCTTGCCGCCAAAATGATGAAGTACGGAGTCTGTTTTTCACCGCCGCTGGCTGAACCCTGCTTTGCCGAAAGATCAGCCTCTACATCAGTATCTCCCTGCCTGCTTCTTATCTTCATATCATAGGTAAAATACCTGCGATAATCAGTGTACTCTTCCTCATCATCCTCAGAGAGTATCACATTCATGAATTCACGGATATTGCTGTTCAGCACAGAGTTTGCATTCTCTTGAGCTAGCATAAATTCCATCGCGCCCTGGTATTCATCGAGAGTCTTAAGAATCTCAAAAAAAGCGGCCCTGTCAGCTCTTGGCTTTACCTCAAAACGGTATGTATCAGAACCGAATGGAGTACGTGCCAGCTCTTTATTTATCCCGTCTATCTCAGCCTTTGCATTGTCCATTTTTTCTTTTAGCTCTGCCACAAAATCATTCATAAAGGCAGTCTCGAGTTGCTCAGACTTTTCCTCAAGACGCTGACGGGTCTCGTCTATCTTTACATTCTTCAGGTTCTGGTACTCACCCCTGTAAAATGGTATCTGTTTTGGGCCTACAAGAGTATAGTCGATCCTGTTTACTATCTTTAAGTATTCTACCTGTGCAGCCTCCAGAGCAGTCTGATACTTTTCATGGAGTTCGTTTCTGATCTCATTTACTCTCTTCTCTGTGATCACATACGCATTGTCACTTCTTGAGCGGAACTTCTGGTACTCATTTACCACTTCTTCAGAAAGTTCAGGATGTTTTGAAATGCTTTCACGGTATTTTTCATCGAACTCCTCTAAATCACGGTCATTTTTTACAGAGGCTGCATTCTCTTCATCTATGGAATTGCTGCAGATATTTATATCAGTGTTGTTCTTTATCAGAGCCTGCTGAGCTTCGTTTACCTCCTTTGAAGCTGCCTGCTGTTCCAGAAGCGCACTGGTGAACGCTGGATTGTTCTCATAAGTCTTCACCTGCTTTTTCTTTTCGGTTGACTCTGAAGTAAGGGCTTCTATTTTTGCCTCCACATCAAAATCATACTCAGAAATATCTGTATGAATAGTTCTTATATAAGAGACCTTGTCAGATACAGGTTTTTTCTCTGCACGCATTTTTTCAAGTTCTGCTTTGGTCTCCTTAATGCGCTCTGCTATCTCTTTTTTCTGCAATTCGAGTGCATCTTTTCCAAGGCAGACTCTGGTCTTTCTCATATCCATCCGGCTAACCGCATAGCTTTTGGCGAGCATTCCGTCCTGCATGATGCCGCCCAACGGATGATCATGCAACTCATCGAGACTCGCACAGAGAATTATCCTGCCGAGCAGGTAGTTTATATATCTTCTTGCCACTGTATTAGTGATCATCAGCTGATCTGCAGCTGAACCTGGCTCTGTCTCGTCCAGCTTTTCAGGAAGACGGTCCGCCATAACGAGATTGATCCCGTTTATTTTTTTATCGTGGATGATCTGCATTATACGTCCGGTAAGCTTCGGCTCTGAAACCAGATAAAATCTCTTCCTGCCAAGAAAAGTTTCTATAGCCATTCGCCACTTCGGGTCTTTGATGTCCTGTACGAGTTCTGCAAGAAGAAACACATCCGTATCAATGCCCTGGCTTTTAAGTTCTTTTTCTATCAGATCCCTTGCTGCTTCAGCATTTTTATCGAAGATGAGCTGGTTGCTCTCGAGACGTTTCTTTTCACTGTAAAGCTCCGTAAGAGAACGGTTTATCTGGTCGATGCTGTCGTTTAAATGTACCAGCTCTGTCGAAAGGCCTGAGGACATTTTTTCAATAGAAGCAGTGTAGGAAAGGAAGGCACTGTGTTTTACGTCTTCTGATATATCTTTTGATGAAAGAGCATTAAGAACCTGATTCTCATCATCTGAGATCCCGTCCATTATATTCCAGCTTAAAGTCTCTCTGATCTGTGCTTCCAGAGCAGACAGTTTTTCCCTTGCCTTTTCTCTTTCTTTAAGCTCATGCCCTATCTCCGATATTCTGGCCTTCAGGCTATCTATAGTCCCGCTGATATTCTGAAACGCTTCATTTGATTCAGCATCACGGAGTCGCTTCTGTGCACGTTCCAAAGTCTTTTTTATCGCATCAGTTTTCTTTTTCTCAGAAGCCAGCTTCTCAGTCAGAAAACGCAGCCTGTTCTTTATATTTTCCCGTTCTTCAACAGAAGCCATGTAGTTCTGGTAGTCTAAAAGCAGTTCACGCAGATGTAAAAAATGCTCTCTATCCTCATAGGCAACAGATTCTTTTTCTACAGATTCCAGCTGTCTTCTGGCAGCCATCATGTCATCATAGACCTGCTTCAGTTCGGCGTACTGATTTCTGTACTCCTTTATACGTGCCAGTGAATCGATTGGATCCTCGTCAAGGACAGAGTTCTGGATAAACTGGTCTATGTTATTTTCCGGGTCAAATGCCAGCGTCTTTAAGAGCTTCGATCTGTATCTGTCCACATCCACACGAAGTCCAAGAGCTCGTAAGATCTGCTGCGGACCCTTTTTCGGCGGGTAGAAGTCATAGCCTTTAAGACGTCTTCCCTTTACAGTAAGGCTTATGCGCGGAGTTACTTTTATGGTGCCCTTTTCCTTATCTTCTTCGCAGAATGATATATCTGTAAATCTGGTGTCAGGAAAGACAAACCACTTGGAATCCACCTGTCCGGCCTCACTTACGGATTCCATGACTACTCCCACGGTGATATACTTCTGCTCTGACGGAGAATAGAATTCCATTGCTATATAGCTTGTGATCTCACCGGAACGCAAGTATCTGTCGTCACCGTTACTTTTAGTATCACCTCTCACGTATGAAAGCACTTTTCTGTCACGGTCTCCGGCAGCAGCATTGAACTTTTTATTTCCGGTCAGAAGGTACATGATAGCATCAAGGATAGTGGATTTTCCGGTGCCGTTTACTCCTGTGATCAGAGTAGACCCTGACATGCAAAATATCTCGTACTGAAATCTCGACCAGTTGATCAGTAGACACTTTTCTGCTGTTACTCTGTTATTTTCAGTCTCCATCACTTTCCTCCATATCTTCTTCAGACAGTTCTTCGAATGTTTCTCTTCTGTTCTTTGTGCGCATTCTCTCTTCTGATGCCTTCGCGAGATCTTCAAATCCTTCCTTTGACAGTGCGAACTGAAGTGATGGGTAAAGCACTATTATGCATTCTGGCTCGCCCACTTTTCCTTTGACTGATACCAGATTATATGACGAAAGAAGTGACAGCGCGTTACTTAGAGTAGTCTTATCTATACTGTCCCTATAGCCGAATTTCTCAAGGGCAAAAGACAGGTCCGTAAGTGACACTGAAAAATTCCTGACAAGGCTTCCCTCACGCAGTCTGTCTGAATACATAGTCCATAGGGCGCAGAGGATGATGCTGTCTATTCGTTTAAGTCTCAGATGGCCTGTCATCACATCTCCGCCGTCTATGCTTCGAAGCATAGCCACTCCGTTATCCCTGTCAAGAGCAACTTCAAATCCCATATACTTCAGATAATCGGTGATAAATGACAGCTTGTGAGATATAAATGAAAACATCTTCCGGCTGGCTCCATTGTCGTCTCTGTCTCTTACGACAAAGGTCTTTTTAAACAGGTATCTGATCACTCTCTGGAAATTCTCTTTTTCCTGGGAAGTGCAGTCGTCCCAGTATTCTTCTATTGTCATCTGTTTTTATCCTCTTCTATCACGAATTTATGCAGCAGCAGATTATTCTTTTCAAAGTATCCCTCTCTCTTTTTTACTGTAAAGCCATTATCATCACTGTACGCAACGGCCGACAGTGCTCTCAGCAGATCATCAGGCGTATTCATCGGGAGTTCGTCACTTGTCACATATCCCCTGTCCTTCATCTGATCTTTCACAAACTGTTCCATAAGGCTCTTTGAATACGGGTTAAATGCAGCTTCTTTCTGCTTCTCTAAAGCCTGCTTCTTCTCTTCTTCTGTGATCACCATGGTAGCCACTTCCTGCGACTTCCTGATCTGCTTTACATTTGACGGATAGCGGAGTGAATCGGTATCTATATACTCATCTGTATCGAATGAAAAAAGTTCTCCGAATTCTTTCGGAAGAAGCTCTTTTTCACCGATCTCATCAGAATTCTCTATCAGGTATTTTAAGACTTTCTCGACTGTGCCCCTGGCAGAGACGTCTCTGTTCTGAATGAAACGTGCTCTTCCAACTGCAATGCGCAGGTAGACATTTATTTTCTTTGCGATATCTGACATGATCTGGTCATAGTCCTCTGTAAGAAAACGCTTTGTCTGACTGATGCGGTCGTCTATCAGCTCTATGGCTTCTTCGCGGTCTTTTCCAGTCTCATCCATGCAGGTCTTTATCGTGAGCTCTCTTGTAGCCTTATTTTTCTGCATTTTTTCAAGAGATGAAGTGATGCTCGTCCTGTACAGATGGATGTTCTGCTGGCTGTTAAGCCTGGCATATTCCCTGACAAAATCTCCGCTGCAGTAAGCTATTATATTTTCAGTCAGGCTTTCAAGTGTCTCCTCCTTAACCATTTTTTCGATAATGTCCCTGATAAAAGTAGACAGCTGTTTTAATGAACCTGACAGTGCTTTCGCATTCCGGTAGACCGCGACAACAGCGTTTACATAAGGATTGTCCTTCCACTGGTCACGGTTTTTAAGTCTGTTGTATATATCAAAAATGTATCCTGAGAACTCTGCTCTCTCAGGCTTCATAAGTCTCTGTAGAAATTCTGCAAGCGCGATCCCCTGCTCTGTAAGGACTATGTTATGTCCATAGGTGGTATCGTCGATCTCATCCTTAAGCCATCCCACCTCAGGCTGGGAGAGCTTATGCAGGATCTGACTCGCTATATTCCTGGGAGTTGAGTCACCGGTAAAATCCGGATCATCTATTTCTATATGGTTATCCATCAGGTACTGCTCTAAAGCACCTCTTACCTTTTCTCTTGGAATACGGTAGGTGATCTCCTGGTCATATACCTCATAGATCGCAAGCAGACAGCCTGAATAGACCTTCTGGTTACTGCCGCTAGACAGCAGGTTGAAAAAATTGGATGGAACTATATCAAATACATTTGGCATTTATGTGTCCAGTCGTAACCTCTCTAAAAAATACTTCCTTAAGTATAAGTTTTTTAATGGTTTTTCGCAAGAACTTCAGCGCTTTTGTATATCTTTTTTTAATAGGTTCATGTATAATTGAAGTGAAAGTATGTTTTTATGAAAGTAGAGGTACACTATGAAAGAACAAAAGGGAAGGTTTATAAATGACGGGGACTACCGCCAGGAGGAGGGGTACACTCCTGACGATCCGGAAAAGGCCAGGCTTGTCTTAAAGCTCGGAGAGCTTATCACCGACAGGATGGATGCAAAGCTCCTTAAGAATATGACTTATGACGATCCTGAATACTGGGCGTTAGACCATGTCCTTACGAAGGACGAAGTGAAGTTCATGCTGAGCTTCAAAAAGACCCGTGTCAATTACCGTATTGAACAGCTTGCTCAGATGAACCATATGTCCGTGGAGGACGCACAGAAGACTGTAGATCATCTGGTATGGCTCGGACTAGTCGAGTTTAACCGTGAGAATCCGGAAGGCGTGAAACAGTATGACATGCCTATCTTCGTTCCCGGTTCAGCAGAGTTTATGATGATGCAGGATCCGCTTACCGAAGAGCATCCGGAGCTTGCGACATTTTTTAACCTGATGACACAGATGCCGCTCGAACCGCTGACTCCTATGGTACCGCAGGGAGGAGCCGGAGTCGGAATGCATGTGATCCCGGTAGAGACTGCTATCGAATCAAATCCGGAATCCATAAGTCTCGAGCGCATCTCCCACTGGCTCGATAAGTACGATGGAAAGATCAGCGTCGGCCAGTGTACCTGCCGCAAGCAGCAGAGAATGCGCGGGGAAGGTGACGGAGAGATCGAGGGCGAGTTCTGTGTCGGTGTCGGCGACTTAGCCGAGTTCTGCGTCGAGAGGCATACCGGCCGCTACATCACAAAGGAAGAGGCCATGGAGATCTTCAGGCGCGCAGAACGTCACGGCTTTGTCCATCAGATAACAAATATCGACGGTGAGGACAAGATCGTTGGCATCTGTAACTGTGCACCTGGCGTCTGCAACGCTATCCGTACCTCTCAGCTTTATAACACGCCGAATATGAGCCGTTCCGCTTACAGGGCTCACGTAGACAGGGACAAGTGTGTAGCCTGTGGAAAGTGCGTGGAGGTCTGTCCTGTAGGTGCCGCAAAGCTCGGACAGAAGCTCTGCAAGGCAGATGGTTCGAGAATAAAGTACCCCCTCTCTGAGCTTCCTGATAACCACAAGTGGGGACCTGAGAAATGGAATCCGAACTACAGGGAAGACGCGAAGATAAATGTCTATGACACGGGCACTGCTCCTTGTAAGACAGCCTGCCCTGCACATCTCGCTGTTCAGGGGTATGTCCGTCTGGCAAAGGAAGGCAGATACGCTGATGCTTTAGAGCTTATAAAGCAGGACAACCCATTCCCGGCAGTCTGCGGAGCCATCTGCAACCGACGCTGCGAAGACGCCTGCACCAGAGGAACTGTCGACTCTCCAGTAGCTATCGATGAGATAAAGAAATTTATCGCTGAACAGGAGCTTCACGAAGATAAGAGATTCATCCCTGTCTGTGAAAAAGATGACGGCGGCATGTGGGGATCTGATTATAAGATGGCAGTTATAGGAGCCGGTCCGGCTGGAATGACCTGTGCTTACTATCTGCGTACCAGAGGATATGATGTCACGGTCTTTGAAAAAGAAAAGCGTCCGGGCGGAATGCTCCTTAATGGCATCCCAAATTTCCGTCTCCAGAAGGATGTGCTTGAAGCCGAGATTGAAGTATTAAGGCAGATGGGCGTAGAGTTCAAGTGCGGAATCGAAGTCGGTCATGATGTGACTATCCAGGAGTTAAGAGACCAGGGATATAAGGCATTTTACTTATCTATAGGTCTTCAGGGCGGACGAAAAGCCGGAGTTACTGGAGAGGACGCTGAAGGAGTCGAATCAGGAGTCTCATTTTTAAAGAGAGCTTCACTTGGACTTTCAAGCGATGGCACCTCAGATGATGTAAAGCTTCCGGGAGATGTGGTTGTAGTCGGTGGTGGAAATGTCGCCATCGATGTGGCGCGCACTGCCCTCCGCTGCACTTCAGGAAAAGTCACGATGCTCTGCCTCGAAGGTGCTGGTGAGATGCCGGCAGCCGCTGACGAAGTCGAAGAAGCAAAGGCCGAAGGCATAGAGATCATGAACGGCTGGGGACCAAAAGAGCTTGCGTCTTGCGACGGAAAAGTATCATCCATTACCTTTAAGAAGTGCACTCAGGTAAAGGATTCTGACGGCAGATTTAACCCGCAGTACGATGAGAGCGAGACGATCACTCTCGACTGCCAGACAGTCCTTATGGCTATAGGCCAGTCAGCAGTATGGGGTGACCTGCTTAAAGGAACGAAGGTCCAGCTTGGCAGAGGAAAATGTGCAGTAGCTGATGACATTACCTTCCAGACGGCAGAACCGGATATTTTTGCAGGAGGAGATATCTACCACGGAGCGCGCTTTGCGATTGACGCTATAGCAGATGGAAAGAAAGCAGCCGAGTCGATGCACCGTTTTGTTCATCCTGGACAGAGCCTTACTATCGCAAGAGACCTGCGTGAGTTCAAGGAACTCGATAAGGATGATATAAGGATAGATTCATACGACAATGCACCGAGAGTCACAGTTACTATGAAGGATGGAGTAAGCGAGGAGCAGGCCAAGAGGTCGTTTAGTGACCTGCGTGCTACACTTACTGAAGAGCAGGTTCAGAAGGAAGCCGGCAGATGCCTGGGCTGTGGAGCTTCTATAGTAGATTTCAACCGCTGTATTGGCTGCGGACTCTGCACCACCCGATGCAAATTCGACGCAATACACCTGTCCCGTGACCTGCCTCACGCTTCAGACATGCATAAATACGAAGACAGGATAAAAGAAGTAGGCAAATACGCAGCCAAGCGCGCTATGAATATCACGCTTCATAAGAAGCTGCCTACATATCAGGAGTAAAAATGAGTGACATAAGTTTTGAGATTTTAGAGACAAAGGAGAGAGTCATCGAGGACAATGATAAAGTAGCAGCTGAAGTCAGAACATACCTTAAAAAGAAAAATGTCTTTTTCGTAAATCTGATGTCAAGCCCAGGAGCCGGGAAGACTACTACCCTTGTCCGCACGATAAAAGCATTAAAGGATAAGTATCGTATAGGAGTAATGGAGGCAGATGTCGACAGTGATGTCGACGCTGCTACCGTATCCGATGCCGGAGCCAAAGTCATCCAGCTGCATACCGGTGGAAGCTGCCATATGGACGCCGACATGACAAAGCGCGGACTTGAGGCTTTGGGAGTTGAGGACTTAGATATCATTTTCTTAGAGAACGTCGGTAACCTGGTTTGTCCGGCAGAGTTTGATGTAGGACAGAATAAGGAGGTAGTCATTCTCTCTGTTCCCGAGGGAGACGATAAGCCTCTTAAATACCCGTTGATGTTCAAGGTCGGAGATATTCTCCTCGTAAACAAATTCGACACCAGAACAGTCTTTGATTTCAGCATAAATAAGCTCTGTGATAGTTTAAACTACGCCAATCCGTCACTTAAGGTCATACCGATCTCAGCAAAGACCGGCGATGGCTTCGATGATTGGATAGAATGGCTTGAAAAACAGATCACCCTGTCGAAGGAGGAAAATAAGTGAAGGTCATAGAATTGAATGCCTCTGTCACTGAATCAAATGACAGGGACGCAGATGCGATAAGAAAAGAAATGAAGGAGAAAGGTACTCTCCTTATAAATCTGATGTCATCCCCTGGTTCCGGAAAGACTACTCTCCTTTCGCGCACTATCACAGACCTGAAGGATCAGCTGTCGATAGGCGTTATGGAAGCCGACATTGCATCAGATGTAGACGCTGTCAAAATAGAAAGTCTCGGTGCCGCTTCCATCCAGGCTCATACGGACGGCATGTGTCACATGGACGCAGGCATGACAAAGCGAGCTCTTGACTCGATAGGATATGAAGATAAAGACCTGATCTTCCTGGAAAATGTCGGGAATCTGATCTGCCCGGCGGAGTTTGATACCGGAGCAGGACTTAAAGTCATGATCCTATCAGTCCCGGAAGGAGACGATAAGCCTCTTAAGTACCCACTGATGTTCGAGCAGTCAGACGCCCTTGTCATCACGAAAATGGATACGCTTGAGTATTTTGACTTCAGCCTCGACAAGTGCGCTGAACGGGCTTCGAGACTGAATCCGTCCATACAGATATTCCCGCTCTCAGCCAAGACCGGAGCGGGAATGAGTATTTTTGAAGAATGGTTAAAAGAACAGGTCAGCGCCTGGAAAGGTGAAAAATCTGATACTATTTTTCGTGACTGACGGGCTTTTTCGCACAGAGCAGGATGAATACGACAAGCACTGCGGCAAAGATAAGCCAGCCGGTCAGTGCTCCTGCTCCCATGGGTGAGAACTTATCATAATAGCCCTTGAAGTATATGACGAGAATTATCAGAGGAAGGATCCATGACATATACCATCTGAGCTTAGATGGGAACCTCATTCCTCTCCCTTCATCTGCTTCAGCTATAAAGCCCTTCCAGCCCCAGCCGTTTTCTCTCGTGCAGAAAAGAACGAAGGCCAGACTTCCGAGCGGAAGCAGGTTATTCGATACGACAAAATCTTCGAGATCGAGGATAGATGTCCCGGTCCCTACCGGCTCAAAACCAGACCAGAGATTATAGCCGAACACACACGGCATAGACAGAAGAATTACTAAAGGCGCGCTTACGAGCACGCTTTTTTTTCTGCTCCATTTGAAGAGGTCCATGTCGAAGGCAATGATATTCTCAAAAACCGCTATGATGGTAGAAAGAGCCGCAAACGACAGGAACACGAAGAACAGTGCTCCCCATACCTGTCCTCCCGGCATCCTGGCAAACAGATTTGGTATCGTGATAAAAATAAGGCTTGGCCCAGCATCAGGCTCTATACCAAAGGCAAAGCAGGCAGGTATTATGATAAATCCAGCCATCAGCGCAACAGCCGTATCAAGTGCAGTAACGGTGCAGGCCTCTCCGGTAAGGCTTCTGTCCTTTCCCAAGTAGCTTCCGAATATAAGCATGGCGCCTACACCTATCGACAGTGTAAAAAATGCCTGGCTCATCGCCGCATAGACAACGTTGCCCCAGCCTTTTTCTGAGAGATTTTTTAAATCAGGTACGAGATAGAATCTGATGCCGGCTCCTGCTCCATCGAGGAAGACAGAGTGAACTGCCAGGATCACCATAAGAGCTAACAGAGCAAGCATCATCCATTTGGTGATCCTCTCTACCCCGTTCTGTACCCCAAAAAAGCAGATCACGAAACCTATGACACAGACGAGAATAGTCCAGAATGCCATTTCGCCTGGATTTCCAAGCATTTCATTAAAGCCAGCCTTTATGGCAGCAGGCTTTGCACCATTAAACTCACCCGAAAGCTGACGCACGAAATAGTCGAGCATCCAGCCGCTGACCGTCGTGTAATACATCATCAGCATATAGCAGCCGATAATGCTTATCCACTTCAGGTGATGCCAGTGGTTTCCCACCGGTTCGAGAGTCTCAAAAGCCAGTGCCGCACTGTGCTGAGCTCTTCTTCCTATCGAAAACTCGCAGATCATGACCGGGATTCCCATGATAAGCAGGAATAAAAGATACAGCAGTATAAATGCTGCTCCACCGTACTGTCCGCACAGATACGGGAATTTCCATACATTCCCGATTCCTATGGCGCATCCAGCCGACACGAGTATAAAACCGATCCTCGACCCGAATTTCTCCCTCTTTGCTGATTCAGACATCTTTTTCTTTTTCCTTTCCGTAACAGTTCATAAGGTATTTATCTAAGGCACTATAAGACTTATCATTTTCTCCACTATCTCCTCCGTCGTCTTATACTGCTGTCTGTCGATCCAGATGACATCAGGGTAACGGCGGAACCAGGTCAGCTGGCGCTTCGCAAAATGACGTGTGTCCTGTTTTATTTTTGCGACAGCAGAGTCCAGGGAACAGTCGCCTCTGAAGTAAGGAAAGAGTTCGCGGTAGCCGATGGCTTTGGCTGCTGTGCAGTCTTTGGCGCCTATTAGCCTGTAGATCTGCTCTGCTTCAGCTAAAAATCCTTCTGACATCATCTGGTCTACTCTCGCGTCTATCCTGTCATAGAGCTTTTTCCTGTCATCTGTCAGAACAAAAAAGCTCAGATCATAAGGTGACTTCTTCTGACGTTCTTTGGCATTATGCGATGAGATCTTCTCGCCGTGATTTTTGTAATACTCGAGTGCTCTTATGACACGCTTTACATTACCGGCAGGAATTGCTTCGGCGCTCTCCGGGTCAACAGCTTTTAGCTTTTCATGAAGAGCTTCGGATCCATTTACCTCGGCAAAATCCTGAAGCGATTTTCTATAGGAAGTATCTACGTCTTCTTCACCGAAATCTATCTCATAGGCAAGCGCCTGTATGTAAAAACCCGTTCCTCCGCAGATGATGGGAATCTTACCTTCTGCATAGATATCATCCATTGCCTTATGAGCCATATCGACGAATTCAGTCACATCGTAGTTCTCCTTAGGAGCTAAGATATCTATACCGTAATGCTTTACTCCCTGCATCTCTTCACGGGTGATCTTTGCGGTCCCTATATCCATCCCTCGATACACCTGCATAGAATCCGCTGAGATTACCGAACCGTTTATTTTTTTAGCGAGCTGTATGGAGGTCTCTGATTTACCGACAGCTGTGGGACCGGCGATGATAATGAGTTTTTCCTTCATGCTTCTGCCGCGCTCTTGCCTGCCAGATGACCTGATGAAAACGCCCACTGGAGATTGTATCCTCCGCAGAGTCCGTCTGCGTCCACTTCTTCACCGCAGATATAAAGTCCCGGTACTTTTTTCAGTGAAAGGTCGTCATTTAATTCATCAAAAGTCACGCCGCCTGAAGTAGTCTGAGCATTTTCAAAGCCCTTGTGACCAGAGACTTCGAGGACGAGGTCATTTATTATCTTATCGACAAAATAGGCAATCGTGTAAGCATCCACATCTCCTATAGTCAGATCATCCGGTGATGCCATATCTGAAAATACTTCGGCCAGTTTATCCGGGAAAATTCCCATCAGAAGGAGCTTATCCGGATCTGAAGGGTCGAGATTCTGTGAGGCTTCAGTCACGCACTGTTCCAGAAGGGATTTTACAGCGTTTAACGGATAGTCCGGGAAAAAGTCTATTTTTACGTTTACTGACTTTCCCTCGTCCAGAGCTCTTACTGCATCAGATGATATCTGAAAAACCGGGATCCCTGAGATACCATATTCAGTGATCTGGAGATTTCCGGTATCACTTTCTACTTCCCTGTCATTTAGCATAAGAGAGACCTTTGCGTTGACGCGCACACCGGCAGCCTTCTGAAGGGGATTGTCTTTTATCACGAGTGGAACAAGTGCCGGAAGCGGCTTTTTGATATGGACTCCTGCTCTTTTAAGTATATAAAATCCCTCGCCAGTGCTTCCGCTCTTTGGATCTGCATACCCTCCACAGGCGAGAATTACCTTCTTCGACTCATAGGTATATCCGTCTACGAGCACCTGAAAAATGTCTCCGTTTTTCTTTATATCCCTGACTTCCTTGCCGCCCTTAAGGCTTACTCCGACCTTTCTCGCGTGAGAGAGGATAGCCTGCTGGACAGAATAGGCTGACATGCTTCTCGGGTAACACCAGCCGTTTTTGTATTCGATTCCAAGCCCAACCGAACACATGAAGTCCAGGACTTCTGCCTGGTCAAAAGTACTTATGACCTGCATGACCCGGTCTATGTCATCTGAATGGTAACAGTCTTTTTCAATGCGCAGATTTGTAAAATTGCATCTGCCATTCCCCGTGGCCAGGAGTTTTTTTCCGAATTCGGTATTTTTTTCAAGGACGACTACATCAGAAGCCCCCGCCTTTTTTGCAGCGATCGCCGCACAGAGTCCGCTGGCTCCTCCTCCTACTACTATCACATCATTCATAGATTCTTTCTCCTTTTATTTCAGCAGATGAGTCTTTTCCGCTATCCTTATAAGCTTATTACCATGAGGCACCTTATCAAGCTCCTCCCTGGTGATTCCTCCAAGTAAAAGCATGACCACAAAGTAAACGACCAGTGCTATAAGTATCGAAATGATCGTAGCTATGGCATTTGAATGCAGCAGTGCCATGATCACTTTATAGACTAAAAGTACCGCAGCTCCCATTATCACTGAACCGATAAACGGTATGATAAAAGTAGTCTTTATATCCTGTTTCGTGCCGGAATACTTTGACACCGCAAGTCCGTTCAGCAGGCACATAAGAAATGCGTAGAAAGCATTTGCGAGGATGACTGCGTAGATATTTGCCCTGAAAAACTGCATTGCTGCAAGTAAAAATCCTGCCTGCGCTACCAGAGAGATAGCCGCATTTTTTACCGGGATCTTCAGCTTGTCGATTCCCTGCAGAAGTCCGTTGCTTAAGGTAGAAAGCGAGTAGAAAAGAACTGAGATCGCACCTACCATCAGCATGTACCCTGATGTCGGATCAGTATCCGAAAAAAGCAGTCTCTGGATAGGCTGTGCCAGAACAAAAATGCCGACGGTGCACGGGAACGCTATGACCATTATAAATCTCGTAGCCGCATGGATCCTGCTCCTTACGAGATCCATGTCACCGCCCTTGTAAGCAGTCGTAAGAGCCGGTACTGAAGATGAAGCCATGGCTGAAGCGATAGAGATAGGCACATTTATGATGACCCTGTACTGTCCCGAATATACGCCCCACCATACGTCTATAGTATGTTGTTTGTATCCCTGGAAAATCGCGAAGTTCTTAAAAATGGACTGATCGATTATAGAGCTGATGTTATAGAGCGTCGTAGACATGAGTACCGGGATGATCGTAGTGATCAGAAGCCACATGATAGACCTGTAGCTGTCCGAATGCCTTGTGCGGTCGCGGCGCATTTTTCTTCTGAAACGTCTTCTGTATATAGATATGACAAAGATCAGAAAGGCTAAAGACGCGACTGCTCCCATCGCAGTTCCTAGAGTGCCTCCGGCGGCACCCCAGGCTGCTGCATAGTCATCAGCGTCTCCTAAGACTGCTCCGACCTTCTTTCCATAATCGAAAAGCAGGTAAGCCGCAAGAACAGAAACTACTGCATTTACGACCTGCTCAGCTATCTGAGAGAAGGCTGTCGGCATCATGCTGTTTAGTCCCTGGAAAAAACCTCTTAAGACACCGGCTATGGCTACCATAAAAATAACCGGAGCCAGGACTTTTAGAGCGATCGAAGCCAGCGGTGTGGCAAGGAGTTTTGTCGTGAAAAAATCAGCCCCGAACCATACTACGAGGGCAAAGCCTCCACCACTTAGTGATGCAAAGATTAAAGAGCCTTTAAGCACTTTCCAGGCATTTTTTGCCTGCCCCTGTGCCATCCTGGTCGCTACGAGTTTTGAAACTGCCAGCGGAATGCTGTATGAAGATATAAGCAGTATAAGGTTATAGATCTCAAATGCTGTGCCGTAGTAGTTATTTCCCTCTTTGCCTATGATGGCGGTAAGAGGCAGCCTGTAAACAAGACCTATGACTCTGCTTATGATAGATGCGACAGCGAGCAGCGAACCCTGCATCAGGAAATTCGCGTCACTTTTTTTTGCACGGCTCATCGTGTTTAATCCCTTCCGATTCCAAGGTGACCAAGGATCTCGTCCTGAAGTCTCTCCATTTCTTTTCTCTCCTCATCCTTGACGTGATCGTAACCCATCAGATGAAGCATGCTATGGGCTATCAGAAAAGCGTACTCTCTCTTTACCGAATGGCCATACTCCTGTGCCTGTGAAAGCACTCTCGGAATACACAGAACTATGTCTCCTAAAACCACTTCTCCGGTGTCAGGATCTATCGATTCCTCATCATCTTCTATAAATGAAAAATCTCCCGGAGCCGGGTACTCAAGCATCGGGAAAGACAGCACATCTGTAGGCCTGTCTACATTGCGGAACTGCTGGTTCTCTACATGTATCTCTTCCTCTGAGACCAGAGAAAGTGACACCTGTGCAGGAAGCGGGAACTTAAGAATCTTAAGAGATTCGTTCACCACATCCTCAGCTGTTTTTTTATAATCAAAATCCAGTCCGTCTGTGACCAGATCATCTATTATCAGTGTCATTTATAACTCCTTTGCGAGCACGTCGCGGATCTTTAGAAACTGGTTCATCGTGATCGGTGAATCATCATAGAATCCACTAGTAGAAAGCTCATTTAACGCAGAGTAGATAAGCATCTGTCTGTTCCATCCGCTCTCCATTTGATCTGACTGTTTCGATATGGCATCGAGTCTCCTCATAACGGCGTCTGTCATATGGACTATGGCAGATTCCCTTGACGTCGGCTTTCTGATAAGCCCCTGATATTCGTAGAGAATGCTTATCAGCTGATCGGGAAATCCGTGCTCACCGGCTATCTGGACCGCATGCTCTATTTCCCTGTCGCCTCGTAAAAGCCCGACCCTGTAGTAGAGACCTCCGGCAGCTGCGAGCGCAGCGTCTGCACCGATCTCACGGGCTGCTTTTAGCGATACTACAGAAAGCTTTCTCGCTCTCTCGTACTCATCCTCTGAAAACAGTTTTATCTCATTTATCAGCGAGTAGTCATCATCGAGG
>ONIH01000044.1 GCA_900317825.1 uncultured Lachnospiraceae bacterium | reverse complement strand
TCAGCTGACAGACGGTCTGGAGACCGGACTTCGATTTTTGAACTATATCCATGTGCCGGTGCACGAGATCGCCATGATGATGTCGATCGCGCTCCGCTTTATCCCGATCCTGAGTGACGAGACCGACAAGATAATGAAGGCGCAGATGGCGCGCGGAGCCTCGTTCGACGGCAAAGGCGTCGTGAAAAAAGCCAAAGCCATGGTACCGCTCCTCGTACCGCTTTTTGTCTCAGCCTTCCGCCGCGCGAACGATCTCGCTCTCGCCATGGAAGCCCGCTGCTACCACGGAGGCGAAGGCCGCACGAGCATGAAGCCGCTTCACTACCAGCGCCGCGACGTGAACGCCTACATCCTGATCTTCGCGTTCCTCGCCGCTGTCATCGCGCTGCATATATTTTTCTAGGACAAGAATGGAGAGAGTCTTATGGACGACAAGAACAAAGTAAAAGAGCCGAAGTATTCACTTGCAAAACGGGCTGATTTTCCTGCTTCGGAGAGTGCCAGGCTTCTCGGCGAAAAAATGATCGACCGTCTTAAGTATCCGCGTCAGGGTGAGTACACGATAGCTGATATCATGCAGATGCCGGATGGAACGGATGTAGATCTGATAGATGGCGTGATATACGACAGGGGCGGAGTGACGCTGGCACATCAGGAAATCGAGGGTTTTCTGAGCTTTCAGTTCCGCGAATTTATAGAGAAAGATCACGGCGGCTGTCATGTCTGGACTGATAAAATAGACATCCAGCTTCAGCAGGACGATGACAGCAATTTTTTACAGCCGGATGTCCTGGTGCTCTGCGATGATTCAAAAATCTCCGATGATGGAGGCTACATCATCGGCGGTCCGGACCTGGTCGTGGAAGTTATCTCACCGTCGACCAGGAAGCGCGACATGACAGTCAAGGTCTTCAAATACATGGGCTGTGGCGTGCGTGAATACTGGATTGTCGACCCCTATAAGCGAAAAGTGATCGTGTTCGACTTCGCCAACGACGACCTGACGACCTACACTTTTGACGAAAAAGTACCGGTGGGCATCTGGGACAAACAGCTGATCATAGACTTTTCAGATCTGAAAGACAGACTCGCTCGGATTTAAGCAGAAAGGAGTTTATTATGGGACTCATGCAGAAGGCAGACAGAAATCACTTGGACAAAAACGGAGGACTCCCACCGGAAGCCATTTCTGGCATCGAAGACCTCTTCAAGGAATTCTATGGTTCGGACGAGGATGAGGACGAAGAAAACGAGGACGACAAGGACTCAGAGCAGATGTTGGAATCAGGGCTTCAACAGGCGAAAGCTGATGAAAGCCGTCCGTTAACAGATGTTATCACTGATCTGAAAAAAAATATCCAGGAGTGGAGCAGATGAGTGTCTATGAGGTGAAGATTACAGAAGAGGCCGCCAGGCTTCTGACACAGGGAAAGTAATACTATTATAAATACAAAGTCCGACCAAAACTACAATGCAATGTAGTTTTGGTCGGAATTTTTGCTTTTGAAATCCTGTTGTTGCGAATGAATGATTTCTGTAGTATTATAAAATAAAGGGGTTGCAGGGAGTTGACTGAAAGGAGCAAAAATGAAGGTACTTATGATTAACGGCAGCAGGAGAGAGAACGGGTGCACGCACACGGCACTGAGTCTCGTGGCAGAGTCGCTTAAGGAAGAGGGAATCGACTCGGAGATCGTCTTCGTGGGGCAGGACGCCGTCAATGGAAAAATCGACGGCCTTGTAAAATCCCTGAAAGAAAAATGTGCTGAAGCCGACGGTTTTGTGTTCGGCTCGCCGGTCTACTACGCATCGGCTACCGGAGAGATCCAGGTCGTACTCGACAGGCTTTTTGGGGCAGCAGGCAAGGAACTGAGCCATAAGCCGGCAGCAGTCGTGACTTCGGCACGTCGCGCCGGAACGACAGCCACCCTCGATATCCTCGCCAAGTACCCGTCTATAAATGAGATGCCGATCGTCACCTCGACCTACTGGCCGATGGTCCACGGCAACACACCTGACGAAGTCATGCGCGACGAAGAGGGCGTTTCTGTCATGCGAACTCTCGGCAAAAATCTCGCATGGATTCTCAAGTGCATCGAAGCCGGCAAAGCCGCAGGCATCCCGCAGCCAGGCAAGTCCGCAAAGGCTCAGACGAATTTTATCCGATAAAAGTGTTAAAGAACCCTGGAACTGCCTATGACCTGCCATTCACGGATCAGGTCATCGAGTCTGTATCTCGCGTTTGCAGCAGAAGTCGACGGCAGGCAGACTGGCCGGATCCCGTAGACCGGGAACTGGTACTTCATGTACAGCCGGTAAGCGGTCTTTCCATTGACAAAAATGCGGCTACCGACAGCCGTGCTATTCAGGATCGGCGCGAGATCGGTCACTTTTACATCGGTGATCGAGCTGTCGGCAGAACCGGTTATCATGCACGAATCTATGACATCGTACAGTGCGATGTGGCAGGAACTGAGAAGCTCCTGCTTTTCTTCTATCGTCCCAGGTTCCTTTCTTTTAAAAATCTCCGAAACTACCTTCCAGAACCTGTTCGTTGGATGTCCGTAGTAAAATCCTACTTCACGGGATTTAACCGACGGGAACGACTCTCGGATCAGGATTTCAGAGTTTTTGTCATAGAAGGGGCCGAAGGTGTGTGATGCTTTTTGGGGCTGCATCAGTACTTGGCCGTCTTATTCTTAGATGATTTGAAGCCGGTGACTTTGTTCATGCGGTTGCCGACCCATTTGTTCTTGCAGCGGAGGGTGTTGCCGGTCACCTTTACATTCTTAGTCTTTCCAGGTGAGTCATTTGCTATCTGGATGGCTGTCTTGTGCCAGATGTAGTTGTTCTTTATCGTGACATTCTGACAGGTCTGGTTATCGAAAGGCTTTGAATCGCGGTTTCCGGATCTCGAGCAGAAATCGAGCTGGATGGCGCCTCTGAGCGGATCACCTGTCGAGAAACCCTTTTTCAGCTTTCCGTTTACCTTGCGGCAGCCGATGTGACAGTTCTGGATCACAGCATTTTTTACACCGCAGAGTTCAATGATATGGGCGTTGTAGACGTTGTACACCGAGAGGTTCTTTATAGTGATGTTCTTCGCGTGCCAGAAATTGATGACGTTCGTTCCGGTCTTTTCGCCGTTCTTTATATTCACATTCGAATTGGCGAGTTTCTTCGTGCCGACCCAGGTGCCGCCGTCAATCGTGATGTCGTGGATGCTGCCGAAGCCCTTTGACTTCTTGTATCCCTTGCGGTCGTAAGGCTGACAGATGATCCTTGAACCGGGTCTTGTCTCAATGAGCTTTGCGCCGGTTGCTTCGAGATAGGTGTTGCTGTTAAGCCTCAGCTGTCCCTGGATGTAGTAGGTGGCGCCTTTCTGCAGCTTTATATGATAGCCGCCGGCCTCAGTGTATTCGCTGATATTATTAAAATCGGCTCCATTGTAGTCGATCCCTGTCGGGGGAACTTCCACGTATTCCTTCGTCTTTGGCTTTGCATAAGCCACTGTTCCATTCACTGCCGGGATGCCTGTGATGACAAGCGTGTGCTATTATTTTTTTATGAGAATAAAGCTGACAGTGGCATACGACGGCACGGATTACTGCGGGTGGCAGGTCCAGCCGAACGGCATTACGATACAGGAAAAATTAAATCAGGCGGTTTCTGACCTGTTCGGGAATGAGATCCAGACTATCGGGGCGAGCCGGACAGATTCGGGCGTACACGCGCTCGGGAATGTCGCGGTGTTTGACGCGGACACGAGGATGCCTGCGTCAAAAGTGGCTTTCGCATTAAACGAGCGGCTTCCACGGGACATCGTGATCCAGCAGTCTGAGGAAGTTCCGGCTGATTTTCACCCGAGGTTTGCGAAGACGAACAAGGTCTACGAGTACCGGATCCTGAACAGGACATTTCCGGACCCTTTGCTTTCGAGATACACGTATTTTTTTCATAGGAAGCTGGATGAAGGGCTGATGGACGAAGAGGCGCAGGCGCTTGTCGGAGAGCACGATTTCACAAGCTTTGCTTCGATAAAGTCGCAGACGAACACTTTTGTCAGGACCATCCATTCCATCTCGGTAAAAAGGGACGAGCGGGACGTCATCACGATCCGTGTCGAAGGAAACGGTTTCCTCTATAACCAGGTCCGCATCATTGCTGGGAGCCTGATCCTGGTCGGAAGCGGGCAGAGAGAACGGGGCTTTATAAAGGAAGCACTTGAGAAAAAAGACCGGGAGGCGGCCGGCCCTACGGCACCGCCGGAAGGACTTACACTTATAAGGATAGATTATGGAAGATAAATACGGCATCAATGTAAAAAAATGGGCGAGAGAGCACCAGGCAAAGGTAGAGGACTTCCTCTCGAGTGAGCATTCGCCAGATGAAGTGAAGAAAATGCTTGGGATTCATCTGCAGAAGATACAGTTCCTGCAGCATGAGAGGCTGGTGCATCTGATCGTGGTGTTTTTTACTATAGTCATAACGCTCTTTGCACTCGGAATCGTGCTTTTCCTGCCTGATACGCTACTTGCATCAGGACCGATCTTCTTAGGATTTCTCGTGCTTCTTGCATTTTACCTGGCACACTATTTTTTCCTGGAGAATACTGTCCAGCACTGGTACAGGCTTTATGAGCGACTTTCAGGTGAATTGGATTAACAACAGATTTCTGAAATTGTAATTTTCTGTAAAATTAAAATGCTTTAGTTTTTTGTGCAATATGAACAACTAACTTTCTCTTGAATTTTACTTTCTTGTGCACTATAATGGATTCGAAAAGGAAAAGCAAGGCCTGCTTTTGTGAATTATGCACAAAGCCACGGTGGCTGAGTGTTAGTCAAAAGTATGTAAACGAAAGGAAGTGTTATATATGATAAGCTTTTTCATATGTCTTATCATCCTCATAGGCGGTTATTTTACCTATGGTAAGCTAGTAGAGAAGACATTCGGACCGGACGACAGAGAGACTCCTGCGGTACGGATAAACGATGGAGTCGATTACGTGGTCATGCCGGAATGGAAGATGTTCTTAGTACAGCTTCTTAATATCGCTGGACTCGGACCTATCTTTGGCGCCCTTCAGGGTGCTCTCTGGGGACCAGTCGTATTCCTCTGGATCACCTTCGGTACTATCTTTGCCGGTGGTGTACATGATTACTTTTCTGGCATGCTTTCAGAAAGGAACAACGGGGATTCGATCGCCGAGGTTACGGGAATTTACCTTGGCAAGACGATGCAGTGGATCATGAGATTCTTCTCAGTCGTACTGCTGATCATGGTAGGTACGGTATTCGCCGTTGGACCTGCAGGCCTCCTGGTAGAGCTTATCGATCCGAAACACGTCGGAAACGGCGGAGTATTCGCTTCGACAGTTACCTGGCTCATTATCATTTTTGCTTATTACTTAATCGCTACGTTTATCTCAATCGATAAGATCATCGGAAAGATCTACCCGATCTTCGGTATCTGCCTTATCATCATGGCAATCGGCGTAGCTATCGGTCTTCCGGCACATGGCTTTACGACACCGGAGATCTGGACACACTTCTACAATATGCATCCTGATCACACTCCTATCTGGAGCTTCATGTTCATCACGGTAGCCTGTGGTGCATGCTCAGGATTCCATTCGACACAGTCGCCTCTGATGGCTCGCTGCCTGAAGAGTGAGAAGCAGGGACACTTCGTATTCTACGGCGCTATGGTTGCCGAAGGTATCATCGCCCTGATCTGGGCCGCAGCCGGTGTCTCAATGTACAAGGTGACAGGCGGATTAAACACAGGACTCTCACAGGCGCTAGCCGCTGGTCAGCCAGCAGCCATCTATAATGTCTGCAAGACCACAATGGGAAGTATCGGTGTAGCACTCGCCATGATCGGTGTAGTTGTCTGCCCTATCACTTCTGGTGATACAGCTTTCCGTTCTGCAAGACTCACTCTTTCCGACTGGATCGGACTCGATCAGAAGAAAGCCATCAACAGATTAAAGCTCTGCCTACCTTGCTTCGCAGTTGGATGCTTCTTAGGTTTCGGCCAGGCATTCGGTCTTCTGAACTACACGATCATCTGGAGATATTTCTCATGGTCGAACCAGACACTCGCAATGCTCGTTCTCTGGTGCGGTGCTTCGTTCCTCGCTATGGAGGGCAAGAACTACTGGATCGCAGCTGTTCCGGCAGTATTCATGTCGGCAGTTACATCTACCTATTTCATGATGGCACCTGAGTGCCTCGGAGCTATTCCGGCTCTGAAGCTGAACACTGCGGTGGCTTATCCTGTAGGTATCATCTTCGCAGTTGTATGCCTTGCACTTTTCCAGAAGATGATCCACAAACCGGACTTCAGAAAAGCAAACGCATAAACTGAACTCAATTGAAAAAGTATGGTATAATAGTGGCGGAGGGCCGGAAGGCTCCCCGCCATTTTTTGTATATAGGAGATGATCGAAATGCTATTTAAACCATCCATGGAAGGAACTCACGTCTTAGATCCGGACACCCTTTCTGTCGACAAAAAATCCTCGACAAAAATAGAGGGCTGCGGACTTGGGACACGTGCACTTTACTTTAACAGCTTTTTTATAGACCGCAGATATTACGCCGAGTGGCAGGACATAGAGCGTGTCTGGAAGCGTGTCGCCATGAGCAAGGGCGGATTTTCAGGCAAGGGAATGTTCGGTTCTATGGCTTACCTGGTCGTGCATCTGCGCAACGGCAAGGAGTTCCAGTGTAACTTCAAGTACGAGCAGAACGTCGACATTCTCTTGAGCCAGATCGAGCGCAGCCACCCGGAGATCCCGACTCACAGCGTGAAAGAGGAGCAGGCTAAAAAGCGTGAGGAACTAGAGGAGAAGAAAAAGTATAAGAAAGACTTATCGAAGACCGCTCAGGAGACCATCCAGTCCCTTAGAAAATACGAGGACGACCTGAAGCAGAAGCCGGCCATCTATGAGCATCTGTCCGCAGCCGCCAAACAGAAGAGGACTCTCGCGGGCATAAGTGTTACCTATAAGATCCTGGCCTGGGTCATTTTTTCAATAGCCATAGCTGCCATGGCCTTAGGCGTCGTACTGATCGCAAATCACCACGGGACTGCCGCCATTTACTTCGTTATCTTCGGCATAGCCTTTCTGTTTACTGTCATGGCGACCGGGGTTCTTCCCACGAGAAAGCGGAATAATAAAACAGCCGAAGCCGAGTGGCAGGCGGCACTGAAGGACAGCGACAACTACATCAGGCACCTGAAGGGGTTCCCGCTCCCGGCGCAGTACGCGCATCCTATAGTGCTCGAGCGAATGGTCCGTGCCATCAGGATGGGGCGTGCCGAGACTGCTGATGAAGCCTTTGAGATAGTTAAAGACGACTTAAAGAAACTGAATAACACCGTTCAGGTGTCGCAACAGGAGTATGACGAAGTAGTGGCTGTTAAGCCGATGTTTCTGGTGATGGATTATGAGTAATGAAAAAATGACCGCAGACGGGATGCTTGCCGAGGCCGGCCTTCCGTCTGACATGATAAAAAAAGTAAAAGAGTTCCGGACAAAATACGACTGTGATGAGGATGACAGGATCCCATCTCCTGACCACATCTACTATGGCCCGGAGGTCTGGAAAAGGGCGGTGGCAGCTCTTCTTTCCGGCGAGAACCTGCTCCTTACAGGTCCCAAGGCCACTGGAAAAAATGTCCTTGCCGACTGTCTGGCCTTTGTATTCGGACGTCCGCAGTGGAACGTCAGCTTCCATGCAAATGTAGACGCCGCCTATCTGATCGGAACCGATACATACGACGGACAGAAGGTCGTTTTCAGACCGGGTCCGGTCTATGAGTGCGCGGTGCACGGAGGTTTCGGCGTCTTAGATGAGATAAATATGGCAAAGAATGAAGCCATGGCTGTACTCCACTCGACTCTTGACTTCAGGCGGATAATCGATGTGCCTGGCTATGAGAGGATCCACGTGAGTCCGGCTGCCCGTTTCGTCGGGACGATGAACTATGGCTATGCGGGGACGAGGGAGTTAAACGAGGCTCTGGTGTCCCGTTTTGCAGTGCTTAGCATGCCTCTTATCGAAAAAGCTGATTTAAAGAAGCTCATAGATGCTTCTTATCCAGGCATAAATTCAGATATCGAGAGCCAGTTTATCGAACTGTTCTATGAGCTTCAGGATAAGGCTTCACACTCGGAAGTCTCAGAGAGATCTGTTGATCTGCGTGGAATGCTCGATTCCCTTAAACTGGTTCAGAACGGCCTGAGTTTAGGAGAGGCTCTCCGGATGACCATAGTCGACAAGAGCTTTGACACCTACGAAGAGCAGCTGATCCACGATGTGATAAAGGCCAGGATCCCTGAAGAACTCACATCAAAGGAAGTGTTTGGCTGATGGTCGAACGTCACTACAGTCAGGGCGAAAAGAGAGCCTTGAACATAGTCTGGGATGCTTCTGGAAAGTACGGGACCTATCCGCCGTTTCTTGCGGTGAGGCGGGATGAGCCGGTTTTTTATATGAATCTCGTGATCGGGCTGTCCCAGAAGTGGCTGGATACTGACGCGCTGAATGCATTTTTCTTATCGTATTCGGGGGCTTCGAAGGCTGACGATTACGATGCCGTGGTGTGGCTCTGCCTCGAGAACTGGCTTTACCATAAGGAGTTTCCACATCGCCCGGTGCTAAGAAGCCTCAGATACGAATACGCGAGGGAATTCTGTGAGAATGAAGGGAGCCTTTCGAGACAGCAGATGATGGTAAACGACACCTCTGTCATCTCGGTGACGCGTGCGCACTGGGCTTCTGTTGCTGGAGAAAAATCCCCTCACCTGTCTTTCCATGAGAAAAAAATCCTGACGCTTGTAGAATATGAGGATGAAAAGGCAGACACACTCGACATCGTGGAGCACCTGAAGATCCTCCTGATGGAGGGGTTTCACTTCTCTGATTTCAGGATGGACGCAGACCACGTGAAGGCTGCGGCCGGTCCGATGAAGGATTTTCTCTCGGTTCTGATGCGCCATGAGTATAAGCATGTGGATTCGCTTCTGAATCGGCAGGACATAGTGTCCGGATACGGAGCCGGCGGTTCTGGCAGCATCCGGGACAAGCATGTGTCAGGACGAAGTGACGCTGATACCGATTACATCAAAGCCTGCTTCGGACCGTGCATCCTCTCAGACAAAGAGATGAAAATGCTTAAAAACGAGCTCTGCAAGGGTACTCACGAGCTCTGTGACCTCTGGGTCGCCGGTACGCACAAGCCCTCTGACGGCGGCGTCTCTGAGGCTGCCTTAGTCGATGAACAGACGAAGGAGCAGATAGACAAAAACCACGATTTTTATAAAAAAAATTTCACGCTGATCGAGGGTGCAGTGAAAAAACTCTCATCTGAGCTCGAGAGCGTGCTGTCTGCTTTTATGGAACCGCTGCCGGTGCAGACGAAGGCGGGCAGGCTGATAGCAGAGAAAGCATGGAGGATGCCGGTCTTAGACGATACTGAGATATTCGAGAAGCCTGGGGATGAGGTCGAGAGTTCACTGACTGTGGACCTGCTTCTCGATGCTTCGGCTTCGAGGAGCGCGGCCCAGGTGCAGATAGCGTCGCAGGCCTACGTCATAGCGAAGGCGTTAGAAGGCGTGCACATCCGCTGCCGGATAATGGATTTTCATTCGCTGCGCGGTTACACCGTTCTTCAGATACTTAAAAGCTATGAAAGTAATGATGACCGTGGAATCTTCCAGTATTCGGCGGCAGGCTGGAACCGGGACGGGCTCGCTATTTCGCTCGCCGGTAGGCTCATGGAGTCTGACGCGGGGCAGGGAGGCCACAGGATTTTTCTTATAATGACAGATGCCAATCCGTCAGACTCGACTAAAGTGCCGCCAGAAGGGAAGGACGTCTTCATGCACGGTTACGGTGGAGAAACCGGGCTTTCGGACACAGAGCAGTCCATTAAAAAAATTCGTGAGAACGGTACGGTATGCGGAGCCATTTTTACAGGGCCGGACCTCTATGTGAAGAACGCTAAGCGCCTCTACGGCGAGAACTTCGTGCGCGTAAAACGGGTCGAGGATCTGGCCGGCGGTGTAAGCGAACTGATGCAGCAATTACTGGTGAAGGAGCAACATGTTTGAGAAGAAAACTACGATATACCAGAAAAAGGACAAAGACACCTGGAAAAAAATAAAGAAAGCCCTGAAAGATGATGGCATAAAGCACGTGTCGTCAGGCCACTATTTCGGTGATTCAGTATCTCCGAATGGGATCGGCGGGATGGTCGATCCACGCGACTTCGCGGTCGGGCATCAGGTAGACCGTGACATCTACTACATAGATGTGCCGGAAAGCGAGAAGAACGCGGCTGTAGAAGCAGCTAAGAGGCACGGACTGGTACCTGTGGTCGAAGAATACAAGGACTAATGTATTTGTCAATAGTTAATTATATACAAAAATAACTGACAATAATTGTGCACTTCTTACAAAAAATAGAAAAATCAGAAAGAACTGCTTGACTTTAGACGCCGAAAGGTCTAACATACAGACATAGAGAAACAGAGGAAGGCTTCCAGAAACAAAGCACACGAGAAGGCGGTGAGCAGAAAACTTCAGGTTTTATATAAAGTATGAAACTCATTAAACTTCAGGATACAAACACCTATGTCAGCTCTCACCGGATGAGCTTATAGTACAGCTACACTTAGTGAGAAGAGATCCGAGTAGAGAAAAGGTCGGACATTTTGGCAGGATCTGAGCACGTCAGAAGAGCTGTCGGGTCATAGACTTATCAACCAGTATATAAGTCTCGGGAGCAGTGGCTAGTGTTCCAGAGAGACTTTAAGTAACTAAGAGATTAAACGAGAGGAACCGTTTACCGAATGAGGGCAGGCGGTTCCTCTTTTTTAGTTTTTGAGGTAATAGCCTAGGCCACGTTTTGATTTGAGGGTGAGCGTTGAGCTGACGGATTTACAGCTCTGATGTCTGATTTTTTAGAAAATAAAGACTTTCACAAAGGTCTTTTAATCTCCACACGGATGTATTATTATATTATACGCGACACAAGATATAGTGTTTTTGGAATAAAAAGATTACTACAGTTAGTTGTTTTAAGAATCCACTACAGAGGGGTTACTCTATCGGGCTTCTGCCCGGAATTATTGAGGAAAGAAGGTTTAAGAATTGGACAGTATCGTGGTAAAGACAAACGTGATAAAGCGTAATGGCCGTGAAGTGCACTTTGATGAGGTGAAGATCACAAATGCCATCGAGAAGGCGAATAAGGAAGTAGACCCTATCCACCAGCTGAATCACGCACAGGTTCAGGCAGTCGCAGACAGCATCGCAAAGCAGGTGGCAGAGTCATCTCATGCGGTGAATGTCGAGGACATACAGGATATGGTAGAGAAGGGCATCATGGAGATGCGCTGCTATGAGGTTGCCCAGAAGTATGTCAGATACAGATATAAGAGAGAGCTGAGCCGTAAGTCTAACACCACGGATAATGGCATTCTGGCGCTTATAGACCAGGTGAACGAAGAGGTGAAGCAGGAGAACTCTAACAAGAACCCTGTGATAAACTCCACCCAGAGAGACTACATGGCAGGCGAGGTATCGAAGGATCTGACGAACCGTGTTCTTCTGCCGGAGGATATCGTAAAGGCGCACAAGGAAGGCATCATCCACTTCCACGATGCCGACTATTTTGCTCAGAGAGAGCATAACTGCGACCTGATCAATCTCGAGGATATGCTCCAGAACGGTACGGTCATCTCTGAGACCATGATCGAGAAGCCGAAGAGCTTCTACACCGCCTGCAACATCACGACACAGATCGTGGCTCAGGTAGCTTCGAACCAGTATGGCGGACAGTCGTTTTCACTGGCGCACCTGGCTCCGTTTGTAGATGTATCCCGCCAGAAGCTGAAGAAGCAGGTCATAGAGGAGAGAAAGGCCATCGGCGATGACCTGGATGAAGAGAAGATCATGAAGATAGTCGACTGCCGTCTCCAGTCTGAGATCGAATCTGGTATCCAGACTATCCAGTATCAGCTCGTTACTCTGATGACTACGAACGGACAGACACCGTTCGTGACTATGTTCATATATCTCGATGAAGTACCGGAGGGACAGACCAGGGACGACCTGGCGCGTCTGGCAAAGGAGGTCTTCAGACAGCGTATCCAGGGCATCAAGAACGAAAAAGGTGTCTGGGTCACTCCGGCATTCCCGAAGATCATCTATGCCCTCGATGAAGATAATATCGAGGAAGG
>ONIH01000030.1 GCA_900317825.1 uncultured Lachnospiraceae bacterium | reverse complement strand
CTTTGTTTTTATTTAAGTATGAATAGGCCTGCATACAGTAAAATGCAGGCTTTTCTTAGCGTGCACTGCTTCTGAGGGCACACCGTGAACAGTAACTTTACTTGATTTATCCGCTCTCTAGTCATATACTTTAGGGAGTTTGAAAAAAGCAAAGGAGATTACTGACATGGAAATGCAGATGGAGATGATCAGAAAACTGCCGACGCCGCAGGAGATAAAGGATGAATACCCTCTGAGGGCAGACCTGAAGGAATTAAAGGAAAAGAGAGATCAGGAGATCTTCGATATTTTTACAGGGAGGGACGACAGGCTCCTTCTCATCATAGGACCTTGTTCGGCAGACAATGAGGATTCGGTGCTCGATTATATGAACCGTCTTGCCGGCCTCCAGGAAAAAGTGAAGGATAAGATTTTCATGATCCCGAGGGTTTATACTAATAAGCCTCGTACTACAGGACTTGGATACAAGGGTATGTTCACCCAGCCAGATCCAGAGAAGGGTGCTGATCTGCTCGGCGGGATCGTAGCCATCAGACATATGCATATGAGAGTGGTTGAAGAGACAGGCTTTACCTGCGCAGAGGAAATGCTCTATCCGGGAAATCACAGATACTTATCTGATCTGCTTTCATATGTAGCAATCGGAGCCCGCTCTGTTGAGAACCAGGAGCACAGGCTCACGGCAAGCGGCATCGGAATCCCGGCTGGCATGAAGAACCCTACAGGCGGAGACATTTCTGTCATGATCAATTCAGTCATCGCAGCGCAGAATCCGCATACCTTCATCTACAGAGGCTGGGAGGCGCATACGACAGGAAACCAGTATGCGCACTGCATCATGCGTGGTTACGTGGATAAGTACGGCAGAAATCATCCGAACTATCATTATGAGGATCTGATCGGAGTCATCGAGCAGTACAAGAAGCATCCGGAACTGAAGAATCCGGCTATCATCGTAGACTGCAACCATTCGAATTCCGGAAAGAAGTACCTGGAGCAGATCCGTATCGCAAAGGATGTAATGCACAGCTGTCACGTATCTGAAGGCATCCGCAAAATCGTCAAGGGTCTTATGATCGAGTCTTACATCGAAGACGGCGCCCAGAAGATAGGCGAGGGAATTTACGGAAAGTCTATCACCGATCCATGTCTTGGCTGGAAGAAGACTGAGAAGCTCGTACTCGAGCTCGCCGATCTGATCTGAGATGAAAAAGGGACCCGTCACCTTTTTCATCTTTTTATAGTGCTTCGCGGAGCTCGCTGCTCTTTCCGATCGCCTTAGAGAGGTCGAGAAGGGTGTCGAGCTCTTTTTCTGTGAAGAGTCCTGTCTTCCCGGCTTCTTCACGGACGGAGGTTCCTTCGTGCAGGGCAGTCTTGGCGATAGTTGCGGCCTTCTGATATCCGACCTTCGGGCTGAGTGCGGTTGCGATTCCGGTAGAACCCTCTGCAAGCTCGAGGCAGTGATCCTCGTTCGCGGTGAGGTCGAGGATGCAGTTGTTCACGAGAGTCTTGATAGCTCCGGTCACAGCTGTGATCGATTCGAAAAGCTGATGGAAGGTCACAGGCTCGAAAGCGTTGAGTTCCATCTGTCCTGACTCGGCAGCCATCATGATAGTGGTGTCATGTCCAGCCACGAGGAAGGTGACCTGAGTCACGACCTCAGGGATTACAGGGTTTACCTTGCCCGGCATGATGGATGAGCCGTTCTGCTTTGCAGGAAGGTTTATCTCATGGAGCCCGCAGCGTGGGCCGCTTGACAGGAGTCTCAGGTCGTTGCACATCTTGGAGATGGACATCATTCCGGCCTTGATTGCTCCTGATACAGCGACGAATCCGTCGAGATCTTCGGTAGCATCGAAGAGGTCATCAGCCTGGACGAGTGGGAGTCCGGAGACTTTTGACAGGACAGGTACAATGTTTTCCACGTAGTATGGGGAAGCGTTGATGCAGCTTCCGATTGCGGTTCCACCCATGTTTACTGATTTCATTTCGTCGAGTGATTTTTCAATTCTTTTTGCAGAACGCTTTACCATTGTAGCATATGCGTGAAAAGTATCACCAAGCGTCATAGGAACCGCATCCTGGAGCTGTGTGCGGCCCATTTTTATCACATCTCTGAATTCATATGCTTTTTCTTCAAGTGCTCTGTAGAGTCGCCCAAGCTCGCTGAGCATAGGCTTTGAAAGAGTGAGGACCGTCATCCTGCCTGCTGTCGGGATTGTGTCGTTCGTGGACTGACCCATGTTGACATCGTCGTTCGGATGAACTGTGTACTCTGATTTACTGCCGCCAAGAATTTCGGAAGCACGGTGAGCGATGACCTCGTTCATGTTCATGTTGGCCGAGGTGCCGGCACCACCCTGAATCGGGTCGACAATGAAAGCATCCTTCATATAACCGGCGATTATTTCATCGCAGGTTCTCTCAATCGCAGTGGCCTTTTCAGAAGAAAGGTCACCTGTATGTGAGTTCGTAATGGCTGCGGCCTTTTTTATCATTGCGAGGTTGCGAAGGAACTCATCGCTCATGTGCTGGCCGGTGATCCTGAAGTTGCGGTTAGCACGAAGTGACTGAACTCCGTAGTATGCGTCTGCCGGGATCATCATGCTGCCAATCGAATCTGCTTCAAGTCTTGTTTTTACCATAGTGGACCTTCTTCCTGTATTCCGATGCTATTTTCTATAAAAAAACAGCGCACCAGCGATACGTCCGTATCACCGATGCGCCTTTGCATCAACAACTTTGTTTCTCTGATGTGAAGTTTACCACGATTCATCACGAATTAAAAGACATAAAATAAATTGCGAAGCATTGACAAAAACAGGTGAATATTGCAAAATAAAATAAAAATATATCTCTTGAAATTTTATATTGTTTATCAGAACTATATCAGGCATCAGTTGAACTGATATGTGTTCTGTAGGAGGAAAAATGGCAGAGACCTACACACCTGATGAGACTGACAGGAAAATAATCGAGCTGCTTATGAAGAATGCAAGAATGTCAGTGAAGGAAATTGCAAAGGAGCTATATCTCACATCACCTACGGTGTCTACACGTATCAAAAAGCTTCGTGAGAATGGAATCATTACGGGATATCATACATCAGTTGACCTGTCGTATTTCGGCTACAATATCAAGGCCTTCGTGAATCTCGAGGTCGACCCGAAGGATAAGCAGGATTTTTATGATTTCATTGCAGAGATCCCGAATGTGATCGAGTGCAACTGCGTGACCGGCGACTATTCGATGATTATAGAGGTTGCATTTAAGCGGACTGAGGAGCTCGATCATCTTATAAATGTGCTCCAGAAGTACGGCCATACGAAGACACTCATAGTATTTTCGACGTCGGTCGAGCATCGCGACGTGCCGGTCTGATCACGGCGGCCATGAGAGGATGGCGGCATCGGCATTCTGAAAAAAGCATCTTGCCGACCCCTGCAAATCATGTTACAATTTAGTCAAAGTACACACATAGATCATGGAGGTGACCTTATGAGTGCAATTGCAGGAATCAGTAATTCATACAGCAATTATTTCCTGTAAATGAACAGGAATGCACTGCTCTTCAGATAATCCCGGAACCCGTTTTGTATGGCAGCGTATCACCAGGTACGTTGCCATATTTTTTTCAAAAATAAGGAGAAACCTATGAGAATCAAAAGAATACTGGCCGGAATGCTTGCGGCAGTCACCATTATTGCTGGAAGCATCCCGGCATCGGGCCTTCAGGCAGAGGCAGCAACGAACTGGTCTGTTTACTCGGACGACTACTTTTACAATAAGATGAATGCCAGCGAGAAAAAGCTGTACAGTGGGATGACATCTGCTGCGAACAAGGCAATGGAAAGCAGTGACAATATCACAGAGATAAAAGCACCGTATTCCGGGCTCACCATTGAGCAGCTGACCAATGTCCTGCGGATATGGACGGAGACTGAAGCACAGTATTTCTTCATAAGCAATAGTGTACACTATTCATATAGCACGGGCTCCGGCAGCGTGCAAAGCGGTACTGCCTCGATCGATGTGCTGCGCGAATATCAGTCAGGTTCTGCCCGTCAGGCAGCAAAGGAGACATTCCGGAATACCATCCAGTCACTGCTCGCACAGACGACATCAGCCTCCACACTTGTCGAAAAGGAAAAAATAATCCATGATGCCCTTGCGAAGAGGCTCACCTGGGATGGAAGTGATTCCCTGTCGAAGCAGTCCTCGGCAAGCTCACTGATCGGTGACACTACCGTGTGTGCCGGATATTCAGCAGCGTTCTCTGTTCTGATGAATGCTCTTGGAGCGCCGACCATTTCCATCACAAGCAGCTCGCATGAATGGAATGAGATATATCTCGGCGGGAAATGGTACAACGTAGATGTCACCTATGATGACCCGCTGTGGAACGGCGGCTCTAATACATATCCTGATGGAAGTAATATCCAGTACACCTACTTCAATGTGAGTGATTCGACCCTTCGGGCAGATGATTACTATGGGCATATACCAGACAGCTACTGGGACAGCTATGGGCGCCCTGTATGCAGCACAGATGGCGGGACATCCATCGGTGATTCCGGCAGCAAAAGGGATATTTCGGAAATAGGGAAAACAGACGATACCGCCTCGAACACAGATACCGGGAAAAGCAGTGACACTGTGAAAAAGGATACGTCCTCGTACAAGGTCACGGTAAGCCCGAAATCTGTGACGTTGAAGAAAGGCGCCCGTAAGGGAATATCCTATTCGACGCATTCTCCTTCGGCTCTGACAAAGGTGACATGGTCCTCATGCAATAAGAAGGTGGCTGCTGTTTCAGGTATGGTCATCCGTGCAAAGAAAAAGGGCAGGACAACCATCAAGGGTACATTCAGGTTCGCCGATGGTACCAAGAAGACAGTGAAGATAAGCGTCAGGGTGAAATGACAGGGATTCTGACAGATGAAACCAATATTTAAATATTTTGAAAAAATAGATTCGACTAACCTCGAGGCAAAGCGAGAGGGTGACAATGGTGCGGCAGGCTTTACTGTGATCTCTGCCGGTACACAGACGGCAGGCAGAGGTAGGAGTGGACATACCTGGATCTCGCCAGAAAAAGTGTCGGTGGCGACCAGTATGCTGATCTATCCTGACGGGATTCCGATGGAGCATCTGCCTAGACTTACGATAATAGCCGGAGTGTCAGTGGCTGAGGCTGTGGAGGAGCTCTACCCACTAAAGACTCAGATCAAGTGGCCGAACGATGTGCTGATATCTTCAAAGAAGATCTGCGGTATCCTGACAGAAATGGAAGCAGAGAACGGGCATGCGAAGCAGGTAGTCTGCGGGATAGGAGTAAATGTCCACCAGAAAAAAGATGATTTCGCGCCGGATATCAGGGGCATGGCGACCTCACTTGATCTGGAGCTATCCGGGCAGCAGGCCTCGAGAAAGGCGATAACTGAGGCTATCTGGAAGCATTTTTTAAAGCACTATGAAGTGTTCAGCTCAGATGGCGGAAGTCTGGAGGGAATCCTCGACAGCTATAACAGCAGGCTCGCGAATAAAGACCGCCGTGTAAAAGTAGTTCATCAGCCCCACGACTTCGAGGGCGTGGCGCTTGAGATGAATTCAGAGGGAAAACTTCTTATCAGAAAAGATGACGGCAGCATTGTGGCAGTAGATTCCGGCGAGGTTCATGTAAGGGGATTGTATGGGTATGTCTGACTTGACATTTTTCTCATACATGCTACAATACTTCAAACGACTTGAACAAAGCCTTAAGGAGGAGCCTGAATATGTTAAAGGCAGAGCATGTAACGAAGAAGTACAGGAAGACTGTCGCCGTAAATGACGTGAGCTTCACGCTGGAGCCGGGGACGGTGACAGTTCTACTGGGACCGAACGGAGCGGGGAAGAGTACACTTTTCAAATCTATAATCGGATTCCTTAAATACACCGGAGAGATAACTCTCGACGGGATAGTGAATAAAACGCCCGAAGCCAGGGCCAGAATGGGATACATACCGGAGATGCCGGCGCTCTATCCGAACCTGACTGTAAACGAGCATCTGGAGTTTCTGGCGAGAGCTTATAAGCTAACCGACTATAAGGATAGGGCGGCAAAGTTACTCGAGGATTTTGAGCTGACTGATAAAGGCAAAAAATTCGGAGACGAGCTCTCGAAGGGAATGCAGCAGAAGGTAAATCTGTGCCTTGGACTTCTGCCAGATCCGGAGATCGTCATAATGGACGAGCCTATGATAGGCCTGGATCCGCATGCTATAAAGAGACTCAAGGAGATCATAGAAGAGGAGAGGGCTTCCGGAAAGACCGTGATCGTCAGCACGCATATCATCGACAGTGTGGATATGCTCTGGGACAAGGTACTCATCATGAAAGAGGGAGTGCTCTGTGCAGATATGACAAAGGCAGAAGTTGATGCGACGGGAAAGACACTCGAGGAGCTGTTTTTCGACATCACGGAAGGTGGTGGCGAATGAGACTTTTGGGTTATTACGCCTGGCATTCCTTTGTCAATCAGATAAGAAAGCTCTTCAGGAGCTGGGTGATCATTTTCATTGCAGTGTGCGTGGTTGGCGGAATCGGAGTCGGCCAGATCGCCGGAAGCACTGCTGACAAGGCCGAGGAGAACCGCATAGAGCAGGAAGCGAAGAATCCTGAGAAAGAGAAAAAGGAGAAACCGACAGATTCATTCGGGCAGATCCTGAAGTCTTCCGGACTTAAAGGAGAAGAATTTCTATATCTTTTTACAGCGGCCGGAGTCATTATCCTGATACTGTTTTTTATCGGAACGGCAGATAAGGGCGGAAGCATTTTTCTTCCGGCAGATGTGACGCTGCTTTTTTCATCGCCGCTGAAACCGCAGTCTGTGCTTATGTTCAGACTTTTTACGAGGATGGGAACCTTCGTATTTCTGACGCTTTACGTCGTGTTTATGAATGTGCAGATGACTGAGTATATGGGAGTCGGCGCATTTGTGTCGGTGATGCTGGTGATAGCATGGATCCTGACTTTTACGACAGCGAAGCTGCTTCAGACGTATTTTTATCTAGAATGCGAAAAATACCCGGCCCTGAAGAAGAACCTGAGATATATGGTGATAGTGGTGGCGGCCGTTCTGATTCTGGCTTCATATGCGTATTCAAAAGACGGGGACATATCAGCGATACAGGCGGCTGAACGGATCCTGAATGCCAGAGGGACGAACCAGATCCCGGTATATGGCTGGCTCAAGGGGATAGTCATTGCAGCTATGACCGGCCACTATGCAGCTTCTGTGATATATGCGGCACTTTCTACAGCGGTTGCAGCGGGCATAGTCTTTCTGATATATCATCAGAAGGCGGACTTCTACGAATCAGCTATAGAAAAAACTGCCGACAATGCAAGGACTATCGAGAAGGCTTCGAATTCCCGTGTCGGAGTGGCGACTGGAAAAGAAAGGAAACGCTCAGATACTTCAAGAGAAAATGAAGGCATCGGCCATGGCTGGGGAGCGTCGGTATTTTTCTTTAAAGCCATGCATAACAGATTTCGGCAGTCCGGACATGGAATCCTGACGAAGACTTCTGTGACATATATAGCACTGTCCGTACTGGGCGGACTGTTTGCAAATGCGCAGTGGAATGTAAACGGGGCGTTAGCCTCGATACTTATACTTATGATGCTCGTCTTCTGGCGTTCGCTTGGGAACCCGCTTGCAGAGGACACCAGGATGGGATTTTTCCTGATGATACCGGAAAGTCCATGGAAGAAGCTTTTCTTTTCACTGATCTCAGGAACGGTGAACTGTATTCTCGACCTGCTCCCATCGGTCATCATAGTGGCGTTACTCTTCAGACCGTCGGTTGGATTTCTTCTGGCAAGCTTCTGTTTTCTTCTGACGACAGATATGTATGCGACTCTGGTAAGCGTATTTCTCGATTCGTCTGTCCCGAAGTCAGTGGATAAGGTTGTCCGTCAGCTGGTTCAGGTCATTTTTATCTATTTCGGCATGATACCGGATATCCTGTTGCTGGTGATGGCAGGTTATATGCATGACAGGATGCTCGAGGAGATTCCGTACTGTGCGCTTCTGAATCTGACGATATCAGTGGTATTATTCGGGATCACTCCGCTGGTCATGGAGGACATGAAGGTAAGACCGGCGAAGCCTTCGACTGACAGCTTTACCGGGGATCTGAAGCTGATCCGCAGCAAAATCTCACAGATCGGTTTCGGAATGGCGCTTATCATCGTACTCTCCGCAGTGTCACAGCTGATTGTCGCATTCCTCGTGAAAAAATTCTTTCCGGGAGTGCCAGATAACCCGATCGGCTTCTGGCTTGTGGCTATGCTTCCAGAGTATCTGATCGGATTTCCAGTAGGACTTTTTATCATAAGAAAAGTAACTCCGGAGCCTCCTCCTGACAAAAAGCTCGGGGGACGGAATTTTCTCAAAGCCATTCCATCGGGGATTTTTGCGGTGATGCTGGGCTCGATTATGGGGCAGCTTATACTGTGGCTTTTTTCACAACTGTCGTCAAATGTGCAGACGACTTCAGGAGCCCAGTCCATGGCGACTGTCGGTCCGCTCTGGATCAGGATACTTTTCCTGGTAGTACTCGCTCCGATGATCGAGGAGTTTACCTTCAGAAAAACTCTTATTGACAGACTGAGACCATACGGTGAGACGACGGCGATTTTTTTCTCGGCGCTCGCATTCGGGCTTTTTCACGGGAATTTTTCACAGATGTTCTATGCGTTCGGAATGGGACTGGTATTCGGGACGATATATGAAAAGACCGGGAGACTTCGCTACAGCCTGATACTTCATATGGCGACGAATTTTATCGGAGGGATAGTCGTTCCGTCGATGCTTGCTGGAGTTACAAATACGTCGGAACTGACCCTTAGTAATCTGCCGGTCGGACTTATAGTGTATGTGTGCGCGTACTACGGACTGGCACTTGTAGGATTTGTGGTGTTTACTATCAGCTGTGTGAAGACGAGGTTCTATACACAGAGGCTGGAACTTCCGGGCGGGAAGGTCGTAAGCACTGTGTATGGGAACCTCGGGATGATAGTATTTTTCATAGCCTGCGCGGCAATAGTAGTCATGCAGACTTATCTGATGAAGGCCTCTACATAAACGCCGTCCGGACGGTATTCTTCTTTTATGATGTGTCCGGTCTCGTGCAGTTTTTCAAGACGCGAGCCCTCGGTGTATGGAATCACTTCTTTTATCTGGGTCATGTCGGATAAGAGAAGTTTTTTCATGGCCTTTTTCAGCTGGTCGATTCCCTGACCGGTCTTCGCTGAGATATGAACCGAGAGGTCAGCGTGTCTGTCAAAGAGCGGATGGGCGTTCTCGGCTATATCGTCCTTGTTAAATACAGTGAGGATGGGCTTTCCGGTTATTTGTAGGTCGTTTAGTGTTTTATAGACTACGTCCATATTTCTTTCGAGGGAAGGATCTGAACTGTCGACCATGTGAATGATGTAGTCGGCGTACTTAGCCTCTTCGAGGGTGGAATGAAAAGCGTCGATCAGGTTATGCGGGAGCTTGCTGATAAAACCGACGGTGTCTGTCAGCAGGATCTGCCAGCCGTCACCTAGATCCATTCTCCGGGTAGTGGGGTCGAGCGTAGCAAAAAGCGCGTCTTCTTCAAGGACTGAAGAACCGGTAAGCGCATTCAGAAGCGTTGACTTCCCGGCGTTAGTGTAACCCACGATGGCAAAGACCGGGATCTGATTTTTCTCGCGGGATTTTCGCGTGTTCTCACGATTTTTCTCCATTTCCTTCAACTGTTTACGGAGTGAAGAAATGCGGTCGCGGATGCGGCGGCGGTCGGTTTCGAGCTTACTCTCGCCCGGACCTCTGGTCCCTATTCCGCCGCCGAGCCTTGACATGGCGACTCCGGCACTTCCTGAAAGTCGGCTGGATTTGTACTGGAGCTGCGCCATCTCGACCTGGATCTTTCCTTCTCTGGTCGTGGCATGCTGCGCAAAGATATCGAGGATCAGCATAGTCCTGTCGATGACTTTTACATTCAGCGCTTGCTCGAGATTTCCCATCTGAGCGGGCGTCAGCTCATCATCGCTGATGACTCCGTCTGCGTCGAAAGCATCGATGAATTCACGGAGCTCGTCTATTTTTCCTTTGCCGATATAAGTGGCTGGAGATGGTGACTCCATGGTCTGTGTCAGCTGGTGGACACTCTCAGCTCCAGCAGTATCCAAAAGCCTCGCGAGCTCGTCGAGTGAACTTTTCACAGCGTCCATATCATAGCCATCAGTTACGGCAATCTCTATGTATTTTTCTTTCTTTTCGGATGTATTTATCATGCCTTGATGGTAACACTAAAGCGGCATAATACTATTCACGGCACCTCCCCAATCAGACCGCAGACCAACCGCGCTTACGCGCGTTTGCCGCATCTTCGATGCTAAAAGTCTGCGGTTGTTGGGGAGGTTCCTGCTTCACAGGCATGCTTCTGTGTGGGTTCAACCGTCCGCACAAGTGCGTCCGTCGTAAACCCACACAGAAGCATGCCGTGAATAGTAACTCTGGAGAAAATTGCAAAGAACAGTGGTATTTTTGACTATTGAAAAATGGACGGAAATAGGGTATATTTTACTATAAACGAAAGCGGTTGCGCAAATACGGGCGCAGACAGAATTATGGAAAGGAAAAATGATATGAAAGTAAAGAAATTCCTGTACGGCGGAGACTACAATCCGGAGCAGTGGCCGGAAGAGGTCTGGGAAGCCGATATGAAGCTGCTTAAAGAGGCTCATATAAATGAGCTGACTCTGAATGTCTTCTCATGGGCTGCACTCCAGCCGTCCGAGGACACCTATGATTTTTCAAAGCTGGATAAGATAATGGAGATGGTAAGGGACAATGGTTTTAAGGTCATGCTCGCGACTTCGACCGCGGCCACCCCGCCATGGATGGCAAAGCGCCACCCGGACATTCTCCGCACCGACGGAACCGGCATGAAGAGGAAATACGGTGCCAGACATAATTTCTGCCCGTCTTCTCCCACTATGAGAAAATACGCTCCGCTCCTGGCACAGAAGCTGGCTGAGCGCTATAAGGACTTCGATAATATCGTAGCCTGGCACATCGGAAACGAATACGGCGGAGAATGCCACTGTGACAACTGCCAGAAGAATTTCCGCGAATGGCTGAAGAAAAAATACGGTACTCTCGACGAGCTGAACCGTGCCTGGAATACTTCGTTCTGGAGTCACACCTACTATGACTGGGACGAGATCATGATCCCGGATGAGAGAAATGAGAATTTTGTCTCAGAGGGTGGAAAGCAGATAACCCAGGTGCAGAGCGCTTTCGTGGACTACAAGCGCTTTAACTCTGACATCATGCTCGAGGAGTACAGGCTTGAAAGAGATGCTATAAAAAAGGTGACACCGGATATCCCGATCACTACGAATTTCATGTGGTTCTTCTACGGACTGAATTATCGAGACTGGGCGAAGTACATGGATTTCATATCATGGGACTGCTATCCTCACATGGATACGGAGCCAGCTGAGATGGCCATGGCACATGACCTGATCCGCGGAGTCGCCGGTCAGAAGCCTTTTGCGCTGATGGAGTCTTCACCGTCTGTCACGAACTGGCAGCATATAAATCCTATGAAGAGACCTGGCCAGATGACGCTGATAAATCTCGAGGCTGTGGCACATGGAGCTGACACTGTACAGTTTTTCCAGATGAGAAGAGCCAGAGGCGCAGCAGAGGCCATGCACGGTTCAGTGATCGAGCAGGTCGGACTTGGCGGAACCAGAGTCTATAACGAAGTCAAGGCCTTGGGCGAGAGGCTTGAGGGAATGAGCGACATCCTCGGTTCGACAGTTCCATCGGAGTGCGCAATAGTTTTCGACTGGGAAAACTGGTGGGCTGTAGATGCTCTCCAGGGACCAACAGAGCTTCTCGACTACCAGAAGGAGTGTCTGAACTACTACAGGGCATTCTTTGACCTGCACATTCCGGTAGACGTGATCGGAACAGACGATGACCTGTTGAAGTATAAAGTAGTAGTAGCTCCGATGCTCTTCATGGCGTCAGAAGACTATGCGAAGAAGATAGAGGATTTTGTAAAAAATGGCGGGGCTTTCATAGCATCTGCTCTGTCCGGATATGTGGACAAGGACTATCTGTTCTATCAGGGCGGATATCCGGGTCCGTTTAAGGAAGTCTTTGGGCTCTGGGTAGAAGAGCAGGATGCTTTAGCACCTGACAAGCCGGACCACTTCGAGTGGAATGGAAAAGAGTACGAAGCCCGTCTGATCTGTGACCAGATAAGACCATTATCAGAGCTTAAGGATCTGATAGCTGAGAATAAAAAGGTATTAGGTGATCTGAAGTATTTCGATGATCCTGCTTATCAGATTTCGGCAGAAGCCGATGATATGACGGTAGACGGAACCTATACTGATGATTTCTACAAGGGAACACCAGTCATCACTGAGAATGCCTACGGAGACGGACACACCTACTATGTAGGAACCCAGTCATCACCGGAGTTCTACAGAGACTTCATGGAGCAGGTGACAGAGCGAGCTTCCGTTAAGCCAGTAGCAGCAGATGCTGGTGACGGCGTAGAAGTCGCAGTCCGTGAGAACGAGAACGGCAGGTTCCTGTTCTACCTCGACCATAAGAACTATAAGGTAGAGATAAAGAAGGCCTGATGTGTCATCTGTACGCGTCCCCATCGACACAAAATTCACGGCATACGTTTTCGAGTTCCTGATACGTGTGTATCTCGTTTACAACTCGTCTGAAACGGATGCCGTTACGGCGGCCGGCGGTGTACCAGCCGGCGTGTTTGCGCATTTCACGGATAGCGCGGTCTTCGCCCTTGAGCTCGATCTCCATCCGGGCGTGTTTTAAGAGCATGGACATGACTTCTTCAGATGACGGCGGGACAGCAGGATTTCCAGTCTCAAGCTCTGATAGGATCTGAGAAAAGATCCACGGATTTCCTCTCGCTGCCCGTCCTATCATGAATCCGTCGCAGTCGGTCTGCTCAGATATTCTTTTTACATCAGAGGCACAACGCAGGTCTCCATTCCCGATCACGGGAATGGAGACTTTTTCTTTTACCTGTCGGATGATGTCCCAGTCGGCTTCACCGCTGTAATACTGTTCACGGGTCCTGCCGTGAACTGCGACAGCGGAAGCACCAGATTCTTCTATTATATGTGCGATCTCCGGAGCGTTTATGTGCTCGGAATCTACGCCTGTCCTTATCTTTACGGTAACAGGTCTGTCGGTGGCTTTTACAAGAGCAGAAACTATTTCGCCGACGAGCTGCGGATTTTTCATAAGGGCCGATCCATCACCGTTGTTAAATACTTTAGGAACAGGGCAGCCCATATTCACATCGAGGATATCATATGGTACTTCTTCGATGATCTTTGTTGCTTCGACCATGGCATCTACATCGGAGCCAAAGAGCTGGAGCGATACGGGATGCTCATCACCGGCGATCTCCAGGAGCTCCTTAGTATTTTTATTATGGTAGCAGATGGCCTTGGCGCTTACCATTTCCATGCATACGAGACCTGCGCCCATAGAGTGGCAGATGCGTCTGAAAGGCTGATCGGTGACACCGGCCATCGGCGCCAGGATCAGCGGGTTATCCAGTTTTACGTTTCCTATAGTAAGAGATTTCATTTTTTAATAACACAGACTCCTTAGTGGCAAAAAATTCCCTTAAGTATAAAGTCCTGCGGAGGTTTTTGTCAAGTATAGGAAAACTGCTTGCATTTTTTTTAAGTTTAGAATATGCTAACAAGGTAGTATGTAGAAATCTGGAGACGAGATATGCGACAGTATAGTAAAAAAATATTTGTAAAAAGTCTCATACTCATGCTTGTCATGTTTGTGCTGATATATATCGCGGTCAGTGTTCTGGGAATGGACAGAAGTCCTTATCTCACGCTCAGTGAAAACCATATCATTGGTGAGATCACCTATACAGATGGAACTACAAGGAAGAACCTGGTTCCGGATCAATGGAGAATGTCGCGGGGAGATGTGCTGAGAGCGAGGATCAAACTGCCATCAGTGAAACCATATAATAATACGAGCATAAGTTTCACAGTATATAACGCGGAGATAGATCTGGGGTATGATGGGGAGACTTTTTATTCATATGGTCATGATCTGGCAGCAAAAAATCGTGAAATAGGCAATATCCTTGTTGTAGCAGAGGTTCCTGATTATGCGTGGGGAAACTGGATAAATCTGACCCTGCGGGAACAGGAAAGGTCGCCAAGTCTTCAGAATTCGGCCTATAGGCTTATACCGACAGTCAGGGCGAGAGTTTTGCCGATCATCGGACATGGGATGGAGTTCGTAGTCTTTTCGGTCCTTATGGTACTCGGAACAGCCATAGGACTGGCAGGAGTCATATTCGTTACCGGAAAAAAGAACCGGATACTGACTATGTCTATCGGCTTTGCCACTTTTCTTCTCTGCTGCTGGTATTTTGGATATAACAGATTTTTTATGCTATTTCCACAAATATACGGATCAATGCGATGGCAGAATACTATGCGATTCATCTGGTTGGGCTGCCCATAACCGGGTTCGTCTACACGGTTATGGAAGAAGGTATACGTAAAAAAGTGGTGTTCTGGGTTGGTGTCTTCCTTGCGGTCCTATCACTTGGTGCGATAAGTATGTCACTTACGGGAGTTATAATGCTAAGTGATTCGCTGCCAGGACTTCAGGCGACTCTGGCCGTTCTACTGGTGGTTTTGCTCTGGCTTCTGATAAGCGGAGCCAGAAAAGATAAAAACGGATTCGAAGCTTCCCTTCTTATGGGAATTACTGTCGGAATGATTTTTGCAGTAACTGAAATAGTATCGCTCAGGATTAGAACTATTAAGGGCTTCCCGCGGGCGCTTATGAAGGTGACATCGCTCGACTACGCAGCGGTGGGACTTGCCATTCTTATACTTACCCTTATCATAGGAATAGTCGACAAGCTATACCATGATATGCGTGCGCAGGCAGAGCAGGATGAGCTTGAAAAAATAGCCTATACCGACCAGCTTACCGGAATTCCGAACAGGATCAGCTGCGTTGAAAAAATGAGGATGCTGACTGTGAACGACTATTACGCGGTAGCATTCTTTGACGTAGACGGGCTCAAAAAAGCAAATGATAATTATGGGCACGATGTCGGTGACGAACTGATAAAAGAAGTAGCAGACCTGATCCGTAACACTTTTTTTACATATAATGGGTATTATGGCCGATGGGGAGGAGACGAATTTCTAGCGGTTTTCTTAGATGAGCCGTCATACCAGAGGTTCTGCTATGTGTTTGAAGACGCTGTAGATGAAGAAGCTAAAAAGAGTAAACTGCAGGTTCCGTTTTCTGTCTCTGTCGGATACAAAGAACATATGCCAGGCATGAGTGAAACCGTAAATGAGATAGTGAACGAAGCGGACGAGCAGATGTATAGATCGAAGAAAGCAAAAAAAGCTGCGCGAAGTGACTGAAATGATGTATAATTATTAGACCTGATGAAAAGGAAAGGAGACCGCATGGACTTATACGGAAAGAATTTTTTAAAGATGACAGACCTGACACCTGATGAGATCACGGGACTTATCGATCTGTCGGCCAGACTCAAGGACGAAAAGAAAAAGGGCATTTCACAGCTCGATTATCTGAAGGGCAAAAATATAGCTCTTATTTTTGAAAAGACGAGTACAAGGACCAGATGCTCATTTGAAGTCGCAGCACATGATATGGGAATGACGACTACATACTTAGATCCATCGGGTTCACAGATAGGAAAAAAAGAGAGCATCAAGGACACAGCGAGAGTACTCGGAAGGATGTTCGATGGTATCGAATACAGAGGCTTCGGACAGGAGATAGTCGAGCAGCTCGCTCAGTACGCCGGAGTTCCAGTCTGGAACGGACTTACGAATGAAAGCCATCCGACACAGATGATCGCCGATATGCTTACGATAAAAGAGCATCTTGGGAAACTCAAAGGCGTGAAGTTCGTTTACATGGGCGACGCCCGGTACAATATGGGAAATTCACTGATGGTGACCTGCGCGAAGCTCGGAATGGACTTCGTAGCCTGCACGAACAAGAAGTATTTCCCGACCAAAGAGCTTGTAGATTACAGCAGAAAGCAGGCAGAGAAGAGCGGTGGAAGCGTAACACTTACAGAGAGCGTAGAGGATGCCTGCAAGGACGCAGATGTCATCTACACAGATGTCTGGGTATCTATGGGTGAGCCTGACGCAGTCTGGAAAGAGAGAATTGAAGACCTGCTTCCGTATCAGGTAAACGCAAAGGCGCTTTCCTATGCGAAGGATTCAGTCATCTTCATGCACTGCCTTCCAGCGTTCCATGACCTCGACACACAGATAGGCCGTCAGGTAAATGAAAAGTACGGCCTTGCCGAGATGGAAGTAACAGACGAAGTATTCGAGGGTCCGCATTCGGTAGTATTCGATGAAGCCGAGAACCGTATGCACTCGATCAAAGCTATTATATACGCGACCTTACATAAATAAGCATGTATCAGGATAGAATAGTACTCTGCGCAGCAAGCGCATACAACAAAAAATATTACCTCAATCCGGACTTTGACGGACTTCCTGATCCGGTGAAAAAAGAGCTGCAGATCATGTGCGTGCTCTTTACCGAGGACATCGGTGGGATCATAGAGCTGTATTTCGATGATGATGGGAGCCTGCATCTGATGACAGATTCAGAGGAAGGTGACCTGACCTATGATAATATCGGCGCTCCGCTCAAAATAAAGCAGATCCAGAAAGACCAGAGGGAACTTTTTAGAGAACTCGAGACCTATTTCAAAGAGTTCTTCTGAGGAAAGATATGTTATTAGCAGTAGATGTAGGAAACACAAATATAACGCTCGGCGTATTCAAAGACGGAGTTCTTATCGGGAACTTCCGACTGAATACGCGAATAGCCCGCACTTCAGACGAATACGGTATAGCCATCAGGAATATCTTATATCATAACGGAATAGATCACGACCGTATAAAGGACTGTATCATCGCATCGGTAGTTCCGGCGGTAATGCATTCACTGACCAGCGGAATCATCAAGTATTTTGACACGAAGCCGCTTATCGTGGCAGCAGGCGTAAAGACCGGGATAAATATCCAGACAGAAGTGCCGAGTCAGATCGGAGCCGACAGGATAGTCGACGCGGCAGGTGCATACGAGCTCTATGGCGGACCGCTTATAGTCATAGATTTCGGAACGGCCACGACATATGATTTTGTAGATGAAAAAGGCTCGTTCAAATACGGAGTCACGGCACCGGGAATTCGGATCTCTGCAAAAGCTCTATGGGAGGATGCAGCAAAGCTCCCGGAGGTCGAGATAACGAAGCCGAAGACCATTCTTGCCCGTGAGACCATCTCTTCAATGCAGGCAGGACTTGTCTATGGTCAGATCGGTGCGACCGAATACATAGTGAAAAATATGATAAAAGAATCCGGCTACGAGAACGTGAAAGTCGTCGCAACCGGCGGTCTGGGAAAAATGATCTCGAATGAAACCTCTGTGATAGATAAATACAATCCGGACCTGACTCTTCAGGGAATGCGCTTCATCTATGAAAAGCAGGACCGTAAAAAACTCTGATCATCTGATAAAGGCGGTCATCAGATATGACTTTTCTTGAGAAACTTCAGAGATTTCGGTGATGACTTTTTCATCAGGCATTCCACATCGTATTACAGCACCTAAAAAATCATGCTCTGGTTTTCTGGCCAGGGCATTTTTTAATTCGGGAAGGTGTTTTCCGAGCTTCATGAATATCTTTATTCCAGGAAGCGCCAGCGCAGTATCTATATCAGCGGAACCTGGGATTATGTGTATTTCTTCGTCGTCCTGTCCCAATACGAGTCCCAGCTTTCCGGCACATGACATAAATGATGGAATGCCACTTACTATTTCTACAGGAAAACCATCTCTGTCGGCCAGCTCTTTTATATATGAAAATGTAGAATAGATCAATACATCGCCGATTGTTACAAATCCGACAGATTTACCATCAGTGAGATATGTCTTTGCATATTCATAAATCTCTTTCCTGCGTTCGGAGAGCATATCGGCATTGTGAGTCATCGGAAAGCTGAAGAACTTCAGCTTTTTAGAATCTATATCGGGAATAGCACCCTTTACTATATCGTATGCTCTTTTTCCGGACGGGAATACAATTACATTACACGTGTTCAATATCCTGGTGGCATGTGCAGTGATATCAGATGGGTTTCCACAGCCGACACCAATTCCGTATAGAGTTCCGGTCATTTTTTCCATGAGAAGCCCCCTTACTTCAGATTGTCAGGGCCGAAAGACTCAGGTAGTATCTCTTCGAGAGTGTATTCCTTTATGTCTTTGCCATGGTTTGCAGAGAGCAGTATCTTGAAATCAGGCTTGCAGAATTCACGCATTACCTGACGGCAGATGCCACATGGAGGGCAGAAGTCAGTGTCGTCTTTCTGCTCGCCGCCGCAGATCGCGATGGCCTTGAAGTGTCTTTTTCCTTCTGATATCGCTTTAAAAATAGCAGTTCTCTCGGCGCAGTTTGCAGCACCGTATGAAGAGTTCTCGATATTGCCACCCTGGTAGACAGTTCCATCGTCGCAGAGCAGAGCTGCCCCGACAGTGAAATGCGAATACGGGGAATACGACATATCCATCGCCTCTCTTGATTTTTCGACTAATCCTTTTTTATCGATCATATCATTTCACTCCTTTATATTCAGTTAGTCTCTTTATTTTACCACATCATTCACTGAATTTTAACAACATTTCAGATTACTTTGCGTTATAATAGTCTAAAATATTCAGCAGGAGTCATGGATCATGGAAGAAACGGAAAGTATCTACGGACCGTACAGGCCCGAGCTTGAAAAAATACAGAAAGAACTGTTAGATGACATCGAGGCGCTGAGGAATGAGCTCAAAGGAAAAAATGGTATGGATCCGGTCGAGCACTGCCTCTCGAGGATAAAGTCCGAAGACAGCATGAGAGAAAAATGCGTGCGCAAAGGACTTCCGGTCACCACAGAGTCAGCTCTGACGAAAATCTACGATGCAGTCGGGATCAGAGTGGTCTGTGCTTTTATCGATGACATCTATAAATTCAGGGATCACCTGACGGCTCTTCCAGGTGCGGAGGTCATAGAGGAAAAGGACTATATCAAGCACGCGAAGCCGAACGGCTACCGCAGCTATCATATGATCCTCAGGATGCACGGAAAGTTCTACGCTGAGATCCAGCTCCGCACCATATCCCAGGATACCTGGGCTGCGCTCGAGCATCATATCAGATACAAGCACGATCTCGGGAATGCGAACGAGGAGCTTATCGTATCTGAACTCAAGCGCTGCGCTGACGAGCTCGCGTCGACAGACCTTTCGATGCAGACGATAAGGGATATGATCTTTGAAGAAAACAAGACAGAAGAGAGTGAAGCAGAATGAAGTTACTTTTAGCAGAAGATACAAGAGACTTGAACCGTGCGGAGACAGCCATACTGAAGCACGAAGGTTATGATGTGACAAGCGCATATGACGGACAGGAGGCACTGGACTTTTTATCAGAGGACAGCTTCGATGCAGTCATCCTCGATATCATGATGCCGAAAGTAGATGGGCTTGGCGTACTGAAATTCATGAGAGAGAATAATATCCTGACACCTGTCCTGTTACTCACAGCAAAGACTGAAGTCGATGATAAGGTCGCAGGACTCGATGCAGGCGCAGATGATTACCTGGCAAAGCCTTTTGATATGAGAGAACTCTTAGCCAGAGTCAGAGCTTTAGTCCGAAGGGGAAGAGAGTACAACCCTCAGGATATGAGATTCGGCGATGTATCGCTGAAAGCAGATGACATGGAGCTGTCATGTGAGAACTCAGTCAGACTCTCTATAAGGGAATTCGAACTGATGCAGATGCTGATGACACACGCTGACGGCGAGCTTTCAACGGATGACATTTTACAGAAGATCTGGGCGGCAGAACCGGAAGCAAACGAGGACACAGTCTGGCTTTACATCTCATACCTTAAGAGAAAGCTCTCGGCTATAGCTTCAGGACTTACTATAGAAGGCGAAAAAGGCGGCAGCTTCAGACTTTCAGAAGCGAAGGCGGCCTGAACTATTTTTTAAAGAAAAATACATGGAGGTGATCATATGAATGAACAGTCGATCAAAAAATTAAAAAACAAATTCCTGATCATCTCTATGTGCTCGTTTATCGCAGTCATGGTCATAATAGGAGGACTCATCTACATTGGGACGCTTACTGTCTCGAGACGTGAGGCACACGAGGTGACACAGTCGATAATCGATAACGGGGGAGAATTGCCGTCTGTAAAGACAGTCATCCGGGATGACGGTTCAGATGATAACGGTCAGGATTCGGAAGATGATGAGGACATCACCAATCCGACGCCTAAGGAGAACCTGAACAACTTCCTTAAGACCCTGTTCGGAAGTGGCAGGAATATCCTGAGCAACAAAGACCAGTGGTATGCGACGAGGTATTTTTCGGTCATTTTTGACAGACAGAATAATGTGGCAGACATCAAGGCTGACAGGATAGCGTCAGTGGATCTGCAGCAGGCGAAGCAGTACGCACTGGCGGTTTCCAAAAATACCTTTTCATTCGGAAGTATCGGGAACTATTACTACCAGGTCAGCAAGCAGAAGAATCGGACGATAGTGGTTTTTGTGGACAGCACGAATCAGATACGGCTTACGAACAGGATCCTTTATATGGCGCTGATACTTCTGGGATTTGGTTCGATCATCTCATTCCTGGTACTCAGGGCTCTATCATATAAAGTCATAGCGCCTGAGATAAGAAACGCCGAACAGCAGAAGCAGTTCATCACGAATGCAAGCCATGAGCTGAAGACACCGCTCGCAGTCATAAAAGCAAATACCCAGGTTCAGGAAATGATGAACGGAAAAGACGAGTGGAGCGAGTCTACAATGCATCAGGTCGACAGGATGACCGGGCTGATCCAGAATCTGGTTACGATAGTCAGAGCTGAAGAAAAAGAAGATGCAGGTGACAGAACAGATACAGATATATCAGAGGCTATCAGGGACACTGTGAAAAGCTATGCGCCTGTAGCTGAAAATGCCGGTGAGACTCTTAACCAGAATATCGGAGACGGCATCCACATGAATGCGGTCGAGAGCCAGATAAGACAGCTCGCGACGCTGCTGATAGATAACGCTATCAAGTACTGCGATGAAAAGGGAACCATCGATGTGACAGTCATCCAGAAGGGCAGGGGAATCAGGCTTTCGGTCTCGAACTCATACTCCGATGGAAAAAATGTCGACTATTCGAAATTCTTCGAGAGATTCTACAGAGCGGACCAGTCACATAACGTGGATAAGGGCGGATACGGCATCGGCCTTTCTATTGCAGAAAGTCTCGTAAAACAGTATAATGGCTCTATAAATGCCTCATGGAAAGACGGCATTATCACATTTGACTGCATTTTAAAATAAAATACGAAAGGGGAGTGCCTATGGACTTCCAGAAGAAAATCCAGGAGATCAGACACGGAGCAGAAGGGATTCTGCTCGGAAAAGAATTACAGATCAGAGAAGTGCTGTGCGCGTTTCTTGCGGGAGGCAATGTCCTCCTCGTAGATGTCCCGGGCACAGGAAAGACGACGCTCGCGAAGGCTTTTGCGGGTCTGCTGTCGCTGGATTCACGAAGAATCCAGTTTACACCGGACGTAATGCCGTCAGACCTGATGGGATTTTCAGTCTACAGACCGGATAAGGGAGAATTCGTCTACGAGGAAGGAGAACTTTTTAAGAACCTGGTCCTCGCCGACGAGATAAACAGAGCAAATACAAAGACCCAGTCGGCGCTTCTTGAAGCTATGGAAGAGCACCAGATAACAGTCGAGGGAGTCACGAGAGAATTGCCGAACCCCTTCATGGTCATAGCTACGCAGAATCCTGTAGGAGCTGAAGGCACACAGGCACTGCCGGAAGCAGAGGTTGACAGATTTATGATAAGCCTCTCTTTGGGATTTCCGGATGAAGAGAGTGAGATCTCTATGGCAAAGCGCTCTTCGAGAAAGCAGGCAGTGGATGATCTGACTCCTGTCATTTCAAAAGAAGAGTTCCTCGAGATGCAGGACGCCTGTGAGGAAGTCACGATAACAGACGAGCTCTATTCCTATATCGCGAGACTCGTCCGTGCCACACGTACAGATGAGTCACTGCTCAGAGGCGCAAGCCCGCGTGCCACCTTAAGCCTTGTCAGGATGGCGAAGGCATCGGCATTTGCAGATGAGAGGGATTTTGTGATCCCTTCAGATATCATGCAGCAGTTCCCGTATGTGATAGGACACAGACTGACACTTACCAGGGAAGCTGAAGAATCGCAGGTTTCCAGAGCAGAGGTCATCGAGAGGCTGCTCAGTGAAGTAAAACAGTAACGGGGAGAATCATATGATAATTCCATTCGAGGCTGCGCTTTTTATAATACTGGGACTGGCAGGCTGGTTCCAGAACAGGTGGCTCCTTCTGATCTTCTTGACAGGGGAGCTGACCATTATCATCGAACTGATCATATCCATTCTGTCCGTGTGTAGAAGACAGATAAAAGTGCGCCTCTATGATGGCACTGTCCGTGTGGGGCGGATGCCGCATGTCAGGCTTTCAGTCAGCGATTCACCGTATTACGGTCATCATGTAAAAATAAAAGCGCGTCTCACGCTTCCGACCGGTGAGACCAGAAAAATAAAGTACAAGGTCTTTGTCTCCGACTCAGACCTTTCACTTCCTGTACCTGCGTTAAGCGTCGGGGAAATGGTCTTTACGGTAAAGAGCATTTCATTTTCAGATGCAGCAGGCCTGTTTATTTTTCACAGGAAGGTCGACAGATCCATTACCATCCAGGTCGTTTCAGATCCCTATTTAAAAAATGATATCGCACCGGATGACTCCGAGAAAAAGCGCCTTGAGAAAAAAGTCACCAGAGAAAAAGGCAGTGTATTTGCAAGGGATGAGATCCGCTCGTTCAGAGAATACAGAAACGGCGATGAGAGGCGCGACATCCACTGGAATATCTCTGCGCGTTTCGGAAAGCCCTACGTCAAGGAATACGAGGGACGGGATGAAGAGAAAGTATCCGGGGAAGAGAGAAGCAATGGCAAAGCAGTGAAGAAGTCAGACGTATCTTCGCCTGTCTCAGATATAGAGTTTAAGAAAAAAGAATTAAAGAGCGAGATAAAAAAGTTAAAGCGTGGGAAAAAAGCGAAGCCGACATTTTTTCAGAGGCTTACCAGAGCGGTGATCTGCGCCGGGATAGTGCTGATATTCCTAAGTCAGGTCACGGCGATAGATCCGTATATCTACTTCTACACCTGGGAGGAATGGCTGATAGCAGCAGGTTGCATAGCAGGAGCGGGGCTTCTGTATTTTCTGTCACGCTTCAGGACATTCCCGCTGATAGTGCTCGGCGCATCGACTGCGATGTATGTGGTAAGGAATCAGTTCAAGGCATCTGACAGTGAGCCGGTTCTGGCAGTGGCTGTGTGTCTGGCAGTTGTACTGGCATTTTTATGCACAGGATTTAACGGAAAGGAGAATGACCGGTTTTATATCCTGAAAATAGTCGCAGCTGCTTTAACCATCGTAATGGGGATCTCGTTTGCCGGGGTTCTGCCGCAGCTTTTAAATGATGGTGCATCAGACAGGATTGCTTCATCGAAGCTCCTATCCGGACAGGTGGCAGATGCAGGAATGACGCGCGTATATGAGACAGAGAATGATGTACTGAATAAAGTCATAAGGAGCGGGAAACTGCATTACAGGGTGGCATTTGACGGCAGGGTCGGTCAGCAACCGAGCCAGTACACCGGCGAGACACAGATAGTAGTCAGATCTGAGAATAAACCGACAGAGGATCTGTACCTGAGATTTTTCACAGGGAGAAAATACAAGAATGCCGACTGGTATGGCGGTGAGTCAGAGAAACTGCTGTCGGAGATAGATGACAGGCTGGAGAAAAAGACATCAGATACTGCAGATGAGGAAGATACACAGCTTCCGATCAGCCGGATGTACCAGGGGGATGGTATTTACTTCATCATGCAGGAAACCAATGGTTACGTGAACGTCAATGGTTATGGGATGAATTTGGATTCCTATAAGATAAGCAACGCTGTTCCGGAAGACTATAGTGGAGATATAGGACAGATGTCATATAACCTCGCAAATATCTCAGCTCCTGTATCTCTGGTCTATCCGGGCCTCATAGATGCCACTGATGTGGGAAGCATCACTGCGAATATGACATCCATCCGGATATCTGATTGCAGCGATGATATCTCATCTGTACATGAATACGCAGATTACAGAAAGCAGGAGCTGCTGAAAGACCCGACCGCTGACTCTTCACCGGATTATTATGATGGAATCGTTAGGATGTCAGAGTTTGCCAGTGAATATGCAAAGCTTTATCCGGACTATTATCTACAGACACCGGACAAGGGTATTGATAAAATCCGTGCACTGGTGGACGATCGGCCACTGAAAAATGCCGAGGATGTAACTGCCTATATCAGATACATTCTGGCATCGCATGCGACCTATTCACTGAAAGCGCGTGACCCGGCAGGAGACGTGGATCCGGTAGAGTATTTCCTGTTCACATCACACAGAGGTCACTGTGAATACTATGCTTCGGCAGCTGCCCTGCTATACAGGCTGTACGGAATTCCGGCCAGGTATGCCAGTGGATACCATGTGTCACCTTCTGATTTTAAAAATACAGGGAAAGACGGATTTACAGCGAAAGTATCTGATAAAAAGGCCCATGCCTGGGTTGAGATCTACTATCCGTCGACTGGATGGATACCGGTTGAGATGACTCCGGCAGAGCTGCCACTGAATGCGCCGAATGATGTGACGGGTTATCCTACAGATCCTGATATCACGATCTGGCCGGGATTTACCGAAGGAGATCTGATGGACATTCAGGAAAAAAATGGCTGGACCGGGCGCACTTTTAAGGATGAGCAGGATGAAGAGGAGACCGAAACTACAGAGTCCACAGTAAAGTCGGGGAACTCATCTGATACTTCTGCACAGACACAGGCTTCGGCAGATGCAGCTGATGATACCGGGGATAAGTCAGAAAAAGAATCACATTCACTGGCTGATCTGATCAGTGAGCACAGGACAGGAACTGTTATATTTTTGATAGTTATAATTCTAATAGTTAGTATTCTGACAGTTAGAATTATAACTGAATACAGATTCAGACACGGCGGACTCATGGGCATAGCAAATAGAACTGACAGGATTATGGCAAAGAGCAGGGATTTTGCGATACCTCTGGACAGCCAGACGGCAGCCGAGCTTACGGCATTTTTCAGGCTGCTGGATAAAGCTGTTTACAGCGGGTACATAGGGACGCCCGAAGAGATAGACGGAGCATTTAAGACTTATGAAAAACTGAGACAGACAGTAAAGGAAGGAGCGGGCAGATATGAATTACTACATCGTAGAGGTAAGGGACGAAGACTACAGAGGAGTCACAGGCGCTGATTTTTTAAAGAGGGGAGATGCCGTGTACATCTACCATCATAACGAGTCCGGAAAGATACCGAAGCTGTATTACGAGATTATCCGAAGGACAGAGGCCGAAGTATTTTTCTGTGAGACAGATGAGTACTCCACTGCTATCGAAGAGAAGATAAGTGAGCTGCTAACTGGAAGAAAAATGACAAGTGTCACGTATATCGGAAATGGTAGAGAGTATGACAGTATCGCTCACTTTGATTCGATAATCGAAGCACTGTATTCCGGCTGCGTGGAGAGCCCCGATGAGCCAATGGATTTTTCGGAACTCGAGGCGGAGGTCAGGAAAAAGGACTCGATCTACGAGATCGCCGAGAAGCTGTCACTCGACACTGCAAGGTTCATCAGTGTTTTTATAGAAAATGAGAATGACAAAAAGAAGCTGTACCAGGAGCTCCTCCATGTGTTCGGGAATAAGACAGGATTGGCGGCATATCAGCAGATGCGGGATCTGAAGATAGGACCATTCCGTGAGAAAGCGAAAGAACCGGAAGAGCATGAGCCGGTCATCTATAGTGACATAACTCTCGAAGACCACAGGAGGCGTGTTGAGGAAAACAAGAAAAAGTACGCCTGGACGAGTCTTGATTTTACTCCGTTCTGGGGTCAGAAAAGCATCTACGAAGAAGATGAGGATGAATTTTTTTGAAAGTGTGAATTTCTTGACTTTCAATTACATTAAGCTTATACTATTTGAGCACTATTGACGCTAATTGGGCATTTTTTATATAAGAAAGGACGTTGTCATGGAAGAAAAAAAGAATCTGATGACCAAAGAGGGCTTGAAAAAACTGGAGGATGAGCTGCAGGATTTAAAGCTTGTACAGCGTCCGGCTATCGCAAAGAAAATCGGTGAGGCCAGAGAACAGGGGGACCTTTCAGAGAACGCCGAGTACGATGCAGCAAAGGATGAGCAGGGAAAGATCGAGGACCGTATCGCTGAGATCGAGGAGATCTTAAAGCACGCAGTTGTTGCTGATGACGATGACGGTTCAGGAAAGATAAATATCGGTTATACGGTTAAGCTGCTCGATGTGGAGCTTGGCGAGGAAGAAGAATTCGATATCGTTGGTTCAAATGAGGTCGATATCCTGAACGGAAGGATGTCAAACGAGTCTCCGGTCGGTGCGGCGGTCATAGGCCACGAGCCGGGAGAAACTGTCACTGTAGAGACAGAGGCAGGCAGTTTCCAGTATAAGATTCTTGAGGCTCACAGAACAAATAACTGATCGGATTTTTTGAAAGGAATAAAATGCCAGCAAAGAATAATTCACAGGATAATAATCAGCTTTTACAGGTACGCAGGGACAAACTGAAGGAACTTCAGGCAGCAGGCCGTGATCCATTCAGGATCACAAAGTACGACCAGACTCATCACACTTCGGATATCAGGGAGCACTTTAATGAACTCGAATTCGTGCCGCCTGTTGACGAAGAAGGAAAGAACAAGGTCGTTCCGCTCGATGAGATCCCGAAGGAAAAAGTTGTTTCCATCGCCGGACGTATGATGTTCAAGCGTGTCATGGGAAAAGCTTCTTTCGCAAATATCCGCGACCTGAAGGGCGATATACAGATATACGTTACTAGAAATGACCTCGGAGATGACGAGTACACATACTTCAAAAAATACGATGTTGGCGACATCATCGGTGTAAAGGGCTTTGTCTTCAAGACAAAGACAGGTGAGCTCTCAGTTCATGCGAAGGAAGTCACACTTCTGTCCAAGAGTCTCCAGATCCTTCCTGAGAAGTTCCATGGACTCACTGATACTGACATCAGGTACCGCCAGAGATATCTCGACCTGATCATGAATCCTGATGTCAAGGAGACTTTTGTAAAGAGGTCTCAGATCATCGCAGAGATCAGAAACTTCCTCTCAAAGAGAAACTTCATGGAAGTCGAGACTCCTATGCTCGTCCACAATGCAGGCGGTGCAGCTGCCAGACCTTTCGAGACTCATTACAATTCACTCGATGAGGACGTAAAGCTCCGTATTTCTCTGGAGCTCTATCTGAAGAGACTCATCGTCGGCGGACTTGAGAGAGTCTATGAGATCGGCCGTGTATTTAGAAACGAAGGTGTAGACACCAGGCATAATCCTGAGTTCACACTTATGGAGCTCTATCAGGCATACACAGATTACAACGGAATGATGGAGCTCACAGAGAGCATGTTCCGTGATCTGGCAGAGAAGGTATGCGGCGGCACAAAGATCTATTACGGCAATAAAGAAGACGGAACCGGCCATGAGATCGATCTCGGCAAGCCGTTCAGAAGACTCACAATGGTTGAGGCTATAAAAGAGCAGACCGGCATCGACTTCGACGCTGTTTCATCTGATGAGGAAGCAAAGAAGATAGCCGATGAGCACCATATCGCTTATGAGGATCGCCACAAGAAGGGTGATATCGTAAACCTCTTCTTCGACGAGTACTGCGAGGACAAGATGATCCAGCCTACTTTTATCATGGATCACCCGATCGAGATCTCACCGCTGACCAAGAAGAAGCCAGACGACCCGACCAAGGTAGAGAGATTCGAGCTCTATATCAACGGCTGGGAGATGTGCAACGCATACTCAGAGCTCAACGACCCAATCGATCAGAGAGAGCGTTTCGCTGAGCAGGACAAGCTTGCCGCCGAAGGCGACGAAGAAGCAAATCACACCGATGAGGACTTCCTGAACGCCATGGAAGTCGGCATGCCACCAACAGGAGGAATTGGCTACGGCATCGACAGGTTGTGTATGCTTCTCACAAATAGCGAAGCCATAAGGGATGTTATCCTCTTCCCGACACTTAAAAGTCTTGAAGTATCTGACTCGAAATCCTCTGATAGCAAGGGTGGAAACCCATTCTTTACTCCGAATTCACAGATCGATTTCAGTGGCGTAAAG
>ONIH01000009.1 GCA_900317825.1 uncultured Lachnospiraceae bacterium | reverse complement strand
GACAAAGACGGTCGAACTTTCGAGATCAGAAGTTACGCATGTGGTAATGCAGATAGACATTAACGGGCAGGGAAGGCTCTTTGGCGGCAGGCTTATGGAGTGGATCGATGAAGTCGGAGGAATGACTGCGATGAGACATTCGACGCACGAAGTCATAACTGCATCCGTCGATAACCTGACGTTTAAGGCTGAGGCACGCCTGAATGATATGGTCGTTATGATCGGAAAGGTGACACACGTCGGTAATTCTTCGATGGAAGTCCGCGTGGATTCTTATCGTGAAAACGAAGTCGGAATGCGCACCCCGATAAACCGGGCTTACCTGACTTATGTCGCCGTTACTCCACAGGGCAAACCGATCCCTGTTCCTTACGGTCTTGAGGTAAATGGTCCGGGAGAAGAAGCAGAGTGGGAGGGCGCAGAGAAACGCCAGAAGCTGAGACTTGAAAGAAGAAAAGAAGCGTTCTGATAAGCGTGAGATGATCTGATTTTTCTGATTTATAAAATAGCTCGTCGAATATAGTCGACAAAAATACTAAATACTGTTATAATACATTCGACGGAGGCGTTATATATGAACCACCAGATACTTAAACAGGTCATTTTTGACCAGAGAAATACAATACAGAACGAAATACTGACGCATCGCGATTATTTTTTTGAGGAAAAAACTGATTATGTGGTTGTAGGCATAAGACGTGCCGGTAAATCACGCCTTCTGTTTCTGAAAATCCAGCAGCTCGTAGGTGAAGGAATAGACTGGAATCAGATCATATATGTGAATTTTGAGGATGAGCGTCTTGCCGAGTTTTCAATGAATGATTTTAATGATATAGTGGAGACTGCAGCGGAACTTACAGACAAAAGAGCATATTTTTTTCTTGATGAAGTACAGAATATAGATGGGTGGGAGCGTTTTGCCAGGAGGATGGCAGACGCACATGAGCATATTTATATTACGGGGAGCAATGCCAGAATGCTTAGTACAGAGATGGAAGGCAGGCTTGGTGGTAGGTTCATGTCTTTAGAAGTTATGCCATATTCATTCGAGGAGTATCTGAGCGCAAGGCAGATTCCGCATGATGAAAATGCACTTTATACTACAGCTGGAACTGGACAGATCATGGCAGCGGCAGGAGAATACATGCATGATGGAGGATTACCGGAGACACTGGACTTTCGAGATAAGCATGCTTATGTGGAAAATGTCTACCATAAGATCCTGCTGGGCGATATTGCTTCCAGATACGAAATAAGAAATGTAAGGGCATTGCGTATCCTGATGAAAAAAATGGCGGAGACGGTAGGACGAGAAATATCATTTTCAAGGCTGCATAATGCTGTCTGTGCTACGGGTATAAATATAAGCAAGGATTCAGTGATTTCATATGCAGGTTATGCGGAAGACGCATATCTGATATTTGAAACATACAATTACATTTCCAGATTTTCTGAAAGAGAAGGCACGCCGAGATTTTACTTTATAGATAACGGCATCCTTAATCTGTTCCTTATAAATAAGGATCCGATCCTTCTGGAAAATGCGGTTGCAGTAAGCCTCAGGAGACGTATGAAAAAAGTATTTTACTTCAAATCTGCAAAAACAGGTATTGACATTGATTTTTATCTGCCGGAGCAGAACGAAGCTATACAGGTGGCATATACATTGAATGACATTGATGTGGACAGGGAGGTCGGCAGCCTCGTAAAACTTTCACATGATAGAACAATGTCTGTGGAGCAATATTCTATCATTACATTTGAGGATAAGGAGCAGGAAATCAGAACTGATGGGATCACCATCCATGTGATGCCGCTGTACAGATTTCTAATGATGGATAGATAAAAATACAAAGGTCGACTGGATCATATAGGAGAATGAAATGGTTACTCTTGACATAAATTCGGGCATAAGTGAAGCAGGACTTGGGAGCACTGTTTTCTGGTATGGGAATACAGAGGCGGAAAAGTCTATGGCAAGGGCAGTACAGGATGGCCTTATCAGCATGATAGACACGGCGGAGATGTATGGCAATGGGAACTGTGAAGATGCTGTTGGCAGAGTCCTGAAAAGAGTAGGACGTGACAGAATTTTTCTGGTCGATAAGATCCTGCCAGACAATGCCACACCTGAGCATTTCAGAAAAAGTCTCGAAACGTCACTTGAACGGCTGGGGACAGACCATATAGACCTCTACCTCCTGCACTGGAGAGAAAAAGTTGATCTCGCATTTGTGGCGGAGGCTATGACCGAAGCTGTCAGGGATGGACTGATACTCAGATGGGGAGTCTCGAATTTTGACGTGAGTGATATGGAGGACCTGTTTGCGGTAGATCATGGGAGTGACTGCTATACAGATCAGGTATTGTATAACATATGTGAGCGCGGTCCTGAGTATGACCTGTTTCCATGGTTTAAGGAGCACGGCCTACTTCCGATGTCATATTCATCGCTTGGCTCATCATACACGGGGACCAGAAAAAGATGTGAATCTGATCCTGCGATAAAAAAGATAAGCAGGGAAACAGGCCTGAGCACTTCGGCCATAATGCTGGCATTTAATGTGAGAAATCACGACATCTCAGCGTTATTCGGGAGCACATCATATGACCACATAAAAAATAATATGGCCGGGATAGACGCAGATATCAGCCAGTATATGGACCTGATAAATCAGAGATTTCCGGCACCTGAGAAAAAGGTGCCGCTGGCGAAACTATAGTATTCTGTCGCATTGCGCGGATGCTCTGGAATAACAGGGAATAGGAACTGAGTAAAAAAACGGAGGAACAAATGAAAAACTACATTCATGTGAACAATGGTGAGACAGTACAGTGGGAGGGAAAACCGGACCGGAGGGTGTCAGTGTTTGAGGGTATATTTAACCCGATGCTGCCGTTCGCTCTGATCTGGTTCCTTTTCGATGCTGTATTTATACGGATGTCAGGAGGTGCAGCGGGAGAGTTCAGAATTTTTTATCTGGGATTTTTCGCATTGCATCTGATGCCTGTATGGATATACCTGATCGGTGTGCTTACGGCCGGTCTCAAGGCAAAAAATACAAGGTATGTGATCACTGACAGGGCAATCTATATACAGAAGGGCATTTTTACAGTAACTACAGAGAGGTCACCTCTGAACGAAGTAAATCACACTGGAATCCATATAGGCATTATAGACCGGCTGTTCGTAACCGGGGATGTGGTCACAGAATGCATCCACGATACTCACAAGATAGAAAATATAAAGGATTTTGACAGCGTATGCGAGTTGATCTCCAGGACGAGCCAGGACCAGTACACAGACACGATGTATCCTAATGACCTGCGCCCGGATGAAAACCACGGATATAATACGAAGTGTGTGAGGAAATAGCAGATATGGAGTCTGATAATTTACATGTACCACTATTACATCAGCAAGGTAAAAAAATGACGGGGAACTTCCCCGCCGCAGATGGACCTGGGTCTTTCGCTTTCGACCAGCCCAAATGAAATCAATGATTTCGTTGACTCCAGTATAGGTGAAATGCAGGAAAAAATCAACGGGATTTTTGTCTATATATAGTAAGCGCGAGAAAACTGTATGTATCTTTTGGTGGAACGATATACTAGAATAAAGAAAAATCGCATTAACTTGTTATTGTATCAAATACCGCTTCATCTACAGCTTGTAAGCATCCTGAGAGGTTGTCTTTAATGTCTTTTCCCCAGAATCGCAAGACAGTCCAACCGTGGCTTCTGAGTTCTGAGGTGACGTTTTGATCGCGTTCGATATTGCGTGTGATTTTTCCGTACCAATACTGACTATTATTTCCGCTAAGAATTTTCTTTTGAAGCTCAGGCCAATCCTTTCCGTGGAAAAATTCACCATCACAGAATATGGCAATATGATATTTTGTGATGACAATGTCAGGCTTGCCTATAAGTTTGGTATAATTTTTTCTATAGCGGTATCCTTTATGCCATAGTGCTTTGCACAACATAATTTCAATAGAAGTGTTGCTCGATTTTATATGTTGCATTGCCGTATGTCTTTGACTAGGACTAAGTCTATCCATTATTATGTGCACCTCTTCATTATTCTGTGACTGTTATTATAACAGATTTTTCTTGACACGTAAGACAATTATTTTATAATGTATTTATAAAAATGAAAGAGAGGTAAATATGCAACAGTTTAAGATTACATTAGAACACCTAGAGGAAATGGAACATAAATATCTGATGAAGTACTGGTATTTCTTGAAATACGTAGAAGATGATATGGTATCTGGGCTAAGATCAAAAGAAGATATTCGCGCTGATTGGGATGGAAAATATGGGACTGGAGATGGAGGAATATCAGAGTTCGATGTGGGTTGTGAGAGAATTGTATATGCTCTTCTGAATGGTAAGATCGCTGGTAAGCCAAACTCAAGCCCGGTTTCATCAGATCTGTTTTTTGAGGTGGAAGATGCTTTTATACATATTGACTTAAAGTCTGTTACGACTACAGAAGATGGGAAAAGGGATAATATTGGAGACTTCAATACAAGTATTTTTGTCGGTGAAAATCAAAACTCATATTGTGGAACAATAAAGAAAAAAGGAGGAGCTGAAGAAGAATACCACCCGAACCTTCCTGTGTTTTATACAAAGAAAAACGGTGAAAGGAAAATTACGCTCACTTATTTTGTGTGTCTTCTAAATAGTGCAAAGACCTCGGAACCTGAACTTATTTCTATTATGTCCATGCCAAACGGCATGCTTGAAAATCATTATGGTTCCAGACCGTTAAAAGCAGGCAAGAATCCAGGTAAAGCACGATTCAATTTTAGCGCGGTGCCAACGTTCGAGTTGCTTGATGGAAATAAAAAGAGGGTTAGAATTGTTCACAAGGATCCGAATATGTCTGATTTTGTAAAAGAAAGGCTTAAGTTTTATCTTGAAAACTTTGACCCTAAAATAGATGAATAAGCTGCTGTTTGGCAAGCCGCAGTAAGTTTTTTACTGTGGCTTACTTGCTTCATATAGTGATTAAGCAGTTGCAGATCTTTTTTCATATTTCTCTATAACTTCTTTTATTCCTGACGCAATCTGGCTTGCAAGACGGACAGGCACAGCGTTTCCTATTTGGGTGTACATCTTGTTCAGACTTCCGGTAAACTCGTAGCTAAGAGGGAATGTCTGGAGTATGGCGCATTCTCTTGCGCTTAGCCGACGTTTTTTGTTAACATGTATTTCGGGACTGGTAGCTGTGATGGTATCGCTTGGACGATCCCAATTTGTTATGCGCAAGGATTGATCAAACTTAATCTCTTTTTCTACTAGCGTCGTTACGGCTTTATCGTACTTATCATCGAATCCAAAAATTTTCTTTAATTCCCACCAGTCTTCGGGTTTTGGTATACTTCCGGAGTTGTTATCCTTTCTGAACCAGTGTCCTGCTGTATAGGAGTATCCGAAATGATCATCTACCCTTTTTGTGGTCCATCCGGCTTTATCACGCCAATACCTTAGATAATCACAAATATCATGCTGATTTACTTCGTATTCTCTGCCCCAGAACGTATCGGCAACGTTTTCCGAGGCAATATGGTTTTTGATTATTACATTATCAGCATTTTTATTTATTCCAAGGTTATTAAAAAAACCATCGATATCAATCAATCCAGTTTCGGCTATATGTTTCTTGATTTTTGTCATAGGTATTGTTATGGGCTTATTTGTAATATTGATATCGCTAAGAAAACCTATCGCCTGTTCGGTAGTTATAGCAGGAAGAAGCTCTCGAGCTTTATTTGATGGTGTTATGCCGTCAATGTAATGGGTTGGATTAGGGTATGGATTTATTTCACCAATGCTATTCCCAATTATTATAACGCGTTCTCTGGCCTGAGGAACACCATATTCAGCGGCGTTAAGCACTCTTGCATCTACATTGTACCCGAGACTTTCAAAATCTGCTTTTATCATCTTGAATACTTTGCCATCATCCATAGACAATAGTCCCTTGACATTCTCTGCAACAAAGAATTTTGGCTTTTTGTCTCTGATTACGCGAAGCATTTCCTTATATAAGAAGTTGCGTTTATCCTCCATAGATCTACGGTTATTAGCAACCGAAAAACCTTGACATGGGAAACCGCCTATTATTACATCAGCTCCGTCCGGGATATCGTTACTGGATATTTTTGTGATGTCACCATAAATTGCATGCTTCCCAATGTTTTTCCTATATGAATCAATGGCTTCTTCAAATAGATCATTGGCCCATATAATTTGAAAGCCAGCATTAATGAATCCTAAATCCATTCCACCGGCACCAGAAAATAGCGAAACCACCTTGAGTTTGTTGGGATCATTGGGCGCAATATATTCCTCGTTTTCATCATGCTCTAACTCAACTATGTCATCTACGTTGCATGAGAGGGTTTGACAAATTTTATCGAGTACAGCAGAGCTTACTATTTCGTGCTTACTAATTTTGGCTAATGTGCTGCTGCTTATTTTCGCACTTTTTCTTAAATCTGTTCGTGACATTTTTTTGTCTATTAAGAGCTTTAATAACTTGTCATAATTCGCCTTCATGCTAAATCCTTTCATTGCAAACTTCAATATGGTATAGTCTATCACATTAGTTTTAAAGCGTCAAATAAAATATTCGAAGCAATTAAAAAATATAGGACATGCGTTGGTTGAAGCTAGTAGAGATACTGCCTACAAAACGCAAAACAGTGCAATGCTTGATATGTACTGGAATATCGGAAAGAGAATTGTCAAAGAGGAGCAGAAGTGCAATCAGAGAGCAGAATACGGTAAGAAACTTCTAAAGACGTTATCGGGTGATCTGACAGCTAATTGTGGGGCGGGATTTTCAGATAGAAATCTTCGCTATTACAGGAAATTTTATATTATGTTTACAGACAGAGAGATTTGGAACGCGTGCGTTCTAAATCTCACATGGTTGCATTTCAGGGCGCTTCTACGTGAGCCAGATTAGAATGCCTATGGCATATGAGAGAAGCGAATGGTGACTATTTGACAAGAGGGCCGTGACAAAACGTCTGAAAACAGCCCGGGGACAATAGTTCATATACAGGTAAAACAACTGTATAGTTATCTGGAATAACGATATTTTTGCCTTCTGGCAATATTCATTTAGGAAGGACTGACACGGTTTGTCTATTTAATATAACGTGAATACATCGAATGTGCGCAAGAAGACTGAAGTGCGAATGGAATCTTGGAGACTTTTATATCAGAAGAGGACAGGCGATGATTGCACTTCTGCTTGGGCTTGCCTGTCTGGGAAAACTGGCCGGCATTACTTTGACAAGAATGCATGATTTGACTACAGTAGTGTGTGTAAAAAATAGGTGCAAAATGTCCATGAAAAAATTATAATTAAAGTGATTATTTTAATAATCTGACACGGTCTGATACGTTCGGAGTATGTGAGGTAAGTTAAATGGACATAATATATCATGGAAGCAATGTAATTGTTGAAAATCCCAAAATTATCCTTGATGGTCATTACAAGGATTTTGGATTCTATTTTGAATGGAGTGAATCTTTATGAAAAATATTTACTTTCCTAGTGAAGATATAACAGAAAATGATCTGTACTTTATCTGTTATATGATTGAAAGAGTAGCAAGGCGTCTGCATCAGAGAAATTCTTATGTAGTAAATTCTTTAACGAAAAAAAATCTCCTCCACGAGATAAGTGTGGCAAATGTAGAGCATGCTGAAAATCCATTGGATGTAGAGGACAGATGGGTAGAAGATTATGGCCTGGAACAGGGAAAATTCGATATCTCAGATGTGGATAAAAGGCTAGTCGAAAGAATACCGACACCATTACAGATGGGGAAAGTTTATGCCAGGCTGATAAAAATGACGCTCGCTCCGGATGAAGATTATGTGAGCGGAATTATTCGAGTATATAATGATAGCATATGTGATACAATCGACAATTACAATGCAAGCGCATACTATGAACCATCGTATGTAATAGCGAGGGCATACAGGGCAGGCGGGTTTTGAACAAAGCCGGAGTGAGATATGTGGACAAGCTACCCTGGATACTACCTAGGGTAGCTAAAAACTACCCAAGGTGTGTTATTTTTTCTCAAACCGCACTTCGTCGATGGCGCCCCAGCTTTTGGAGGTGGCTTTGACGCCGATGTGAATGGTCACGGTGTCACCGGCTTTGGCGGAGATGGTATCGGTGGACTGCTTGTTCCAGGCCTGCCAGCCGTTTAAGACATCATGTTTTGAGGTGTCGTCGACGGAGATGTAGGCATAGTCACTGCTTCCTGTGAAGGCGCCGCTGGTGATCATCGAAGCCTGGTAATCGCCGTCTTCGGTTATTTTTACAGTCTGGGACAGGTCAAACGTAAAGTCAGAGTCACTGTAAAAGTGGAGAGTGTTGTGACCTTTATAGACATTGTTCGAATCTGTCTCTATGTCATAGCCGGCGGAGTCATCAGAGACTTTCCAGTCGGAGGTATCGCCTGTCTCAAAATCTCCGTTCTTCAGAAGATTCGGGTGCAGGAGAGTGACTTTTTGTGACACCTGTTCATTATCTTTTCCGGTGGTTCCATTGATCGTGAAGGTCTTGCCGTAGGAACCATTTTTTCTGGCCTTTTCGTAAGCTGATATATCTGAAGAATCCCAGTCGACAGAGGCAGTCTCACGGGAACCGTTCGTGTAATGGATCTCCGCAGTTCCAAGTACATCGGAGGTAAGCTCAGTATCCGGGTCGAGCTCCAACGGCTCATCACTGTCGCCCACTTTTACATCACTTACAGTCAGATTTTCATCGATAGTTTCAGTTCCATCATAATCCTTTGAAAAAGCTTTCAGAGACTGCAGTGCTTTACCGTCAGGCCCGAAAAATGACTGGTTGTCGATGACGCATCCGCCAGCAGTTCCGTTGGTCTGTGAAGGATCGTAGTCATGCGAATAAGAAGATGTCCAGCCACACCCGCAGCTGTCCCAGATCTTTCTTTCCTTTACGATCGCGCCGGTACGCTTGTCACCGGAGAGACCGCTCACATCCATGAGACCATTCCAGGTGCCTTCCCAGTAAAAAGCACCGAGGCCGGCAGTTTTGCCATTTTTTCCTTTGACATCTAGAGCTGCCTGAACAGCGCTGTGGAATGACTTTGCCTGACCATCGACGGTGAATGGGAAGACAGTTCCGTCGCCGACATCGTTATTTCCTTCGCTGACAGTGTTATCAAAACCATCGTAATCGGTGAGGGTATTCGCGTAACTCGTCTCTGCGATCATGACCTTCTTTCCGAATTTCTGAGCTATCTGCGACAGGTCATCGGTAATGCTCTCGGCGGTTCCGTGCCAGTAAGGATACCATGACGTGGCAAATACATCGTAGTTTACTCTAGCCTGATCGAGGAAGTTCGCGTATCCGAGCTGGTTGCCATTCTGTGGATCTGTAAAATGAACGGCAGCCAGAATCTTCTGGTCATGCTTTTTAGCTACTGAGTGGACTGCATCACAGCCGGCAGCGTAGACTTTTGAGACGTTTGATTTCCAGTCACCTGAAGCGGCTACTCCGGCAATACCGTTATTCGTCTCGTTCCCGACCTGGACCATGCCGACGTCAACACCTTCATCGAGCAGTTTGTTCAGGGAATCGGTGGTATATTTTTTGACGGCTTCGGCAGTCTTGTCGGCGTCGCCGTTGTAGTCCTTCCAGGCCTTCGGTGCTGTCTGTCTGGCAGGGTCGGCCCAGTCATCTGAATAGTGGAAGTCGATAAGAACCCGCATGCCGGCCTTTGTGGCCCATTTGCCGAGTTTTATCGCTTTTTTCAGATCTGAATTTCCTCCACCGTAGCCATTCCCGTTCTCATCATACGGATCATTCCAGACTCTGATGCGGGCCCAGTTCATGCCCTGCTTCGCGAGAAAATCAAAAAATTTCTGATCCCGGATGGACTTTCCATCAAAGTCCTTGAAGCCGTAGGTGTCGGTATTTTCTTCCTTGTTCATCGCGTCGAATCCATCCTGCACACTGATGTAGGATGAGATGTCCATGCCACGAATGTTAGAAAATGAATTGTTGGTTTTTGAACTTTTGGAATTCAAACTGTTAGTCTTTGTGGAACAGCCGGCTCCCAAGACAACCGTTCCCGCACAAATGACAGATAGTAGTACTGCTGTTAATTTTTTCATGATGTCTCCTGTTAAATTAAATCAGTAAAATATGGGAATGGGTTGAGTGAATATCTCCCTCGTTAAAGACAGGAACCCATGACAGACGGTTCTTATCATGGGTCTCCTGTTCTGAAAAATTATCTCTTATTTGAAGTTCTCCACATGCGGAGCTTTTCAGCATCCTTTATCAGCTGGTCTCTGAAATCCGGATGAGCGATGGAGATAAGAGCCTCGGCTCTCTCCCATGCTGAAAGTCCCTTGAGGTTCACCTTACCGTACTCGGTGACTACATACATGGTCTGCGGACGGGTATCGGTTACGATAGAGCCTTCTGCGAGTGTAGGACGGATACGGCTGTGGACTACGCCCTTCTTATCTGTGAAAGTGGATGACATGCAGATGAAGCTCTTTCCTCCGTCTGATAGGTAAGCGCCCTGTACGAAATCCTGCTGCCCGCCTGCTCCTGAAATCTGACGGGTTCCTGCTGACTCACCGTTTACCTGTCCGTAAAGGTCGATGTCGATGGCATTGTTGATCGACATGAAGTTATCGATCTGTGAGATGACTCTGACATCGTTCGTGTAATCAACAGGTGCGCTCATACACTCCGGGTTATCGTCGAGGTAATCATACAGCTTCTTCGTGCCGGCACCGAAAGCATAGACCTGACGGTAACGGTCGATATTCTTCTTGGAGCCGTTGATTTTTCCTGCCATGGCAAGGTCTACAAATGCATCGACGTACATCTCCGTGTGTACTGACAGATCCTTCAGGTCTGACTCGGCGATAAGAGAACCTACGGCGTTCGGCATTCCGCCGATTCCAAGCTGGAGGCAGGCTCCGTTCGGGATCTCATCAACGATCAGCTGTGCGACTTTTTTATCTACGTCTGTAGCCGGGCCGCCGGCTGGCATCTCACCAAGTGGAGGGTTGTCTCCTTCTACGATGGCGCTGACTTTTGAAATGTGGATCTCTGACTCATGTCCGCCAAGACAGCGAGGCATATTTTTATTTACCTCGACTATGATCTCCTCGGCGTTCTCACAAACTGCACCGAGATGTGAGGCTGATGGTCCGAATGAAAAATAACCGTGCTTGTCCATTGGAGCGACCTGGATCATAACGACTCTGGAAGGAGTGGCGTTATTTATCCTGTAGTAGCTAGGAAGCTCTGAATACTTGATCGGTGCAAAGTAAGCATTGGTAGTCGTGAGCATTTTTCTCTCGACTCCGCTCATATGCCATGAATTATATGAAAAATGCTTCTCGGCGTCAGGCACCTGCATGATATAAGGTACGTGGAAAAGAATTCCACCCCTGACATTTACATCTACGAGTTCATCGGCTCTCTTCGCGAGTGCCTTATCAAGTGCTTCTGGTGTGCCGACGCACCAGCCATAGTCTACCCAGTCACCGCTTCTGACACACTTGACCGCTTCATCGGCCGTAGTCAGTTTCTGCCTGTATTCTTCTTCGAAACTCATAATGCCTCCTTGATATACTTATTAGTAAATTTGCTCTTTTCATTCTACCACTACACGAAAAAATTTGCTATACTTATAGGAAGGTGAAAAACGGACAGAACCTTTTTTTACGTTGAGGTAGAAAATGACTAAGAGAAAAATATACTGGATAGTGCTTGCACTGGTGATGGCGGTTTCCATGCTGCCGAAGACGGTGATCGATGCGCAGGCGACACAGAGCATGGCAGCCAGATACAACAGGACTTACAAACTGACAGGGAATAAAGCTGCGGACATAGTGACAGCGGCGCTCGCGCAGAAGGAGAAGAAAAAAGCAGACCTGGGCTACAGTGAGGCCTGGTGCGCAGACTTTATCGGAGACAGTGCGTATCTGGTCGGAGCATCTGATGTAATACCGGCGAATGGAAAAGTGGCGACTCTTTACGCAAATGTCCTCGCCGCAAACGGGACAGAAGTCTTTGTGCCACAGATGGGTGATCTGGTATTCTACTACTGTACTTCGACGCAGACCTGGGTACACGTAGGGATCATGGTAGACAGCGTCCAGTCAATCGAGGGCAACTACAGTGGAAAAGTGTCACTTGTAAAAGGTGTCTATCGTGACTCTCATGGACACTCGTTAGCTAATGGTACAGTTGTCCGAAAATTCATCCGCCCGGCTTACTATCGAAGCAAGGCATCTGCCCCGAAAGTGATCTCGAACAACACCACGATAAATCCAGGCACGAACACCAACACCAGCACAAAGACAGACACTGACAAAAAGACTGATACAAAAAAAGACACGGCAAAGAAAACAGACAAGGACACAAAAAAGGACACTGGTAAGAAAACTGACAAGAGTACAAAAACTGACACCAGTAAGAAAACTAACAAGAGTACAAAAAAGCCTTCGACAAAGAAAACTACAAAGGAAACTTCAAAGTCCACAGTAAAGCTGTCAAAGAAATACGCCGGCACCTACAAGGTCAATACCAAGGACGACCCGTTGACCATGCGCCTGGAACCAGATAAGACCAGCGACGTCGTGATCCAGGTCCCAAAAGGCACAAAAGTCAAAGTCACCAAGGGCACAAAGGACTGGGCCTACACGACCTACAAGGGTCTTAACGGTTATTTATCAATGGAGTTCTTGAAGAAGGTGAGCAAGTGAACAAGATACATTTAAGACTGCAAAGACTTATCATATATGTGCTCTGGCTCATAATACTCGTGGTGCTTTTCGACTACTTCAGAGTATGGTTTCTGATAATGGCGCTTATCATAGCGCTTGCCGGCGGAGCACTCGACGTGCTGCTTTTATATCTGATGGCAGGAAAGACTCAGGTGACAGTAGAGACTGAAACAGCTTCTACTGAGAAAAATGGCGACGTGCCGGTCTTTATCCATATAGTCCACGATTCGATGATACCATCGTCTGAGCTTCGGCTGACACTTTTTTCAGAAAATGAATTCTATGGCAGCAGTCAGGAGACTGAGATAGCCTACCCGCTCTATTCGGCTGAGGACTATCACGAGAAGCTGCCAGTCACTTTTACGATGCCGGGGACTTACAGGTTCAGGCTGCAGCAGGCATCGATCAGGGATTTTCTCGGTTTTGTGGATCTGAAAATTCCATTGGATTCAGAGACGGAGCTTTCAGTATTTCCAGAGTCGGAAGAAGTCGCCGAGGAAAAAACAGGTCATCTGGATGAAGAAGACAAGGGCAATACTTGAAAGGGCTATAAAAGATGTTAAAAGTTTTTCTCGTAGAGGACGAGGCAGTAATAAGAAACAGCATAGTAAAAAGCATCGACTGGGAAAAAGAGGGATTTGAGCTGACGGGCAGTGCAGGCGACGGGGAACTGGCATGGCCGCAGATAAGGGAGACGCACCCGGACATCGTTGTGACTGATATCAGGATGCCTTTTATGGACGGGCTCGAACTGTCGAAGCTCGTGAAGAAAGAATTTCCACACACGAAGATCCTGATACTTTCGGGATTCAATGAATTCGATTACGCGAAGCAGGCGATAGAGATAGGAGTCTCTGATTACCTGCTTAAACCTATAAGCGCTGACAAACTCCTCGAGTCACTGCACAAAGCGGGGGATCAGATCATCGATGAACAGAAGTCTCATGACATGATAATGAACTACACGAGACGTATCGAAGAGGAGCATGAGAAAAATGCCGAAGAGGAGACTCCTGTAGATGTCGAGGAAGTAAATCCGAAGGCACTTAATAAGACGACATTTTTTGATTTCCTGATCAGTGGAAAGAAAGATGAGATCCCTGAGTTTCTTGACAAATACCTGGACGAGCTTGGCAGGAATAACCTGAAGTCAGTTCTCTTCAGGCAGTATGTGATCTCGGATCTGTATCTGACCTGCAACGCCTACCTCGATGACATCGGCGCATCGAAGGATGAGAAAAATGCCCTGATCGGTTCCATCGAGGAATCCGGAAAAATAGCTGCCGCCGACAGGCAGAAAATGAAGGAGAGACTGAACGAATTCCTCTCAAAGATAATGGGCTACAGAGATGAGAACAGGAAGACTCAGCTGTCCTCACAAATACTTAAAGCATCTTTATATATCAGAGACCACTATGCTGAGGACGACATCTCGCTGAATCAGACCGCGAGCGCTGTCGGAATGTCTCCGACTCATTTTTCATCGGTATTCAAACAGGAGACTGGAGAGGGATTCTCGGAGTACCTGACCGAAGTTCGAATGGAAGCAGCTAAGCGGCTTCTCGCTACGACCGATGAAAAAATGACCGAGATATCAGAGCAGGCAGGCTACCACGATCCGCACTATTTTTCTTCTACTTTTAAGAAAACCCAGGGCATGACACCGAAAGAGTACCGTGCGATGGTGAAGGGGAACTGATGAAGAAGAGTAAGAGTATCAGGACACGTGTCATTCTTTCTATCTGGACAGTTCTCGTGCCGATGTCACTGCTGCTGGCGGTGAGCCTCGGCTACCTGTATAATTTTTACCGGAGATACGACGGTATTGTAAAAAATATCACTCAGGCGAATGAGTACAACATGACTTTCAAGGAGAACCTCGACTCTGTCATGTACCACATCATCGTCGCGAGCGTTGACTACAAGACTAAAAAGGGCCGGGAGAGCCTTGGTGACAAGGATCCTTACACTCAGATCGACAATGCCAGAAGGCAGTTCGCTCAGCTCCGTGAACAGACGACTGACCGGGACAAGGCTGCGACGCTGAACAGGATCCTCCGACTCCTGAGCACCCTCGAGCAGAGAGTAGATGACATCGTCGCAAACGTAAAAGAGGGCGGTCACTACGATGAGAATATCCAGATGTTCAATATGGACATCTCGATCATCACTCAGCTGATCCAGGACACGATCCAGCAGTACATCTACGAGAGTGCGACGGAGATGGAAAATGTCCGCAAGGAAGTAAACGCTCACGTGATCATTTTTATCAGGATAATGCTCGTGCTGTTTGCGGTGATGCTGATGCTGAGTCTGATCCTCTCCAGGTATATGACTGACAAAGTCATCGAACCGATAGATGCCATGTGCGAAGCGACAGAGCTCTATGCGGCCGGTGATTTTTCAAAGAAGCTCGAAGTAAAAAATGAGAACGAGCTCGATGTACTCGCGAACAGCTTCAACAAAATGGGCGACGACATCGAGAAGCTGATAGATGCGGTCGGAGAGGAGCAGAAGGAGAAGCAGTCGCTCGAGATGAAGCTGCTGACTGCGGAGATAAATCCACATTTTCTCTATAATACTTTAGATACGATAGTGTGGCTGACTGAAGCTGGGGATGACGAAGAGGCTGTGAAGATACTTACGTATCTGTCTGATTTTTTCAGGGTGTCGCTGTCGAACGGAAGAGACGTGATAACTGTCGAGGAAGAGGAGACTCACATAAACAGTTATCTGGCGATACAGAAGGTTCGCTTTTCTGATGTGATGGATTATGAGATCTCGATCGACGAGGAGATAAAGGGCTGTCAGATGGTAAAAATGACTCTGCAGCCATTAGTAGAAAACGCTATATATCACGGCGTCAGAAACCAGCGTAAAAAGGGGATCATCCAGGTGAGAGGAAGAGCACAGGGGAACTATATGATCTTCACTGTAGCTGACACCGGAAAGGGAATGACGCCTGGAGAACTCGATGATTTCAGGCAGAGGCTCGTGACAGGCGAACCGGCTCAGGGCACTGAAGGACACGGCTTTGGCGTCGCAAATGTAGTCTCAAGACTCAGACTCTACTACGGGAAAGACATGGACATTTCCGTCAGATCATATGAGGGGCATGGAACGGAGATAAAGCTCGTTCTTCCAAAATCAATTCAGTAAAATATTATACCTTTTTCGAAAGATATCTGACTGATTTTTCGTAGAAGGTCAAAATCCGGTAATTTTTTAAACTAAAATCATAATTTAATCTGTTTAAAACCACTTCACGTTTTTCTATAATAATAGACAGTTAAAGAAATTCTTCTAAGTCATGTAACTCAGGTCTCCCCAATGGAACGGGAGACCTATAATAGCTAAAAGGAGGGCTATTTTATGAAGAAGAAAGTTTTAAGTCTGTTACTTACAGCAGCAATGGCAATGGGAATCATGGCTGGATGCGGAAGCGCTACAAGCGGTGGAGACACGAAGTCATCGAGCAAAAGTGCATCATCAGATGAGGCGAAGTCGGATGACGGCGGATCAGGAAGCCTTACGATCGGCTTCTCACAGGTAGGAGCTGAGTCAGACTGGCGTACAGCAAACACCGAGTCTATGAAGAGCACCTTCTCAACAGATAACGGATACACCCTTATCTTTGATGATGCTCAGCAGAAACAGGAGAACCAGATTACAGCCATTAGAAACTTCATCCAGCAGGATGTAGATTACATCGTACTTGCACCTGTTACTGAGTCCGGTTGGGACACAGTTCTTCAGGAAGCAAAGGATGCAGGAATTCCTGTTATCATCGTAGACCGTATGGTTAAAGTATCAGATGATAGCCTCTTTACAGCATGGGTTGGTTCAGACTTCAAGGCAGAAGGTAACAAAGCCTGCGAATGGCTGAAGCAGTATGCTGACGCAAAGGGTATAAAGCAGTCAGACATCAATATCGTAGATATCCAGGGAACGATCGGAGCTTCAGCTCAGATCGGACGTACAGAAGGACTTAACGAAGCCGTAAAGGCTAACGGCTGGAACCTCGTAGCTCAGCAGACAGGTGAGTTCACACAGGCAAAAGGCCAGGAGGTTATGGAGTCCATCCTGAAGCAGAACGATAACATCAACGTAGTTTACTGCGAGAACGATAACGAGGCTTTCGGTGCTATCGATGCTCTTGAAGCAGCTGGTAAGAAAGTCGGCGGAGACATCGCTAACGGCGAGGTAATGGTTATGTCTTTCGACTCTACAAACGCAGGTCTTACAGATGTAAAGGACGGAAAGATCACTCTCGATACAGAGTGTAACCCACTTCATGGACCGCGTGTTGAGGAGATCATCAAGAAGCTCGAGGCTGGTGAGGATGTAGATCATCTCCAGTATGTAGACGAGGCTATGTTCGCAAATGACGACACAGTAAAGAGCGTAGAGGCTACAAACTCAAATAACGAGAAGACCACATACGATGTAACAGTAGTTACCGACGACGTGATCTCAGGCAGAGCTTACTAATCGATTTTTTGAAAAAATAACACAGTGACTTAGAGAGTGAAGTTGGGTGGCGTGAGGCGTTATTGGGAAACCAGTTACACTCACGCCACTTTTATGCAAACGAACAGCAGAAAGGAGACGAAATGGAAGACGTAATACTTCAGATGAAAAACATCTCGAAAACCTTCCCTGGAGTCAAAGCCCTTTCAGATGTAGATTTTACACTCCGCAAAGGTGAGATACACGCCCTGATGGGAGAAAACGGAGCCGGAAAGTCTACACTCATAAAGGTGCTGACCGGTGTGTACGAGCTGGAACAGGGCTCTGTCACAATGGCCGGAAAAAATATCGTAAATCACAGTCCTGAGGACGCGCAGAATAACGGTATCAGTACAGTTTACCAGGAAGTAAACCTCTGCCCGAACCTGACTGTAGGTGAGAACCTCTTTATCGGAAGAGAGCCGAGAAAGGGAATGTTTATTGACTGGAAGGCAGTCAACAAACGCTCGAAAAAACTTTTAGACGATCTGAATATCGAGGCACAGCCTGATCAGATGCTTGAGGACTGCTCGATAGCAGTGCAGCAGATGATCGCTATCGCAAGAGCGGTAGACCAGAACTGTAAAGTGCTTATCCTCGATGAGCCGACATCTTCTCTCGATGATGACGAAGTCGAGAAACTTTTCACACTGATGAGAAAGCTCAGGGACGCAGGAGTCGGTATCATTTTCGTAACCCATTTCCTAGAGCAGGTATATGCAGTCTGCGACAGGATCACCGTTTTAAGAAACGGCGGACTTGTAGGAGAATACAAAGCTGCAGAGCTTCCTAGAGTTCAGCTCGTAGCGAAGATGATGGGCAAAGATTTCGACGATCTCGCTGATATAAAGAGCGGACATGAAGGCCATGTGGATCCGAAGTCTACTCCGGTCATAGAAGCAAAAGGCCTGGGACACAGAGGCACTATCCATCCGTTCGACCTGGCTATCCACAGGGGCGAAGTCATCGGACTTACAGGTCTCTTGGGATCCGGACGTTCTGAGATGGTAAGAGCTATCTATGGAGCCGACAAGGCTGACGAAGGTGAGCTCTACGTAAATGGAAAGAAAGCAAAGATAAACAGACCACTCGATGCCATGATGCTCGGTATGGGCTACCTGCCTGAAGACAGAAAGAAAGACGGTATCATCGATGACCTTTCAGTCAGAGAGAATATCATCATTGCTCTTCAGGCTAAAAAGGGTATGTTCCATCTGATGAGCAGGAAAGATATGGAGGAAGCGGCTGACAAGTATATCGATCTCCTTCAGATAAAAACGGCCAGCCGTGAGACTCCTATAAAGAGCCTTTCAGGAGGTAACCAGCAGAAGGTTATCATCGCCAGATGGCTGCTCACGAATCCGGACTACCTGATCCTGGATGAGCCAACCCGAGGCATTGATATCGGAACAAAGACAGAGATCCAGAAGCTCGTCCTGGACCTCGCAGATCAGGGCAAGGCCATCACCTTCATCTCATCTGAGATCGAAGAGATGCTCCGTACCTGCTCGAGAATGGCAGTATTAAGAGACGGCCGCAAGGTTGGAGAGCTTTCAGGAGATCAGCTGAATCAGGCAGACATCATGAAGACTATCGCCGGTGGCGAAGAAGGAGGCTCGAATGAATAAGAATCAGTCAACGTGGAGCCGCATCACACACGCACCGCTCTTCATGCCGCTCGTGTGTCTGGTGGCAGTGCTCTTACTGAATGTGGTACAGACACCGGACTTTTTCAAGGTGTCGATAAATAACGGAGTTCTCTACGGTTATATCATCGATATCATCAACCGTGGTTCAGAGCTTGTAATACTTGCAGTAGGTATGACTCTCGTAACCGCTGCATCGGGCGGGCAGGATATCTCCGTCGGAGCCATTATGGCTGTGGCCGCCTCCATCTGCTGTCAGCTTCTTACAGGCGGTGCGAGATCATCATCTACTCTTGCTATGCCAATCATAGTCGCAGCTATAGCCGGAATTCTTATCGCCGGTGTATGCGGGGCTTTCAATGGTATTCTGGTAGCAAAGCTGAACATCCAGCCGATGGTCGCTACCCTTATCCTCTACACAGCAGGACGTGGTATAGCACAGCTCGTTACAAAGGGACAGATCACATATGTACGTGCCAGATCATACAGAATCCTTGGCGGATACATCGGGAAATGCCCGATACCTACACCTATTTTCGTAGCTATCATCACTGTCATCGTGATGCAGCTTATCCTGAAGAAAACTGCTTTAGGACTTTACATCGAAAGTGTTGGTATCAATGGTTCTGCATCAAGACTTGTAGGACTTAACTCTACTTTACTTAAGTTTATCGCGTACGTGATCTGCGGTCTCCTCGCAGGACTAGCAGGAATCGTAGCTTCTTCACGTATCTACTCAGCAGACGCGAATAACATCGGACTCAACCTCGAAATGGATGCCATCCTGGCTGTGGCTTTAGGTGGCAACAACCTCGGCGGCGGTAAGTTCAACATGATGGGTTCAATCATCGGAGCTTATACTATCCAGGCTCTTACGACATCGCTCTACGCCATGAACGTATCAGCTGACCAGCTTCCGGTTTACAAGGCAATCGTCGTAGTTATCATAGTAGTGATCCAGAGCCCGGTATTCAGGGACAAGATCGCTAAGGTTTCAAAGAAGAGAAAGGCGGTGGCATAAATGAAAAAATTAAAGCTTTCAAAGACAGGGTTCCTCCTTCTCATCACAATAGTGATGTTCGCTGTCATGTACATCGCCGGTATGATCATCTTTAACGACAAGGGATTTGCGAAGCCGCAGATGTTCCTGAACCTCTTCATTTCAAACGCCGGACTTATCGTCATAGCCTGCGGACTTACGATAGTAATGATCACCGGAGGGATCGATATCTCCGTTGGTTCTGTCACAGCTCTTGTTTGTATGAGTGCTGCAGATGTCATGGAGAACAAAGGAATGAGTGCTGGATTCGCACTCTGCCTCTCACTGATCATCGGACTGGCATTCGGTATCGTTCAGGGATATCTGGTAACCTACCTGAAGATCCAGCCATTCATCATCACCCTCGCAGGAATGTTCTTCGGCCGTGGCCTTACTGCAGTCATCAGTACAGAGATGATCTCTATCAAGAACAAGACGTTCCTTGCATGGGCCAATGAAAAAATGTATATGCCGTTCGGTTATACCAACCGCCACGGAGTTCTGATACACGCCTACATTTATCCTACAGTTGTCATAGCACTGGTAGTCGTGGTACTGATCCAGATCATGCTGAAGTTCACGAAGTTCGGACGTGCGCTATATGCACTTGGCGGCAACGAGCAGAGTGCAGTCATGATGGGACTTAACGTAAAGTCTACAAAGATGAAGGCATACGTTCTCGATGGTTTCCTCGCCGGACTCGGCGGATTCCTCTTCTGCCTGAACAGCTGTGCAGGATTCGTAGAACAGGCAAAAGGACTTGAGATGGATGCCATCTCGGCAGCCGTTATCGGTGGAACTCTTCTCTCAGGAGGTGTCGGAACAGTAGTAGGAACTCTCTTCGGAGTTCTGATCAAAGGAACTATCCAGTCGCTTATCACGACTCAGGGTACACTCTCCAGCTGGTGGGTCCGTATCGTACTTTCGATCATGCTCTGCTTCTTCATCGTACTCCAGGCTATCATCGGAGGCGCTGGTTTAAGGAACAAAGCAAAGGAAAAAGTAAAGGGACTCGCGAAAGCAACTACATAATAAATAAGCCAGGAGGCGGTGCAAACTGCCTCCTTTTTAAGATTTTTCGTATTGACACACAAGCCTATATGGTGTATTCTAATTTTAACTTCAAGTAAACTATTTTATATTTTATTAAACGAAAGGGCGGTTAAACTAAAATGAAGAAGATCTATTTTATTCCTGGAAGCCAGGATCTGTATGGAGAAGAGTGTTTAAGACAGGTAGCAGCAGACTGCAAGGAAATGGTTGATTTCCTCAACGGGAAGCTCAAGGACACTATCCAGTTCGAGCTTCTTCCGACTGTAGAGACATCGGAGATCTGCGTAGAAGATATGAAGAAGGCTGTATGTGACGATGACTGCGTAGGTGTATGCGTATGGATGCATACTTTCTCACCTGCGAAGATGTGGATCAAGGGACTCCAGATCCTGAACAAGCCTCTCCTTCACCTGCACACCCAGGCAAACGAGAAGCTCCCATACGAGACTATCGATATGGACTTCATGAACTTAAACCAGGCTGCACACGGAGACAGAGAGTTCGGCTATATCCTTGCGAGACTGAACATCCCTCATCAGGTAGTAGCAGGTTTCTATAAGCATGACAAATTTATTGCAAAGGTAAAACAGTTCGCAGAAGTAGCAAAGGCCATCGATTTTTCTTATCATATGCGCGTGGCTACCTTCGGAAACAATATGCGTGATGTCGCAGTTACCGATGGAAACAGACTCTCATGCGAGATCAAGTACGGCTGGGAGATCAAGTACTGGGGCATCGGCGAGATCGCTGACCTGGCTGAACAGGTAACTGACGCTGAGATCGCTGACAAAATGGCTGAGTACAATTCAAAGTACGAGATGGCTACAGACCGTGTAAAGGTAGTCGAGGAGCAGGCCAGATACGAGGTAGCATTCGAGAAGTTCTTAAAGGAGAACGGCTGCTCAGCATTCACAGATTCATTCCAGGATCTGCACGGACTTGACCAGCTTCCGGGAATCGCAGCCCAGAATATGATGGCAAAGGGTATAGGCTTTGGACCTGAAGGTGACTACAAGATCGCTGCTTTCCAGGCTGTCCTTGAAAAAATGTCCGAAGGCCGCAAGGGTGCCACAGGATTCATGGAAGATTACACCTATGACCTGACACCTGGAGAAGAAGTAGAGCTTGCAAGCCACATGCTCGAGGTTCCTGCACAGCTCGCTGCAAACAAGCCACGTATCGAGGTTCATCCTCTTGGAATCGGCGGAAAATCAGATCCTGCAAGACTTGTATTTGACTGTGTTCAGGGAGATGGAATCCAGGTAACACTTATCGACTTAGGTGACCATTTCCGTATCGTTTGTGCTGATGTCGAGCTTATCAAGGAGCCGCATCCGATGCCGAACCTTCCGGTAGCTCACATCATGTACAGACATAAGCCGAACTTCGAGATCGGAACAGCTGCATGGTGCTATGCAGGCGGAGCTCATCACTCAGTTATCTCAACGGCCCTGAACCGTTCTGATATCGCGCTTTTCGCAAAGCTGACAGGAACAGAGCTTGTGACTATAGGCGATGATACGACAGAGGCTGACTTAGAAAAGTTTTACGCAAAGTAAGGAGGAAAAATGCTCGAAGAATTAAAAGAAAAGGTCTGGAAGGCGAACCTCCAGCTGCCGGCACATCACCTGGTCACTTTTACCTGGGGAAATGTCAGCGCTCTGGACAGAGAGACCGGCTACTTCGTCATCAAACCGAGCGGAGTGCCATACGAGGACTTAAAGCCTGAGGACATGGTAGTCGTAGACCTGGACGGAAATAAGGTCGAAGGCGACTTAAATCCTTCGTCAGATACTCCGACCCATGCAGTGCTCTACAGCAGATTTCCGGAGCTTGGCGGAATAGTCCACACCCATTCATCATTCGCCACTTCATGGGCGCAGGCAGGCAGAGACATCCCTTGCTACGGAACGACTCATGCCGACTATATCTACGGACCTATCCCTTGTGTCAGAAATCTGACAAAGCAGGAGATAGACGAGGCCTATGAGAAAAATACCGGAATCCTGATCGCCGACTACTTCAAGGAGAGCGGCAGGGATGTAATGGCAGTTCCGGGTGCGCTCTGCAAGAACCACGGTGTATTTACCTGGGGCAAAGACGCAGATGATGCAGTTTACAACGCAGTAGTTTTCGAAGAAGTAGCGAAGATGGCCTATGTCACAGAGCAGATCAATCCGCGTGTGACTCCGGCTCCGCAGGAGCTTCAGGACAAGCACTACTACAGAAAGCACGGCGCAAATGCCTACTATGGGCAGAAGGGGCATCACGATGGGAAATAAAGAAAAAATAGAAAAAGGCCAGACTGCTCTTGGAATCGAATTCGGCTCTACGAATATCAAAGGAGTTTTAACTGATGACAAGGGAGAAGTTCTCGCAAAGGGAAGCCACCGCTGGGAGAACAGTCTGAAGGACGGCATCTGGACATATTCATATGAAGAGATAGATGCGGGACTCCGTTCCTGCTATACAGCACTTCGCAAGGCTGTAGAAAAAGATTACGGAGTAACACTCACGACTGTCGGAGCACTTGGCATTTCAGCCATGATGCACGGCATCATTCCACTCGATAAGGACGGAAAGACTTTAGCTCCGTTCCAGACCTGGAGAAACTCAAATACCCAGGCGGCGGCAGATAAGCTGACAGAGCTCTTTGATTTTAACATACCGCTCAGATGGACAGGTGCCCATCTGTATCAGTACATCCTCGACGATGAAAAATTCCTGCCACAGCTCGACTTTGCTACGACGCTCGACAGCTACATCACCTGGAGACTGACAGGCGTTAAATGCACAGGAATAGGAGATGCTTCGGGCATTTTTCCTATAGATTCAGATACGAAGGACTATGACCAGGGAATGGTTGACAAGTTCGACGCGCTGATCGCCGACAAGGGCTATCCCTGGAAGCTCCGTGATGTACTTCCGAAGGTTCTTGTAGCCGGTCAGAAGGTCGGTGAGCTGACAGCAGAGGGCGCTACACTCTTAGACGAGTCCGGAAATCTGAAGCCGGGAATCCCTGTAGCTCCTCCAGAAGGAGACGCAGGCACCGGAATGGTAGCTACAAATGCGGTAGCTCCGAGAACCGGAAATGTATCTGCCGGAACTTCTACCTTCGCGATGGTAGTTACTGAGGGACCTCTGAAGTCACTCCACAGAGAGATAGACATGGTAACGACTCCGGACGGAGCTCCGTGTGCCATGAGCCACGCAAATAACGGAACTTCGGACATCAACGCCTGGCACGATATTTTTGCACAGTTCGTTGAAGCGCTCGGAGAGGATCCGGATAAGTATGACTTATACACTCTGCTCTGCAATGAGTCACTGAAAGGTGACGCAGACTGCGGCGGACTCTTAAACTTCGGATACTATTCGGGGGAAGGCGTTACAAAGCTGAACGAGGGCAGACCGATCTACGTCAGGATGCCTGACTCGAAGTTCACACTGCAGAACCTGATGCGCGCGAATATCTACTCAGCGCTCGCAGCAGTAAAGCTTGGTATGGATATCCTCCAGAAGGATGAACATATAAAGATCGACCGCATCACCGGTCATGGTGGACTCTTCGGAACTCCGGGAGTCGCACAGAAGTACCTGGCAGCTGCTATAAATACGCCTGTTACCGTACTTTCTACAGCCACCGAAGGCGGCCCTTGGGGAATGGCGATCCTCGCACTTTATCTGGTAAAGGGAAATGGAAAATCGCTTCCGGAGTACCTGGATGAAGAAATTTTTTCACAGATGGAAGGGCTTACGATGCCGCCTGATCCGGAAACTGTCGCCGGCTACGAGGAATTCATCAAACACTACAAAGCAGGCCTTGCTATCGAAAAGTCTGCAATCGAAAACGCAAACTGGTAACTAAAGGAGACCAAAATGGAAAACACGATACCTGAAAAGGGACCGATCACAGATGACCTGATCAACCGTATGAACCGCTGGTGGCGCGCAGCCAACTACCTGTCAGCATGCCAGCTGTATCTGCTCGACAACCCTCTTCTGAAAAAGCCTCTGACATGGGATATGATCAAGAAAAAGATCGTCGGACACTGGGGAACTGTTCCTGGACAGAACTTTATCTTCACTCATATAAACCGTGAGATAAAGAGATATGACCTGGATATGATCCTTCTTTCAGGACCTGGACACGGTGGAAATTTTTTCATAGCTAATGATTATCTGGACGGAAGCTACTCTGAGATCTACCCGAACATCTCTCAGGATGAAGAGGGAATGCAGAAGCTCTTCAAGCAGTTCTCTTTCCCGGGCGGAGTTCCTTCACACTGCGCACCGGAGACTCCGGGTTCTATCCACGAGGGCGGCGAGCTCGGTTACTCACTGGCTCATGGATGCGGAGCTGTCTTTGACAATCCGGATCTGATCGCAGCAGTAGTAGTCGGAGACGGTGAGGCTGAGACCGGACCTCTCGCTACTTCATGGCATATAAATAAATTTATCAATCCGATCGGAGACGGAGCGGTTCTTCCTATCCTGAACCTGAACGGATACAAGATCGCAAACCCGACCATTTTTGGAAGAATGAGCCACGAAGAGCTCGTAGATTTCTTCCATGGCTGCGGATGGGAGCCGTACTTCGTAGAAGGTGACGACCCGATCCCAATGCACAAGAAGATGGCCGAGACTATGGATATCGTCATTGAAAAAATAAAGGATATCCAGAAAAATGCCCGTGAGTCAGGAGACGCTACAAGACCTGTATGGCCGATGATAGTTCTTCGCACCCCTAAGGGCTGGACTGGTCCGAAGGTAGTAGACGGAAACCGCATCGAGGGTAACTTCCTCGCTCACCAGGTTCCTGTCATGATGGACAAGCCTGAGCATCTTCAGATCCTCTCAGACTGGCTTCACAGCTACAAGCCGGAAGAACTCTTCGATGAGAACGGACACCTGATGCCGGATATCGCTTCACTTGCTCCGGAAGGAAACAGAAGGATCGGAATGAATCCGCACGCTAACGGCGGAAAACTCCTTCACGATCTGCGCATGCCGGACTTCCGTGACTACGCATTCGACATCGGACATCACGGAGAGAAGGAGAGCCAGGATACACAGAACCTCGGCGCTTTCATCCGCGATATCTTCAGGCTGAACGCAGAAGCAAAGAACTTCAGGATTTTTTCACCTGATGAAAATAATTCAAACAGATTCCAGGACGTATTCGAAGTAGAAAACCGTGACTGGAATGCAGCACAGACTGCTGAAGACGATCATCTGTCACGCTTCGGACGTGTTATGGATTCGATGCTTTCAGAGCATATGTGTGAGGGATGGCTCGAGGGTTATCTGCTTACAGGACGTCACGGATTCTTCGATACATATGAGGCATTCTCACGTATAATCGACTCAATGGCAGCCCAGCACGCCAAGTGGCTCAAGGTCTGCAACCAGCTTCCTTGGAGAGAGCAGATCGCGTCTCTGAACCTGATGATGTGCTCTACAGTATGGCAGCAGGATCACAACGGATTTACTCACCAGGATCCTGGATTTATGGATCACATCGCAAATAAAAAAGCAGATGTTGTCCGCATTTATCTGCCGCCAGATACTAACTGCCTGCTCTCTACGATGGATCACTGCCTGCGTTCGAGAAACTACGTAAATGTGATCATTGCTTCAAAGCACCCGAGACCGCAGTGGCTTTCAATGTCAGAAGCTGTAAAGCACTGCACTCAGGGTATCGGCATCTGGGACTGGGCTTCAAACGACCAGGGACAGGAGCCGGACATCGTATTCGCCTGCGCAGGTGAGACTCCGACACTCGAAGCCCTTGCTGCAGTTTCCATTCTCCGCGAGGAGATTCCGGAGCTGAAGATCCGCTTCATCAACGTAGTCGATCTGTTCAAGCTCCAGCCACAGAACGAGCATCCACATGGTCTTTCTGACGCTGAGTACGATATGCTGTTTACAACTAACAGACCGGTATTGTTTAACTTCCATGGGTATGCTACACTTATCCATGAGCTCACATACCGCCGTCACAACAACCGTCTGATGCATGTACGCGGCTACAAAGAGGAAGGTACTATCACGACACCGTTCGATGTACGTGTTCAGAACCATGTAGACCGTTTCCATCTGGTACAGGCAGCTCTCAAGTATCTGCCTGAGCTTGGAAACAGAGGCTCATACCTCTTCCAGAAGATGAGCGACAAGCTCGTCGAGCATAAGCAGTACATCCATGAGTATGGTGTGGATCTGCCGGAAGTATCTGAGTGGAAGTGGAAAGACATTCAGTAATTTAAGGAGGTTATAAGAATGAAGTTTTTCATTGACACAGCGAATGTAGACGAGATTCGCGAGGCAAATGACATGGGGATCCTTGCCGGTGTTACGACCAATCCTTCACTTATCGCAAAGGAAGGCCGTGACTACAAGACAGTCCTTAAGGAGATCACGGAGATCGTAGATGGCGCCATTTCAGGCGAGGTCAAGGCTACGACTACTGATGCAGATGGCATGATAAAGGAAGGCCGTGAGATCGCAGCCATCCATCCGAATATGGTAGTAAAGATCCCAATGACAGCTGAAGGTCTCAAGGCTATCAGGACACTCAGCAGTGAAGGAATCAAGACCAACTGCACCCTTATTTTTACAGCCAATCAGGCACTTCTCGCTGCAAGAGCCGGAGCTACTTATGTATCTCCGTTCCTCGGCAGACTTGATGATATCTCTGAGCCTGGATTCAGACTGATCGAAGAGATAGCTACTATATTTAAGAACTACGATGATATTCATGCACAGATCATCTCCGCTTCTGTAAGAAGCCCGCTCCACGTAGAGCAGTGCGCACTTGCAGGTGCTGATATCGCTACAGTTCCTTATAAAGTCATCAAGCAGATGATCCACCATCCGCTTACTGACGAGGGAATCGTAAAGTTCCAGAACGACTACAGGGCTGTTTTCGGTGACTAAATGAATGATCGGTCGGGAAAAAGCGTGAGCTTTTTCCCGACCTTTTTTACGTCCATAAAACGCAGGGTGACACCTGCTTTTTTTTGTGGTAGAATACCTATGCTATGGAAATAACAGTTGATGGAAAAAATATCAGATATAAGGTGACAGGTGACAGTGAGAAGACCGCTGTGATCCTGCAGGGCTGGGGCACTGACATGAAGCTCTACGATTCTATCGCAGCTGATATAAGCGACGAGTACAGGGTCATCCAGTTTAACCTGCCTGGTTTTTCTGACAGCGATGAGCCGTCGGAGGCCTGGGGCATCGAGGAGTTCGCCGCCTGGTTCGTGCATTTTATGCAGGCGCTTGATATCAGAAAAGCGACTCTTATAGGACACAGTTTTGGCGGCAGGATCATGATCTGGCTGGGCTCCATGTCAAAGGATGAACTGTCGACTTTTGATATAGAAAAACTAGTGCTGGTCGATGCAGCAGGCATTCAGAGGGAGAAGACTCCGAAGCAGAAGAGAAGCATCAGGAGATACCATTTCAAGAGGGCACTTTTTCATTTCGGGCCGATATACTGGTTCTTTAAGGATGCAGTAGATATATGGCAGGGACAGCAGGGCTCCGCCGATTACAGGAACTCTTCTCCTATGATGAAAAAATGTATGGTAAAGGCCGTAAATGACGATCTGACTTACAGACTGCCGGATATACCGTATAAGACCTGTCTTATCTGGGGAGACCAGGATACGGCGACTCCTCTTGCCGATGGGCAGGATATGGAGAGACTGATGCCCGACGCGAAGCTTCACGTGCTTGAGGGTACGGACCATTTTTCTTTCTTAAGAAAGCCGGGAGAGTTTAAAGAGATTTTAAGGAGTTTTCTATGCTGACCACTATAGATCTGGTGCTCGAGTACGTCCTACTCTTTGTGACTACGATAGCACTGATACTCGGGCTTCATTATAATCTGCAGATGTTCCAGCAGAACGGCTATAAGAACGGCGAGTTCTACAGCTGGCTCATGAAGAATGACACGAGGCAGAGATTTCTCTACCCGCTGGCTCTTTTCATGGTAGTCCTGGTGATCTGGGACATGCCGGTCGTGCAGCTTATTTTTTTCATAATAACAATCATATGGACGATCGCGATAATCTTCGCTTATGCGCTTTACTGGCGGACAGAGACGAAGAAAAAGCTCGTCCTGACTGCCCGTGTAAAGCGTCTTATAGCGACGATAGTGATCCTGTATGCGGTGCTTTTTGTGTTTTTCTACGAGGAGATGTGGTTCTGGGCACAGATCTACCTGATCTGGCTGCCTGAGGTCGTGATCCTGTGTAACATCATAAACCACCCGATCGAAGCCGGTATCAATCGCCATTATATAAAGGATGCGCAGAGGATCCTCAGGGAGAATCCCCAGATAAAAATAATCGGTATAACCGGAAGCTACGGAAAGACTTCGATGAAGTATTACCTGAATACGCTTCTGAAGGATTTTTACGACGTGCTGATCACTCCGGGGAATTTCAATACGACGCTCGGTGTAGTCAGAACGATCCGTGAGCATATGAAGCCGTCGAATCAGATTTTTTTGTGTGAGATGGGTGCAAGGCATGTGCACGACATAAAAGAAATCTGTGATCTGTTCCCGCCTCAGGAGGGCATCATCACTAGTATCGGACCGCAGCATCTCGAGACTTTCCACACTCAGGAGAATGTCGTAAAGACGAAGTTCGAACTGGCCGACGCTGTTCCGGACGGGAACCGCATCTACCTGAACGCCGATAATCCATTCGAGCTCGAAAAGGCAGCCGAATACACGAATCGGAGAAAAGTAGTTTTCTATTCATATAAGAGCGACAAGGGTTACCATGCTTCAGAAGTGAAGCTGACGACTCTCGGAACCGAGTTCACGCTGACTGCTCCGGACGGCGAGACTGCGCGTTTTGCTATGAGACTTATCGGCGAGCATAATGTCATAAATGTCTGCGGGGCCATTGCTGTGGCTCACGAGCAGGGTATTCCTCTTGAAAAACTGCGGGTTCCAGTCAGAAGGATAGAACCGGTACCTCACCGCCTTCAGATGATCCAGCGCGGAGATGTCACGATAATCGATGACGCGTATAATTCAAACCCGGCAGGTTCGAAGGCTGCGGTCGAGATTCTGCATATGTTCGATGGTATCAGAATTCTCGTGACGCCGGGTATGGTGGAGCTGGGAGACAAGGAAGAAGACTATAATTACAAATTCGGTACCTACGCAGCGGCAAACTGTGACTATATCCTGCTGGTAGGGCGGATGTCACACACCGACCCGATAAAGAAGGGTGCATTAGACTCAGGATTTCCGGAGTCAAAAGTTCGCTCGTTCGAGGATCTGCAGGGTGCCATGAACTGCGCTTATGGTATAAGTGGAGAAGGACATAAATATATTTTACTGGAAAACGATCTTCCAGACGCATACTGACCGAAAGCTACGTAGCGAGGCCGTCCTTCGAGATTGGTGAGAGCAAGCGAAGCGTAGCTCGAACTTAACGATAAGAACTTCATTATAAGGCTGTATTGAATTGAAAGGACAATTATGAAAACCAGAGTAGCTGTTATGTACGGGGGAAAGAGCGTGGAGCACGAGGTGTCGGTCATTTCCGGCATTCAGGCACTGATGAATATCGACACGGACAAGTACGAGACGATTCCTGTCTATATCACGAAGCAGAACGAATTCTATGTCGGTGACGATATTGGAAAAATCGAGGCTTACAAGGACATCGATGGCCTGATCGCCCGTTCACAGAAGGTGGTCTGGGTCAACGAAGGTGACAAGGTAGCCCTCTCGCCTTATCCTAAAAAAATGTTCGGAGGCATGAAAGACATCGAAATAGATGTCGCTTTCCCGGTAGTACATGGAACGAATGAAGAGGACGGAACTCTCGTCGGATTTTTAAAGACACTCGGTGTACCATTTGTAGGATGCGACGTGACTTCGGCTGCTGTAGGAATGGACAAGTACATCCAGAAGTGCGTGCTGAAGGACGTGGACATCCCTGTTCTCGACTGTGTCTGCTTCCATGAGGATGACTATGCTGACATGGAAAAACTCTTGGACACTGCTGAGAAAAAAGTCGGCTATCCGGCTATCGTAAAGCCGGTAAACTCCGGCTCTTCGGTCGGCATCTCAATGGCCCGTAACAGGGAAGAACTGACAAAATCGATAGACGACGCTTTTACATATGCTTCGATCGTTCTGGTAGAGCACGGAATCGAGAAGCTCAAAGAGATAAACTGCTCTGTCCTCGGCGATGACAGCGGTGCGAAGGCTTCAATCCTCGAAGAGCCTTTCCATACGAAGGACATTCTCTCATATAAGGACAAGTACGAGAGTAACGGTGCCAAGTCAGGCGGTTCCAAGGGAATGGCTTCTGTTCAGAGAAAAATTCCGGCTGACCTTCCTGAAGAGACTACGAAGCAGATCCAGGATTATGCGGTAAGGGCGTTCAAGGCTTTAGGCTGCAACGGCGTAGTTCGTATCGACTTTATGATCGATGAGTCTGATGGTTCGCTCTATTTTAACGAGATAAACACGATCCCGGGGTCGCTTTCGTTCTATCTCTGGGAGCCTTCGGGAATCCCTTACGAGCAGCTTCTCGACGAGCTGATCCAGATGGCTCTGAAGCGCGCGAGAAAGTTCCAGAACCTGACCTTCACTTTCGATACGAATATCCTGGACTCAGCGTCTTTCGGAGGCGCCAAGGGAGTAAAATAATGGCAGAGATTTTTGAAGCTATAAAAGCCACCGATCCTAAACAGCGACCGGTGGCTGTGTTTGACTCAGGGGTAGGCGGAGTGTCCGTGCTGCGCGAACTCGTAAGAGTCATGCCAAAAGAAAAATTCTATTTTTTCGGGGATTCAGCGAATGCCCCTTACGGTACGAAGTCGAAGTACGAGGTGCTGCAGCTGACGAGAGATCATGTGGAGCATTTCATAGATAAAGGTGCTAAAGGCGTCTGCATAGCGTGCAACACCGCGACTTCTGCGGCTGTGCGGCAGCTTCGTCTCGAGTATCCGGAGTTTCCGATAGTAGGAATTGAGCCTGCGCTGAAGCCGGCTGTTTCTTTCATGGATCATCCGAAGGTGCTTGTGATGGCAACTCCTATGACGATCCGCGAAGAAAAATTCCAGAACCTGCTCAAAAAATACGGCGAGGAAGCTGAGGTCTATCCGCTTGCCTGTCCGGGTCTTATGGAGTATGTCGAGGCCGGAAAAGCGGGCTCACAGGAAGTTCAGGACTTTTTAAATGATCTGCTGAAGGACTATGCTCCTGGCGGAAAGTACGGCCCGATGGATGCTGTCGTGACAGGCTGCACGCATTATCCATTTGTTGCTGACCAGATAGAAAAAGCTCTCGGCGGCGGCACCCGGGTCTTCGACGGCGCGAACGGCACTGCGCGTGAGATGCGCCGCCGCCTCTTCGCTGCAGGCCTGCTGCTCCCTGAGGAGCGCACGACCGACTCTCTCTCAGATGACCAGATCCTCTCCCGTGTGACCTTCGAGAACTCCGCTATGGACAGAGACACTAAGATAGAGCTGTGTAAAAAACTGTTATTGAGCTGAGAATAGATAAAAAGAAGCCTGCCTCCGATTTCTTTTATCGGGGACAGACTTTTTTATAGGAGAATATCTGTCAGGTCGGCGGCATCATCAGCGATGTAGGTGGGATGTGCCATCTGCACTTCTGTCGGATTTCCGTAGCCGTAGGTGACAGCTATGGAGTCAAGGCCGGCTTTGACTGCTCCTTCTATATCGAAGCGGGTGTCACCGATCATAACGCACTCTTTTTTCTGAAGCGAGTATTCGGCAACGGCGCGGTTTATGAGCCTCGACTTGTCAGATGAGAAGTCAGTAGGGTCTGGTCCTACGATAGAAGTAAAGTAACCGTCAAGACCGATTTTTTCGATGATGCGCTCGGCGTATGCCTGGACTTTTGAGGTTACGACAAAGGTCTTAAGCCCTTCATCGCGGCATTTCCCAAGCAGTTCCTGGATGCCAGGATAGACTGTGACATCGTACATTTTATTGTCCACATACAGCGAGCGGAAGAGCTTAGTGGCTTTTGTAGCATCCTCTTCGCTCATCCCGTAAAGCCGTTCGAACGAATCCATCAGCGATGGCCCGATAAATCGCTTCAGCTTTTCTTCAGGCTCTTCGCCATATCCCATTTTTTCGAGAGCGTATCTCGCACAGCTCATTATCGCATTCCCGGAATCTGTAACGGTTCCGTCCAGATCAAAAAATAAATTCCTGTACTTCATAGCTAGTGATTATACCATAAAAAATCTGCACTGTAAAAAATTCCTGTTATATGGTAATATATCTGGGAAAGTGTCCGATACATAGATTGGACGATTTATATAGAAACGGACTTCTATAGAGATGGCGGCGCGACTGGATACGGATATCCAGAGGCGTCGGGAAAGACGACATAGAGAATGGTTAAAGGATTATATACCGGCTGGACCGGGATGATCGAGGAGCAGAGAAGACTCGATGTCATGAGTAATAACCTCGCGAACTCGAATACCGTAGGCTATAAGAAGGAAGGCGCGACGAACGCGGCTTTCGCCAGACAGCTGGCTTTAAGGATAAGGGATTCTGGCGATTTCGGTTTTGCGCGCGGGCTGGGAGACATCCAGCAGGGAGATAAGGTCGGCGAGACATACACTGATTGGAGCCAGGGCAGTTTCCATATAACAGATGAGAAAAGTAACCTTGCCATTGGCGGTGACGGACTTTTTGCTATCGCATATACAGACAAGCAGGGGAACACTTCGATCAAGTACACCCGTGACGGCGAGTTCACAGTAGATAACCAGGGATACTTCCGCACAGGAAATGGTGATTACCTGCTGGATATGAACGGAGCTACTTCCGGCCAGATATCTAACGCGAACTACGTCAGGGTCGATCCTCTTCAGACTTATACAGTCGATGAACTCGGGAACATCTGGCAGAATAACCAGATAGTAGATACAGTCGGTGTCGTGGACGTGAATAACACCGATTATCTGGCGAAGTACGGCGAGAACCTTTATGACCTGGTAAATGGCGGGACAGTCCAGAGAGGCCAGAACTTCCGCATAGAGCAGGGAGCCCTTGAGACGTCGAATGTAAACGTCGTGGACGAGATGGTCTCGATGATCACAATCCAGCGAGCATACGAGGCCGGCCAGAAAGTGATCCAGGCCGAAGACGAGACCCTCGAGATGGCCACCAGCCAGGTGGGCAGGATCGGATAGTACACAGGTTTATAGTATAAGGTTCATGCAGGCGTTGATAAATACGCTGACCCGATGCGCGACGTACCGACAGAGCGGGTCGTGCAATCTGTATTCGCCTGCATGAACGTTGCCACTTTTGGAGGAATAGCTTATGATGCGTTCATTATGGACTGCTGCGACCGGCATGAAAGGCCAGCAGACAGCCGTAGATACTATTTCAAATAACTTATCAAATGTAAATACGATCGGCTACAAGCAGAAAGACACAGAGTTCAAGTCACTGCTGTATCAGACCCTTCAGACCAGGACTACTTCAGCAAACGGCGAGACAAAGCCGACACAGGCACAGGTAGGACTCGGAGTCAGGGTAGCAGCCACGAACACGAGCTTCGCCACAGGGATCCAGGAGTCGAGTGATAACCCGGCATCCTGCTTTATAGCCGGCAACGGATTTTTCTCAGTGCAGGGTGTGGATGGGAACACCTACTACACCAGGGACGGAGATTTTAACTGGTCGATAGATAACGACGGACAGAGAGTCCTCACGAATAACAGCGGACTCAGAGTTCTTGACAGCAGAGGAAGAAGGATAGTTCTTCCTGAAGGAGTCGGAGCAGATAAGGTCTCCATCGACACGGACGGAGTCATCGGATACATCGACGCAAATGGAAACGCACAGACTACAGGCCAGCAGCTCGGCATTTTTCAGTTCTCGAATATGAACGGACTCGAGGAAGAGGGCGGAAACCTCTACAGCGCTACAGCAGCCAGCGGAAACCCGATAAACGAAGCTACGACGAACCTGAACATAGTCCGCAGCCAGATAAAGCAGGGCTACATCGAAGGCTCGAATGTCAGCATGGCAGACCAGATGGTCGACCTGATCATCGCGCAGAGAGCCTACGAGATGAATTCAAAGGCTATCACTACATCAGACAGCATGCTTGAGACGGCGAATAACCTCAGGAGGTAATGAGTGAGCAGTATAGGTACTGATTTTACGACTTCGTATCTGAACAGTCTTACGAGTCAGGCATCCTCTTTAAAAAAATCACAGCAGGCCTCCGATGTCGAAAAAGCGGCATCAGGCATTTCGAAGAACTCTTCAAAGGAAGAGCTGACAAATGCCGCGAAGACCTTTGAGTCATACTTTGTTGAGCAGGTCATAAAAGAAGTAAAAAAGACTAATGATGAGCTGAAGGGTGACGACGATACAGATGCCTACGCACAGCAGGTGTCTGACATGTACATGGACACGACTATCCAGACACTGGCTTCTGACATCGTGGATGATTACGGAGACCGCTTCACCGAGGACATGGTAAAGAACATGCAGGCACAGTACGGAATAACAGATACAGACAGATAATGACGACTATAGAGGGATACGTAGATCATATCATATTCAGAAACGAAACGAACGCTTACACAGTGCTGGTCCTGAAACCGGATGAACCGGTGCAGGAAGAAGGTCTTGAAGACCCGGACGAGATCACCTGTGTAGGCGTTTTTCCGTCACTGACGACAGGTGAGAATCTGAAGGTCACGGGCATTTTTACGGTGCACGAGAGCTTCGGCAAACAGCTGAAAGTCAGCGCCTACGAGGAGATCGCTCCGAAAGATACGCAGGCACTTTATAGATACCTGAGTTCCGGAGCAGTCCGAGGAGTCGGCGAAGGCCTCGCGAAACGCATCATAGATAAATTTGGCGACAGGACTTTTGAGATAATGGAGATCGAGCCTGAGAGGCTCGCGGAAGTCAAGGGGATAAGCGCCAGAAAAGCCATAAGCATAGCTGAAGACCTGAGAAAAAAGCACGATCAGCGCCAGGTAATGCTCGAGCTCTCGAAGCTCAACGTAACGACCGGAATGGCTCTGAAAATCTATAACAAATACGGTCAGACAGCCATGACAGTCATAAAGAAAAATCCTTACAGGCTTGCCGAAGAAGTCGACGGTATCGGTTTCAAGACAGCCGATGATATAGCGATGTCCATAGGATTTTCTCGAGACAGCGAGGAGAGAACGAAAAGCGGAATCCTCTATGTGCTCGGAATGGCAAGAACAGACGGGAACACCTACATGAACCGGGAGGACCTGGTAGGGCGCTCATCGGAACTTCTCGGAGTGCCGCGGGAGCTGGTCGAGAGTCTTATTTTTGATCTGACGATGAACCGGAAGATAAAGACTGTAGGAAACGCGATCTACCTGTTTCCGTACTACAGGATGGAAGAGAGAACAGCAGCGATGATGCTGACGCTGACCGGACGCTTCCAGGTGGACGAGCAGAAAGTCTCAAAAAAAATCGCCAGACTCGAAAAAGAAGAGGGGATGACGCTCGACGAAAACCAGCGGAAGGCTGTGGCACAGGCGGCAGAAAGCGGAGTCCTGATACTGACCGGGGGACCGGGAACAGGAAAGACGACGACTATCAGGACCATCATCAGCTACTTTGAGTCTGAGGGAATGGAAGTGAGGCTTGCGGCTCCGACTGGAAGAGCGGCGAAGCGGATGACACAGGCAGTAGGCCAGGAGGCGCAGACTATCCATAGGCTGCTCGAAGTCCAGAAAGGCGGAACTACTGATGACAGTGAGCCTGGATCGAATCCGGGGATTTTTGCAAGGAATGAAGAAAACCCGATAGAGGGAGACGTAGTCATAATCGATGAGATGTCGATGGTAGATATAACCCTTATGTATGCTCTTCTGCGCGCGATACCTGCAGGGACCAGACTGGTGCTCGTGGGAGATGTCGACCAGCTCCCGTCGGTCGGCCCAGGGAATGTCCTTAAGGACCTGATAAATTCAGACGCCTTCCCGGTCGTTCGTCTGACCAATATCTTCCGGCAGGCGGAGACCAGCGACATCGTCCTGAACGCCCATCATATAAAAAACGGCGAAGAGGTAAGGCTCGATAATAAAAGCCGGGACTTCTTTTTCCTTAAAAGGTATGATGCGGACAGCGTCATAAGTACGATTCTTTCGCTGCTTAAGACGAACCTGCCGGCTTATGTAAATGCCGGAGTTCTGGATATACAGGTACTGTCTCCGATGAGAAGAGGACAGGCAGGAGTAGAACGACTTAACAGAGTCTTACAGCAGCATCTGAACCCGCCGGACTATGATAAAGAAGAAAAGAGCTTCGGAGACATCATTTTCCGTGAAGGCGACAAGGTCATGCAGACCAAAAACGACTACGATGTGACCTGGCGGAGATACGGAAAAGACAAGGTGCTCTTAGAAGAAGGCAGCGGCATTTTCAACGGGGACTGTGGCATCATAAAAGAAGTCAACGCGTTTTCGTCAGATATGCTGATAGAGTTCGATGACGGACATTTTGTCGAGTATCCGTTTTCAAGCCTCGAGAACTTAAGCCTCGCCTACGCGATGACTATCCACAAGTCACAGGGGAGCGAGTATCCGGCAGTCATCATCCCACTGCTCTCCGGCCCGGAGGTACTCTATAACCGGAACCTCCTTTACACGGCGGTGACCCGCGCGAAGAAGTGCGTCATCCTGGTCGGAGACGAGAAAGTCTTCTGCAGCATGGAAAAAAATGACAGGCAGCGCCTTCGCCTGTCGGGGCTTAAGGACAGGATCCTCGAGCAGAAAGAGAGTGAAAAATATGCAGACACTTACGATAGAAAAAATACAACGGGAAGTGCGGAGACTGGTGTTTCCGCCGAGATGCCCGTCGTGTGACCAGCTGCTCGCTCCGGATGAGAAAAGCTTCTGCAAGAGCTGCGAGAAGCTGATCACAAAAGTACGCGGAAACTACTGTATGATCTGCGGCAGACTTATGAAAAAATCGGGAAAGCTGGTCTGCCCTGACTGTGAAAAGTTTCCGCATATTTTTTCAGAGGGGAGATCACTGTATGAGTACGAGGGACCGATAAGGGAGACTGTCTACAGGTTCAAATACAAGGGAAGAAAGTCATACGCTGATGCTTTTGCCTATGATGCGGTGGAACTCTGGGACGAATGGATAAAGGCTTCGGCAGACCTGGTAGTCCCGGTCCCTATGAATGCTAAGAAGCTTAAGAAAAGAGGCTACGACCAGGCGGATGTGCTGGCGAGGGCTATAGCATGCGAGAGCGGAATTCCCTACCTGCATCTTCTGGATCGTGTCAGAAAAACTGTGCCGATGAAAACTCTTTCACGTGCCGAGAGACAGAATAATCTTAAAAACGCTTTTCAAGTCAGGGATTTTGATGTAAAATTAAAAAGAGTACTTTTAGTTGATGATATATATACTACAGGTTCTACCCTCGATGCCTGTGCTAAGGCACTTTTAGAAAGGGGAGCGGCAGAGGTCAGTGGGATCTATATCAGCATAGGAGGGTAATAGAAAGGCAGGGACTTTTGTATGGAGTTACGGAACTGCAGGAAATGCGGAAAGATATTCGGTTATTCGGGAAGTGGCCCGGTGATCTGCGAGAATTGTAAGAAGGAGGCAGAAGAGCGCTTCCAGAAAGTAAAGGATTATATCAGGGATAACCCGATGACATCCATAAATGACGTCTCAGAAGAATGCGACGTCACCGTTCAGCAGATAAAGCAGTGGGTCAGAGAAGAGAGACTCCAGTTCTCGAAGGAGTCAGGAGTAGTGTTCCACTGTGAGAAGTGCGGAGCGCCGATCAGAACCGGCAGGTTCTGCGATAACTGCAAGAACAGCATGGTGAATACCCTTGACGGCATATACGAGAAGCCGAAGGCTGCCCTTGCGCAGCCAAAGAAGACGCACGATAGCGACCGCATGAGATTCATGGGTAAGAACTGACCAGATGATAGATACAGAACGCGTGAAGAAAATGACTCAGATGGCTCTTCGTGAGAAAAGGTCAGGGATCAGGCTTGATACTGTCGATGACCCGGACAGAAGGGATTTTATGTCTTTCTACGGTGTCCGGTCATTTTTTCAGGCGAGCATTATCTACGCAGTCATTTTTATTATGATCATTCTGTTTATTTTTTCGATGGTCACAGTGCCGGTAAGCAGACTGAGCATAGCGGTCACGGTATTTGCGGGAATTATCGGATACCTGTTTTTTCTGCTGTTCTATTCGGGACATTCGAGAAGACAGACGATAAAGCTGTACGAGAAGTACAGGCAGACGGTAAAAGAGCAGCGGAGCGATCTGAAGGAGCTGGAGGAGATCTACGAAAAAGAGGAGAGAGACAGTCACGGACAGCAGGAAGATACAGACGGGGACAGCTGGAATGAGGATAGACCTGGCGACGAGGAGCCGAATCAGTAACTTCATATCGACACATGAGAACGCTCTGCGCAGGATAGTTGGCGGAGTGTGGACTTTTATAGGTGTTACGGTCGTTTCTGATTCATTTGGCTTTTCATCACTTTTATCATCGCTTGTCATAAAGCTGATACTCACAGCAGCAGGCATTTTTGTGCCGGCATCGGGGATAGCTCTGATGCTCGCCATCTATACTGTGCTTCAGGTCTTAAACCTCTCACAGTCAGTAGGCGTAGTGATGTTTCTGATGTATCTGTTTTTCTATGGGTTCTGCTATGCGTACAAGGCAAAGCACATGAACCTGCTCCCTGGCATTACTGTGCTCTACAGGCTTTCTGTCCCGTATGCAGCACCTATGATGGCAGGACTTTTTGGTGACTACCATGAAGTCACGACTGTTATCAGCGGCAGTGCCATAGCCTACTACATGAAAAGTGTCCACGACGCTGTCCCGACTCTCTCGGAGACCGGGAACTCTACCGGAGGACTCGATATACTCTCATCGATGGTCGGTAACAGCGGCTTTTATTTTTTTATGGCAGCTATGGTCACGATGTTCCTTGTCGTGACAACTGTCAGAAATATCCGCTCGTCACATTCATGGATACTGGCTGTGATGCTGGGAGTTCTGTCAGAGGCGCTCATTATGTCTGGTGGAGAGATTTTTTTCGGACAGGGACCGGGAGCGGCTACCCTGTTTTTCGGGAATGTATTTACAGCAGTCGTAGGCTTTTTAGCTGCGCTGTTTTTCCAGAATCTGGATTATACGAGAGTTGAGAGGGTGCAGTTTGAAGACGATGACTACTATTATTATGTGACAGCCGTGCCGAAGGTCCACATCTCCGAGGAAGATAAGGAGATAAAGCGGATCACTCCGGATGCGGCTGATTCAGAAAATGCCGACGAAAAGGAGGTGAAAGCGTGACTGATGTATTAGATAATATCAATGCATACCTGTATGATAACTTTTCGGTGACTATACCTACACCGCATGTGATCGATGTCTTAGAGATCATGATCATCGCATTTTTCATATATGAGATCCTTGTCTGGATAAAGAACAGCCGCGCTTACATGCTCCTTCGCGGAATCGTGGTCATAATTCTGTTTTTCGTGGTCGCAGGGATCCTGCAGATGAACACCATCCTCTGGCTGGGAGAACGATTGTTAAGCGTTGGTATCATAGCACTTGTCGTAGTGTTCCAGCCTGAGCTTCGTTCAGCACTAGAACAGCTGGGCCGGCGGAACCTGTTCCAGGCGCTTGCCCGTGGTTTTTCAAAAAACGCTGGGGAGCGGTTTAACGACCATACACTAAATGACCTGGTAAAGGCCTGCTACGATATGGGAGCTGTAAAGACCGGCGCCCTTATCGTGATAGAACTGGAGACCGGGCTCTCGGAGTACGAGCGTACAGGAATCCCTATAGACGCTATCCTCTCGAGGCAGCTCCTTATAAATATCTTCGAGAAAAATACTCCGCTCCACGATGGAGCAGTTCTGGTCAGAGGCGACAGGGTAGTTTCAGCTACCTGTTATCTGCCACTCTCTGATAATATGGAGATATCAAAGGACCTGGGAACCCGCCACAGAGCGGCTCTTGGTATTTCCGAAGTCTCGGATGCAGTTACTATAGTGGTTTCAGAGGAGACAGGCCAGGTGTCTGTGACTCAGGGCGGAAAGCTGCGCCACGGCATCACTGCCGAGCAGCTGACCAGGCTTCTGAAGAGCATCCAGAAGACAAGGGACGACAGAAAAAAGGAAGGAGGGTCTTATGATGAGCAAAAAGATTCGTGACTTCCTGACAAAGAACTGGGGACTGAAGATCCTCGCAGTCATCCTTTCGATAGTTCTCTGGGTAGTAGTCGTAAGCGTAAACGATCCTATCGAGAAACGGAACTTCACTGCGAAGGTTTCATTAGAGAATAAAGAGTCGATAAGCGAACAGGGAAAGTATATCTCTGTCGCGGATTCATTGCTTTCGGTCACTTTTAGAGTGAGCGCGCACAGGGCTGTCATGGACAGGCTGAATAACTCAGACTTCATAGCGACGGCGGATCTTGATTATCTCGATGACAACGGCAGAGTGCCTATCCAGATCAGCTGCTCGACCTATTCGCAGAACCAGGTAAAAGTCATCGGAGCTACCCACTACCTCCAGGTAGAGGTCGGAGAGAAGCAGTCGAAGAAATTCATGATCGATGCTACGACAAAGGGAACTCCGGCAGACGGCTTCGCTGTAAAAGACGTCACAGCGTCTCCGAATGTGGTGACAGTCGAGGGACCTGCAAGCATCGTAAAACGGATAGACCACGTAGATGCGGAAGCAGACGTGGACGGCGTATCCGAGAATGTGACAGAGAAAGTAGTCCCTACGCTATACGACTCTGATAATAACGAGGTAAACACTACGAGACTGACGCTCAGCACTACGACAGTCAATGTTTCAGTGACTATGGAATCAGTGAAGTCTGTTCCTATCGAAGTCACAGAACCGAAGAATAAAGAGCTGCCGAACGGAGTCTCCATCGATGATATAACGGTAAGCCCTGACCAGGCTTCGCTCGTCGGAGACGCTGAGGACTTAAACAAGATAAGCCGGATATCGATCCCGTTCTCGGTGCTTGACCTAAGCTCAAGCGATGAGAACTTCAGCACGACAGTGGATATCACGAGCTACCTGCCAGACGGAGTGAGTCTCAGTGATGACACGAAGTCAAAGGTCAAAGTATCAGTGAACCTGATGACGCAGACAGAAAAGAGTGTTTCAGTTCCGACTGATAACCTGACGATAAAGAACCTGCCGGACGGTTATGAGGCAGAGTTTGCTGATGACTCGGTAGCTGTAGTGCTGATGGGCTATGAGGACACTTTGTCTAAGATAAGTGACGAAGAGCTCACAGGTTCAGTGGATGCGAGCGGACTTACAGAAGGTGAACACAAGGTATCTGTGGAGCTGTCACTGCCTGACGGGGTAAAGGCGCAGAATGCCTCTACACAGATCACTATAAGAAAGAGGACAGATGAAAATACTGATGAGAATGAGAATCATGGAGGAACAGACTGATATATGGTAAGTCACAAGCTTACAATCACAAATCCGACGGGGCTTCACCTCCGGCCCGCCGGTGTGCTTTGTCAGGAGGCTATGAAATACAAGTCAAAGATCACTTTTAAATACGGCCCGAATGAAATGGGCGAAGCGAATGCCAAGAGTATACTCTCGGTCCTAGGAGCCTGTATCAGGCGAGGCGACGAGATTACGCTGGTCTGCGATGGCGAAGACGAGGTCGAAGCCATGCACCGCCTGGTGCCAATGATAGTAGACGGATTAGGAGACGAACTTTAGGCATTTTTGAAAGAAGGAAAAAGATTACATGATGAACTACAAACACTACGTCAAGAACCCTGTACTGAACTTCCCGGAGAGAACCTGGCCGGACAAGGAGATCACCCATCATCCTATCTGGTGCTCGGTCGATCTGCGTGACGGAAACCAGGCGCTCGTGGAACCAATGGATGTCGATGAAAAAATGGAGATGTTCGAGCTTCTTTTAAAGCTCGGCTTCAAAGAAATCGAGATCGGATTTCCGGCAGCTTCACAGATCGAGTATGATTTCCTGAGGAAGCTCGTAAAGGAGCATAGGATCCCTGATGATGTAAAGGTTCAGGTACTCTGCCAGTGCAGACAGAACCTTATCGACAGGACATTTGAAGCCATTCAGGGAATCCCGAATGTCATTTTTCATATATATAACTCGACCTCGACTTTGCAGAGAGATGTCGTATTCCACAAGGATAAGGAAGGCGTAAAGCAGATCGCCATCGACGGTACGAGAATGGTGAAGGAAGGCCTCAGGAAATATGACGGCAATCTGTGGCTCGAGTATTCACCGGAGAGCTTTACAGGAACTGAGGTAGACTATGCGGCTGAAGTATGCAATGCCGTGATGAAGGAATGGGACAATGCAACAGGCAACCCGGTGATCATCAATCTTCCTGCAACGGTTGAGATGAATACACCGAATGTCTATGCTGACCAGATCGAGTGGATGAATGATCATCTCGACAACAGGGACAATGTGATCCTTTCACTCCACCCACACAATGACCGTGGTACCGGCATTGCCTGTGCAGAGCTCGGACTTCTCGCAGGAGCCGACCGTATCGAGGGTACTCTCCTTGGAAACGGCGAGAGGACCGGAAATGTCGACATCCTGAACATAGCGTATAATATGTTCTCCCAGGGCATCGATCCGGGACTTGAGCTCTCAGATATCAAAGAGATCACAGATGTCTGCGAGAGATGCACGAAGATGACTGTAGATCCGAGACATCCGTATGCCGGAAGCCTTGTATTCACGGCATTCTCTGGCTCACATCAGGACGCCATCAACAAAGGCGAGCAGGCGATGAAGGAGAGAAATTCGACCATCTGGCAGGTACCGTATCTGCCGATCGATCCTTCGGATATCGGAAGAGAGTACGAGCCGGTAGTCCGCATAAACAGCCAGTCCGGACGCGGCGGAGTAGCTTTCGTCATGGACAAGGTCTATGGCTACAAGCTGCCGAAGGTCATGCAGCGTGAGTTCGCGGATGTCATCCAGGAGATCAGTGAGAAAGAAGGCGGCGAGGTCAAGCCAGAGCGTATCATGAAGGAGTTCAAGCGCGAATATCTCGACAAGAAAGAGCCGTTCAAGCTCGACTTCGTGGATATCGATGATAACACAGAGGATGAGGACACCCACGTATCACTCGACTTCAAGTATAACGGCGAGGCATTCCATTCAGAGGCAGACGGAAACGGACCTGTCGATGCAGTAAAGACAGCCATCAAGCAGTGTGTGCCTGAGGTGGACTTCGTACTGATCGACTATTCAGAGCATGCTTTAGGAGTCGGCTCACATGCGAAGGCGGCAGCCTACATCGAGCTTCAGAATCCGCGCACGGAGAACATCAGCTTCGGCGTCGGCCTCTCATCGAATATCACGAGAGCTTCGATCAGAGGCATTTTCTCAGCACTGAACCGTATGATTGAAAAAGAAAAGGATCTATAATGCGAAAAATAGTACTCACCGGGCCGGACGGGCAGCTCGGAAAGGCAGTTTCAGAAGAGTATAAGGGTGACAGAGAAGCAAATATCATAAAGGTATATCACAGCGAGATGCCGATCGAGGACCTCGATTCTGTCCTCAAAAAAATGGCCGATATCCGCCCTGATGTGATCATAAACTGTGCGGCGTACACGGACGTGGACGGCTGCGAAAAGGATACACACTTAGCAGGCAGGATAAACGCCATCGGACCGAGAAATCTGGCTATCGCCGCTCAGAAGCTCGACGCGAAGCTGATACATATATCTACAGACTATGTATTTGACGGCTGCGGGACCAGACCCTATGTAGAGTCTGATCCGCCACAGCCGGTGAGTGCTTACGGCAGATCTAAGCTGATGGGAGAAAAGTTCGTGACATCTCTGTGCCAGAAGCATTTTATCATAAGGACAGCATGGCTTTACGGAGACGGAAAGAACTTCGTCCGCACTATGCTCCGCCTCGCAGAGACGCATGATGAAGTCTCAGTAGTAGACGATCAGGTCGGATGTCCGACGAGTACTGAAGAGCTTGCCCGGATGATACACTATCTCGAGCAGACAGAGCAGTACGGACTTTACCACGGAGTCTGCCAGGGACAGACCAGCTGGGCCGATTTCACGGATGAGATCTACAGACTCGAAGGCATAAAGACGAAGGTAAACCACATCTCATCGGAAGAGTACGCGAGCATGAACCCGAATGCAGCTAGAAGACCGCATTATTCAGTGCTTGAAGACCAGATGCTTACCCTTATAGATCCTGACGGAATGGGATTTCGGATGGCAGACTGGCATGACGCATTGGAAAATTACTTAAAAAAATGAAACCACTTATAAGCATAATAATACCGGCGTATAATATCGCCGGACTGCTGCAGGGGATGGTCAGTGACCTCCTCGCGCAGCCATTCAGATTTTTTGAGATACTGATCGTTCTCAGGGAGGATGACCCGGATACTGCCAGGGCAGCAGAGGAGATGTCGCATACAGATGACAGGATCAGGGTGATCTACCGCAATTCGCCTGGAGTCTCAGCCGGAAGAAACGCCGGAATAGAGGCAGCCAGAGGTGAGCTTCTGGTTTTCCCGGACGGAGACGACAGAGTTACCAGGGGATATTTAGGAACACTTTTAGGCACTATAGCTGATTCGAAAAAGCAGCTGATGTCGAAGGGCTTCCCGAGGATCCAGGCGCAGCTCGGCATAGTTGGTTACGACGTAGTCGAAGACGATAAAGTAATCGATGAGACCGAAGAGTCCGGAATCCGTGTTATGGATCAGGAGGACTTCCTGTGCCGGTTATTTTTCCAGGAAAATTATCAGGGCTATGTATGGAATAAAATCTTCAGAAAGAGTATAATCGATAAGTTCGGTCTGCGCTTTGACGAGGATGTGTATTACAGAGAGGATCAGCTGTTCATCTGTGAGTACGCGCTTCACTGTGACGCCATCAGGTATAATCCAGCCAGGATGTATCACTATGTGCAGAGACCGGATTCGGCGACGGCGCAGCTCGACCCTGAGGACGGTGTCTTAAAGCTCGATGTCTTAGAGCGGGAAATGACCCAGTGTCTTGCTTTTTCAAAAATGAGGAAACTTCTAAAAAAGCACGAGGATCCGCAGTGGTACTTGGAGCAGGAGTACGTATTCTACGCTCTCGAGACATTTTATCGGATGAGGCTTGTCGAAGACAGAGCTTATTTCAAAAATAGCTGGTTTAAGAAAATAGCTAAAGAAGTTTTAAGCATCGAATACTATCCGCTCGATGACTGGGAAAAAGAGCAGCTCGAGTCACTGAAGAAATACGCAAAGACAGGGATGACGGAGGAAAACAGAGATTGAAGGTAAACGACTTAGTAGTAGGAAGCGGACTTTTCGGAGCCGTGTACGCGCGCGAAGCTTTAGACAGCGGCAGGAGTGTCGCAGTCATCGACAAGCGTGACCATATTGGCGGAAATGTCTACACGAAAAAAGTGTCGGATATCGATGTGCATGTCTACGGTGCGCACATTTTTCATACGTCGGACAGAGAGGTGTGGGAATACGTGAACAGGTTCGCGGAGTTTAACAACTACGTGAATTCCCCGATCGCTATCTACGGAGATGAGCTCTACAACCTCCCATTCAACATGAATACATTTTCAAAGATGTGGGGCATAAGGACACCTGCACAGGCGAAGGCAAAGATAGCCGAGCAGATAAAAGACTTAGATATCAAAAATCCGCAGAATCTCGAGGAGCAGGCGCTTTCACTTGTCGGAAGAGACGTCTACGAGAAGCTGATAAAAGGCTACACGCAGAAGCAGTGGGGCAGGCCTTGCACCGAGCTTCCGGCATTTATCATAAAGAGGCTTCCGCTCCGTTTTACCTTCGATAATAACTACTTCACTGACAGATACCAGGGAATCCCGGTCGACGGCTACACTGCGATAGTCGAAAAGCTGTTAAAGGGAGCTGAAGTATTTTTAAATGAAGACTTTAACGACTTCCGCAAGAAAAATGCTTTGAGCGACGGCACAGAGATAGAGTACGACAGGCTGATATACACCGGCCAGATAGATGAGTATTTCGGATTCCAGTACGGACCGCTCTCATGGAGGAGTGTCAGGTTTGAGACCGAAGAGCTCGACACTGATAACTACCAGGGAAACGCAGTCGTAAACTACACTTCGGCTGACGTGCCATACACTCGTATCATCGAGCACAAGCACTTTAACTTCGGAAAGCAGCCGACTACTATCATCTCACGCGAGTATTCGCATGAGTGGAAGCCGGGTGAAGAGCCTTACTATCCGGTAAATGACGAGGCAAACTCCGAACTCTACGAGCGCTATGCAGCGCTTGCTGAGAAAGAAAAAAAGAACCACGTGTACTTCGGGGGACGACTGGGACAGTACAAATACTATAACATGGATCAGGTGATCGCAGAGGCGCTGAAGCTTTCTGAGGAATTGCTGTGAGGAATGTGAATGAAGAAACCAGCGGACTGGCTTGACTCGGTGTTCAATTATTTTTTCACGAGACATCCTAAAAGCCGGAAGGTCGAACCTTTATACAGAAAATACAAGGAGCTGATGCTTTACGGAATGTTCGGACTCGGGACATTCATCATCTCGCTCTTTACATACTGGCTCTTTACAGAACCGCTTCATTGGAATATACTACTTGGAAATGCGCTCTCGTGGGTATTTGCGACAGCGTTCGCGTTCTTCACGAACAGGAGGTATGTATTCTATAATCATACTTCCGGAGTCTTCGCGTTTTTTTACCAGCTCGGGACGTTCTGCGCAGGCAGGATCATCACCCTGGTGATAGAGGAGCTGATGCTCGGTATTTTTATCGGGATCTGCCATTTCCCGAACATGCTGATAAAATTCATCGCGCAGTTCGTGGTCATAACGCTTAACTACGTTTTTTCGAAAATTTTTGTATTCAAAAGGGATTAACAGATGTCAGAGAAAATGGAAGGCGGCAAGCATCTTTACCGCTTTCTCACAAATCTTATCATAACGGTAGCAGTTACCGTGCTGTTTGCATATGGCTGGGGCCGATGGCTGAATATCCTGCTTGACAGGCCGTTCCTCGGGCTCGGCCGTCTGACGATGATCGTGATATACATGATCCTCGCGATTTTTTTTATATACAGTTTCGGAGGCTATGAGATAGGAGTCAGCCGGATCTCACACGCTTCGATCGGATGTGCGCTCGCGTCATTCATCGTGAACCTGATCATGGTGGTCATGACAGTCATGATGGTAGGTTACAAAAAGCTGGTTCCGACCATTATCTTAGTGTATTTCGAGCTGCTGATAGCCGATGTGGTCGTGCTCTTCGTGATCACGTACTTCGGGACCTGGCTCTACAGGCGGATTTTTCCGCCGTATCGGATGCTCCAGATACACGGAAGCCATGTGAATAACCTCGACCACAAAATGGGCCAGCGCCGTGACAGATACGTGATCGCCGAGACTATCATGGCGAATGCGCCGCTCCATGATATCGAGAAAAAAATAGACGAATACGACGCCGTTCTCATAAACGACGTTCCGTCCGAATTAAAGAACAAAGTCCTGAAGTATTGCTTTGACAGGCAGAAGAGAGTATACTTCACTCCGAAGATTTCAGACATCATAGTCCGTGAGTCAGATGAGCTGAACCTCTTTGACTCGCCGCTTTACCTGTCGAGAAACGTCGGTTTTTCGACATGGCAGAGAGCGATAAAGAGAACGGGTGACATCATCCTCGCCCTGATAGGAATCGTCCTGACTTCGCCTATAATGCTCGTGACAGCGATAGCCATTCACTCTTATGACAAGGGTCCTGTGTTCTATAAGCAGGAGCGCTACACGATCCATAAGAAAGTATTCAGGGTCATCAAGTTCCGGAGCATGATAGTAGACGCTGAGAAAAATTCCGGCGCCCGCCTCGCTTCCGAGAATGACGACAGGATAACGCCGGTCGGACATTTTATCCGTTCGACGAGAATAGACGAGATACCGCAGTTTTTTAATATATTAAAGGGCGATATGTCGTTCGTCGGACCTCGTCCCGAGAGACCGGAGATCCACGAGGAATACTGTCAGAAGGTTCCGGAGTTTGACTTCAGGCTTTCGGTAAAGGCCGGGCTTACAGGCTATGCGCAGGTATTTGGAAAGTATAACACTACGACTTACGATAAGCTGAAATTCGATATGATCTATGTGCAGAAGGCTTCGATACTTCTGGACATGCAGCTTATACTTCTGACTCTCAGGGTCGTTTTCCAGAAGGAAAGCACCGAGGGTGTGGAAGAAGGAGAAAAAACAGCAAAATGAAAAAATATATTAAAGGCTTTTTTGATTACCGCTTTCTTCTAAGTGAGCTCGTAAAGCGCGGTATCAGATTAAAGTACAGAAAAAGTTACCTTGGTATCGTCTGGTCTCTTATCGAGCCGCTGATGACGACTGCCGTACTTGTAGTAGTATTCGGTGCCTTATTCGACAGGTTAAAGGATCAGACCTTTGCCACATACATCATGTGTGGACGTCTGACGTATACTTTTTTCCAGAATGGTACAAAGGGCGCGAGCAAAGCTATTCGTGGCAATGCCAGCATGATTAAAAAAGTATACGTTCCTAAATATCTATATCCGCTGTCGAATGTGCTCTACAACTTTATCATCTACCTGATTTCACTTGTAGTTCTCGTTCCGGTACTTATCATTTCACATCTGGCTCCTTCGCTTCGTATGTGGAAGCTTATTCCGGCTATAGTTATGCTTCTTATCCTGACTATAGGTGTCGGTATGATTCTTTCGGTGCTCGACGTATTTTTCCGTGATATCGAGTATCTATGGAACGTGCTTTTGATGATAATCATGTATTTATCAGCTATTTTCTACCCGATAGAGAGAATAGAGAAGCATCACCTTATGTGGCTTCTTCACCTGAACCCGCTCTACTGCATCATCAATCTGTTCCGTGGAGGCTTGATGCATTACAGCAATTCACTCTGGGAATATGGATATCCGTTTATTTTTGGACTGATCTGCTTTGTAATAGGCTTTATAGCTATGAAGAGAAAGCAGGACGAGTTTATTTTACATCTGTAATTGAGGTATATATATGCAGCCAACAGTTGAAGTGTCGCACCTCGGAATGAAGTTCAACCTGAGTCAGGAGATGCACGACACCCTTAAAGATTATTTCATAAATCTGTTTGCCCATCATCAGAAAATGAAGAAGGATGAGTTCTGGGCTCTCTCAGATGTGAGTTTCAAGCTTTATCCTGGAGACAGGCTTGGAATCCTTGGTCTTAACGGTGCCGGAAAGTCCACGATTCTTAAGGCTATCGCCGGTGTCTATCATCCGACAACTGGTTATGTAAAGAAAAAAGGAAAGCTTGCCCCTCTGCTCGAGCTCGGTGCCGGATTTGAGCCACAGTATTCAGCAAGAGAGAATATCTTCCTCTATGGTTCGATTCTTGGATATAAAAAGGAATTCATTCAGTCGAAGTTCGATGAGATAATCGACTTTGCTGAGCTCCGTGATTTCATAGAGGTTCCTGTCAAAAATTACTCCTCAGGTATGAAAAGCCGTCTCGGATTTGCTATCTGCACTGCCGTAAACCCTGATATCCTTATTCTTGATGAGGTCCTCTCTGTCGGTGATAAAAAATTCCGCAGAAAATCAGAGGATAAGATCATGAGTATGTTCGACGGAAATGTCACAGTGCTCTTCGTGTCACACTCCCTCGACCAGGTGCGCCGCATCTGCAACAAAGCCATGATCCTTGACCACGGACATCTGAAGTGCTTCGGAGATATAAATGACATTGCTCCGATCTACGAGCAGATGACCCAGGAGGATCCTGAAGAGATAGCAAAGCGAGAGGAGCAGGCCCGCAAGAACCGTGCGAGAAAGCTGCGCGCTTCGAGAAAGACTAAGGGCCGTGACATCATCCGCATGACGAATAATCTCGGGATCACTCCGGAGCAGGCTATGGCAGCCCTCGACATCCCTGAGGAGAAGTACCAGATTTACCGTGATGTGATCTCAGATATAGAGGAGAATGAAGGAATGCTGACGAAGCAGGAGGCCTTGAAGCAGGCAGCTGCTGAGGAAGCAGAGATCGACCGTGAGGCCACCTTCCCTGATGAGGAAGAGCAGCAGGCTGTCGGCGACAGCGATAATTGAGAAATATCTTGACACCTGCGTTTTGCCGCGCTATAATATTCTAGCGTGCGTAAAAACGCGGGTGTTTTTTGCGCGTAGAAACGTACAGTATTTTTTACAGGAGGTGAAATAAATGCCAACATTTAACCAGTTAGTGAGAAAGGGCAGACAGACATCTGAGAAGAAGTCAAACTCACC
>ONIH01000029.1 GCA_900317825.1 uncultured Lachnospiraceae bacterium | reverse complement strand
GTCATCTACCATGACAACTACTACAAGGCGCATCACGATCTCTCTTACGAGGAGAGGACGAGGCTGAACTACGACCACCCGAACGCCTTTGACACGGACCTGCTGGTATCAGATCTCACTAAGTTAAAAAATGGTGAGCCGATCGAGTGTCCGGTCTACGATTACACTATCCACGACAGGTCGAATACGACGATGACGATCCAGCCCGCAAAGGTAATTATCGTAGAGGGCATCCTTATATTCTACGACAAACGTATCCGTGACCTCTGCGACATCAAGCTCTACGTGGATGCCGACGCCGATGTCCGCATTCTCCGCAGGATAAAGCGTGACGTCAAAGAGCGCGGCCGCTCGCCACCGTAAAGCCGATGCACGAGGCCTTCGTGGAGCCGACCAAGAAATTCGCCGACATCATCATTCCAGAAGGCGGCCAGAACCGCGTGGCGATGGAGATGGTGATAAACCGCGTCCAGTCGCACCTGGGGAAATGACAGGAAACCGGTCACGAGACGAGGCGCTACCTGGAAACCGGTCACGAGACGAGGCGCGGGGACGGTCGCTGCGCTGCTCCACGGCGTTTTTCTGCTCCTCGCGCTCGTCTATTAGCAGCTGGTCACGAGACGAGGCGCTACCTGGAAACCGGTCACGAGACGAGGCGCGGGCACGGCGTTTTTCTGCTCCTCGCGCTCGTCTATTAGCAGCCGCTTCCGCAAACGTAGCTTGCGTCGGTGCTCCAGCGGCTGCACATCGCGCTGCGTCGCAACGAAAAACGTCAGTCACAGCACAGCTGTCCGTCCCCGCGCCTCTGCGTACCAAGTTTTCAAGTAGCACGCATCCTGCGGGCCTCGCCGTTGGAGAGTCCGTCCCCGCGCCTCTGCGTACCAGGTTTTCAAGTACTCCATGCTTGCACCTCTGAATATCCGGCTTTGCACTATCTGAGTCGGCGCCTCTGCATATTCGGCTTTTAGGGACTCAGGGATTGAGCCTTTGTACTCGGCTTTCTGTTAGGGCTTTAGCCTGGAACACAAGTGGTGGCGCAGTGATTCCGGGACGTTTTGGTGACGCACATCAGGCTGGGCGGACCCGCGTGGCGGCATGCGCGCATCGCGTCCGGGCTCACGCCCCACAAGTCTATCTCTTATGGTATGATACCCGGATAAGAACTTAAGAACATAAGAACTTAAGGAAGGACGCGGCACGGCACAATGGCACTAGAAACAACGGACCTGTTCCGGCAGGACCTCTCGCGGGCGCGGGATCTCCACCAGCTGACACCCGAAGAAGTGAGGAAGGTCCAGCAGGTAGTCTATTCTATCACTAAGGACATCGCTGAGATCTGCGAAGAAAACGACATCCCATATATGCTCGGCGGCGGGTCAGCGCTCGGAGCCGTGAGACATCAGGGTTTTATCCCATGGGACGACGACCTGGATGTGAATATCTATAGAAAGGATATCGAGAGGCTAGTCGACCTTATCGAGGATAAATACCCGGATAAGTACTATGTCGAAATGCCACTCCGGACACCGGGTTACTACAGTTCGTTCGCACAGGTGCAGCTAAAGGGCACGACCTTCCGGGAATACCTATGGCAGGAAGACGGAAAGTGCGGCATAAAGGTAGACCTATGGATCTTAGAGAATGTCTACGATAACCCGGTAAAGCGCAGGATCCAGGGACTGCTGTGCGACGGAGGCTCGCTGATCCTATCATGCATCAGGATGCATAAAGAGAAAAAAGGCTTCCTGCACTTAGCGGAAGGGAATAAAAAAGGACAGCGCCTGATAAAGATAAAATCCGCTATCGGAGCATTGCCGTCACTTACACCCTGGTGGTGGTACAGGAGAGTCCAGCACGCCTATTCGATGTGCCACGACGAGAATTCAAAGTACGTGTCATTTCCGTCGGGCAGGAAGCATTTTTTCGGGGAGATGTATGAGAGAGCAAAGTACTGTGACACGGAGCGGATGAAGTTCGAGGACTCGTACTTTCCGGTCACGAGGGATTACGACAACTATTTCCACGCGCTCTATCCGGGCGATTATATGCAGCTGCCGCCGCCGGAGAAACGGGAACGGCACACACTTTACGAGCTGAAATTCAAAGACGAGGAAACAAATTGAAATACGGTATATTACTGAACAAGAACAACCTGAATATCGGAGATGACATCCAGGCATATGCGACAGCACAGTTTTACCCGAAAGTCGATTATTTTATCGATAGGGAAAATATGCTGAATTTCAAGACTGACGATGACAAGCCCGTCGCCGTCATAATGAACGCCTGGTATATGTGGAAAAAATGGAACTGGCCGCCTTCAAAGTACATCTACCCGCTTTTTGTCGGATTCCACTATGCTGACCATCAGCTCGCGAAGCAGCCTGGAAGCCCGCTCAAATACGAGTTCCTGACAGGAGAAGGCGGAGCGTACTTAAATGCCTGGGGACCGGTCGGCTGCAGAGACCATTTTACCGAGAAAAATCTGAAGTCTATCGGAGTCGACGCTTATTTTTCAGGGTGCATCACGCTGACACTTCCGAAGCAGAAGACAGAAGACCGGGGAAGGTACATCTGCGTCGTGGATGTAGATGAGAAGGTTACAGCACAGATAAAAAAGCAGATGGAGGGTACTGGCATCGAAGTCCGTGTCATGACCCATAATCAGAAGAGAAATGCCGACAGGGCCTGGGAGCAGCGTGAAGCTGATACTGTCGAGAGGCTGACAGAGTACCAGAACGCCATCTGCGTAGTCACGAAGAGACTTCACTGCGCACTTCCGTGCCTTGCTATGGAAGTCCCGGTGCTCCTCGTAAAGGACATGACCGATGATATCAGGTTTGACCCGTATTACAGTTTCCTGCACTGGGTAAGACCCGGTGATTTTTTGGAGGGAAAGTGTGATTACGATTTTGCGAATCCGCCGGAGAATAAGCCTGACTACAAGCCTGTCCGAGAGGGACTTATAAAGAGGTGCAAAGACTTCGTCGAGTCCGTGGCAGACGATGACCGCACGGCAGAAGAGGCCAGCAAGTACAAGGCTGACGAAAAGACGGTGCTTACCTGGAGAGTCGAGGCGGAAAAAAATGCCTTCGAGATCTGGCAAAAAGGATTATCCGACGATGCGAGACAGTTCTCAGAGTACCAGAATGAAAAATGGGAGCTGATGAAACAGACCGGCGCATATCAGAAAGAGTACGGATTCGTAAAGCGTTTGAAGCATATCTATTATAAAATAATAGACGCCACCTATAAGAACATGATCCCTGACTACGATGCCGAGTGGAAAAAAATAGATAAGGCCATCGGAGCGGCTCCGGACGGAGATATCGAAAAGCTCCGGTATGAAGACCGCAGATACAGGCGTATGTTCAACCGGCTGATGGATTTTGCGGGGCGGAACTTCCGTGGTTTACGGGACTGCAGGCGTGAGAACGACAGGCTCCGCAAGGAAGCAAAAGAAAAAGGTGGAAAATAAAGGCTGATTCGGCTATAATAGTTTGTTGTTTTGTAGAATCCGTTACTATTCATGGCAGGCTTCTGTGGGGGTTCACGACGGACGCACTTGTGCGGACGTTTGAATACCCACAGAAGCCAGCCTGTGAATAGTAACTAAAATCCATTTCAAGAGGTAAAATAAATGAAAGTACTGAGTCTGCACAAGCCAGGCGATATACGATTTGAAGATGCCCCGACTCCGGAGCCGGGTGAGGGAGAAGTATTACTGAAGGTCATGGCCTGCGGTATCTGCTCGTCAGATAACGACCGTATCTTCAAGGATGGCGCACACGTAATGCCTATAGTTCCGGGACATGAGTTTGCCGGACAGGTAGTAGAAGTCGGAGAGGGCGTAGACAAGAGCCTTATCGGAAAAAAGGCTAGCGTTTTCCCGATGCTTCCGTGCTTTGAGTGCCCGTCATGTAAGCGTGGCGATTATGCCACCTGCTCGAACTACAAATACTACGGTTCGAGAAACGACGGCGGCATGGGCGAGTACAGAGCCATAAAGGCATGGAACTTAAATATTTTAGATGACAGCGTAGACTACTGTGTGGGCGCTCTTTCGGAGCCATCGGCAGTCGGACATCATGCGGCAGAAGTCGGCGGAGTCAGGGCCAAAGACAAGGTATTCGTTATCGGATCCGGTACTATCGGGCTTCTGATCGGATTTTTTGCACAGGCAAAGGGAGCAGAGGTCTGGATCGGAGCCAGAAGAAAAGAGTCGACAGACTTTGCAGCTTCGCTCGGATTTAAGACCATTGATACGAATAACACCGAAGATGAGGTGAACAAAGCTACAGACGGAAACGGAATGGACGTCGTATTCGAGGCTGTAGGTTCAAACAAGTGCCTTATAGACGCCATCCAGTCAGTTGCAGCAGGCGGAACCCTCGTCACAGTAGGAAACCCGGTAGGAGATATGAACCTTCCGAGAAATGTCTACTGGAGGATCCTTAGAAAGCAGCTTACAGTAAAGGGTACCTGGAATTCTTCCTATTCAGATAAGGCAAATGACTGGCACGAAGTGGCAGAGCTTATGAAAGAGAAGAAGATACCGTTTGAGAAACTGATAACCAGAAAATACAAACTCTCACAGTGCGACGAGGCTTTTGATTTCTTCAGGGATCACAGCATCCAGAAGTCGAGAGTCATGTTCGTGATGCACGAGAAAGAAAGCGAGGCGTACAATGGCTGATCCTATCAGCGGAGCAAAAGTAGTTCCTGCGCGTGACCCTGGAAAAATTTCCGCGTCTATGATGTGTGCAGGACTCGATAAGATTTTTTACTATCTGACAGAGTTCAAGGAAGCAAAACTCGAATTCCTTCATATCGATGTAATGGACGGACAGTTCGTTCCGAACTTAGCTCTCGGAACTGACTATGCGAAGAGCCTCAGGCGTATCACGGATATCCCGTTTGACTTCCATTTTCTGACTATGGACCCGCTTGAAAAAATGAGCTGGTTTGACATCAGAGAGGGAGACCAGGTGGCCTTCCACTATGAGAATAATACTCATATCGCAGAGTGCCTTCAGTATCTGAAGAGACTCTCGGCTACTTCACTTATCGCTATAAATCCGGAGACAGACTACAGAGTTCTCGACCCGTACTTAGACGATCTGGACGGAGTCCTTGCGATGACAGTACATCCGGGATTTGCCGGAAAGAAGCTGGTGCCTTCTACCCTCGACAAGGTAAAAGAGATGAGAGAGTACTTCCATTCTATCGGAAAGGACGACCTGATCATCGAAGTCGACGGAAATATCACGATCGAGAACGCCAGAAAACTCTACGAAAGAGGCGCTGATATCTTCGTAGCCGGGTCTTCTTCACTTTTCCATAAGGGAGAGACAGCGGTAACAGACGTCATAAAGAAAAAGAGACTTGCCATCGGATGGAAAGAGGAGGATCTCCCATGAGATATGGTGCGATACTTGCAGGCGGAGTAGGAAACAGGATGAAGTCGGCGCATATCCCGAAGCAGTTCCTTGAGATCGCCGGAAAGCCGATCATCATCTGGACGCTCGAGAGACTTCTGAAGTCGGCACTTTTTGACGAAGTGATCATAGCCATCCATCCGGAGTGGAATGAGTACTTAAAGACCATGATCCGCGACCGTGACCTGAACAGGAACTATGTAAAAGTCATCGACGGCGGAAAAGAGAGACTCGATTCTATAAGGAATGTCATAGATTATATCGAGGGCGCTCATGGCATCGAAAAAGACGATAAGATCCTTATCCACGACGCTGTAAGACCTTTTGTTACAGACCAGATAATGAAGGATTCGATGGATGCCTTAGACCAGTATCCGGCAGTAGTTGCTGCTATCCCGGCGACTGATACGATGCTCTGGATAGAAGAGGGCACAAAGGTCGATTCGATGCCTGCGAGAAGCAAGCTTTATCACGGACAGGCACCTGATTCATTCAGACTCCAGGTCCTTAAGGATTCACTCGATTCACTTACTGAAGAGGAGAAAAAGACAATCACCGGAACCGCGCAGATCTGCCTTACAAAGGGCATAGAGATCCACACAGTACCTGGCGATGTGGAGAATATCAAACTGACAAGCGACGGCGACCTGATGATCGCCGAAGGAATAATGCGAGAGAGATTAGAGAGAGACGACTGATGGAAGAACATAGTGGAATCATAGTTGATGACCTGCATTTTGCGAGAGTGCTGCTGCATGTTAGCGGACATATCACCGAGGATGTAGGAGAACTGTCGAAGGCATCTATTTATATCCGTGATTCTTATCATGGAAAGCTGAAGCCGTCACATCTGGATTTTGACAGGAAAAACAGGAAGTTTCATATTGTCTACCATATACTCGGAGCGAATAACAGCTATCCGATAGAGACCGGAGACTACTATCTGCGCCTGAAGAACAAAGGAGAGAAGTATTATTCGTACCTTGATGTGCATCTGAGGAACTGCGAAAAGGACGGTCGCCTCATGTATATCCCTACCGAAGAGGAGAAAGAATCAGGCGACTTCGACGCAAAGCCGTACCGCTTCACTTTTTCAAGGAATACAGCGAAGCACGGCAAAGAGATCTTCAATATGTTCGCGATGATGGATCTCGATGAGGACACGCTGTATTTCAGGGTGTTCTACCAGCCTCAGCTCGAGGATATGGGTATCATCTACAACGCGAAGCAGCGCTTTAAGACCTGGAAGGAGAATACCCGTAAGGCGTTCAACCCTTTCAAGGAAAATCTCCTGATCAAAAAATTCAACAAGTACGAGGAGAAGCGCAAGGCAAAGAGAGCAGCAGGCGCAAAGCCTACGATACTTTTCGCATCGGGTTCCCGTGCGTCTTTAAGCGGAAACGAAGAGTTCATCTACAACCGCATGAAGGAGAGAGGACTCTTAGACAATTACAATATCGAGTTTAACTTCAAGGAGAACATCAACGATCGATACGGAGCGAGAGGCTCGGTAAAATTCACGAAGCAGCTCGCGATGAGCGACATCATCATGATCGATGATTTTCTCCCGTTTGTCTACAAATTCGACTATCCATCTGATGTGAAGTTCGTCCAGGTATGGCATGCCTGCGGAGCATTCAAGTCGCTCGGATTCGAGCGTGAGGGAAAACCGGGCGCTCCGAAGACGAACACGAGGGTTCACAAGTGTTACACCCACATGCCGGTCAGCTCCGTGCATTCGGGCAGACATCACGCGGAGGCATTCGGTCTTCCGGAAAAGGTATTTTTACCTATAGGAATCCCGAGAACCGACATTTTTTTCGATGAAGAATACAAGAAAAATATGGTCGCAAAGCTCCACAAGCAGTTCCCGGTATTAGACCAGAGAAAGAAAGTCTATCTGTATGCGCCGACTTTCCGTGGAAACAATGCTGTAGACGCGCGTTTCCCGATGGAGAGGATAGACTGGAAAAAATGGGGAGCTTTCCTTAAAGAGAGGAATGAGCTTCTCCTGATAAAAATGCATCCGTTTGTCAAAAAGCCTGTCCCGATCCCGGAAGAGTACAAGGATTACATGCTCGACCTTTCGGAATACAGGGAAGTAAACGACATACTTTTCATATCGGATGTGATGATAACCGATTACTCGTCAGTCATGTACGAGTTCTCGCTTCTCAGAAGGCCGATGTATTTTTACGCCTTCGACCAGAGAATGTACGAGAACAGCAGGGACTTCTATGAACCGTATGAGGACACGGTTCCTTCGACCTCAGTCATAGTAAAGACATTCCCGGCGCTGATGCACGCGCTCGAGAATACAGACGACTATGACTACGACGCACTTGACAGGTTTGTAAAGAAGAACTTTACCTATACTGATGGAAAGTCCACAGACAGATTCATCGACGAGATAATACTGAAATAAAACAGAAAGGATGATCATTTGAAAATCAAAAGAGCAGGAGCCATTTTTCTCATAGCGGCTATACTCTTTACCACTCTGGGAGCAGGTGCTGACGAACTCGTCGCGCAGGCCGCAACAGGATATGGTACAGCAACAGTAAGGGTACTCGCCACGACAGATATGCACGGGCAGAGCGTAAGATTAAACTATGATTCAGGTGTTGAAGGTGAAGGCAGCCTTGCACAGATAGCCGGGATCATCAAGCGTCTCAGGAAACAGATGAAGTACGGGACTACAGTCACAGTAGACTGTGGAGATAACGTGTATGGCATCGGCTCCGAGAGCATTATGAAAGGTACGGTCAGCGGAGCTGAGTACATGTACGAGGAAATGGCAGCATTAAACTATGATGCTATAACCCTTGGAAATCATGACTTTGACTATGGGGCTGACTATATAAAGAAATCCCTTAGCAGCTCTGGAATGAGCAGTAAGGTCGTTCTTTCAAATGTGGTTGACGCAAAGACGAAGAAGAATCTTTACCCTTCCACAAAAATGATCACCAGAACCGTAACTACGACTACGGGAAAAAAGAGAACAATAAAGATCGGATTTGTCGGTGCTGTAATACCATCGCTTACTTCAAAAACTGATGGTATGAGCAATCAGACAGATTCAGATGCCTCAGATATATCTTCTCTTGTAACTCATGTATCATGGAAGGGTATTATCGAGACCAAAGACATCGTCTCGAGTGTCCAGACGCAGGCAAAGGCACTTAAGAAAAAAGGCGCGAATCTGGTAATTGTCTTAGCACACAGCGGTATCGGCAATGAAAACTACAAGACCATGGATGATAATGCTGGTTATGCACTCACTGCTATTCCGGAGGTGGATGCTGTCTGTGCGGGACATACACATATGAATTTCCCGTCTGATGATTCAAAAGCTGAGCCTTATTATGATTACAGTGAGACTGATGGTGACGGGCTTATGCATGGCAAGCCTCTTATCGAGGAAAAAGACCATGGTGCTTCTCTCGGAATCGCCGATCTGAAAATAGGCTTCAGCCAATGGGGAACTCCTTATGTAAAGAGCTCTTCGGCCCGCATCAGAAAAATAAAATCATCCGACAAGGAAGATGCTCAGATCCTTGAGATAAACCAGAAGTATAATGACCAGTATCTGAAGATCTACGATCAGGCAGTCACGACGACTGACCATGAGACTGATAACTATTTCGGAATGATAGAGGATAACCCTCTGATCCACCTATGCAATGCTGCGAAAATAGAATATGGACTAAGAGCTGTACAGAATCTGGATGATAAGTACAAAAATGCAACTGTCATAGCTGCTACAGAATACCAGATGGCTGGACAGGACTCTTCATCGAATTACATAAAAGTTGACGGTACTGTCCATGTAAAGGATCTGTTAAATCTCGAAGCTTTCAACCAGCAGAGAGCGAAAGTTTATTATATGACCGGAGCCCAGCTCAGGGAGTCCCTTGAGTGGCAGGCCGGCAGGTTTTTTGAGACTACGGGAACAGAGGCAGACACAGAAGGATGGGACGAAGAAACTAAGTCTCTTGTAGATCAGGGCCTGAAGCCAGTTCTATCACCTGAGCATCAGAAAAATGGTTGGAAGGGCTTTACGGTCTATGATGGGATCGAATATGTGGTGGATCCGTCAAAAGAACCGAGATACGACGAGAACGGAAACCAGATATCTGATTCGAGAAGGATCATAAGCCTGACTAAGAATGGCCAGCCTGTAAGTGATTCGGATATTTTTGTACTTGTGTCAAAGAATATCTCGAGCAACACAGATCCGGTATTTTCGAAGTATGCAAACAAGCAGCTTCTTGTAAGTAAAACTGCTCATATCAGCTCTATGCTGGAAAATTACATGAAGCTGCAGACTGTAAATGACAAACTACAGATGGCTGTCGATGGAAACTGGAAGATCGCTTTTGCCGAAGGCACAGACTATGTGATAAAGTCAGCATCTGCAGCTTCAGATGTAGCAAAGACCAAGACCTGGTATCAGGGCGAGATCCCGGCCAGAAATGGCTACACTTTTTACAAGGCTGCACTTGGAAACGCAAATGAGAATGTAGACAGGAGCGGACCATTTGTAGTGGCATCTCCGATGGAAACCAGGATCACAGGTGATGATGTCAGGGTAAGAGTTGAGGCAAATGACATATCCGGCATTTCAAAGATCCAGTATATCGGCGGTACTTATTCAGTAAATGATCCGGTCTGGGATGCAAGCGCCATCCAGGTAAATGATAACGACATTGATATATCAGAGAATGGCACTTATACTGTCAGAGCGGTGGATACACTTGGAAACGCGAATGTCTGCTATGTAACCGTGAACAATATAGACAGAGCTGTATCAGTTGCTCCTACTCTTGAGAAACTGACAAACAGGACGGTGACACTAAACGGAAAAGCCTCATCTTTTGCGGACGTACATTTTGAAGTATCAGGAGAGACCTATGATATCAAAGCTGATGAAAATGGAAAGTTCACGACGAAAATAGCTCCACCTAAGGCTGGGGATGTGGCTGAACTTTATCAGGTCGATCTCCGTGGAAGAAAGAGCAGTGTCGTACAGATCGCTGTCGCAAGGACAGGAGCTGACACTCCGGAAGTAAATGATATAACGAACACTTCGAATGCGATAACGGGCTTATACGATGATGACTCACAGTGTACAATTATCGCTGTCAACGGAAAAACTGTGTATGTGCCGAAGGGTTCTGCAAATACCTATAAGGAGAGCTCGAACTACAAGTCTTCTCAGAAGGTAGTGCAGTGTTCTTTTAACAGAACTGGAGACACTTTTTCATTGAGCACACCTATACCACTTGCCGGTGATAAATTCACCGTATATGGTATGGACTGGATTGGGCGTCTGAGTACAAAGACAAATAAAACTACTCAGGATGTAGCTCCGAACCAGCCTAGACTCATGAGCGTTGTAGCCGAAGAGGGCATGGTTTATGGTAGGATCCCTGAGCCGAAGGCCGACAGCTACGCCATCACTGTGACTGCTTCAAACGGAGCCACCTACACAGGAACGGCTGCATCTGACGGACACTTCGGGGTGCTGACAGATATCCTCGCCGATAAGACTATCCTGTCTGTAACGGCTACTGACATAGTGAATGGAGCATCCCGTACTTCTGCAGCTAAGAGCATCACAGCAAAGACCTATCTGAGCTTTATAAAGGATTTTTCAGATGGAGTCACATTTAACGACATAACCGACGAAGACACGGCTTTAAGCGGAGAAATAGAGAATGGAGATCAGGGCACTGAGGCAAGGCTTTTGATGACCGGACAGAGGATCAGGTTCGGCGAAGAGGGAACCGGAGCTGTGATCGATAATAACGGACTTTTCTCATATCAGCTGACTTCACCGCTGAGCTATGGAACAGAGGTCGCCGTCGTAGTCAGGAACTCCGACCATTCGATGGCTTCTGTAAATGAGACAAAAGTCAAAGAAGCTCTTCCTCTGACACCGACTGTCGAAGAGGGCGAGGACATATCGACTGACACTGACCAGATAACTGTCATCGGAAACCGTGCGTGCACCTGCGTCCTGAAGAGCGGAAAGGTCGTAAAGAAGACTACCTACACAGAATACCGTGAGGGTGAAGGCGGAGGATACGTCTACAGGATCACTCTTCCGAAGTCTGTAAAGAAGGATGGCAGGACCTGCAAGGTCTATCTGGAGAACAGCTCAGGTCAGTCAGAGAGCTACTACTTTACTATGTGGGACGAATAAAACAGTTGACAGCTGGCAGGAAAAGTAGTAAAGTATTAAGGCTGATGTAATCAAAAGGAATCCCATTAGCCCCGGGATTTCTTTTCATCAATATAAGTTTTCAGGCTGCGTCCGGACATGCGCGGCAGGGAAGCGTCATATTTTTTGGAGGATTTACTAATGAACACCACTTATATGCCAAACCCGTCAAAGGTCGAGCGCAAATGGTATGTAGTTGATGCTGAGGGACAGACACTTGGACGTCTCGCATCAGAAGTAGCAAAGGTATTACGCGGAAAGAACAAGCCAATCTACACTCCTCACGAGGACTGCGGAGACTATGTGATCGTTGTAAACGCTGAGAAGATCACAGTTACAGGTAAGAAGCTTGACGCGAAGAAGTATTATCATCATTCAGATTATGTAGGCGGATTAAAGGAAGCCACTCTCCGTGAGATGCTCGCTAAGCATCCGGATCGTGTTATCGAAGGTGCCGTAAAGGGAATGCTTCCGAAGGGACCTCTTGGACGTCAGATGTACAAGAAGCTTTTCGTATATGCAGGACCTGATCACAAGCATGCAGCTCAGAAGCCTGAGCAGCTCACATTCTAATCGGAGGATATTATGGCAACAGCTAAGTATTACGGAACAGGAAGAAGAAAGTCTTCTGTAGCCAGAGTTTATCTCGTACCTGGCACTGGAAAGGTAACTATAAATAAAGAGGATATGGATAAGTACTTCGGTCTTGAGACCCTGAAGGTTATCGTTCGTCAGCCTCTTGAGCTTACCGGCACAGCTGATAAGTTCGATGTTTTAGTAAACGTCAGGGGCGGCGGCTACACTGGTCAGGCCGGTGCTATCCGTCACGGCATCTCACGTGCTCTTCTTACAGTAGATGAAGAGTATCGCCCAGTTCTTAAAAAGGCTGGTTTCCTGACACGTGACCCACGTATGAAGGAAAGAAAGAAGTATGGTTTAAAGAAAGCACGTCGTGCACCACAGTTCTCAAAGAGATAATGCGCGTAGCAATGAGCCATGCGCTTGTAAAAAAGACATTCCAGATGAATGCTTGCATTCAGACTGGGATGTCTTTTTTTGCAAGCATACGGCGAATGCCGCGACAACGAGGGATGCGAAGCATTCCGAGTCTGTCGGCATGGCGGATGTTTCCGGGTCTTTTTTGTGTGCCGAAAGTCTTTAAAATATTCTAATCTTAATAGGAATAATCTAAGACCTGAGAGATGAATAACTGATAGTGCAGTAGGCAGGGGCGTGAAAACGCCCTTGTTTTATGCACATAATATTGAACAGGATGGTAGATATAGGTATAATTATAAACAGTTGCTACAAAGAAAAAATTTAAGTATTTCTGAATAGATTAACTTGCGGAATAATGTACAATGATAGCCTTTTTATGGAGGAAAAATGAAGGCAGAACAGTTATGGACAGAATATTGCTCCAAAAAAGGAATAGATATAAATACCCCTTATGAAGCGTGGAGCTTTGGCGAAGATGAAGAAGGAGATGACCTTCTCCGACTAGTCCTTGCGGGAAAGAAGCTTGGCACAGCTAGTCTCTATGATGCATACGAAGCAGAAGATGCTCTTGATGAGCTTCCTAGGGCAGGTGATTACAGCGTTTTGTTAAACAGTAAGAATGAAGCTGTATGCGTTATAAAAAACTACGATGTATATATAAGAAAGTTTAATGAAGTGCCTCCTTATCACGCATATTCTGAAGGAGAGGGTGATAGATCCCTTAAATACTGGAGAGAGGTGCATAAGGAGTTTTTTGAAGAAGAAGCGAAGGAAGACGGAATAGAATTTACGGAAGAATCCAGAGTTGTATGCGAGAAGTTTTCTCTTGAATATGCTTTGGGAAAAGAAACTACCGCTGACGACGAACTTCTTTTTATAGAACCTTCAATGGCTTTTGCAGACGAAATCACAGCTTATAGGCAGGAAATGCTGGATGTGGATTCAAGTTTTGATGGATGCTTTTCTATGAAAAGAATGCCTGATCCAAAGGAATATGTAGACTATTGTATAGGCTGGGCGAATCCGAGCAGAGTTGCAGATGAACATGGTGCCTGGGGCAATGTCCTTATGGTATTTAGGAAATCCGATATGAAAATGGTAGGCTGTATGCAGGTTCACAACGTTTTAACCCAGCGTATGAAAGACTTCACAGGTCATGTTGGCTATTCTGTTAGGCCATCAGAAAGGGAAAAAGGATATGCTAAAAGAATGCTTGCAAAGTCTCTTGATTTTTTAACGGCTTTTGGATTTAAGGAAGTATACGTGAGTTGTGTGCCAACGAATATTGCAAGCAGGAAGACTATTTTGGCTAATGGTGGAGAATATATTGAGACAAAATACCTGGAGTGCGATAATGTAAATCTTGAACGTTATAGAATTTGCATATAATAGAAATTGTATTGCAGTATAAATTGTGAGGAGATATAGAAAATGGTATTTGGAGAAATATCTATTAAGGACAAGCTTGGGAGAACAATCATACTAAGAAATGCTAGACCAGAGGATGCCGATGATTTGATCAAGTATTTGAAGGTAACAAGCGCAGAAACTCCTTATCTAATCAGGAAACCTGAAGAAATCACGATAACAAAAGAGAAAGAAGAAAAGTTCCTGCAAGCAAAAATAGATGCAGAACGCGAACTAATGCTTATTGCCTTAATCGATGGGAGGCATATAGGAAATTGTTCTCTTATGAGCATTGCACCATACAAAAGATATAGACATAGATGCGATGTTGCAATAGCTCTTTATAAAGAATACTGTGGCTGCGGAATAGGAACGGCGATGCTTCAAACGGTTTTGAATGTGGCAAAGGAAGTAGGCTATGAACAGGCTGAACTGGAAGTAATGGTCGAGAATAAAAATGCAATTGCTGTATATGAAAAAATGGGATTTGAAAAATATGGGATTTTTCCTGACAACATGAAATATGCAGACGGGTCTTACATGGATGCATGTTGGATGATGAAAAAGCTTTGACCGTTATTCCAACGCATGGCTCTATGCGAATTATCTCGGAAGATAATCTTACAAAAGACAGACAAAGATTTAATGAGTAGAAAGTAAAATTAAAAAAACAGCCAGGGTGTCGGTGTTGGCTTGCCAACATACCCGACACTCCGGCTGTTTTTTATAGCGCGAAAGCGCGGATGAAGCAGACGCGTAAGCGTCTGCGAATGCATCTCGTTTTATTTTATCTCGTGTACCCAGCCTGCAGGATCTGCGATCTCGCCGTCCTGGATGCCTGTCAGTGTGCTTCTGAGCTTTGCGAGAGTAGGTCCGATCTCGTCCATGCCGCTCTTGATGTCTATTACCTTGCCGTGGTCGTTGATGCGGCCTACAGGTGAGATAACAGCAGCAGTTCCGCAGAGACCCATCTCATCGAACTCGCCGTCCTCAACCTCTGAGAGAAGGACTTCACGATGTTCTACCTTCATGCCAAGCAGATTCTCGGCGATGTAGCAGAGGGACCTTCTCGTGATCGAAGGAAGGATAGAATCAGAAAGCGGAGTTACAAGAGTCTTGCCGTTATCTTTGATGAAGATGATATTGGCTCCGCCGGTCTCCTCGATCTTTGTCCTCGTAGCCGGGTCGAGGTACATATTCTCGTTAAAGCCGTGTCTGTGAGCTTCCATGATCGGATGTAATGACATGGCGTAGTTAAGTCCGGCCTTGATTCCGCCTGTTCCGTGAGGTGCTGCTCTGTCGAAATCAGGAATCGTGACTTCGACCGGCTTCAGGCCGCCCTTGAAGTAAGGACCTACCGGAGTTACGAGAATTCTGAACATATACTCATCAGCCGGCTTTACACCGATGACTGAGTTGAAACCGAACATATAAGGCCTGATGTAGAGAGTAGCGCCGCTTCCGTATGGCGGAACCCATGCTTCGTTAGCCTTTACGACCTTCTCGACAGCTTCAACCCACTTATCCTCCGGGAATGGCGGCATTTCAAGGCGAAGGCACGAATCATGCATTCTGGCAGCGTTTGCGTCCGGGCGGAAGCATACGATCCTGCCGTCCTTTGTGTGATATGCTTTAAGTCCCTCAAAGCAGGACTGTGAATACTGAAGAACGCAGGCACACTCGCTCATCGTAACGGTGTGATCCTTTGTCAGCTCGCCGTCGTCCCATTTTCCGTCTTTATACATGGAGACGAAGCTGTAATCAGTCTGTCTGTAGTTAAAATCCAGGTTTCCCCAGTCAATGTCTTCTGGTCTCATTCTTTTTTTACCTCCTGAGAAAAATTTACTGAAAACATTATACTACTTTCGGAAAAAAATAGCAGAAAAAATTTACTTGTATTGAATTTAATTCATTCTATACATGAAAAATATTCATTGAATTGACATAGAGCGTTCATTATTATAAAATATCAACGTTTTAGCGTGTTAAAGTAACAGACGGAAGGAGAAAAAATGAGCACGGCACAGATCGGAATGTTCGTGACGATGGTGGTCTACCTCGCGGCGATGCTTCTTATGGGAGCGGCTGTTTCCAAGAAAAATAAGACAGTCGGGGATTTTTACCTCGGAGGGCGTAAGCTCGGGCCGTTCGTCACTGCGATGAGCGCGGAGGCAAGCGACATGTCGAGCTACCTGTTGATGGGTATTCCCGGACTGGCTTACCTGTCGGGAATCGCAGACGCAGGCTGGACCATCATAGGACTGGCGACCGGAACCTATGTGAACTGGCTGGTCACAGCGAAGAGGATCAGGCGCTATTCGGAGGAGACAGGTTCGATCACCGTCCCGGCATTTTTCTCAGACAGATATGGAGATGAAAAAAATGTCCTGACTTTCATAGCAGCCGTGATCATCGTTATCTTCTTCGTACCTTATACGGCGAGCGGATTCGCAGGCTGCGGAAAGCTTTTCGCGAGTCTCTTCAACTCAGACTACCATGTGGCGATGATCGGAAGTGCTATAGTCATCATCGGCTACACGATGCTCGGCGGCTTTCTGGCAGCTTCGACGACAGACTTTGTGCAGAGTATCATAATGACGGCAGCGCTTATCATCGTCCTCGTATTCGGTACGATGAAAGCGGGAGGTCCGGCAGCGGTCTACGATAACGCCAGAGGCCTGGCAGGATATTTTTCGATGCTTAAGACCCATGATCCTGTGACCGGAAAAGCATCGGCTTATGGATTTATCCGTATCGTATCGACCCTGGCGTGGGGACTCGGGTACTTCGGAATGCCGCACATCCTGCTCAGGTTCATGGCAATTGAAGATGACAGTAAGCTTAAAATATCGAGGAGAGTTGCCACAGTCTGGGTTCTTATCTCGATGGCCATTTCTGTATGCATCGGAGTCGTGGGACTCGGAATGACTGCAAAGGGCGGGATCCCAGCGCTTCAGGGCTCGGATTCGGAGACAGTCATCATAAAGATATCAGATCTTCTCGCAAGGCATGGAGCCATTTTTGCAGTGATAGCAGGTATCGTGCTCTCGGGAATCCTCGCATCGACTATGTCTACCGCAGATTCGCAGCTTCTCTGCGCTTCATCGTCTATCTCGTCAGACATCCTGGTAAAGTGCTTACATGCGAAGATCTCGGAGAAGAAGCTGATGACGATCTCAAGGCTTGCCCTTGTGGCCATCGGAGTCATCGGAGTAGTTCTCGCCTGGAACCCGAACAGCTCGGTCTTCCAGATCGTAAGCTTCGCCTGGGCTGGCTTCGGAGCCACCTTCGGACCAGTTATGATCCTGGCACTTTTCTGGAAGCGGTCGAACAAGAACGGAGCTCTGGCAGGACTTATCTCGGGCGGCATTATGATCTTCGTCTGGAAGTTCGCCGTAAGGCCGTTAGGCGGCGCTTTCGACATCTACGAGCTGCTCCCGTCATTTATCGTGGCGCTGCTCTTTGACGTCATCGTAAGCCTCGCTACTCAGGCGCCATCCAAAGAAGTCACTGATGTCTTTGAAAAAGTGGACAGCATGGCTTGAAAATCTTAGAAAAATAGTATATCCTAGTTCTATATGACCCGGGGCACGAAAGCAACGCCAGTTGCCGTTGAGAAGAACCCGAGGACCTGATCCGGACAATGCCGGCGTAGGAAGAGTCACACAGACAGAATTCTCGCGGGATGCCCTGATCAGGGGTGTCCCATTTTTTTGGAGGAATTATGTCAGAAAAGTATACTACACAGATGGACGCTGCCCGCAAAGGCATAAAGACCAGGCAGCTAAAGACCGTGGCAAAAAAGGAGCACATGGACGAGGACAAGCTGATGGAGCTTGTCGCTAAAGGACAGGTAGTCATCCCTGCAAATAAGCACCACAAGTGCTTAGATCCAGCCGGAGTAGGATCTGCTCTTACTACGAAGATAAACGTAAACCTCGGCATTTCCCGTGACTGCAAGGACTACGATGTCGAGATGGAAAAAGTAAACGAGGCCGTAAAGCTCGGCGGAGACGCCATCATGGACTTATCCAGCCATGGAAATACCCAGCCGTTCAGACAGAAGCTGACTTCAGAGTGTCCTGTCATGGTAGGCACAGTGCCTGTCTATGATGCCGTGATCCACTACCAGAGGGATCTGAATACCCTGACAGCAGAGGATTTTATCGATGTAGTAAGACTCCACGCGGAGGACGGAGTAGACTTTGTGACGCTCCACTGCGGCATCAATAAAAAGACATTAGAGCAGATAAAGAACGGCAAGAGAAAAATGAACATCGTCTCCAGAGGCGGATCACTGATCTACGCCTGGATGTCGATGACAGGCGAGGAGAACCCGTTCTACTCTCACTTCGACGAGATACTTGACATCTGCGCAGAGCATGACGTGACGATCTCATTAGGAGATGCCTGCAGGCCGGGATGCCTCGCAGACGCTACAGATATAAGCCAGGTAGACGAGCTGATAAGGCTCGGCGAGCTGACACAGCGTGCCTGGGAAAAGAATGTCCAGGTAATGATCGAGGGACCGGGACATGTACCTCTCGACCAGATCGCCGCAAATATGAAGATAGAGCAGACCATCTGTAAGGGTGCGCCGTTCTATGTACTCGGACCTTTAGTAACAGATATAGCACCGGGCTATGACCACATCACTGCAGCCATCGGCGGGGCAGTGGCAGCCATGAGCGGTGCAGCTTTCCTCTGCTATGTGACACCGGCAGAGCACCTGGCTCTCCCGAATGTAGACGATGTGCGTGAAGGCATCATCGCTTCGAAGATAGCGGCTCATGCAGCTGATATCGCAAAGCACCTGCCGGGAGCCCGTGATGAGGATGACGCTATGGCAGACGCCAGAAGAAAGCTCGACTGGGACGAGCAGTTCAGGCATGCTCTCGACCCGGATACAGCAAAGGCCATCCGTGACAGCCGCCTTCCGGAAGACGACCACTCAGACACCTGTTCCATGTGCGGCAAGTTCTGCGCAGTCCGCTCCATGAACAAGGCGCTCGCCGGGGAGAATATTGACATTCTGTAAAAAATGAGTTTACAGCAGTTTCGCACGAAAAATGCGGGACTGCTTTTTTTATTTGCTATTGACCGAAAGAAAAGTTATAATAGATTTGTAGTTTTAATAATTTTTCAATGGAGGAAATCATGAACATAGTCTGCCTTGACATGGAAGGAGTTTTAGTACCGGAGATCTGGATCGCATTCGCCGAAAAGACGGGGATCCCGGAGTTTAAGAAGACCACGAGAGACGAGCCTGATTACGACAAGCTTATGAAGTACAGGATCGACCTGCTGAAGCAGCACGGACTCGGACTCAGGGAAGTACAGGATGTCATCGCAGAGATAGATCCGATGGACGGAGCAAAGGACTTTTTAGATGAGCTGAGAAGCATAACCCAGGTCATCATCCTCTCAGATACTTTCGAGCAGTTTGCCACGCCTCTTATGAAGAAGCTGAACTGGCCGACCATTTTCTGCAA
>ONIH01000019.1 GCA_900317825.1 uncultured Lachnospiraceae bacterium | reverse complement strand
TATTGAAATCTTTATCAGCAAAAATTTTAGTCATGAAGCTATCTTATAGGATGGATTTCGAATAGTCAACCGGATTTTTAAAATAGTTCTTGACAAAAATAATATATTTGATACAATTAATTTGTGTAAAATCTATAGTAAAGAAAAAGCCGAAATACAATAATTCAAGGAGGTATCTGTTATGGGTTTCTACGATTATTCAGTTAAGAACACAAAGGGTGAAGACGTGCCGATGTCTAACTTCAAAGGGAAGGTAGTTCTCGTCGTAAATACAGCTACAGGCTGTGGTTTTACGCCACAGTACAAGGATCTGGAGAGCATCTATGAGAAATACCATGACAAGGGACTTGAGATTCTCGACATCCCTTGCAACCAGTTCGCAGGACAGACTCCTGGAACTGATGAGGAGATACATGAATTCTGCACTCTGAAGTATAACACCCAGTTCCCGCAGATGAAGAAGAGTGAGGTAAACGGTTCCGGAGAACTTCCTCTGTATACGTATCTTAAGTCACAGCAGGGATTCAAGGGATTTGGCAAAGGACCGAAAGCTATGGCTATGGGCGCAATGCTTCATACCATAGACAAGGATTATAAGAACAACCCGAATATCAAATGGAATTTCACGAAATTCCTTGTAGATAGAAACGGTAATGTGATCGACCGTTTTGAGCCTACTAATGACATGAAGGATGTAGAGGCAGCAGTAGCCGCTCAGATATAAACCAGTTTCAGGATTTTATATAAGAAAAGGCAGAGGAAACTTCCCCTGTCTTTTTTGTTTCCAAAATAATACATAAGCTAAAATACTTTAGGATCAAGTAAGAGTGGCATTGAGGGTAGCAAATATGACGTCGCAATATATCTAGCGGATAAATATCTGTTTATCCGTAAAAATGCTTGAAAATCCTTCTCGAATGGGTTAAAATCTAATCGGTTTTGTTTTATCACTGATTTGATAGGGATTTTTTATGGGTAAGGATTCTGAATTTTATAAAGAAAAGAAAAATCATCAGACGCTTAGACTCAGATCTCTGCTTCAGGAGCTGCCTGGATTTGTGGCTGACTACATTTACAGTAAAGAAATGACTTCGCAGACAAGCACGCTGGTTTCGTACTGTTATGACCTGATCACATTTTTTAATTATATCATCGAGGAAAATCCACTGTATAAAGGCATGAAGCCAGCTGATTTCAAGCTGGATATCCTTGAAAAAATAAGCTCTGAAGATATCGCTGAATATCAGAGATACCTGGAACTTGACATCGGTTCTGATAATAAGACGATCCATGAGAACGGTAAACGAGCCATTGCACGCAAAATGGCTCCGCTCCGGGGACTTTATCACTACCATCTGATACACAAACATATCAAGGAGGATCCGACCGTTCTTGTTCCTCTTCCAAGGCTCAAAAAAGATAAGAATATCATCCGAATGAATAATTATGAGGTCCAGGCTATCCTGAACGCTGTCGAAAATGGTAATGAGCAGATGACTGAGCGCCAGAGAAAATACTGTGAACGTACAAAACAGCGGGATCTGGCAATCCTGACACTTATGCTTGGGACCGGGATACGTGTATCTGAATGTAACGGACTTGACATTACGGATGTGGATTTTGTAGTGAATACGATAACTATCGTCCGTAAAGGCGGCGGCCAGGATGTGCTTTACTTCGGTGATGAAGTACATGATGTCTTAAAAGACTATGTAGACGGCGAACGCGCGGCCATAGCTCCGAAAGCTAAGGAAGGCCATGAAAAAGCTCTGTTTTTCTCGATGCAGGGCAAACGCATGAGCATTGACGCCATAGAAAAATTAGTAAAAAAATACGCTCAGATGGCCGTCCCGAACAAGCACATAACTCCTCACAAGCTCCGCAGCACCTACGGCACTGCCCTATACCGCGAAACCGGTGACATCCGCCTGGTAGCTGATGTCTTAGGCCACGAAAACATCAACACGACCATCGACTACTATGCCGCTATCGAGGATGAACACAAGCGTGAAGCCGCAAATGCTGTGAATTTCCATAGGAAGGATAACTGAGATGACCCAAAAATTTATATGATGCTTTGTCTGCGGAGTGTTTCTAAGAGCTTCTTAAAATACTCCGGCAGCGGGGCTGTAAACTCGACGTACTGCTTTGTGGTAGGGTGAATAAAGCCTATGGACATGGCATGAAGACACTGCCCCTCGAGGTTTTTATACTTCGAGCGGCTTCCTCCGTAGACTTCGTCACCTAAGAGCGGATGGCCGATGGATGCCATGTGGACTCTGATCTGGTGGGTACGACCGGTTTCCAGCTTGAACTCACAGTAAGCGTAATCCTTGAAGTTCTCGAGGACTCTGTAATGCGTGATCGCATTTTTTCCATGGCGGGCATTAACAGCCATTTTTTTTCTGTCCTTGTCTGAACGTCCGATCGGGACATCTATAGTGCCTTCTTCTGTATTCATATGGCCGCAGACTATTCCGCGGTAGATGCGGTTTATGCTGTGTACCTTTATCTGATCCGCGATGAATAGATGTGCCCGGTCATTTTTGCAGACGATAAGAGAACCGGTCGTGTCACGGTCTATGCGGTGCACGATACCGGGTCTGATGACTCCGTTTATGGCTGAAAGCGAATCACCGCAGTGATACATGACAGCATTTACGAGAGTCCCGTCGGGATGTCCCGGAGCCGGATGAACGACCATGCCCTTCGGCTTATTTACTATCAGGATATCACTGTCTTCGTAGATGATATCGAGCGGAATGTCCTGCGGAACCACATCCAGCACTTCCTCTTCAATCGGAAGGACTGTGACAGAGTCGCCTGACTTAAGCTTGTAGTTATTTTTTACAGGAGAGTTATTTACCAGAACATTTTGCTCTTCTATCGCCTTCTGATAAAAAGACCTCGTATGCTCTGGAAGACGCTCTGACAGGAACTTATCGATCCTCGTACCTGCCTCTTCAGAGGTGATCAGGATTTCTTCTTTATCCATGCGGACAGCTCCTCGTCTTTATAGTAAAACAGAATAAGTACCAGAAGAACGATCACAGAGATAGTCACATAGATATCCGCGACATTAAATACCGGGAAATTGATGATCGAAAAATAGATAAAATCTGTAACTTTGCTGAACACCAGCCGGTCTATGTAGTTTCCGGTTGCGCCTGCTACAAGAGAAGTCAGCACAAAAGCCATCGGCAGGTATTTTTTCTCGAAAGGAAGTCTGATAAAAAAATAGATGATGACTGCTGCGATGACAGGAGTAAGCACATAGAAAACTATGGTCTTTCCGGTAAGTATCGAAAAGGCTGCTCCTGTATTATACAAAAGATGCAGCTGCAGCACGCCAGGGATGATATCTATATCACCGGCTGAAAGCGTAGTTCTCGCTATCAGTTTCGTGATCTGGTCAAAAATGACCAGGACTGCCATGTATATGATAAAAAGCGAATAATATCTTTTTTTTGAACTCATCGTAAAATCTCGTTAATTCCTTCTAAAAGGTCATCGTCAGACAGTGAGGTATCTATAACAGCCTTTCCAATCTCCTTTAAGAGAATGAACTTTATCTTGCCAGCCTGCATTTTCTTGTCTGACTTCGTGGTCTTAAGGATCTCGTCAGCGTGATACCGACGGCCGTCTACAGATACAGGAAGCCCGTAGTTACCAAATGATTTCTTTATACGTATGAAATCATCTTCTGACAGATAACCCTTTTTCATCGACAGATAGGAGGCAGCCACTGAGCCTACAGACACGCACTCACCATGGAACATCGAGAATTTCGACAGTTTCTCTACAGCATGGCCTATCGTGTGTCCGAAGTTAAGTGTAGCTCTTATGCCCTGCTCCTTCGGGTCTTCTTCAACAACTGCTCCCTTTATCTCACAGCTTCTCTTTACCACATGAAAAATGGCTTCAGGATCGAATCCGAGAATCTTGTCTCTGTTATTTGTCAGGAAATCATAGTAATCCCTGTCGGCTATAAGTCCGTGTTTTAAGACCTCACCCATTCCGGATCTGAACTGTTCTTCCGGGAGGCTATTGAGGACTGACAGATTCATATAAACGAGACGCGGCATATAGAAAGCTCCAACCATATTTTTGAAGGCACGGAAATCAACTCCAGTCTTACCGCCGATCGAAGAGTCCACCATCGAAAGAAGGCTCGTCGGCATCTGGATAAAGTCGATTCCTCTAAGGTAAGTAGCTGCTGCAAACCCTGTCAGATCGCCGACTACTCCGCCTCCTAAGGCCACCAGCAGATCGTTTCGGTCGAAATGAGCCTTTATCAGGTTTTCATACAAATCTTCAACGACATTTAAGTTCTTGGAGGCTTCTCCGGCCTGGAACACGAACTGGTGTATCTCACCGGCACTCTCACGCAGAGCTTCTCTGACCTCATCTATATAAAGAGACGCCACATTCGTGTCACTGACTATGCAGATCCTCTGGTATTTCTTTCCAGTCGCATTTAAAAAATGAGACAGTCTGTCAAAACTGTTCTCCAGAACTATGTCATAACACGGTCTGCCATCGTATTTTATCCCAAGTATATCTTCCATTTTAGTCGTACCAGCCAATCTTTACCTTAAGTCTGTCTTTCTGTGTCTTTCCATTAAATGCAAAAATACGGAGTTTTCCTTTTCCCCTGATAGTCAGAATATCTCCCTCTTTTACCTGTGCCTTATGGCTTGTCTCTACCTTCCCGTTGAGAAAGATCTTCTCTCCGTCTATCAGAGTAGACGCAGCACTTCTTGATGAATGAGCACAGGCTGCCACAAGAGAATCCAGTCTGTCAGACGTGATAATGATGTCTTCCTCCCTGAAGTCAGGTGAAAACTTTTCATCATCAAAACGGACAGCCTCAACCGAGACCTCTGTATGTCTTACTTTTACGAGGTTCTCAGCTATAAAGCCCGCGATCCTCTCTACACAGAACAGGATACAGTAGTTATCATCCTTTTTTACTATGAGGTCGCCCATCAGCTCACGCTTTATCATCAGGTTCATAAGCGCGCCCAGATAATCCCTGTGTGTCAGCTTTTCAGCGTACTTCTGATTTATGGGTTCTATCTTTAATACACGGATAGGAAAATCTGTATCTGAAAAAGCATCAGAAGGCAGAAAAACAGCCATCTGACGCTCGCTTCCGTCATATCCGCCGTCATAGGCGATATGGCACCTGAAACCACCCTCTGCCCTGTGAAGGATACTCTGCTCATTCAGATCCAGGAAATCCGTGTATATCGGAAAATCCTTTGAATAAGCTCTTCCATCCAGGTCAGAAAAGTGCTTTCTTATAAAATCATCTGAATTCTGTTTCATCAGAAACGGTTTCCTGAGTTATTTACTGTAGCGGTCAGATCATCTACCATCTGAGCCACATCTCCTGAAATCTCTACTCCCTTCGGTGTGATGATAAAAATGAAGTTCGAGATCTTCTGGAAGGCACCCTCTATGGCATAGCAGGTACCTGACATGAAGTCGATGATACGCTGGGCGAGATTTATATCAAGTCCCTCGGTATTTAAGACTACTGTACGTCCTGAAAGAAGAGTATCAGCTATCTCCTGGATGTCATTATATGCAGTAGGCTTTATGACTACTACTGCCATTTCATCCGGAGCTGAATAGGAAGCATGCTTTGAAGAACTCTGGCGGCTTCTTATCGGAGTGATGTTCGAAGCCTTCTTCTCCTGAGAAGATGTCTCACGCTCTTTTCTGCGGAAACGTCTTGGCTCATCGTCCATTTCTTCTTCTTCGTAATCATCCTCATCGTAATCATCATCTCTTAAGTTCATTGCGTCAAGAATTCCGCCAAATACACCCATCGTATATCCTCCTTAAATGTTATAGTTTCTCGCACCGAAGATGCCTGTTCCTACACGGACCATCGTGGCTCCCTCTTCGATAGCTATTTCATAGTCATTAGTCATTCCCATGGACAGAATATCCATATATACATTATCTATTTTTTTGGCAGCGATGTCAACTGATTTATCCTTTAAAGCCTTAAAAACAGGTCTGTTATCCTCAGGATCCTCTACAAACGGGGCTATAGTCATAAGGCCTTTTACCGTAATACCGTCTAAAGCAGCACACTCTCTTACCAGGTCTTCTGCCTCATCGAGCTTTACGCCGAACTTGCTCTCTTCGTTTGCGACATTTACCTCGATAAGGATAGGAATGATGCATCCGTGCTTTTTCGCCTGGATATTTATTTCTTCAGCAAGGCGGTAGCTGTCCACAGAGTGGATGAGTGCCACTTTGCCGGCGATGTATTTTACCTTATTTCTCTGAAGGTGTCCTATCATATGCCACTGTATATCGTCAGGCATCTGCTCTATTTTTCCGGTAAGCTCCTGCACCTTATTTTCTCCGAAAGTGCGGATTCCGTCGTTATATGCCTCCAGCAGCATGTCGACCGGCTTGGTCTTGCTTACAGCTATAAGAGTTACCTCAGAACGGTCTCTTCCGGCTCTGTCACAGGCTTTCTGAATTTTTTCTTCAACTGCCTTTAAGTTATCACTTACTATACCCATATAAAAAATGCCTCCTGTCAGTTGTCGTTTAGTATCTCTCCGTTCTTTACTTCTGAAGCGTCAAGGACTATGTAGTCATAAATCCTGAGAGAGCTGTCATTTACCGGTTCTATAATGCTGTACTGGCCATTTTTGTACAGGAGCTTTACCTTTACGAACTGGGTGTAGCCCTTGTTTGCCAGATAGACGCCGTATGTCTTTACGTAATCACCTGAAGAATCTGTCTCGACTCTGGTCACTACCGAAGAATTAGGGACCTTGAGTCCTGATTCGTTATCCAGGACAAGCTCTATATCGAGAAACCTGCTGTCCGAGAACCTTTCCATCGAATCGTCCATCTCGAGGACCAGATAATCAGCTCCGTCACGCTTTATGATGTGGCTGTTGGCCCAGACAGAGGTGCCATCCTTATCAAATCTGACCTGGATAGTGCTTTTGTCCTTAAGCTCTTCTGCCAGAGAAGAAGAAAGCGGTGTCACCAGCTTCCAGTTATCGTCTGTGATTAGCCTGAATGCCGTGTCGGAGCCTGCCAGCTGGTCTCCTGTCGACACTTCTGTAGTCTTTAGCGCTGACTCATCAAAAGAATCCTTTGTAAAGCTGCTTTCGGTAAGACCGTTCAGATTATCGTAGGAAAGGCACATGAGTCCCGGAGACGGTGCTTTTACATTCACGACTGAGCCTTCGGAGATCCTGGCCTTTAAGTCCTTGTTTACTGACTTTTTTATCTTTTCACCGTTTATAAGAGACAGGTAGTCTGCAGCATTCTGCTTCAGATAATACGCGGTCTCAAATGAATCGGAAGAATACGCGTCGTTAAAACTCCGGAGAAGCTCGGTAATGCGAAGCTTCTGGCCGTCTGTCAGTTCGGTCGAAACGGACGCATTTTTCTTTATCTCAGAGATCAGGTCTCCGGTACTGTCAAGACTTACGACAGTTTCTCCCTTTTTGACCCGGCTCTCCTGCGGAAGATAGTAATAAGCCTCTCCGGAAGCGCCAGCCGTGACCAGAGTCTCTTTTCTTAATGCCAGGGCCGTGAAACGGTTATCCGACACAATCTGTCCCTGCTTTACCTCTGTGAGAGCTATATGCTTTCCCGTAAAAAATGAAACCAGATGAAAGAGCAGGTAGATAAGTATAAACGCCAGAAGGATAAGGCTTATATTTATCCTTGGCATCCGGCGCATCTTTGTCACTTTATTCTTGTCTTCCAAAAATAGTCTCCAGAATGAAAAAAGCTCATAACGCAGGATGCCCGCGTTATGAGCGATTTGTTTTACGCTACCTTGCTCTTTGCAAGCTCACAGAGCTTTGCGAAGCCTTCAGCATCTGAAACAGCGAGATCAGCAAGCATCTTTCTGTTCATCTCTACATCAGCGAGCTTAAGTCCATGCATCAGCTTGCTGTATGAAAGTCCGTTTAAACGGGCTGCTGCATTGATACGTGCGATCCAGAGCTGTCTGTACTGTCTCTTTCTCTGCTTTCTTCCTGCATAGGAAGTAGCGAGTGCTCTCATGACTGACTGCTTTGCTACACGATACTGCTTTGAACGGGCGCCTCTGTATCCTTTGGCTGCCTTTAATACTCTGTTATGCTTCTTCTTTGCGTTTAATCCGCCTTTAACTCTTGCCATTTTAATTTACCTCCTGACTAATCGCTTACCATCAAAGATATGGTAAGATCTTCTTCATGTTCTTCTCGTTTGTAGGGTCTGTCATAGTAGCCTTACGGAGATTTCTCTTTCTCTTTGTAGTCTTCTTTGTCAGGATGTGGCTCTTGAAAGCCTTGTTTCTCTTAAGCTTTCCTGTTCCTGTTGCTTTAAAGCGCTTTGCAGCTGCTCTCTTGGTCTTCATCTTTGGCATGATCGTTATCCTCCTTTGTTTAATTCTGCCTGTCACCGGTTTATTTGTCTTTTATCGGTGTAAGCACCATGCTGATGCTTCTGCCTTCCTGTTTCGAAGGCTTATCCACTGTAGCCACGTCTGCAAGCTGATCAGCTATATCATTTAAGATATGGCGGCTTGACGAGATGTGTGCCATTTCACGTCCACGGAATCGAAGTGTGAGCTTTACTTTGTTTCCTTTAGCGAGGAACTTTCTGGCGTTATTCAGCTTGGTGTTAAGGTCATTCTCGTCGATATTAGGAGAGAAACGTATCTCCTTGACTTCTATGACTTTCTGCTTCTTCTTTGCTTCCTTTTCCTTGCGGGCAAGCTCATAACGGTACTTTCCGTAGTCTATGACCTTGCATACAGGGGGATGGGCATTCGGAGAAACCAGTACCAGATCCAGATCAGCCTCACGTGCTTTCATCTGTGCATCTTTAGCAGACATGATACCTATCTGCTCTCCGTGCTCGCCGATAAGACGGACTTCCTTTGCACGGATTTTTTCATTTACCAGTAAATCGCTAATGGTACACCTCCAAAGTGAACAAAAATACATAATAAAAAATCCTTCGATCCTAACTATGTAACACTGAGTCACACACACTGCTTTCGCCAGGTGCTCAGGTGAGAGTGGAATACTCTGCTTCATACAACTCTGTTAGGATACCACTTTTCTGATGCTGTGTCAAGGGATTTTTTCAAAGTCCCATAATTCCGTTATAGACTTCGACCGCTTTCTTACTGTTCAGGAAATCAGCCTCTATAGCCGAAGTGTAGGTATGATCAAATCCCTTAGTCGCTGCTGAGACTTTTGACTTCTTTTTCTTTCCGCCGTAGCCGATGCTTCCGCTGCCTCCCTGGCTGTCAGTCACCGGTGATACTTTTTCAATCCTGTAGATATACATAATGCCCGCCTCCTTCCATGGACCTGGGACAAAATGAATAGTGTTCCTTTCTGTTTTTATACATTTGTTATCGGACAGTTCCGCGCGAAAGTTTACACTTTTCTACAGGATTTTATATAATTTTCAGAAAAATTATTCTTCAGGCGGAAGTGCCGGCTTAAAGAGTCTGGCTCCGTAGGTCTCTCTGTCACCAGTTTCCAGGTAATCCTTCGTCCTCTGCAGAGCTTCTTCACAGAATGTCATCTGGCTTCCTACTGTCCGCTGGCCTCTTCTGTCCTTTCTCTGGTAAGTCCCATCAGGCTGCAGATAGTACGCCTTCAGGTTATCGGCCTCTTCTACTTCGAGGATATGCTTTGCGCACTCCTTTAGATCCGGGTCTTCGACAGGGAACACCACCTCTACACGGCGGTCTAAGTTCCTCGGCATCCAGTCAGCAGAGCCCATATAGACCTCTTCGTCCCCGTCATTGTAAAAATAGAAGATCCTGCTGTGCTCGAGGAAAGTTCCTACTATAGACGAGACTGTGATATTCTCACTGACGCCCGGAATTCCGGTACGCAGGCAGCAGATTCCTCTGACTACGAGATTTATCTTTACTCCGGCAGCTGACGCTTCGTAAAGACGGGCTATCATATTCCTGTCGCAGAGAGAATTCATTTTGGCGACAATCCGGCCTTTCCGTCCTGCCCTGGCATGCTCTATCTCACGGTCTATAAGTCTGTAGAAACCGTCACGAAGCCAGATAGGTGACACTAACAGCTTGTTCCAGAACGCAGGCTCTGAGTAGCCTGAGAGCATATTGAACAGTGCTGTAGCGTCTTCGCCTATCAGCTCGTTGCAGGTCAGGATTCCGCAGTCTGTATATATCTTTGCGGTCTTGTCGTTGTAGTTTCCTGTTCCCAGGTGCACATATCTGCGGATCCCGTCCTCTTCGTCCCGGACCACAAGGGCGATCTTCGAATGGGTCTTTAAACCGACAAGTCCGTAGAGCACGTGGCAGCCCGCTTTTTCAAGCATCTTGGCCCAGCCGATGTTATTTTCCTCATCAAAACGAGCCTTGAGCTCTACTAAGACTGTGACCTGCTTGCCATTCTCGGCGGCCTTTGCCAGAGCTGCTATGATAGGAGAATGCCCGCTGACACGGTAAAGAGTCTGCTTTATGGCAAGTATCTTCGGATCGTCTGCAGCCTGCTTTATAAAGTCTACTATAGTCTCGAATGAATCGTAAGGATGCTGGAAGAACAGATCCTTTTTCCTTATCTCCGCAAACAGGTCATCACAGTCGATAAGCCTCGGCTGAACCTGCGGAGTAAACTCTTCATCGCGAAGGTCGTCATGTCCGTCAATCCCGTATATGCTCATGCAAACGGTAAGGTCTATTGGACCATGGATAGGATAGATAGCTTCTTTTGATACCTTAAAGTTCTTTTTCAGGATCTCGAGAAGGCGCTTGTCTATGCTCTCATCTACGTCAAGCCTTATGACTTCACCCCAGGCACGCTTTTTGAGCTGCTTCTCCATCTCCTTCATCAGGTCGGAAGTCTCTTCCTCGTCGAGCTCAAAGTCGGCATTTCTCATGACTCTGTAAGGGAAAGTGCAGAGAACGTTATAGTTGAGAAACAGCTTTGACATATTTTTTTCGATGATCTGCTCCAGGAAAATATACGCGCTCTCCTTATCAGAATCAGTAGGGATAGCGACAAGCCTTGGCAGTCCTGAAGGAACGGTCACTGTTGCAAATGAGATATCGCCCTGCTTTTCTACGTCCTTTAACAGCCTTGAGCCATTTTCCCCAGGAGTGATAAGGGCTGCGATGTTTAAGGACTTATTTGCTATGTGTGGGAAAGGCCTCGACGCGTCGACAGCCATAGGAGTAAGGACCGGGAAGACTTTATCCTTGAAGTATGTATCAACATACTTCGACTGCTCCTCTGAGAGGTCTTCATACGAGTCAACTATCGTTATCCCGTTCTTCTCGAGAACAGGAAGAAGTGATCTGTTAAGCGTCGAATACTGCCTGTCTACAAAGTTATGGGTAGCTTTTCTTACAGCGTCCAGCTGCTCCTGCGCTGTCATCCCGCAGAGGTCTTTTTTCTTATATCCTGCGTGTACCATGTCTACCAGGGAAGCCACACGCACCATGAAAAACTCGTCGAGGTTCGACGCCGTGATACTTAAAAATTTAAAACGGTCTAAAAGCGGAAGCTTTGCGTCTCTCGCTTCGTTTAATATCCGCTCGTTGAACTTGAGCCATGAAAGCTCACGGTTCTCATAGTATTTAGGATCTTTATAATCAATACTCATATCAGATCTCCTTCCTGTCTCTTATCTCAGGGATGATACCGAATACCTCTGTAAAAAATGCTGCCTTATCCTTAAAATAATTCTTCTCAAGATTTAACGGCAGCTTCGATGCTACGGTGATAAGCAGCCTGTCTGTGCGCATTCTTATGGTCAGGTCCTTAAACTTCTGTCTGTGGCTTGAATCTAAGGCATTGCAGATGCGAAGAAGAGCTAACAGCTTTAAGAATACTATGTATTCATCTTCGTCTAAGTCATTTGCGAGTCTTGGGTAGCTTACATCCTTTTCGTGATGATATCTGGCTACTAAAGCGATGAGTTTTCTCTCGTCGTGGCTTATCCCGAGGATCTCAGATGACATGATTATCGTATACGAACTCTGGGCCGCAAACGAGAGGCTTAAATACTTGCCACAGTCGTGAAGAATAGCGATGACCCTTACAAGAAGCCTCTGTCTTTCTGTCATGCCGCTCTTTTTATATATGGCGTCGAACAGAGCCGAAGTCATTTTATCCATCATCTTTATGTGCGGTCTGTAGCTTCCGCATCTCTCGGCAATAAAGTAGGCGGCGCTTATCACATCGGCGTCAAAGTCGTGTGACGGCTTAAGCGTTCCGGTCCTGTAGAGGCTGTTAAGCGTGACACCTTCGTGGATGGAGATACCAGGTGCCGTTATCATCTTACAGTCAGTCTGGAGTATCAGCGCATCGTATAAAAGCAAAAACGGAAGAAGCATATCATCAGGATCGCTTATTTGGTATTTTTCAAAGGTGTTCATGAACAGGTCGCTGTTTCCCAGGTCCTTTAAGAAATCCACTGCCTTCTCGCGTTTTACAGGCTTGTTTAAGATATCCTTTACCCTGAACAGATGCAGGATATTACTGAAGTTCTGGTTTAAAAGGATCAGGTACTCCGGGTTTCTGTCCGGCAGATACATATGGAAAAAATTATCTGTCTCCTTGAAGATCATCTCGAGAACCTGCTGTCTCGCGTCTGCCTTCTCTGAAAGTGACAGGAGGTTTTCCCTGACTTCACCGGCTCCGAAGAGGATATGCTGGGTAGTAAGAAGCTTCCCGTCTTTAAAGAGAGTAAGCTGAATCGACGAACCGCCGATATCCGCAAGTAAGGCTGATTTTTCGATCATTTTTGAGAAATCTGGCTGGGCGCTCAGTGCCTGGAAACTGTAGAATCTCTGCTGTGAGTTCGTAAGCAGCTTTACAAACAGTCCGCATTTTATCCTGATGCGGTCAAAAAGAACCAGGTAGTTCGAAGCCTTTGTCAGCGCGTAAACTCCGAAAGCCTGGTAAAAATCGACATTGTACTCGGCTAAAGACCGCTTCATGTCGAGAAGAGCCTTTATGATGGTATCCGAGGTCTCACCTGTGATGCTGCCGTAATGGTAGATGTCATGAGATACCTGGACAGGAAGGCGCATCTCGTCGAGCTCTTTGAGCCCGCCTCCCTTCACTTCATAAATGCGCAGTGAGACCTCATAGGTCCCGATGTAAATAGATCCGTACTTTTTTACCTTCATATAAGATCCCCGTTCTATAAAAATCAATAGTTTCCTAAAATCTTAAGGTCTGTAGTCTCGCACTGAAGACCTAACAGAGCATTCGTAACTCCCTCGTCTAAAAGATTCCCCTCAAAATCCACGAAGAAACGGTATTCCCAAGGCCTGCCTTTAAGCGGTCTTGACTCTATCCGGCTCATGTTCAGACCGTTAAAAGCGAAGTGCGTAAGGATCTGGTAGAGGCTTCCCTCTTCGTTTGGCAGAGTAAAGCAGATAGAGATATTTTTGGCGTCACGGCGAAAGATCTTCTTTGCCGAAACTACGATGAACCTCGTCTCATTATCCTTTACGTCCTGAATGGCAGATTCTATGACTTTAAGTCCGTAGAGCTCGGCATTTATGCTTCCAGCTATGGCAGCCTCTGTAGAGTCGTTATCCTCTTTGACTTTCTTAGCGGCTATAGCTGTGTTTGTGGTTCCTACTGCTGTAATCTGCTCGTGCTGTCTTAAGTAATCGGCACACTGCATCAGAGCCTGTGGATGCGAATAGACTGTCTTTATCGTATCTATAGAAGCGTCAGGAGTACCTAACAGAGCGTGGTCTACTTTTACTATCTCTTCACCGATTATCGCACAGTCGTATTCATTTAAGAGATCAAGGTTCTGGCTTACCGTCCCTGCCGTAGAGTTTTCTATAGGAAGAACGGCGAAATCAGCCTTTTTCTCCTTCAGGGCATCCATTGCCTCTCTCCAGGTAGCCACATGAAAAGAATCTACATCTTTCCCGAAAAAATCATTGGTTGCAGCCTGGCTATACGCTCCCTCTACTCCCTGGTAAACGACCTTTGCGTTTGTCAGGTTAAAGGAGTTTACACAGGTAAATCCGCTGTCTTCACGGACTCCGCTCTCAGCGAGCATCTGGTACTGCTTTTTTCTGCTTATCGACATGATGAGCGTGAAAAACTCCCGGATTCCAAGCTCAAGGAACTCATCCTTTACACCGTCAGTCAGGTGGGCTATCTTTGACTCTTCACGCCCTTTATCGAGCACCGGTCTGTGATGGACTATTTTATAATCTGCTACATCACAGGCAAGCCCGAGTCGTTGTTTGAACAGTTCAAGAAGCTGGCTGTCGACAGCATCTATATCTTCTCTTATCTTTGTTAAATCTTCCATCTTTTTTCCTTTAAATCCATGTAAAATCATCTGTCAGCGTTCATTATGACAGGTTCAAGTCTGTTTCTTACCATGAAAAATACCCGATCTATCACAACAAAGCAGAACTCTACGATCACTATAAGCGCCAGTACAAACACCCATTTGACGTCTAAGCTGTTAAAGTAAGCTATCGCTCTCGCCGAAAAAATCCCCGTAAATCCTGCGACACCTAGAGCTATAAGAAAAAGCCCCCAGAACAGCGCGTTAAAGACCAGGAATTTTAGTCCCCAGTACCAGACCATTCCCCTGTTAAAAAAGTGTTTTTCTATGACCTGGGCCAGGATCAGGTAAATGGCTATTCCCATATAGGTGAACAGGATCCCCTTCTGCGGCGACAGTATAAATCCCAGTATTGCAGATGCCAGGAGCGCTGCTATACCGAACCTGAGGTCTGAGAAAAAATAGGCAAAACCTGTAAAACAGGCTGCTATTACCAGAAAAAACAGGGTGCTGAACGAAAAGACACTAGCCAGCAGGATGCTTATGACAGAAAGTGCTGTAAAAAGGCCTCCTCTGGCAACAGGTGTAGACTTTACATGCATGTGCAGAGGTCACCTCCCATAGCCTCACAGCAGCTGTCAGCGCACCAGAGCGAGCAGCAGGCATCGCACCAGTTACAGCCTCCGCCACCGTTATACATATCCCTGCCGTATCTCTGGCTATTCCGGGCGTAGTTCCTCTGCTGGTAGTAAGGATCACCGTTAAATCCCTGATTATTAAAGCCGTTGTTATAATTCTGGTTATTGTAACTGTTATTTGAATAACCCTGGTTATTCTGATAATAGTTATTGCCGTTCTTGCGCATCTCCATGATCTCAGAATATGCTTCCTGGACCTGCTTGAATTTTTCCTCAGCCAGATCCTTTAGCGGGTTATTCTGGTTCGCATCAGGATGATACTTACGGCTTAACTCCCTGTATGCGTGCTTTATCTCTTCGTCTGTTGCATTCGGGGATACCCCGAGCACTTCATATGGATTCATTTAATTCCTCCGTCATTTGGTCAAACCGGTTCCATACGCCGGCGTAGATTATATTCTTAAGGATGTCTGCGTTTTCTACTGCAGGAAGCATCTCAAAAGCCCCTGATGCCTGGCTTATCTCCCTGATGAGCATCGGCCTTGCCTTATCTATCACATCCTTAAGAGACTTCTCATCAGAAAAAGGGTTGAACTCTCCTGCTTTTAAGTCCTTTTCCCAGTCATCGACTGCATCCATCAGATAGATAAACCGCCCCATAAAGTACCCCATCTGCCTGAAATACTTTGAAAAAATGTCTTCTCTCCAGACGAATATCTCTCCTAAGGCATTTCCGAAGTGGTCACATAGCGCATCCGTGTCACGACTTTTTTCTCTTTCCAGGTCATGAAGAGCTTTTAGCTCCTTTATAAGTGCCCCCGCCTGTCTCGGGTACTGCTTTTCTACTGACATGGCCTTTTTCTTAAAGAAGAGACTCATTACTGAAGCGCTCTTCTTCCCTGAATCAGCCCTGTCGTCCTCGAAATGGTAGTAGCCAAGCAGAATGCTCATAGCTGACGCATAACTGTCTGCATCAGAGACAGTTCTCGGCTTTTTCCTGAACGGATGGGCTATGCACTTTGACTGGTAAGTGTCAGTCTTTAAGTCATATACCGAAGTGAGAAGCATCACGAGAAAAGTCAGGTCATACGATAAAAGCATTTCGGAGCTTACTCCGTAGCAGCTCTTAAGGCTTCTGCACAGGCCACAGTAATAGCTTCTGTAGCAGTCGAATTCTCTGATCTTTAGCTCTGGTTTTCTCACGCGGACATAGCCGAACACATCCTGCCTCCTTGTCATTTTTTAGTTAGAGATATGATACCACAAAAGAGCAGATATTTGTATAGATTTTTTAATTGCTTGACAGTTTTGTAATTTTTTTATATAGTTTCCTTTATAACCCACTTAAAAAGGAAAGACATACTATGAAAATCAGATTATCGGATCACTTCACTTACCGGAAGATGTTAAAATACACTTTTCCGTCTATCATGATGATGATCTTCACTTCTATCTACGGAATGGTCGATGGATTTTTTATATCGAATTACAGCGGAGCTGTACCGTTTGCGGCTGTAAACCTGATAATGCCGTTTGTAATGGTCTTAGGAGCTGTCGGGACAGTTTTCGGTAGTGGCGGAAGCGCGCTTATATCTATGAAGCTCGGGATGGGAATGAAAAAAGAAGCTAACCAGATTTTTTCATTTCTCGTGTATTCAGTCATAGTGATAGGCATTTTTTTAAGTATCATAGGCATAGTCTATGCAAAACCGGTGTCGAGGTTTTTAGGAGCTACCGACAAAATGCTCCCGTACTGTGTGGTCTACTGCCGGATAAATATGGTCGGAAATATCCAGTTCATCCTGCAGTATATGTTCCAGGTGCTTTTAGTCACTGCTGAAAGGCCGCAGCTGGGACTTTTCGTTACTCTGGCAGCAGGCATCGCGAATATGGTCATGGACTGGCTCTTTGTCGGAGTCCTTCACATGGGAGTTCCCGGAGCCGCCTGGGCCACAGTGATAAGCCAGACCATCGGCGGAGTCCTGCCGCTCATATACTTCTTCTTGCCATCAACCAAGACCATAATCCACCTGGGGAAGACCAGATTTTCATGGAAATGGCTCAGGCGGGCAGCCGGAAACGGTTCTTCAGAGTTCATGTCGACTATCTCGTCTTCTTTCGTCGGAATGCTCTATAACTATCAGCTGTTAAAGTACGCAGGTTCCAACGGTGTAGCCGCCTACGGAGTCATCATGTACGGCGGATTTATCTTCACAGGAGTCTACTTCGGCTTTTCTATGGGGGTAGCTCCTGTCATAAGCTACCATTACGGAGCCGCTGATACAGATGAGCTTAAGGGACTTTTCAAAAAGTGCCTCCGGATCATCTTCAGTTTTATGATAATTCTCGTGACACTTTCTGAGATTTTTACAGAGCCTATCTGCGCTATCTTCGTAGGATATGATAAAACGCTGCTTTCGATGACGACCGAAGCTTTCAGGATCTATTCGATCTCTTATATCTTTATGGGATTTAATATCTTTGGTTCGTCACTTTTTACAGCCTTAAATAACGGTGCTATCTCAGCGCTTATCTCATTCATGCGTACTCTCTTCTTCGAAGTCGTAAGCGTGCTTGTACTGCCGCTGATTTTCGCGATAGACGGTGTATGGTCGGCAGTCATCTGCGCAGAAGCTTTCTGCCTTATAGTGACCATCACCTGCATCCTGAAATTCAGGAAGCGCTACCACTACGCCTGACCTTTTTATCTGACCAGAGTGTAGTCATACAGTTTATCTACATTAGCCGATTTGGTGATGGTGCCGTCGGTCTGTACAAATACAGCCTCGACACCATCGGTCTGGTTTACATATTCAAGTCCCTTTTCAAGTCCCATGGCAAACACGGTAGTCGACAGAGCATCTGCTCCTGTCGATTTTTTTGTGATGATCGTTACTGAATCAAGGCCGTTATCGTAAGGATAGCCGTTAGAGAGATCAAGGATATGATGATATATCCTTCCATCCTTTTTAAAATACCTCTGGTAAGTGCCGCTTGTCACTACAGACATATCCCTTGCCTTTACTGTAAAAAGAGCTGTCCCGTCATCTGAGAACGGTCTCTGTATGCCGACTGTATATTTTTTCCCATCAGGTCTGCTTCCGATAAGAAGGACGTTCCCACCCAGGTTTATGATACCGCTCTTAGCCCCCATTTTTTTAAGACGGGCTTTCATTTTATCAGCTATAAAGCCCTTGGCTATACCGCCCAAGTCTATCTTTGCCTGAGGATCTTTAAGTCTTACCTTATCTCCGTCTATTTCGACATTTCTGTAATCCACATGCGAAAGTGCCTCTTTTATCGCAGAGTCATCCGGGATAGTCCCGGTATTATTTTTAAAATCCCAGAGGTCACTCAATGCGCCTACGGTCAGGTCAAAGATCCCGCCGGAACTTTCAGAATACTTTACAGCGTACTCTATCGCCTCTACAGTGTCTTTGTCTACTGTGGTCCAGGCACCTCTCGCGTCATTTATTCTCGATATGTCGCTTCCGTCCTTTTTATCCGAAAGCAGGCCTTCATATCGTTTTGCCATGTCAAACACGTTATCCAGGCGTTTTTCGGCCTTTGCCTGATCCCCGTAGAGGGTGATCGTTATGACTGTATCAAAATAAAGTCCTGTCTTACTATGAGGGGTATCTGCTCCCGGTGTATTGTCAGCGCATGACATCAGGGGAAGAGTGATCACAAATATTAGAAATAATGCAAAAAACTTACGTAATTTTTTCATGTGTCTGATTATACATTAACTGGCTTCATTTGGCAAAGTGTTATTTCTCTTCTATTTTCTCAAAACACACTTTAATTCGGTTGAAAAATCGCGTTCCGGCCACATTTTTTAAAGTATCATTTCATTATCGCACTAAAGGATACGCAGATGACACGGAGATGGCCCATGAGTATTTATGAAAAAAATGATTACGGTACCTTTGCAGATGACACAAAAGACCCGGAAACTGAAAAAGAAGAGAATTTCAGGGAGGCTGAGAAACATTTTACCGCAAGGCTTAATAAGCTGCTGGTGGATCGTGATATAATGAAGCAGGACTTAGCCGATGCCATTGGCGTATCTCCCAGTTCTGTAAGCGGGTATCTGGCCGGAAACCATCATCCGGATATGGCCACTCTTCTTGCGATAAGCAATTTTTTCGATGTGAGCCTTGACTACCTGTTCGGAAAGACCGAGTACACCTATATCTATAAAGGGAAACAGTCGCCTACCGAAAATGAAATGCTCGGATACTTCAGAAAGCTGAGTGAAAAGCGCCAGCATGAATTCCTTGGCGAAGTAAGATGTATCTACAAGGCTGATAAAAAGACCATTGACAAAAAATAACCGGCTGGGTCTAAGACCCGCCGGCTTTTTTTAGTAATTCTCTTCGTGTACTTCGAAAAATGGTCCTTTCCGGACCTGTTACTTTTAACGCTAGTCAACTACGCCCCGACTAAAGTCGGGGCGTAGTTGACAATCAGTGAATAGCAAACAGATTTTTCGAAAAAGTGTTTGAAATCTTATGTTCGATATGGTATAATAATTGAAATTTAAGAAATAACCCGCGATACTTAAACGCATACGGAGGTCATTATGAGTTACGGAAAAATCACTGCGAAGCAGCAGGAAATCCTTGAGTTCATAAAGAACGAGATCATAAACAAAGGCTACCCGCCATCAGTCAGGGAGATCTGCGAAGCAGTAAATCTCCGCTCCACTTCTTCAGTCTTCTCACACCTGAACACCCTTGAGAAGAACGGATATATCAGAAGAGATCCTACTAAGCCACGCGCCATAGAGATCCTCGATGATAATTTCAACCTCACCCGTACAGAGATGACGAATATCCCTGTCATCGGAACAGTAGCTGCCGGTCAGCCGCTTCTCGCCGTCTCGAATATCGAAGCATACTTCCCTATCCCGGCTGAATACGTCCCGAACAAGGAATCATTCATGCTGAGGGTAAAGGGTGAATCGATGATAAACGCCGGAATCCTCGATGGTGACACTATCATGGTAGAGAGATGCTCTACAGCCGAGAACGGAGACATGGTAGTTGCCTTGGTCGATGATTCAGCTACAGTGAAGACCTTCTACAAAGAGAAGGATCATATAAGACTTCAGCCTGAGAACGACACTATGGATCCGATCATCGTACCTGATTGCCAGATCTTGGGAAAAGTATTTGGCGTTCTCCGCCTCTATAATTACAGACACTGATACTAAAAGACCTCCCCGTTTGGGGAGGCTTTTTTCATTTACGTCTGTTGAAAGCTGTGTGGCAGCGGGGACAGGCGATCTGCACCTTGCCATCTACTGTTTATTTCATAGTTATGAGTTCGTATTCTCTGCTTCCAAGACCGATCTTTTCGCCCTGCTCAAGAGTTTCCTTCCAGGCAGTGTTCGGGTTGCTGTTAAGCCATACATCGCCGTGGTCGTGGAAATCAGGGCTTGCCATATTATCGCCGAGCTGAGAATTCCTGATAGGTGTAGCCTTCTCACAGAGGTCAACACAGGCCTGGTCGATAGCTACCGGGTCGAATGAAGCGAGCATTCCTATATCAGGAAGGATCGGAGCATCGTTCTCGCCGTGGCAGTCGCAGTTAGGCGATACATCAGTGATCAGGCTGATATGGAAGCACGGTCTTCCGTAGCAGACAGCCTGAGTGTATTCAGCCATACGCCGCCCAAGGAGTGCCGGAGCATCCCAGTTATCATTCTCTATGGCATCGAAAGCGCAGGCGCCGATACAGCGTCCGCAGCCTTTACAGATCTCAGGGTCTATGAAAGCCTTCTTTACTTTTCTGCCGTCTACTTCTTTATCCAGATACTTTATAGCGTCAGAGCCGCATTCCTTCGCGCATCTCTGACAGCCGCGGCACTTCTCCTCAATCACATGAGGATGACCGCTCTGGTGCTGCTGCATTTTGCCGGCACGGGAACCGCAGCCCATAGCGATATTCTTGATGCAGCCGCCGAAGCCTGCCTGCTCATGGCCTTTGAAGTGTGTTAAAGAAATAACTATATCTGCATCCATGATGGCACGGCCTATAAAGGCAGTCTTACAGTACTCGCCGTTGTGCACTGGTACTTCTATGTCATCTGTACCACGGAGACCATCACCGATGATGATCTGGCATCCCGTGGTAGTCGGGTTAAATCCATTGATATTCGCGCAGTCTAAGTGCTCTAAGGCGTGCTTACGGCTTCCAGGGTAGAGGGTGTTACAGTCTGTAAGGAACGGCAGTCCACCCTGCTCCTTTACGACATCAGCCACGGCCTTTGCGTAGTTCGGGCGCAGATAGGCGAGATTTCCAAGCTCACCGAAGTGCATTTTTATTGCAACGAACTTTCCGTTCATGTCGATATCGCCGATGCCGGCCTTGCGGATGAGTTTCTGTAGCTTCTTCGTGAGAGGTACGTCAAGCTGCGTTCTGAAGTCGGTAAAATAAACCTTTGATTTCTCCATTACTTTTTCCTTTCCATACAAAAATACTTCCGTCACATACTTAGTTAAAAGTATATCACAGAAGCATCTCCAAACGCTATGTATTTTTTGTTAAATCTCTACCTTTTTGCCGTCTTTCCAGATGCGCTCGAGGTTATAGAATGCCCTGTCTTCGCGGGTGAACAGATGGATTATGATGTCACCATAGTCCAGGAGGATCCAGGTAGAGTTCCTGTTGCCCTCGACGTCCTTCGGGTCCAGATGGTAGTCCTTATACAGTCTTTCCTCCAGCTCGTCTTTCATCGCATTTAGCTGTGGTAGATTTGCGGCACTTGCTACCACGAAATAATCAGCTATAACACTTACCTCCGAAATGTCAAGCACATCGATGTCCTCTCCCTTTTTATCCTCAAGGATTTTTTTAATATCCTTTACTATATCAAGTGTTTCTGCCATTTCTACTGCTCCTTATAATACTCATAAGTCCTGTATGTGGTTTCGTCTATGTCTTTTCCAGTCTCTTTCAGATAGTCTATCGTATCTGAAAGGATCATCTGTATGGCCAGATGGAAGTTCTTAAACGCTGCCTGCCTTATCTCCGTAAGACGCTTTGCCTTGTCACGGTTCGGCTCTATATAGTCAGCCGTAAAAAGTATCTCGTCCAGGAGACTCATACCCGGCATTCCTGTAGTATGGACTGTTATCGCATTGAGGATCTCCTCGTCTTCTATGCCATACTCATGCTTAGCGAGATATGCTCCAGCCTTTGCATGAAGAAGCTGCGGACTCCTTTTTTCTGCCGTAGTGATGTCTATTTTTTTCTTCTGGCAGAAATCCAAAAGCTCGTCAGGCGACATGTACTTGGCACAGTCATGCAAAAGCCCTGCGATAAAAGCCACATCCATAGGATAACCGTGCGCCATCGCAAGAGAGGCTGCGGTATATGCCACACCTATAGTATGTGTGTATCTCGAAGGCTTCAGCTTCTTTTCGAGCTTCTTTTCTATGTCCTGTTTTATCTTCGGAAAATCACTTGGTTTAATGTCTTCTTTTGGTGACATCTTCTTTCCTTTCATGCATCCGTAGAGTCTGTGATCAGCTATATACTTAAGCACAGGCGCTGGAAGAGAAAGCTTCAGTTTCCCTAAGCTGCCTGGATAGATACCGCCAGAGAGCAGGTCCCTGATCTCAGATGAAGAGATATCCATATACTCAGTCTCTAAAAGCTCTATCCTGGCGCCGAACTGTGCTTTAAGCTGACTGCACATAGATAAAGTATCTCTTACTACATCGTCATCGTGCCTTACCGCCACAGCCAGAGTAACAGCTTTTGCTATGATCTCCGGATGAACCCACGATGAGAACATGTCGAGAGAATCTTCTCCTATGATGAAAAAAAGCTCATCGTCCGGATGCATCTCCTTAAGCCTGGTAAGAGTCAGATAGCTGTAGCTTCGTCCGTCAGATCTAATCTCCGTATCAGATACTTTCATGTACGGAATCGACTTTACCGCTGCCTCGCACATCTCGATCCTCTCGAATCTCGTGACATTGCTTTCAAGTCCCTTGTGCGGCGGGATCCCGTCTGGCATGATCCAGACAGTATCAAGTCCCAGCTGCCTGTAAGCCTCTGCTGCTATATACAGATGACCGTTGTGGATCGGGTTAAAAGTCCCTCCTAAGATACCGATTTTCATTTCGGCAGCTCGATGACAGGCTTTTTAGCCGGTCTGTAGAGAACTATTTTTCTTCCGATCACACGAACGACATTGGACTTAGTCCTGCCTGCGAGCGTATCTGCTACATTCGCCGGTGTATCCATACAGTTCTTTAATACTGAGACCTTTATCAGCTCTCTTTTCTCGAGAGCTTCGTCTATAGCGTCGACTATCTCAGGAGTCACATCACTTTTTCCTACCTGAAAAATAGGCTGAATCTTTGCGGCAAGACCTGACAGATAAGCTCTCTGTTTATTTTTTAATTCCAAACTCATAAACCTACTCCGTGATCATTTATAATACTCAAACTCCAGGTCATAGACCTTTACTGTATCTCCGTCCTGGATTCCCATGTCCTCGAGCTTTTTAAGGATTCCCTGTTCCTTTAAGAACTTCTGGAAGAACGCAAAGCCCTTCTCTGAGTCTAGATTCGTAAATCCGAGCATCTTCTCAACCTTCGGCCCCGTGACTTCGTATTCTCCGTCACTGTTCAGCTCGACCGTAAAAGAATCGTCCTCCTTGAAAAATTCATCGGGGTTGAAGTTCGACTCGTAAACGACAGTCTCGTCCTTGTACTCGTCTAATTCTTTTACTATCTCGCCTAATAGCTCCTTTACGCCCTGTCCTGAAACCGCGGAGATCAGGAAGGTCTTCCTGTGAAAAGTGTCTTCGACCTTCTGTCTGATCTCTTCGGCATCGTCAGGTCTCGTGTCAGCTTTGTTACATGCTATGATGATAGGCTTGTCGAGAAGCTTTTTGTTATAGGTGGCAAGCTCAAGATTTATAGCCTTTATGTCTTCTATAGGGTCTTCTCTCTCGACTCCCGAGATATCCACCATATGTACTAAGACCTTACATCTCTCTATGTGTCGCAGGAATTCAAGGCCCAAGCCTACTCCCTCCGAAGCGCCCTCGATGATACCAGGGATATCGGCCATCACAAAGCTGCCTCCGCCAGGAAGGTCTACTACCCCGAGAATCGGATTTAGCGTAGTAAACGGGTAGTTTGCTATCTCAGGCTTTGCGTTTGAGAGTCTTGAAAGAAGTGTCGACTTTCCGGCGTTCGGGTATCCTACCAGTCCCACGTCTGCTAACAGCTTAAGCTCAAGGATCACTTCGAGGCTCTTTGCCTCTCCGCCCGGCTTTGCGTATTTCGGAGCCTGCATCGTAGAGGTAGCAAAGTGCATATTGCCGAGGCCGCCCTTGCCGCCCTTTAAGATCACGACCCGCTTATTATCTCCGCTCATGTCACAGATGACCTGACCGGTCTGGGCTTCCTTTATTACAGTTCCAGCCGGGACTTTGAGGACTAAGTCCTGTCCGTCCTTGCCATGACATTTCTTCTTTCCGCCTTCTTCACCGTTAGTGGCAGCGAATTTTCTTCTCATCCTGTAGTCAGACAGGTTATTCACCTGATCCGATACTTCAAAAATAATGTCTCCGCCGCGACCTCCGTCTCCCCCGTCAGGTCCGCCGGCCGGAACGTATTTCTCACGCCTGAAACTGATATGACCGTTTCCGCCCTTCCCTGACTGAATGATTATCCTTGCACGGTCTGCAAACATAAAAATCCCTCCTATTAAAAGAAAAAGCCTGATCTCACTATAAAAAGCAGGATCAGGCTCTGTGGTCAAAATGATAGATTACTCTGCTACAGGGTAAACGCTTGCTACCTTCTTGTCTCTGCCCTTACGCTCGAAACGAAGGATACCGTCCTGTGTAGCGAAGAGAGTATCGTCTCCACCCTTCATAACGTTTGTTCCCGGATGGATCCTGGTTCCACGCTGTCTGTAGATGATATTTCCAGCCTTAACGAACTGTCCGTCAGCTCTCTTGGCGCCTAATCTCTTTGATTCAGAATCACGACCGTTCTTGGTTGATCCCATTCCCTTTTTATGAGCGAAAAACTGAAGATTTAACTCTAACATATTATTCCTCCTGAATATCTATGGAAAGATATCTCTTTCCGTACTGTTTTTCTATCTGTGTAAGTCCTAAAACCATCGAATCCAGAAGCACCTGTGCCTTCTCATCGCACCCGTCTGGAAATACTGCTTTCAGATAGCCGCTTTCCTCTGACGTCACATCCATTTTCGTATCAGAAAACTGGTCTATGCCGTTTAAGGTATTTATGATAAGGACTGAAGCTGCCGCACACACGATGTCTTTCCCAAAAGCAGAAAAATCTGCGTGCCCTTTCGATTCAATGCTTTTATATGTATCGCCATTCTCTATGACAGTGACGCGGATCATTAAGCGTTGATCTTCTCGATCTTTACCTCTGTGTAAGACTGACGATGTCCGTTCTTCTTATGATAGCCTGTCTTTGGCTTATACTTGTAAACAATGACCTTCTTTGCTCTGGCTTCCTTTACTACTGAAGCATCAACAGAAGCTCCGCTTACTGTAGGATTTCCGACCTTTGTCTCATCTCCGCCAACGAGAAGAACCTGATCAAATGATACCTTGTCTCCCTCGTTCTTTCCGAGCTTCTCGACTCTGATAACGTCTCCTTCGGAAACCTTATACTGCTTTCCACCTGTTGCGATAACTGCGTACATTCTAAACCTCCTGTACTAATGAAACTATTTGTTCCCTCCGCCAGATTCGGTGCTGCCATTGTGACAGACTTCACCTACCTCACTGGGCGTCAACGTTTGCTATATTACCATAATTCATATGCCCTGTCAAGGTCTGACTTACCGATGGAAAAATTTTCTCTCTAGTCATCTCAAGAAGACCGAGCTTTGTGAAGTCTTCGACTGTTATCCTGGCAAAGTCTGCTTTTCCGAGCGTCTTCATAAGGGATATGATCTGATGCTTCTCATCCTCTGAATGCATCTTCATAAAATCTATGACTATAATGCCTGAAATATTCCTGAGCCTTATCTGGTCCATTATGGCTTCTGCCGCCTCTCTGTTCACTGTAACAGGAGAGGACTTTTTAGACTTCGCGCTGTTTACATCTATTACGGTAAGCGCTTCGGTCTGCTCTGTCACTATATTTGAGCCGCTTTTAAGCCAGACAGTCTTCTTAAGCAGATTCTCAGTCACAGTTCTGATCCGGTATAGGTCTAATAGCGAAAGTCCCTCATCAGTGTAGAGGCTGCCATAGTCTCCGAGCCTCTCAAAGAGCACTCTGTCGCTTGTCTTTATCTCCGTAACAGTCAGGTCATTTGCTGCAAACGGAAATGATGTTAGAAGCCTGTTTAAGAGATCATCATTTTCTGCGACGAGAGCCGGTCCGGTATGATTTTTCCCTTCTGAAAAAATTTCTGAAAGCTTTTTTTCTGCGTTTTTTATCTCAGAAGAAAGCTCCTCTGCGTTTTTTTCAGAGGCTGCTGTCCTTATAAGAAGAGCACAGTCATCGGCTGCCAGCCTTGAAAACTCCTCTTTCTTTACCGCTGAGAGTTTCTTTGAAAAATGAATGCCATTCCCTGGTCTCGTGATCAGAAAATCCGGCGTCTTTATGGAAACTGTAAAAGTGCCTTCCGGTTCTTTAGTCTTGATGGAATCCTTTTCTATCTGGACTAACACCAGGTCGCCTTCACAGAGTTCTTTTCTGGTACTCTGCCTTTTTATATAAAAAGGATCGTGACAGTTCTTTTCTCTTACAAATACATGAATGTCTCCAGGGATCACCAGAAATAAGCCGACTCCGGACACTTTTTTTTCAATCCTGGCAGCGTATACATTTCCGACGATAGAAGTCTTTTCTGCGTCAGAGTACCTGATATAGAGGAGCTTCCGGTCATTTTGCCTGAAACAGGCAAGGACCATGAAGTCCCGGTCATGTATCAGATAATGGTCGTAGACTAAAAAACACTCTGTCATGACACATCTCCCAGAGGTATAAGACTTCCGCCTTCAGCCTGCGCGAACATATCTAGCCTGTGGATTCCTATCGTAAATAAGTCTTCAGTTCCGGCTGTGTTAAAAACTGCGTTCATCAGAAGCTCTGGTTTTAAGTTATCTGAACTTCTGGCACAGACCTTCATGTAGAAAGCCGGATCATTTTCTGAGAGCAGAAATCCGTTATGCCGCCAGTCCGGTATATAGTGATCCCGCTTATCCTCCGGAAATCTTTCAAGCACTTCCATCTCATAGATCAGCGGGAGCAGGTCGACTTTTCTTTCGCTCTTCTTTGTCTTTTTGGTAACGACTAAAGAAGAAGCGTTTTTTACCTTATCATCCACCGCTTTTCTTAGAGCCGCTGTATCTGGCGTAAATGACGCGTCGGTTCTCTTAAAATACACCATATATGAGGCGCCATAGAGCTCTGCCATCGCCTTTTTTGTAGACTGTCTCTCTGTCGCGGACAGTATCTCTACTCCGTCTGCCATTTGTTCATTAAGCGCATCCTTTATCTCTTCAGGCGTGATATTCTCATCAAGAGAAAAATCCATGTATTCACCCTCACTCGTGATTCCGACTCCGAGCGGTGAGGCAAAAGACATTATAGGATGAGGTGAAAATCCCTTTGAAAAAGATACCGAAAGATTGCTCCTCCGCAAAGCCTTCTGAAAATATCTCATAAGGTCTAAATGTCCGACATATTTTATCGGGCCGTATTTGCTAAAACGTACTCTTATATCCATTCTATCTAACGCATACTCCTGTCTTAAACTGTGTACAGCCACACCCCGAGCACTTCTCACGGCAGTTCGGTGTGACAGCCTGATCTGTCACAGCCCGCTTCCACTCGTTTTCCAGGAAACGTCTGGTGATCCCGGTATCTATGAAATCCCATGGCAGAATTTCCGATATGTCACGCTCTCTCATCGTATAAAAATCCGGGTCCACTCCGCAGGTGCTAAAAGCCTCGTCCCAGACTTCAGGCTTGAAATACTCGTTCCAGGCATCGAAGTAACAGCCGTGAGTATAGGCATATTCTATGACACGAGCCACTCTTCTGTCTCCCCTCGCAAAAATGCCCTCGAGCACTGTAGTCTTTGCCTCGTGCCACTGATACGACAGGCACTTGTGGTTGGGCTCATCCTTCATCCTGTGATTTACCACAGAAGCCCTGCGCAGATACTCCTCCGGCGGGTACATCCTCGCCCACTGGAAAGGTGTAAAAGGCTTCGGCACAAAGAAAGATGTCGATATAGTGATCTGACATCTGCCGCCTCTCGTAGCTTTATCCGGAAGCGTATCATAATAGAGATGCGCTATGTCCTGTGCTAAGTCTGGAATAGCCTCCATATCCTCTTCCGTCTCTGTCGGAAGGCCAAGCATAAAGTAGAGCTTCACCTTCTTCCAGCCTCCGAGGAAGGCTTCCCTGGCTCCGTTCATTATGTCGTCTACAGTAAGTCCCTTATTTATGACATCTCTCATCCTCTGGCTTCCGGCCTCCGGAGCAAAGGTCAGCGAGCTCTTTTTTATATCCTGGACCTTGCTCATGACGTCAAGTGAAAAAGCGTCTATACGCAGTGAAGGCAGAGTGATATTTATCTTTCTCTTCTCGCATTCTTCTATAAGAAAATCGATAAATTCCGGTAGCTTTTCATAGTCACTCGTAGAAAGAGAACTTAATGAAATCTCATCGTAGCCAGTATTTTCAAGCATTTCTACGGCGTATTTTTTCAGTACGTCGATAGATTTCTGCCGGCATGGGCGGTACACCATTCCGGCCTGACAGAACCGGCAGCCTCTGATGCAGCCACGCATCACCTCGAGGACTACCCTGTCCTGAGTGGCTCTCACATAAGGTATTATAGGCTTTGATGGATACGGAGCATCGTCCATATCTGTATCTACCTGGCGCCTTATCACAGATGGGATTTTCTCCTCTGTCGGGTGGAAACTCTTTATCGTACCATCAGTGTTATACTCTGTCTCGTAAAACTCCGGTACATAGATCCCAGGGATTTCTGCGGCTTTACGCAGAAAGGCTCTTCTCGAGTACGAACCGTCTTTTTTCATCTGGATATACAGATCAAAGAGCCGGTTGTACTCATTTTCTCCTTCACCTATATAAAATAGGTCGAAAAACGGGGCTATAGGCTCCGGGTTATACGCACACGGTCCACCGCCTATGACGAGAGGATCATCGTCTGTACGCTCTGTGGCATGAAAAGGAATCCCCGACAGATCTAATACCTGCAGGATATTCGTATAGCACATCTCATACTGGAGTGTTATCCCTAAGAAGTCAAAGTCTTTTATCGGATCCTGTGATTCCAGCGCAAAAAGAGGGATATTTCTCTCCTTCATTATCTCAGAGAGATCCGGCCACGGCGAATAGACTCTCTCGCACCAGACGTCGCTTCTGCGATTGAACATCTCATAGAGGATCTGGATTCCCAGATGGCTCATTCCTATCTCATATACGTCTGGAAAACAAAAGGCAAATCGCAGGGCGACCTGCGACTTGTCTTTTACGGTACTGTTTATTTCATTTCCGATATACCTGCCAGGTTCTTCGATCTGCATCAGGATATCGTCTGTTAATGCTAACTGTCTCATATTATCTGGTTGCTAATTCTGTGGTTATATCATCCCAGCTGATCTCATTATCACTCATCAAAAACATCAGATTGTAGATCAGGTCAGTGATCTCGTGAACTATCTCTGACTTATTCGAATCCTTTCCTGCGATAATGACTTCTGAAGTCTCTTCTCCGATTTTTCTAAGGATCTCATCGATTCCCTGGTCGAAGATCTCCTTTACTGCTGAGTCCTCATTTCTTTCCTTTATGATCTCCTTTAAAGTATTCTCGAAGATCTTCCTAGGGGAACGGTCGACATACTCCTTCTGGATGATGTTATTAAAGAAGCACGATGGTGCTCCGGTGTGACAGGCTATGCCTCCGACCTGGCTTATCTTAGCAAGGATCGTATCATAGTCACAGTCCGCCGTAAGGCTCTTTACATACTGGATGTGACCTGAGGTAAGACCCTTTGTCCAGAGTTCCTGACGAGACCGGCTCCAGTAGGTCATTTTTCCAATGCGGATAGTCGTGTTAAATGCTTCTTCATTCATGTAGGCAAGCATATAGACCTGCCCGGTCTGGTAGTCCTGCGCGATGACAGGGACCAGTCCGTCACTGTTAGTCTTTAAGTCCTCCCAGTGGAGCTTCGGTTCGAAGTTATCCATCATGATGCCGCGATCGGAAAGAGTCGACTTAAGCTGCATGATATCAGTATTATCACTGTCGATAAAGTCTCCATAGATACCACGGATCGACTCTGACTTCATAAGCTCTGTGATCTTGTCCAGATCGTATTCATCCTGACGCAGGATATATGGGATACTCGTGATATTCTCTATGCCGCTGGCAAGCTCCGGACTCATAAGGACAAGCTCATGCACACAGTCCTTTATATAGTCACGGGTCTTAAAAGCGAAGTTTACATTGTCGACTGAGACCAGGATCCTCTCGTTTCCAAAACGGATGGCAGCCTCTTTTACGAGATCTATCGTCTCAGGCTTCCCGCCGTTTAAAATGACCTCAAGACAGCCAGCATAGAAGAACAGCTTGATGTCATCTAATCGCTTGATATTTCCTCCGCCAGCAGTCTTTACGTCGATAGAACGGTTTATGTTCCTGATAGCCATCATATTTGTCATATGCTCGGCTTCATCGTCTGATAAGTCTATAAGAAAAATCTTATCTACTCCGCTGTCATTATAACCGTTCGCAAGCTGCATCACGTCCCGCGGATCTGATAAGTCATCCGGACTCTTTACAGCCTTGCCGTTTTTTATATAGATAGTAGCTACTATATTCTTGTGTTCCATTACAGACTTCCTTTAGTTGATAACACTCCTTTTATTTTTTCATCCTTAGAAACTGCTTCCTTAAGAGCACGTCCAAATGCCTTGAAGGTAGCCTCTATGATATGATGCGAGTTCTCACCATGAAGCTCGTCTATATGAAGGGTCATCATCGACGAATATGAAACAGCGTAGAAAAATTCCTTTACCATCTCCGTATCAAAATCCCCGACCCTGTCGTTCTTAAACTCCTCATTAAATACGAGATACGGTCTTCCGCTCAAGTCAATGACACATCTGACGAGAGTCTCATCCATAGGCAGCAGGCTGCTTCCGAATCTGACTATCCCTGCCTTGTCTCCAAGAGCCTGCTTTATAGCCTCACCCAAGGCTATGCCGCAGTCTTCAATCGTGTGATGGCAGTCGACATAGAGGTCTCCTGTGCACTTAAGTGTCAGGTCAAAAAATCCGTGTCTCGCGAATCCAGAAAGCATATGGTCAAAAAAGCCGATGCCAGTATCTACGAAATACTGTCCGGTTCCATCGAGATCGATGGTCACTTCTATGTCAGTTTCTTTTGTTTTTCTCTTTACAGTAGCAGTTCTGTTCATTTGTTATCCTCAAAACGTACCCTGATAGAATTAGCGTGTGCGGTAAGTTTCTCGCACTCGGCGAAGTCTTCTATGTCAGAAGCTATCTCCTTTAAGGCTTCCTCACTGTATGATATCACACTTGACTTCTTAATGAAATCATCTACGCAGAGAGCCGAGAAGAACTTTGCTGTTCCGTTTGTAGGCAGCACGTGGTTAGGTCCTGCGAAGTAGTCTCCTAAAGGCTCTGATGACCAGGTTCCGAGGAAAATGGCTCCAGCATTTTTTATCTTTGTCATATCGAGGAACGGATCGGCTGTCACTATCTCAAGGTGCTCTGAAGCTATCTGGTTTACGGCTGCGATAGCATCTTCCTTCGAATCGGCAACGAAGAGATGTCCGTAGTTATCAAGTGACTTCCTGATTATCTCTTCTCTTGAGAGCTTCGGCAGATATCCCTGAATTTCCTTATCTACGTCTTCGGCCAGCTTCTTGCTAGTCGTGATAAGGATAGCAGATGCCATTTCATCGTGCTCAGCCTGAGAAAGAAGGTCTGCTGCCACGAAGTGAGCGTTTGCTGTCTCATCTGCCAGGACAAGGATCTCAGAAGGTCCTGCGATCGAATCGATACTCACATAGCCGAATACAGCCTTTTTGGCTAAAGCTACGTAGATATTTCCAGGTCCTACGATCTTATCTACCTTAGGGACTGACTCTGTTCCAAAAGCCATAGCAGCGATGGCCTGAGCTCCGCCGACCTTGTAGATCTCGTCGGCTCCTGCTTCATTTGCTGCTACGAGAGTCGAAGGATATACCTTTCCATCAGGTCCTGGAGGAGTGCACATGACGATTCTAGGTACTCCGGCCACTTTTGCAGGCACTATATTCATAAGGACTGATGATGGATAAACTGCCTTTCCGCCAGGTACGTACACTCCGGCGATAGCTATAGGAATTACCTTCTGTCCTAAGAAAATGCCCTTCTCGTCTGTAGTAAACCAGCTGTTCTGCTTCTGCTTCTCGTGAAAAGCGCGGATATTCTTAAGGGACTTCCTTATTACTGTAAGAAGCTTTTCATCGACCTTAGAGTAGGCTTCGTCTATCTCTTCTTTTGTGACGCGGATATTCTGCGGTGTCAGATCTACCTTGTCGAATTTTTTCTCGAGTTCAAAAACAGCCTTGTCGCCGTTCTCACGGACATTTCCGATGATCTCGTTTACTGATACCTCGTATTTTCCGTAGCTTATAGGACTTCTCTTTAACAGCTTTGTGAGCAGCGTCTTGATGTTTTCTTCGTTAAGCTTTTCTATTTCCATTACGCTTTTATTTCCTCCTGCAGTGCGTTTACTATCTCTGTGATCCGTTTATTTTTCATCTTCATAGAGACCTGATTTACGACAACCCTCGCTGAAAGCGGTACGACCTCTTCTAAGACGACGAGTCCGTTTTCTTTTAAGGTACTGCCTGTCTCTACTATATCACAAATGACCTCTGAAAGGCCAACTATCGGAGCTAATTCGATAGAACCGTTTAATTTTATGATCTCTACTGTCTGATGCTTCTGATTGTAAAAATAGTTCTTAGCTATCCTCGGGTACTTCGTCGCCACCCTGATAAAATGCGACGAATCTAAGAGCTTCTTTGCGCTCTCAGGCCCTGCGATGCACATACGGCACTTTCCGAATCCCAGGTCTAAAACCTCGTAGATATTCCTGTTCTCTTCGAGGATCGTGTCTTCACCGACTATTCCGATATCAGCCGAGCCGTACTCCACATAGGTCGGCACGTCTGGTCCCTTCGACAGGAAGTAACGGATATTTTCTTTCTCATTTGTAAAAATGAGTTTTCTCGTATCAGGATCGTGTATCTCTTCGACTCCTAAGCCTATATTGTCAAACAGAGCCATGGCTTTTTTGGCCAGGCGTCCTTTTCCAAGGGCTACAGTGATCATTTCGTCTGTGCTGCTCATCTTTCGCCTCCTGTCTCCATTATAGTATAAGATGCATACTTAACGCAAAGTCTGTCGTGGTGATCTCTGTCATTATAAGAATGAAGGAGAACCCTGTTTCCGGCTTTTCTAAGTGAATCAGCCTTCTTTATGGCTTCCTTTACCTGATCCTTTGGATAGAGGAGGAGTATCTTCGCATTCTCGACAGGAAGCTCTATTCCCTGCCTGTCTATCGCAAGCATCAGCTCGTTTATAAGAAAGGCAAATCCTATGGCCGGTCTGTCCGCTCCGAAGTGTCCTAAGAGGTTATCGTAGCGGCCTCCGGTGACTATCGGCTTTCCGCTTCCGAAGGTATATCCAGAAAAAATGATCCCGGTATAGTACTTGAGGCTTCTTACCAGTCCCAGATCGAAGCCTACATAGTCCTCAACTCCGTATGCGCTTAAAAGCTCATTCATCCGATACAGATGCGTCAGAGCTCCGAGGATCTTCGGATAATTTTTTGCCTGCTCGAGTGAGTCTTTCCATTCATCCGGTGTCATGAATATCTTTGATAAAAGTCCGAACAGACTTATCAGATCCTTATCTATCTGCTTATGCGACAGGTACTCATCGAGGCCGAAGAAGTTTTTATTCGAGACAAAGTCGTGAACGTCCTGTTCCTCTTCATCAGAAAAACCGGCTGCCTCTATAAGTCCGTTAAAGATATCAGCATGTCCTATGCTTATCTGAAAGTCCTTAAGTCCGCACGATAGAAAGCCATTTACTATAAGGGAGATAACTTCTGCATCTGAATCGATCGATGAATCCCCGATAAGCTCTGCGCCTACCTGGGTCTGCTCACTCATCTCGCCTCGGAGAGAATGGTGATTCTGAAAGACCTTTCCCTCGTAGCAGAGACGGAGTGTTTCTTTCGTATCTGAAAAATACCTGGCTGAGACTCTGGCAACAGACGGGGTGAAATCAGGCCTAAGGGCAAGAGTATTCCCATCTCTGTCAAAGAATCTGAACAGATCCTTTTCTGAAGTGGAACCCAGGGATTCACTGTAGGTATCTAAAAACTCAAAGCACGGTGTCTCGATCTGGTCGTAGCCGTATGAAAACAGAAGCGAGGTCAGAGCATTCTTGACATAGGTCTTTCTCTGGCACTCGTCTCCTAATATATCTCTGACGCCTTCCGGTGTGTGTAAGAGACTGTTCATCTTTTCTCCTTTATCGCTTTACTTTAGTAACGTATTAACAAACTAAATGAGATTATATACTTACGCATCTCTTCTGTCAAGGTCCTTATTGATCATGTCGAGATACGGCAGAAAATACCCATTTGATGAATCAAAGAAAAAATCCTGATCTAACTCTTCTATGCGAAGACTTTTCCTTCCTCCGCTCCTGCTTCTGTTCCAGAATTTAAGAGCCTCCTCGAATCTCAGATAGTAATACCTGTCATGAGTTTTGAAATAGATCAGGAAAAAGGCTATTCCATCCTGCTTTTCGAAGTCTTCCATGAAGGTCATCTGGTGCTCATGGATATTGTGCATCGGGAAGGTGTCCTCATTACACTCCTTAGCATCGAAGCAGACCGGGATTCCCTGCACTGCGCCTATGTAGTCGACCGTACTTTTTTTATCGAAGTAGGCAAGAGTTATGTGGCGGGTCTCTTTTTCTATGTCAATAGGAGTTATCGGCGTAGGAACCTTCTGGATCAGCGCAAGTCCATCCTGCCTTAGTATGTCGTTCGTGTGATTTATGCATTCCTCAAGGAATGAACCTCTGAGCCCTCTGGAATTAAATGTCGGCATCTAAAAACCTCCCGAAATACTCAGGAACGGGGTCTTCTATTTTTCCAATGCCAGGTATCTCTACTGAAAAGGCGTGCAGGTACATATGCTTCTCATGCCCTTTTCCGTACTTTGGATCACCAGTAACCGGATGTCCGAGATGCTTAAGCGCAGCCCTTATCTGATGCTTCCTGCCAGTATGGAGGATGACCCTGACCAAGGTATGCTTTCCCGAATACTTCTCCGGGAAAAATTCTGTCACAGCTTCTTTATCTCCCTCGCGCTTTGTATCAGAGACTGTCACTGTATTATCAGCGTTCTGGTGGTGCCAGGCCCTGTAGAGTCCTGTCTTTTCAAGGTGACCGTCAGCAATGCAGTAATATGTCTTCACTACGTCCCTGCTCTGGATAGCGTCCGATAAAAAGCGGCTGCCTTTGTATGTCTTTCCTGCAAGGACTATGCCACTGGTATTTCTGTCCAGGCGGTTTACGATAGACGGCGTAAAGTCAGAAGGCATTTTACCGTTCGCTGAAAGGTATGACAGGATACGTGCATTAACGCAGTCTCCTCCTTTTTTGTCTGATTGGGATAAAAGACCTGCTGGCTTGTGGACGGCGATGATATCAGTATCCTCATATAGAATCTTCAGAAGGTTAGAACTAATTTCCGGCAAATCATCTTTTGCAGAAAACTTCTCAAAAGTCTCATCTGAAAAAAATATCCGCACTTCGTCTCCAGCTTTAAGAAGTTCATTTCCTGAAGCCTTTTTCCTGTTCAGGATGATATTTTTCTTACGGAGCATTTTGTAGATGAATCCCATAGAGGCATTCGGAAGGATATGGGCCAGGTATTTGTTGAGCCGCTCCTTTTCATTTCCGTCCGTGACTTTAAACTCTTTCATAGGATAAGCTCCCTGTAGTCGCTTATCATAGCATCGGATATTTTTTTCTTTAAAGGCTCGTCTGCTTCCGAGTACTTATCCCTTACAGAAATGACTCTCATCCCGGCTCTCCTTGCTGCCGTGATCCCGGCAGGTAAGTCTTCTGTCACGAGACATTCCGAAGGATCTGCGCCAAGCTCTCTGGCTGCGATCAGATACCCTTCAGGATCTGGTTTTCCGTGCTTTACATCTTCAGATGTCACAAAAGTGTCAAAGTCATCGTAGACTCTGTTCGCTTTAAGCGAAGCTTCGCAGAGCACCAGCGAGTTGCTCGTCACGAGTCCTCTTTTAATGCCCCTGTCCTTTAAGTATTCAAGGAATTCCCTTGCGCCCGGCTTTAATGGTGTGTCATGTTCATAGTGGTGAAGCGCCATCTGATTCCAGATATCTATGAGTTCCTGCTCACTGTCTTTAAAGCCGAATCTTTTCTTGAAATAGATGGCATCGTCCCACATGGAAAGACCGTCTATGTCATCCTTCAGGTCAGCCGGCACTTCAAAGCCACGTGAGTTAAGAAATTCTTTATCTATCTGCGGCCACATCCACATCGAATCCACGAGAGTACCGTCCATATCAAAGAGTACAGCCTTTATGCCTTTTAGTAAATCTTTTTTTTTCATAATCTAAAAAAATAAGCCGCCCTGCTATGGGCGGCAGCGTTGCCTTTATTTATTTTCTTCTGGTTCGTATTTAGTATCTGTGGTGCTGCTCTGGTCCATCTGCTGGCTGGCCTTGGGCTGTGCGTCCTGCTGTGGCTGCTCCTGGCCTGATTCATCGGGAGTATTTAATACCTTGCCAAGCTCAGCACGATTTGCGTTTACAGTATCGAGATAGCCCTGCATCGTGCCGAGATAGTTCTTCATCCTCGTAGACGTGGTAGTGATCGATGCTGAAAGCACATCCTGTACACTCTTTAAGAGTGAATCAGTGTAGCCGATAGCAGACATCTGTATAGTGTTTGCCTGTTCGGTGGCCTTCGTCACGATGTCATTGGCGTCCTTCTGGGCTATATTTACCACTTCATTCGCTTTGGCATAAGCCTGTTGCATGATCTGGTTCTCGCTCATCAGCTCGTTCGACTTGGCCTTGGCTTCTGCAATAATGGCATCTGCCTGCTTTTTAGCATCATCTATTATGGCCTTCTGGTTCTTTAAGAGTCTCTGATACTGCTTTATCTCGACAGGAGTGCGGGTACGAAGCTCCTCTAAGAGACTTTCCATTTCTTCTCTGTCAACTGTTATTTTATTACTTGAGAACATCGTAGTCTTGCAGTTATCGATATAGTTCTCGATATTCTCGATGATGTCTTCTATCTCACTAGCCATTTAAGCCTCCCTGCCGAACTTCTCCATGATAAGTGGAATGATTTCCTTAGGTACGAATTTACTTATATCTCCGCCGTAAGAAGCGAACTCTTTTACTATTGTAGATGAAAGATACGAATATTTCAATGAGGTAGTAAGAAAAACCGTATCGATCTCCGGGCTTTCTACCCTGTTCGTCTGAGCTATTTGAAGCTCATACTCGAAATCAGTCACTGCACGCAGTCCTCTGATAACGACAGATGCTCCGATCTGCTTTGCGTAATCGATCATCAGACCGTCAAATGATGCCACTTCGACATTCGGATAGTCCTTAGTAAGTGACTTTATCATCGACACTCTCTCATCTATTGTAAAAAGTGATTTCTTTGCGCTGTTCTTCAGTACGCCTACCACAAGCTTGTCAAACATGCTGGCTGAGCGCTTTATGATATCTAAATGTCCGAAAGTGACCGGATCGAAACTTCCGGGATAAATCGCTGTTCTCATTTTTTATTTATAAAGACATGCTGATTTGTCTTGTATGTCTTTATTCTGCTTACCTCGTATATACTTTCATCGATAAATGACAGGTCTCTGCCCTTTGATGTCTCTATGATGATGACTCCGCCATCATTTAGGAGATCGTATTCATCGATTCCTTTAAGTATCTCTGCCTCATCATGGAGCGAATACGGTGGATCCATAAAGATGATGTCATATGGGCCTTCGCTCTTCGCCTGAAAAAGTGCTGCCGGTATCTGTCTCTGTATCAGAGTAGCTTTGTCGGAGAGCTTTGTCTTGTTCAGGTTCGCTTTTATGATCTCAGCAGGCTCCTTTCCACTGTCTATAAGGACTGCGTGGTGAGCTCCGCGGCTTAATGCCTCGATTCCCATCTGTCCGCTCCCGGCGAACAGGTCTAAGAACCGGCAACCCGGAACCTGCATCTGAAGTATATTGAAGAGTGTCTCTTTTATCCTGTCGGTAGTAGGCCGGGTCTCTTCACCCTCTGGTGCGAGAAGCGGCACACTCCTGGCCACGCCAGCTATAACTCTCATGACTTCTCCTTTTCGTTTATTATCATCGTAATGCCAAGCATCAGCGCCATCCGTGCAGCTTTTCTTCTGATCATAGTCCTGTCTCCCGAAAAAATGTATTTTCTCGTGACTACGGTATCTTTAAATGCAGCGCCTATATAGGTCAGTCCTACAGGCTGGCTTTTAGTCCCGCCTCCCGGTCCTGCTATTCCTGTGACTGAAAGTGCCAGGTCTGCTCCGGAAGCTCTCCTGGCTCCCTCTGCCATCTCTGCGGCGACTTCATGGCTGTAGACCGTGTATTTGTCAAGCGTCTCCTGCTTTACCCCGAGGCGCTTTTTCTTAGTCTCCTCAGAGTAAGTCACAAAGGCTTCTTTCATACACTCACTCATGCCCGGAGTGTCCGCCAGAAGCGAAGCTATCATGCCAGCTGTAGCAGACTCGGCAGTTGTGACTGTAATATGTTTTTTTAAAAGAAGTGACGCTAATACATCGGCCTGTTGCATTATTATACATGTGCCTTTCTTCGAAAGGCATCAAAGTGGTTATGAAACACAGCTTCTGGCCTTTCGATTTTTCTAATTTCCTGTTATTCTTATAG
>ONIH01000027.1 GCA_900317825.1 uncultured Lachnospiraceae bacterium | reverse complement strand
CTCCACAGTGCAGACGGCACAGCTCACTTACACGTATGCCCGATGAATACAGAAGTGCGATCTCGGCCTTGTGCTTCGGATTGTCTATCGCATTGATGAGTATGATGTGTAAGTGGCGATCGTTCCTGTTGCCAGGTCACGTGTCGAGAGTATGTCTCTGTTCTTTTCAAGAAGAGCGAGGTTTGTGTCATTCATGAATATAAAAAAGAACAGCCCCGGTTTCATATCGAAATCGGGGCTGTATTTTTTCATGGAAGATTATTTTTTCTTCTTTTTCTTCTTGTCTTTTTTATCCTTATCTTTTTTCTCGGATTTCTTCTTTGGAGCTTCGTACTCAGGAATCTCGTACTTGGCACGATAGCCCTCCTCGAGAAGCTGGAAGCTGGCGTTACGGGCTTCACGCTCACGCTGTGAGAGCTCGTGTACCTCGAAGGTTCCATCCTCAGCAGACAGCTGGTAGGCTGCGATATTCGAGCAGTGATCTGCGACACGCTCGAGGTCTACCATGATATCTGACAGGTAAAGCCCCTGCTCGACTGTACATTCGCCTGACTGGAGACGCTCGACATGGTGATCGTTTATCTCGAGGTTCAGCTTATCGATAGTGTCTTCAAGAGGATCGATACGCTTTACCAGTTCGATATCGTCATTTTTAAGAGCCGAGTCTGTGGTCTTTAGTATCTCGAGGATAGCGTCCGTAAATACATGGAGCTCGGTGAGAGCACTCTCTGAAAAAGTAGTGCCCTCTTCGTGCATTTTTTCAATGGACTCTTTTATATTCAGGGCGTGGTCACTGATACGCTCGAAGTCATTCGTCGAATGTAGAAGAGAGGCGAGAGTATGACCGTCCTTCTCTGAGAGGTCGGTAGTCGCCACTTTTGACAGATAGTCATTTAAGTGATCCTCGTATTCGTCGACTAAGTCCTCGAGTCTTACGACCTCGTGAGCTTTTTTATCATCGTAATCATAGATCAGGTCGATAGCATAACGCATGGCATCGCAGCTGTGCTTCATCATCTCGAGAAGAACTGTCTTTGACTGATCTAAGGCAAAAGCAGGAGATGAGAGGAAACGGTCGTCGAGGATAGTGAAGGTATGATTGCTTTCTGCCTCTTTCTTCTCGTCCTCTGTGATCGGGAATACCCTGCGCACGATCTTTACCAGGATGTCGGAGAACGGCAGCATGATAAGAACGGCGGTGATATTGAACACACTGTGGAAAATGGCGATAGTCACTGGACTCGCTATGCGGCTCATGAATGAGAACCGGAAGATCGCGTTCAGCGTGTAGAAAGCTACCATGAAAACAGAGGTCTTGATCAGGCAGTAGAACATCTGCATCCAGGAAGCACGCTTGGCGTTTCTCGAAGCGCCGAGAGAAGAGATGATACCTGTGATGGCAGAACCGATATTTTCACCCATGATGATAGGTATCGCTGTAGCGAAGGTCACAGTTCCTGATGTGGAGAGTGCCTGCAGGATACCGATGGATGCAGACGATGACTGTAAAATGGCTGTCATTCCAAGTCCTACGAGAAGTCCGAGGAACGGATTCGAGAACATAGTCAGGACGCTTGTAAAAGTCTTGTCTTCAGCAAGCGGTGAGACAGCTCCGGACATCTGGCTCATTCCTATAAGAAGAATGGCAAATGATAGAGCAATGGCTCCGACGTTCCTGTGACGCTCCTTTTTGGATGTCATCAGCATGATAAGTCCGATAAGACCTACGATAGGAGCAAAGTTCTCAGGTTTGAACAGCTGAAGCAGAAGGGCGTCACTCTGGATCCCGGAGAGAGATAAGAGCCAGGCTGTGATCGTGGTTCCGATATTCGCTCCGAGGATGACGCCGACTGACTGCTCGAGGCTCATGATGCCGGAGTTTACGAAGCCGACACACATGACTATCGTCGCACCTGACGACTGGATCACTGCAGTCACGAGGGTTCCTAAAAGAGCTGCCTTCCATTTGTTGTTTGTGAGGCCTTCGAGGATTTTTTCGAGCTTGCCGCCCGAGACTTTCTTCAGGGCCTCGCCCAGATACTCGATCCCGTAGAGGAAAAGTACCAGGCCGCCGACCAGTTTCAGCAGGATAATGATATTCATTTTTCTTTCCTTTGAATTCCTTTACATAGATTTCACACCGAAATTACATATCAAGTCTAAATGATTTGAAGGTCAGTTGCAACACTTTATTTCAACTTTACATACATTTTACAATGTGTTAGTGACTCATTTGTGGAGCCGCTTTGTAGATCACTCTACTGGATACATCTGTCTGAAAAGTCTTTTGCCGGTGGAAGTCTTGAATATGTTACCGAAGGCGTTTTCGCGGGCTTGTAAGTCCATGTTGTCTTCGTAGATGTTCACTAAAAAGTCGGCTTCGACGAGGATCTGGTAGTCGATGCCGTCGATGCCGGTGTAGGTGTGATGATGGCCGACGAGGTAGGAGACACGGTTTACGATCTCATCTGAGAAGCCCATGTCACGGAGGAGCTTGACGGACTCAGGGGCGCCGAGTTTTTCCTGGATCTTTCCGGCGGTCGTGTGGAAACTCTTTTCTGCTTTGTGGATACCGATATCATGGACCATCGCTGCAATCTCTGTGATCTGGCGGACTTTTAATGGGAGGTGTTCGCCGACTGCGATCAGGTGAGCATAGTAGTAGACCTTCGTGAAATGCTGGATGCGCTTCGGGTCACCCTCGTCGTAGTCTGCCATTGCCATGTAGACGTCTTCGACAGACGGCTCTTTTTCAAGGGAGAGCTCTTCGGCCTCGAAGTCATAGACTCCTCTGTCCGGGACACAGAAGCCGATATATGGACGGGTCTGTCTTGCGCGCAGCGCTTCACCTGTGTCGATATCACAAAGAATAAGATCCTCGTCTGAGCCTCCTTCTGCTAAGACTTTACCGTTCGGGTCGACTACGAGTGAATCGCCGGCGAAGACGAGTCCGTTTTCATCGCCTACTCTGTTTGTCATCGCGATGAAGACGTTATTCTGGTAGGCCTCTGCTATGATCTCTGCTTTGAATACGTCGAGCGGCTCTGTCGTCAGGTTTGCTGTAGGTATCAGGATAAGCTCGGCTCCGGCCAGGGCGCAGGCTCTTATCGTCTCCGGCACATGTCTGTCGAAGCAGATCACGACTCCTACATTTCCGAATGGAGTTGGGAAGACCTTAAAAGGTTCTTCTGCCGGATGGTAGTAGTCACCCTCATAGAAATTCTCTGCGGTGAAGATATGGTGCATATCGCTGGTCCCGACAAGCCTCCCGGTCTTCTCGAAAAAGTACGACCTGTCGAAGAGCTTTCCCTCTTCTTCCTTTACATAGAAGTTCGGGCAGAGGTAGATGTCGTTTTCTCTCGCGGTATCGGCGAATTTTGTCAGGATGTCGGCATTTTTTTCTATAGAAAATGCCTCTGGTGAGATCCCCATTCCCTCGAGAAGTCTCGACGGGTACTGTGGGAAAAATGGTGTCAGTGTAAGCTCTGGATAGAGCAGAAGGTCAGCTCCGGCCTTTGCAGCCTGTGCCGCAAGAGTCAGAGACTTTTTCTCGTTTATCTTCTTATCTATATCCATCTGCATCTGAGCAAGTGCTATCTTCATGCTTTTTTACCTTCTGCCTTTGCTACGAACTTATCATCAGTTACGATAAATCTCTCGTGGGTTCCTCTGCCGATGAGGCCTGCCTCGTCGTATGCTTCCCATGAAAAAGTGAGTTTCCTCCGGTCGACTGCTGTAAGCGTGGTCTTTGCTGTGACTTTAAGTCCCTTTGGAGTAGCTGACTCGTGGGATAATGTCATGGCTGTGCCTACTGTCGACTGTCCGTCCTCGAGCTCGTCAGCGACAGAGCTCCATGCCGCCTTTTCTACCAGGGCTACCATGGCCGGAGTGGCGAAGACCGGAAGAGTTCCGCTTCCCATTTTTACGGCGGTATTATCATCAGTTACCAGGGCACTTGCCTCGCCCGTTATACCTTCTTTTATCATTAAAAAATGCTCCTTTCGATTTTTACAAATTATATCATATTTTTTCTTCAAATACGAAAAAAAGAGTAATTGGAAGATTAACGAAGATAATCAGTGAAAATAAGAGAAAAATCCTTGAAAATCGGTGTTGCGAACTCGTTACCAAAAAACTATTATATAGACAGTTGGTTAGCACTCCACCGAAATGAGTGCTAACAAGATAAAATAGAAAACAAGGAGGTATTCATCATGAAACTGAATCCGTTATCAGACCGGGTAGTTTTAAAACAGTTAGAGGCTGAGGAGAAGACCAAGTCAGGCATTATCCTTGCTGACAGCGCAAAGGAGAAGCCACAGGAGGCTGAGGTCATAGCCGTAGGTCCTGGAACAAAGGACGTTACGATGCAGGTTAAGGCCGGACAGAAGGTTGTTTACAGCAAATATGCCGGAACCAATGTCAAGCTGGATGATGAAGAGTACATTATTGTAAAGCAGGATGACATTCTTGCTATTGTAGAGTAATTTTTAAGAAAGGAAGCATTACGTCATGGCAAAAGATATTAAATTCGGCGCTGAGGCAAGACAGGCACTTCAGGCCGGCGTTGACAAACTCGCTGATACAGTTCGTGTAACCCTTGGACCTAAAGGAAGAAACGTAGTTCTTGACAAGAGTTACGGTGCTCCGACTATCACAAACGATGGTGTTACTATCGCAAAGGATATCGAGCTCGGGGATGAGTTCGAGAATATGGGTGCTCAGCTTGTTAAGGAAGTTGCTACAAAGACAAACGACGTAGCAGGTGATGGTACTACGACAGCTACAGTTCTCGCACAGGCTATGGTTCAGGAAGGTATGAAGAACCTGGCAGCAGGCGCTAACCCGATCGTCCTTCGTAAGGGAATGCAGAAGGCTTGCAACGCAGCTGTTGATTCACTGAAGAAGATGTCTGATAAGGTTTCAGGCAAGGAGCAGATCGCAAAGGTAGCTGCTATCTCAGCTGGAAACGAAGAAGTAGGAAAGCTCGTAGCTGACGCTATGGAGAAGGTTTCAAACGATGGTGTTATCACTATCGAGGAATCTAAGACCATGCAGACAGAGCTTGACCTCGTAGAAGGAATGCAGTTCGACAGAGGATACATTTCATCATACATGGTTACTGACAATGAAAAAATGGAAGCAACCCTCGATGATCCGTATATCCTCATCACAGATAAGAAGATCTCAAATATCCAGGAGATCCTTCCACTTCTCGAGCAGATCGTTCAGAACGGCGCAAAGCTTCTGATCATCGCTGAGGATGTAGACGGTGAGGCTCTTACAACCCTTATCCTGAACAAACTCCGTGGCACATTTAATGTCGTAGCAGTAAAGGCTCCGGGATATGGTGACAGAAGAAAAGAGATGCTCCAGGATATCGCTATCCTGACAGGTGGTCAGGTTATCTCATCAGAGGTAGGTCTTGAGCTCAAGGATGCTACAATGGATCAGCTCGGACGTGCAAAGAGCGTCAAGGTTACAAAAGAGAATACCACTATCGTAGATGGTGAAGGAGATAAGAAGGCTATCGAGGATCGTGTAGCTCAGATCAGACAGCAGATCGAAGAGACTTCATCAGATTTCGACAAAGAGAAGCTTCAGGAGCGTCTTGCCAAACTCGCTGGCGGAGTTGCAGTTATCCGTGTAGGTGCTGCTTCTGAGACAGAGATGAAGGAAGCCAAGTACAGAATGGAAGATGCTGTAAACGCTACAAAGGCTGCAGTTGAGGAAGGTATCATCGCAGGCGGCGGAAGTGCTTACATCCATGCTGAGAAGGACGTAGAGAAGCTTCGTGACACCCTTGAGGGTGATGAGAAGACTGGTGCAAACGTTATCCTTAAAGCACTTGATGCTCCTCTTTACTACATTGCTGATAACGCCGGACTTGAGGGTTCAGTCATCATCAACAACGTAAAGAACTCCAAAGAGGGTGAAGGCTTCGATGCTTACCATGAGACTTATGTAAATATGGTCGACAACGGAATCATCGATCCTGTTAAGGTAACACGTACAGCTCTTGAGCAGGCATGCTCAGTAGCAAGCACTCTTCTTACTACAGAGAGCGCTGTTGCAGATATCAAGGATCCGAAGGCTGACGCAGCTGCAGCAGCTGCAGCACAGCAGGCTGGATACTAAAAAGCGAAGCGGAGTGCGAATGAAGCACCGCAGATTCAAAAGGGGCCGTCCGGAAACGGATGGTCCCTTTTTTTCGTATAAAAAGGCTTTGACAAACGCGTAAAAAATGCTCATAATCATCAGTGTATATGTGATTTTTCAAAGGAGGAAGCACATGTCAGATGATGAGATGAAAATGACAGTATCTCCGATCTGTACAGATAAGACCGGAAAGAAAAAATACGCGTATGTGACTTTCACCGATGGAAAAAAGTATGCCGAAGGGAAGATCCCGGACTGCGAGATCACAGAGAACAGAGGCTTTACAGAGGAGGAAGTCGCCGGACTTCATTTTTACATGAAGACGAATCTGAAAGAGCTGAAGCATATCGCTTCACAGATCAATGTCTTTGAGGCATTAAAAAAGGGCTGAAAAGGAGAATTAAATGGCAGAAGAAGTAAAAGGAGAGAAGAAGAGGCCTGTCATCGAGACGAAGCTCAGGCATAATATAGTTTCGGTGCCGGAAGAGGCGAGGAAGGCTTCGGGGATAGTTATTTTTGGAAGAAGGATAAAGACCCTGGTCTTTACGACTGACCTGGCGATCATCAGAAACTGCAACGCTGACGCGGTCTTTGCAGTCTATCCGTTCACGCCGCAGACCGCTATAGGAGACGCTGTGATAAAGTATTCTTATATCCCGGTATTTGCCGGAGTAGGCGGCGGTACGACGCATGGAGTCAGAACTATAGGTCTGGCGAAGGACATGGAGTCGAGCGGAGCTATGGGAATAGTCTTAAACTCCCCGATAAAGAATGTAAATCTGCTTGCAGTCTCAAAGGCTGTGGATATCCCGGTAGTCATCACCGTTACCAGCATAGATACCGATATAAAGGCGAGACTCGAGGCTGGAGCATCGATCCTGAATGTCGCCTGTGCAGGAAAGACTCCTGAAGTAGTAGCGCATATCCGCGAGAAATTCCCAGACGTCCCTATCATCGCAAGCGGCGGAAATACACCAGAGCGCATAAAGAAGACTGTAGATGCCGGAGCTAATGCCATCACCTATACTCCGCCAGGAACGGCAGAGCTTTTTAACTCTATGATGGAACGCTACCGTAATCAGTGATCAGAAAACCTCCCCGGACCGGGGAGGTTTTTTAGAACTTGTATTTGCGGGATTCGAAGAACTCCGCGAGATTTTTCTTAAGCTGGTCCCTGGTCATGGTCTTTAAGAGATAGCCGTCCGGTTTGAACGCCATAACACTCATCACCGACTCACGGTCGTTTTTACTTGTCAGAAAAATGACAGGCAGGTCTCTGGTATTCGATTCGCTCCTGATCATCTCGAGGACCTGAGGACCTGTAGTGACAGGCATCTCATAGTCGAGAAGTATCAGGTCAGGAGTGTTATTCGCGAGCCAGGTGATGGCCTGCATTCCAGAGGATACGATCGTGACCCTGTAGTCTTCTGAGAGCCAGTCGTGTGCTGCCTTAAGAAAAGCTCCGTCATCATCTACCAGGAGAATGCTCTTTCTTCTTGAATACTCGTCGTTTCTAGCCATTATCTCCTCCAGGCCTTCCATCAGCTTCGGGAAGTCGATAGGGCGGAGGATCTTCAGGGTGATCAGATTTTCAGGTACGAGCTTGTTGAAGCTCTCGTACTCGTCGAGTTCTCCTATAGTCACGAGGATCTTTTCACTCTCGGTGATGAAGTCCTTCAGATAAACGAGAAAGTCCGGATAGTCATCTATATTTTTATCGAGATAATAGATGAATACGTCGGAGAGTTCCTTTACTTCATTTAATTCTTCGATGGTCGGACCTATAGCCGTCACTTTATATTCTTCTTTTTCCAGATTCATCTGGAGGGCGTTTACCATGAAGGTCTTACTTTCCCTGATAAGAACCAGGTTCTTTGGCTTTGGCATTTATTTATCCTCCTGTGTCAGTAGTTTTTTTATCTTTTCCCAGTCAGGCGTGATCAGGGCATTTTTCAACCCGTCAGCGAGCTGCCTGGCGTCATCCGGAAGCCTGTAAGACATCAGTGAATCGAGCATGAACTTCATGCTGTCGTAGTCGTAGGTTCCGGCAATCTCAGCCATCGAAGAGAAAGCTTCTTTAAGCTCATCGTCTGAGATTTCAGGCTTGTCAGATTCATCGCTTTCAGGTGAGACACCGGCTCTCAGCTTTTCACCTAAGTCCCTGTAGTGTGAGAGCAGGGCAGGATTTTTTTCTTTTATGGCGTCTATGTCCCAGTTATCGCCAAGAGCTTCGAGCTCCTTCGCCTCTTCTGAAAGCTGCATGGCACCGATGATGCGCGATGAAGACTTCAGGGCATGGACCTTTATCGTATAATTTTTCCAGTCCTCTTCATTGAAAAAATTCTCGATCTGGCGGTAGTTCAGGTCGAGGCTTTCGACATAGACTCCGATGACGTACATATAGCCATCGACTCCGCCGCAGTTCGTAAGGCCGGCTTCAGTGTCTATCTCTTTTATCGAAGTGAGCCATTCCGGAAGAGAAGTGTTTTCCTGCTTTTTTTTCTTCGGAGCTTCGATACGGTGGACCTTGCTTACCGGAAGCAGCTTTATCATAAGGGCTTCCAGCTCAGATGAGTTTATAGGCTTTGTCAGGTAGCTGTCGAATCCGGACTTGAAGTAGAACTCGCGCATTCCGGAGACAGCGTTCGCCGTCAGAGCCACGACAGGAGCCGCAGACGAGAGATTTTTCTCAAAAGGAAGTGCCTTCATGGCATTCAGGCATTCTACTCCGTCCATGTGAGGCATCCTGTGATCCATGAAGATCATGTCGTACTTTTTCGCCTGGACCATCCGCAGAGCTTCTTCGCCGCTCTCTGCGGTATCTATCTGCACTTCTGTGTCCTTCAGCAGGTCTTTAAATACGACGAGATTCATTGTCGTATCGTCTACGCAGAGAACGGAAGCTTCTGGAGCGGTGAAGCTCTCCTGGTAGTCTTCATGCTTTGTCTTCTCACGCAGTAGTGCTTTATTTATATCACCTATCGGAGTGTCCTGGATGATCTTCTGATCTATATCAAAGTAAAAATCAGAGCTCTTTCCATAGACTGAATTCACCTGGATCTCCGAACCCATCATGTGAAGGAGCTGGCTCGTGATATTCATTCCAAGACCGGTTCCCTCGATGGTCCGGTTCTTTGCCTCGTCAATCCTCTCAAAGGCTTCGAACAGCTTCGGAAGGTCTTCTTTTTGTATGCCGATACCGGTATCCTTTACGGAGACATGTATTCTGGCCTGCCCGTCTGTTTTTGACAGGAGACGGAAAGTCAGCGTCACTGAACCGTCAGGCGTGTATTTGACTGCATTAGTCAGGATATTCGTGATGATCTGCTTTATGCGGATCTCGTCGCCGTACAGATACCTCGGGACATTCTCGTCGATGTCGAGCTTTAGTTTGAGCCCCTTGTCATCGGCGCGCTTTTTTATCATATTTACCAGGTCGTTTAATAGAGAAGCGACATCGTATTCGACTGGCATAAGCTTCAGCTTCCCTGCCTCTATCTTTGAAAAATCGAGGATATCGTTTATGATGCCGAGCAGCGTATTTCCAGCCGAAGCTATATCGTTTGAATATGCGAGAATGCTTTCGTCCTTGCACTCACGCTGGATCATCTCGTTCATTCCGAGGATGGCGTTCATAGGAGTGCGGATCTCATGGGAGACGTTCGACAGGAACGAGGACTTCGCGTGGTTCGCGGCATCGGCCTCCTCAGCCATTTCCTTATATGCCTCGTTCAGATTCACGAGGTCTCCGGTCATCGCTTCAAGGAAATTCACAAGCCTCTCCTGGAGAGGTATCTCTGTCCTGCCCGGAGTATACGGAAGGGTAGGAGCTTTTTTCTGAAGTGATTCAGAATTCTCTGACTTACAGGATGCTGTTTCCTTATGGACTGCAGCTTCGCCCTCACGCATGAATACCCTGACGAGTGAGGTATTATAGGTGCCGCCACAGCCGTTCTGCTCGTAGATCTCGCAGTCGCCGTGTACATACTGGAGATTCGGGGCGTATTTGCCATATGCCTTTATCTGATCTAAGGCATCTTCTTTTAAAAATACTGTCAGGTTCGCGCAGACGAACATGAATGCCGCCTGTACATTAAAATCTTCGAGGCTTGCAGCGTCTTCGTAAGCAATCTGCAGGATCTCAGCCTTTTTTCCGTAGGAGAGGCGGAGAGTGTCGCCTTCCATCAGAAGCCCGTCAAAGCAGATAGAACCGTCATCTCCATATGCTATAGGAACTCTGCCTATCAGATGACCGTTTCTCGTGATAAGGAACGGGAATTCGCAGGTGTTTTCGACTTCACACTGGTCAGGTGAAATTCCCAGATACTTCTGGTATATGTCGATCGCAGGCCTTCCGTCGAGAGTCTTTATCCTGACATCTCCGGGTATGTTTATGCTGCCGTCTGTAGCTATCTGATCAGGGACATGGCCGTCCTTTGCTATGGGTTCTGATTCGATAGCAAATGCCTTTCCGATAGGCTTCCATCCGATCTGGACCTTCGCGTCTACACACAGTTTCTGACCGGAAAAAGCCACCAGGTTCATCGATGAATGATAGAGCTCACCGTCTATGATGATAAAAGGGATTCCTACATCTCCGAACCCGAAATACGAGATCTGTGCCTTTGTCCCAAAAAATGGTATCGGATGAAAATGTCTCTCTATGTCGTGGAGGATCTGATCCACAGGCATATATAGCCCGCTCCCCAGGGTTTCAACTCCCTTGAGGTCGGAGATCTTCCCGAGACGCTTTGACAGTTTTCTGGCTATCTGGTCTACAGGAGTCTTAAGTGCGTCCTCGCTGAGTATCTGTATATGTCCGTCTGACATGCCTATGTAGCTTGCGGAAATGGCGGGTTCGGCGGCAGATAAGTCCTTTGTGAAATCCTGGTTTCCGAATTCGCTCATCACTATGGTATGAAGCCACGGGTAGTCATTTTTTAACTGATGGACGATAGGAAGAAGGTCTTCCTCATGGATATTCAGAGTAAAAAGCTGGAGCAGGGCCTTATCCTGAAGCTCTTCAGGAGTCACCTGCCTCGGATTAAAAATGTCGTCTGAAAGACTAAGGATATGTACCTTTACGCTGTCGACTACGAAGTCGGAGAGCGCCTTTTTACTGTATAATTCAGATGTACGCTGTATCATATAGCCCCTCCCGTAAGGGTCTTTTCAGTTACTTCCCCATTATATCACTTGTCAGAGTTTTGTGGTATAATCAGAAAGAAAATTTTTGCGTGCGAGGTGACGCTATGAATATTTATGACAAGAGAAATATCTCGATGATGATGGACCTGTATGAGCTTACTATGGCAAACGGGTACTTCCTTTCGGAGAACGAGGACACAAGGGTTGCCTTTGATGTCTTCTATAGAAAAAATCCCGATGGTGGAGGCTTCTCTATTTTTGCCGGGCTCGAGCAGATAGTAGAATACTTACAGGGAATGCATTTCGAGGACGAAGATATAGAGTATCTGAGAGGACTTCATCAGTTCGATGAGAAGTTCTTAGAGTATCTGAGGGATTTTAAATTCACAGGTGACTTGTATGCGTATCCGGAAGGGACGATCATGTATCCGGGAGAGCCTGTAGTTACAGTGGTCGCTCCATTAGTCGAGGCACAGCTGGTAGAAACTGAGATCTTAGCCCAGGTAAACCACCAGAGCCTTATAGCTACGAAGGCGCAGCGTATAGTCCGCTCGGCTGGAGGCAGAGCCGTATCTGACTTCGGAGCCAGAAGAGCGCATAATAACGACGCTGCTATCTATGGAGCAAGGGCAGCATTTATCGGAGGCGTTAAAGGAACTGCTACAGTCTCAGCTGGACAGTATTTTGACATTCCGGTAGGCGGTACGATGGCTCACAGTTTTATCATGTTCTATAAGGATGAGCTGACAGCCTTCAGGAAATTCGCCTCTATCTATCCGGATAACTGCATCCTTTTAGTAGACACCTACGATGTGTTAAAGCAGGGCGTTCCGCACGCCATCCAGGTATTTAAGGAGATGCGTGACAAGGGCATCAGGAGCACGAACTTCGGTATCAGGATAGATTCCGGAGACTTGGGATACCTGACACAGAAGTCGCGGGAAATGCTGGATGCAGCAGGCTTTACGAATGCGAAGATAGTCATCTCAAACAGCCTTGACGAATACACTATCCGTTCTATCCTGGATCAGGGTGGCAAGGTCGATTCCTTCGGAGTCGGTGAACGCCTTATCACGAGCCGTTCGGAGCCGGTATTTGGAGCAGTCTTCAAACTCTGTGCGGTAGAAGAGAACGGAAAGTTCGAACCGAGGATCAAAATCTCCGATTCAGTCGAGAAGATCACGAATCCTGGGATAAAGGATGTCTACCGTATCTACGACAAGTGCGGACATGCTATAGCAGACCTGATCACTGGACATGGCGAAGAAGTGGATATGAGAAAGCCGTACAGATTCGTAGATCCTATAGAGCCGTGGAAGGTCAGGGAGTTTACGGACTGCAGCGCGAAGTCCTTACAGCAGCTCGTGATGAAAGACGGAAAGTTCGAAAGGGAGCTCCCTTCGGTAAGAGAGATCCAGAAATACGTGCGTGACCAGCTCGATAATGAGATCTGGCCTGAGGAGCAGCGTTTTGAGAACCCGCACCGCCACTACGTCGACATGAGCCCGAAGTATTACGAACTGAAGATGGATATGCTCGAGGAATCTGGACATATCAGCTGACATAAGAAAATACACCAGAGAAATTTTCACGGATATAGTATAATATGATCAGTTTGGTTTACGGTGGAAGCGGAAGCGGAAAGAGCGACTATGCGGAGAGCCTCTTAAAAGACTCTCCCGTAAAACTATATCTGGCGACAATGCCTTATAACGACGCTAACCGCATGAGGATAGAACGGCACAGAAGACGCCGGGCAGACAAGGGATTTGTCACTATGGAAAGCACCGGTGATTTTTCACAGATAAAAATACCGGAGGGAGCGGACATTCTCTTAGAAGACCTCCCGAATCTCCTGGCTGACAGGATGTTCTCATCCGATGGAAAAGTAAATGCGGATGCCTATGGTCTTGTAAAAAATGACCTGGAGCACCTGATAAAAAGTGCCGGTGATCTGGTAGTCGTATCCGACGATATTTTTTCATCGGGGATGGACTACGATCCGCTGACCGAAGACTATATGCGTATTCTGGGACAGCTCCACTCATGGCTTGCACAGTACAGTGAGGTTACTGAAGTCATAGCGGGAATCCCGGTGAAGGTGAAGTAAATGGACAGAGAAAGATTTGAGAAACAGAAGGATTTTATCCTTGAAGCTGACAAAGAAAAAAATGTATTCCGCCAGACACATCTGACGAACCATGGCAGAAATGAAAATGATGCCGAGCATGCGTGGCACATGGCACTGATGACATATCTGCTGAGCGAGTACTCCGATGAAAAAATAGATGTGGGCCGCACGATGATCATGTGTCTTATCCATGACATAGTGGAGATCGATGCGGGGGACACCTATGCGTATGATGAGGAGGGGAAGAAGACCCAGGAGGACAGGGAAGAAAAGGCGGCTGACCGGATTTTTTCACTGCTGCCTGAAGACCAGGCGAAGGACCTGCGGGCTATCTTCGAAGAGTTCCAGGAGAGGAAGACTCCGGAGGCGAGATTTGCCAGAGCTATGGATAATCTCCAGCCGCTTCTCTTAAATGACTCAAACGGCGGAAGCGACTGGACTGAGCACGGAGTCTCATACAGCCAGGTAAGAGGCAGACAGGACGGCACGAAGGCTGCGTCAGCTTCTCTCTACGAAGTCACCCGTGAGATCCTCGATAAGCACCTGAAGAGCGGAGAACTGATAGACGGATAGACAGTGAATTTATAAAGCTTGTGCGTTGTAAATGCAACGTACCAAAACTACGACTTCGTGATATATTTTTTTCATAAAGAAAAAGATATACATACGGAGGTTAATGATATGGCAGACAGGACAGAGCTTCTTAAGGATTATGTAAAGAGACTGAGTGAGGGAGAGGACTTAGAGACTGTAAGAGCTGATTTCGTGAAGAATTTCAGCGACGTGGATGCGGCTGAGATCGCTAAGGCTGAGCAGACGCTTATAGAATCAGGCACTCCGATAAGTGATGTCCAGAGACTGTGTGACGTGCACTCAGCACTTTTTCACGGAGCCACGAGACAGGAGCAGATAGATAACGCTGAAAAAGCAGTGCAGGAGTCGCTCAGCAGGGAACAGCAGGAAGCCATAGAGCATCTGAATAAAGGCAAGGCAGCCGATACTCTCCACAGGACAGACGGGGCAGATGATACTTTTGAAAAATTAAGGCAGATCGAAGGTCACCCGCTTCAGATATTCTATCTGGAGAACCAGGCCGTTGAAAAGCAGCTTAAAGAAATGCGAAAGGCACTTTCTGAGAAAAAGGATGTATTAAAGACTTTCGATAAGACAAGGCAGATAGCAGTCCACTATGCGAAGAAGGGAGACCTGCTCTATCCGGTGCTGAAGAAGGACTACGGATTTTCTGGTCCGTCCGATGTGATGTGGGGTGTCGACGATGAGATCCGCGATGAGATGAAGACGCTCTACAGTGAGGCAGAGAAAAATGCCGACCGCATGGAAGAAGAGGCCTGGCAGTCGAGAATGGATAAGGTTCTGACCCGTGCCGAGGAAATGGTCTACAAAGAAAATAATATCCTCCTGCCGCTCTGCGCAAAGAATTTCTCAGAGGAGGTCTGGAAAGGCATAGCAAGGGACATGAAGGACTATGAGTTCTGCCTGATAGAGCCGGTTCCGGAGTGGAAGGATGCGGCTGTAGAAGCTCGGATAAACGGAAATACTGATGAGATAGTGCTGCCTTCAGGCCATTTTTCAAAGGAACAGCTGAATGCAATGCTCGATACGATCCCACTCGAGATCACCTTTATAGATGATGACGACATAAACCGCTACTTCAATCAGAACGAGGGAACGAAGCTCTTCAAGAGGCCGCTCGCTGCGCTTGACAGAGAAGTATATACCTGCCATCCGCCTAAGGTCGAGCCGATGGTACGCATGGTCATCTCAGAGCTGAAGAGCGGAGAAAAGGACTCGATAGATATCTGGAATGAGCGTGGCGGTGAGCCTGTACTGATCCGTTACATGGCAGTAAGAGACAAGGACGGAAAGTATCAGGGCACGATGGAAGTCGTACAGCACATGGGCTTTGCCAGAGACTACTTCAGCCAGAGATAATTGGTACAGATATTGTTATCTCGATCAGAAAGCGTTAAAATATCACCCATGCCTACAGGAGAAAAATACAATAATTTAAAAGATTACATACGTTCATTAGGTTCGGTTGCTGTGGCTTTCTCAGGGGGCGTGGATTCCACTTTTCTCCTGAAGACAGCGCATGATGTACTCGGAGATAAGTGCATTGCAGTGACTGCCAGATCAGCGTCTTTTCCCAAGAGAGAACTCCATGAGGCAGAGGATTTCTGCAAGAAGGAAGGCATCAGACATTTTGAGGTAGATTCAGAAGAACTGTCGATTCCGGGATTTTCACACAATCCTACGAACAGATGCTATCTCTGTAAGCATGAGCTTTTTACAGAAATTCTGGAACTGGCAAGGGAGAATGGAATAGAGTCTGTTGCCGAAGGATCCAATATGGATGACAACGGTGATTACAGACCCGGCCTTCAGGCAGTAGCAGAGCTTGGTATCAAAAGCCCGCTCAGACACGCTGAACTGTATAAGAAAGAGATAAGAGAGCTGTCAAAGGGGCTTGGCCTTCCTACCTGGAACAAACAGAGCTTTGCCTGTCTGTCGTCCAGATTCGTATACGGTGAGGAGATCACAGTTCCGAAACTGTCTATGGTAGAGAAGGCAGAACAGCTTCTTCTTGATCTGGGATTTCACCAGGTACGTGTCAGAATTCATGGAGAGAACCTGGCAAGGATCGAGGTAGACGAGAGGGATCTAGACAAGGTTCTCAAATACAGGAAGAAGATAACAGACGATTTTAAATCCTATGGTTTTACATACGTGACTATGGATCTGACAGGTTACCGGACAGGCAGTATGAATGAGACTCTTGATGAAGCTGCAAAGGGAAATGCATAACTCGTATGAAGATAGTACGCCTTCTTCCCGATAGTGCGCGGAGTCACTACACTTGATGAAGCTATGGATCCTGTTAATGCCAGGAGAAATATGTCCGATACAGCAGAGCAGGTGGCGAGACTTTTAGAGAAAAACGGCCAAATATAGCGGTAGCGTGATCTTTTTCCCTGATACACCTGCATTTTTTGAAGTCAGCTTGTAACCTTTTTCAATTGAGCTGTCTTCAAGCAGTTTATTCAGGGAGACAGTGCTTCCATTTTTTGCCTTGACCTCTACAGGAACGATAGACGAATTATCGGTTATCAGGAATTCTATCTCTATGGAGCCATTATCTGTGCGATAATAGTATAAAGGTATCCCTTTGACAGCAAGCATTCCTGCTATCAGATTTTCATAAATACCGCCTTTTGCCGGTCCTTTGAGCGTGTCCTGGATTATTGCTGCTTTCATGTCATATCCGTACATGGCAGTAAGAAGACCGGTATCAGTCATATAAGCCCTGAACTGCTCACTTTTCTCATATGCGTTGAGCGGAAATGCCGGTAGTGAGACGTTATGGCATAATTGTATGATCCCAGCATCAGACAGCCATTCTATTGAACTTCCGAATTTCCTGGCAGTACCTTTGTGTTCTACTACGGAATACTGAAATTTGGTATTTTCCTTGGCTAGCTGCGCAGGAATAGAATTAAAGCATGCACGGATCTTTGGCTTGTCAGGTACGGCCGAATATTTTGTGATGTCATCTGCATAATTTGCAAGGATTGCCTGTTGCAGATCAAAGACGTCATTATAATTATTAGTTCTGACAAAAGTGTCGACAACCTTCGGCATACCGCCTATTACAATATACTGTCTTAAATATGAGATCATACGGGAATTTAATTCATCGGGAATCTTTGAAGGATCATCAAAGAATTCTTTCAGTCCCGAAATCGCCGATTCATCTATCCCCATTGCCCACAAAAACTCCTCAAAATCAAGCGGAAACATTTCTATCGGAGTCTCATAACCGACAGGGTATGAAGATACATCCTTGTAATTTATCCCCAGAAGTGAGCCTGATTCGATCACGTCAAACCGTCCGTCATCTGCCAGGAACTTCACAGCAGTCCTGGCATTCGGGCAGCTCTGTATCTCATCCAGAAAAATCAAAGTCTCACCTGGAATGAACTGACTGCCCGGTATGAAAAGTGACATCTGCTGGATCAGATGATCCACTTCCAGACTGCCATCAAAAATGCTGCGGAGTCCGCGATCCTTCTCAAAGTTCAGTTCTACAGTATTGGTATAGAACTGCTTTCCAAATTCTCTTATAATATATGTCTTTCCAACCTGTCTTGCACCCTTTACGAGCAGTGCACACTTACTATGGTTATCTTTCCATTCTTTTAGGCGTTTGATTATTTTTCTTTTTAGCATTGATAATTACCTCACAGCATGATTGTAGCATAAAAATCGGACTTTTAAAATAGGAAAATGCATAAAAATCAGGATTTTCAAAATGAAAAATGCATAAAAAGCGTAATTATATAACTTTCTGATATACTGACTTTATTGGAGACGCTTATGGAAACGGAGAGGGGAGATGCTATCCATGAGATCTATCACGACAGATAAGCATCGCTTATTGCTCAAAGAACGAAAAAGAGCTACAATACTACCATACGTTTTTAGAAAGGTAGTATGTATGCACAAAGAGTTTCTGATGGGAAATGAAGCTATCGCCCTCGGAGCCCTGGCAGCCGGTGTTGACGCTGCTGCAGGGTATCCGGGGACTCCTTCTACGGAGATACTTGAGACGATAGCAAAGAGAAATCACGGCGACGTCTATGTCGAGTGGTCTGTAAATGAAAAGGCAGGCCTTGAGATGGCAGCAGGCGCATCCCTTGCCGGAGCCAGGTCACTTGTGACCATGAAGCAGGTTGGGCTGAATGTAGCATCCGACCCACTTATGAGCCTCGAATACATCGGGGTAAAGGGCGGTATGGTCATAGTAGTAGCTGATGACCCGGGCCCTATATCAAGTCAGACCGAACAGGATACCAGAACGTTCGGTATGTATTCCAAAGTCCCGGTCTTTGATCCGGGTTCAGTTCACGAAGCCTATGAGATGATACAGGAGGCTTTCGACTTTTCTGAAAAATATCACACCCCTGTATTTTTCCGTCCGACCACAAGAGTCGATCACGGATACGAATCCATAAAAGAACCATCCGAGTATTACCAGACGAAGCCTGAGGGCTTTGTAAAGGATGCCTCGAAGTGGGTTATTTTTCCGCGCCTTTCTGTAAAGAACCATGCTCTTATAGAAAAAAGAAATGCAGATCTGAAAAAAGTATTCTCAGAATATAAGAGAAACTTCGTTAAAAAGGGGATAGGGAATAGGAAAAAGGGGATAGCTACTCATGGAATCAACTATGAGTATACGCTTGATGCGATTGGAGATAGTGAAGCCCCAGATATATTAAGGGTTGCGACTCCGTTCCCGTTCCCGGAAGAGCTGGCGCTTGAATTCTTAAAGGGAAAGGACGAAGTGCTCTGCATTCATCTGCGGAAAATACGGACTCGATGTAAAGATCCGTGGGAAACTCACCGGCGATGTAAAGCCGTCGGGTGAGAATTCAGTAGATTCGGTGAAGGCTGATATAGCGAAGTTCTTAGAAAACGGTGCAGCTTCAGATGAGGTGAAAAGAGATGATCCTCCTGAGCTTGCGGTAAGACCTCCTGTCCTCTGCGCAGGCTGCCCTCATCGTGCCAGTTTCTATGCTGTAAAGCAGGCTATGAAGGGAAAAAAGACCATCTACTGTGGAGACATCGGCTGCTACACACTGGGAAACGCTCATCCTCTCGATATGACTGATACGTGCCTGTGCATGGGAGCCGGGATCAATATGGCTCAGGGTGTAAACAGAATGGAGCCTGATACAAAGGCCTTTGCGTTTGTCGGCGACTCGACATTTTTTGCATCGGGGATCACAGGAACGATAAACGCCTATTATAATCAGGCTGATATGACGCTTGTAGTCCTGGATAATTCGACAACTGCGATGACCGGGCATCAGCCGCATCCGGGTACGGGACATACCCTGATGGGCGATGTAGTAGACAAGGTAAGCATCGAAAAAATCCTCCGCGCCATAGGACTTACGACGGTAGAGACGGTAGATCCGCTGGATTTCGATAAGGCTGTTGAAACGGTTAAGCGGGTAGCAGATGAGCCGGGAGTCAAGGCTATCATCTTCAAGTCGCCATGCATCGTAAAGTTCAAGCCGAAGTCAGGTCAGTCACACATAGATCCTGACAAGTGTATAGGATGTAAGAGATGTATCAATGAACTGGGATGCCCGGCACTGATTTTTAAGGACGGAAAGGCTTCGATAGATGAGACTCTCTGTACCGGCTGTACTCTTTGCGAGCAGATCTGTCCGGTACAGGCTATAAGCGGAGGTGGTCATAATGAGTAAGAATATAATCCTCTGTGGAGTCGGGGGCCAGGGAACGATACTTGCGAGCAAGCTTATCGCAGCTGCTGCGATGAACCGTGGAATGCAAGTGGAGACAGCTGAGACAATAGGAATGGCGCAGCGCGGCGGCTCGGTATTTTCTCATGTAAAGATCGGAGACGGCATAAACGGACCGCTTATCGGAAAGGGTCAGGCAGACCTTATCATCGCATTCGAACCGGGTGAGGCAGTAAGGCAGCTCCCGTTCCTTAAAAAGAACGGTGCCGTAGTCGTAAGCCGCAGGCCGGTGGAGCCGGTGTCAGCCATGATAGGGATAGCCGAATACGACGACAAGGCTCAGATCGATTACCTGAAAAAAGAAGTACAGAACCTGACTGTCATAGAGACAGACGAGGCACTTGAGAAAATAGGAAACTCAAAAGTCTTAAACGTCCTTCTCTTAGGAGCGGCAGTCCGTTCCGGAGAGCTGGGACTTGAGACAGAAGACATACAGAAAGCGATACACGACAGACTTCCTGAGAAACTCTGGGAAGTGAACGAGAGGGCATTAAACTATGGAAATAAATGACGATCAGCTAGCGATGGTAAACGACCAGGTAAAACGCCTGGAGAAGTCGGATAATTTTTACGGGAAAAAACTTCGCGAAGCGGGCATTAAAGAAGTTAAAACTATTGAAGAATTTAAGGCACTTCCTTTTTCGCAGAAACAGGATCTGCGAGATGCTTATCCGCTTGGACTTATGGCTGTGCCTGAAGAAAAAATAGTCCGCATCCATTCTTCGAGCGGAACTACCGGTACACCTGTCATTATTCCTTATACTGCAAAGGACGTGGATGACTGGGCCGATATGTTCAAACGCTGCTATGAGATGGCAGGAGTCACAGATAAGGACAGGGTACAGATCACTCCGGGATACGGACTCTGGACTGCCGGGATTGGATTCCAGGCTGGCTGCGAGAGGCTCGGAGCAATGGCTGTTCCTATGGGTCCCGGAAATACAAAGAAGCAGCTTCAGTTCATGCAGGATATGAAGACGACAGTTTTATGCTCGACTTCTTCCTACGCCCTTCTTCTCGCCGAGGAGATAGAGAAGGAAGACTTAGGAGATAAGATATATCTGAAAAAGGGCATCATCGGCTCCGAGCGCTGGGGCGAGAAGATGAGAAACCGAATCAAGGGAGAACTCGGGATCGAGATCTACGATATCTACGGACTTACCGAGATCTACGGACCTGGTATCGGTATCAGCTGTAAGTATGAGTGCGGAATGCACTATTGGGACGATTACATCTATCTCGAGATCATAAATCCAGAGACAGGTGAGAACGTACCGGACGGCACCTGGGGCGAAATAGTCATTACGACTCTCGTGAAGGAGGGAGCTCCGCTGATCAGATTCAGAACGCATGATATCTCGCGTATCATTCCGGGAGACTGCGCGTGTGGCAGTAAGTATCCTCGAATAGACACGATCATGGGACGTTCTGATGACATGATGAAGATAAAGGGTGTAAACGTCTTCCCTAAGCAGATAGAAGAGATCCTTGCGACCTTCGATGACCTCTCGAGCGAGTACCAGATCCGTATCTCACATCTCGACGGAAAGGATACAATGCGTATCTATGTCGAGGCTACAACTGGTCTTGTGGATTTTGCTGAACTTGCAGAGGCTGTTGCTGAAAAGGTAAAGGCGCGCATAGGCTTCACTCCTATCGTAAAAGTAGTCGAGATCGGCGTCCTGCCGCGCTCTGAGAAGAAGTCAAAGAGAGTTATCGACGAGAGATTTGAATAAAGATCCGGCAAAAAAGCCCCTCGATTTCATATGAGATCAGGGGGCTTACTTTTTATGTCAGATAATAGTGCAGTCGTGCGGCTCGAGGCCAGCAGAAAGTTAAAATGCCTCTTTATAGATGGCGAGAATGTCGTTTCGGTCAAGCGGTTTAGGACCGTCTAAGACACGATTTCCGTTTTCAGACACCATATCTGCGAACTTCGTCAGATCATCCTCAGTGATCTTCGGAGAGAGCTCACGCAGAGTAACTGGCATACCGATCGAACGGTAGTAGTCCTCCTGCATGTCGATAGCCTTTGAGGCACCGATCTCTGGATGGGCTTCGTCGCAGTCCACGCCCCAGACATTCTTCGCGAATTTGGCCCAGCGGTCTTTGTTATAAGGCATATTATATCTCGCCCAGGCTGGCCAGAGTGCAGCAAGTCCTGCTCCGTGTGCGACTTCAGGATAGACAGCGCTTATCACATGCTCGAACTGGTGCAGCTGTAAAAATTTGCCGCGGCCGAGCCCTGTCAGGTCATTGTGAGCTATCGAGCTCGCCCACATCATAGTGGCACGGGCATCGTAGTTTTCAGGGTCTTCTACACAGATCTTTCCTGCTTTGTTATTTTCTCTCATGACTGCTTCGGCAAGCGCGTCGGTAAGCTCAGTGTGATCGCCTTTATTGAAATACCTCTCGAGAGTGTGCATAGTGATATCGACTGCGCCACAGGCTGTCTGGTATTTTGGCACTGTAAAGGTAAGGCACGGGTTTTCGATGGCGAAGTTCATCCTGTTCTGAGGGCAGTTGATGCCTTTTTTCATATGAAGCTCGTCGTTTGAGATGACACAGGAATCGCTCATCTCAGAACCTGCAGCGGCGATGGTCAGGATGCAGCCCTTCTTAAGAGACTTAGTGAACGGCACTTTTTTAAGCTGAAGGTCCCACTCATCGACTCCAGGATTTGCGGCGCCGTGAGCGATGGCCTTTGACGAATCCATTACAGAACCGCCTCCTACGGCCAGGATGAAATCTACTTTTTCATCGATGGCGAGCTTAACTCCCTTGCGGACAAGCTCGATCGAAGGGTTGGCACGAACGCCGCCGAGCTCTACAAAAGGGATGCCCTCATCATCCATGGCCTTCCGCACTTTTCCAAGGAGACCGCTCTTTTCAGCGGAGTGACCGCCGTAGTGAAGGAGCACCTTTGTGGCGCCGAATTCCTTTAAGTATTTCCCCACATTCAGTTCTTCATCTTTCCCGAAATAGACTTTTGTCGGGATGTCATATACGAAATTATTCATTGTAAAAACCTCCTTCGCACATTATAATGGATTTTATCAGATTTGTTAATAAGAAAAAGGAGGCCTTATGAAACTTTTAGATCATGAAAAAAAGCATATAAGAGAGATGAGAAGGGGAGCCGCTGGCTGCACACTTTTTTTAAAGAGGAACGGGGATTTTCCTCTTGAAGGACCATGCGCGATAGGACTTTATGGAAACGGCGCGAGACACACGCTTAAAGGCGGAACGGGTTCCGGAGATGTGAATTCGAGATTCTACGTGACAGCTGAGAAGGGGCTTACGAGAGCTGGATTTACGGTGACGACGAAGGAGTGGATGGACGAGTACGACCGGGTAAAAAAAGAAAACCACGCAGGCTTCGTAAAGCAGATAAAAGAAGAGGCCATGAAGTCCGGCATGAACCCGATCCAGTATTCGATGGGAAAAATAGAGACAGAGCCTGAGTATGACATTCCGACTGGTAGCGGCGACGTGGCCATATACGTGCTCTCCCGTGTCTGCGGTGAGGGAACAGACAGACAGGGGATCCGCGGAGATTTCCTGCTGACAAAGACTGAGATAAGCGACATCCTGCAGCTTAAGGCTGACTATAAAAAATTCATGCTGGTCCTGAATGTAGGCGGTCCGGTGGACTTATCGCCTGTAGCAGACGCAGTTGATAATATCCTGCTTTTATCACAGCTTGGAGCGGTTACGGGAGTAGTCCTGTCTGATATCCTTTTAGGAAAAGCAGATCCTTCAGGAAAGCTGTCCGCTTCGTGGGTTTCATGGAAGGACCGTGAGTCGGTAGGAGAGTTCGCAAAGAAAAATAACACCCGTTACGGTGAAGGCATCTATGTCGGATACAGATATTACGGGACTGAGGGAGCAAAGCCTCTTTTCCCGTTCGGATATGGAAAGAGCTACACTGACTTTAAGGTGACTCCAAAGGATGCTTCATTAGATGACGGGATCCTGACCGTAAACGCAAAGGTAAAAAATACCGGAAGCTTCCAGGGACGTGAGGTAGTAGAAGTCTATGCCTCGCTTCCGGATGAGCGTCTCGACCAACCACTTCGTGTACTTGCGGGGTTTATCAAGACTCCGGTGGTAGATGCAGGGAGAGAAAAGTCTGTCTCCGTAAAGGTGGATTTAAGAGACATAGCCTGCTTTGACGAGGCTGCGGCAGCATATATCATCCCGGCCGGAGATACAGTCATTTCTGTCGGTGAGAGTTCTGACGAGGTGAAAACTGTCTGTGTGCTGCGGACAGCAGAGGATATAAAGACAAAGCAGGTAAGAAATGCTCTGGGAGAAACAGACTTTGCGGACTTTACTCCTGAAAAAAAGAGAGTGATACCGGACGATGCGGCGGAAGCCCAGGTCATTGAGTTTACCCAGGATGACATAGAATGCGTAGATGTAAACTACGATGAGCCTGATCAGATAGATGAAGCAGTAAAGGAGATGCCGAACGAGGAGCTCGCGAAGCTCTCAGTTGGAGCCTATAAGGATAACACTATAGAATCTGTTATCGGGGCTGCCGGACAGAAGGTTCCGGGAAGTGCCGGAGAGACTTTTGAAGAGAAGGACAAGGGAATTCGCGGCCTGGTGATGGCCGATGGTCCTGCGGGGCTTAGACTTGACAGAAAGTATGGAGTCGATAAGGACGGTACGTACTCGTATGGAAATCCTATGATGAATTCACTCTATGAATTCGGTCCTAAGGTAGTCCAGGTGATTCCTGGAATCCAGTACAGAAATGCTCAGAAGAGGACAGAGAGCGGAGGAGAGATAAAGTACCAGTTCGCAACAGCTATCCCTATCGGAACAGCCATTGCACAGAGCTGGGACACTGACTTTGCGGAAGAGTGCGGAGATGTAGTAGGCTCTGAAATGGAGATCTACGGAGTAGATATCTGGCTGGCACCGGCTCTTAATATCCAGCGTGACGTCAGATGCGGAAGGAACTTCGAGTACTATTCGGAGGACCCGCTGATAAGCGGATATATGGCAGCTGCCGTTACAAACGGAGTCCAGAAGCATCAGGGCAGATACACGACCATAAAGCACTTTGCCGCGAATAATCAGGAGACGAACAGGATGGTCAGCAACTCCTGCGCCAGCGAGCGTGCTCTCCGTGAGATTTACTTAAGAGGATTTGAAATAGCTGTAAGAGCCTCACAGCCTGGATCTGTGATGAGCAGTTATAACCTGATAAACGGAATCCACACCTCAGAGAGAAAAGACCTGATGACAGATATCTTAAGGCGCGAGTTCGGATTTAAGGGAGTGCTGATGACAGACTGGGTAGTGCCGGGCATGTCCGAGAAGAACTCGGAATGGGGATATCCTGAGCCTGCAAAAGTAGCAGCAGCCGGAACCACGCTTTTCATGCCGGGCAGCAGGCACGATTATGAAGACATACTCACGGGACTTGAGCTCGGCACAGTGACCCGTGAGCAGCTTGAGATAAATGTAAGCAGACTTCTCAGCTTTGCAAAAAAGTAAAGAGTCTGGTGAAGTAATCGACTCTTGTATCATAGGCGTCTGAGAAGATCTCATGGGCGGCCTTTTCGTAGCGCACGACAGTCACGTCGTGCGCTTTTTTTGCGAATCTGTTCTGGCCTTCGGCAGTGACGAGCGTATCGGCGCCTGCCTGGAATAATAGGACAGGTGTCACGCATTTCGAAGCATTCCGCACCAGCTTCCTGTCGGCCTTAAAGGACGCATCCATCCAGCCGAAGGTCGCGCAGCAGGTCTGGTGGTGGACATCCTCTAGCTGCATCTCCTTTACGTAGTCGTATCTCGCCTTCGAATAGGTGTACTCGCGGTCAGCCCTGTCATCAGGGTCCCACTCTCGCTGGCCGGGACCTGGCATTTTTCCAAGACGGCGGCGACGGGCGTACCACATGACAGCTCGCGCGACGAGCCTCGGGTAGGAACCTGTATTTATCTGGAGCATTGGAGAACTGAGGACAGCCTTTTTAAAGATGTCCGGATATTTTTCAAGGAAGAGGGCACCGACTGCTCCTCCCATCGAATGGCAGAACAGGTAGAGTGGCTTTTTGCCGAGCTTGTCTTTTACGACCTTGTCATAGAAAGCCTTCTGATCGTCGACGTAGTTATCGTAGGTGTCAATCCAGACATAGTCCATCCTGTCGACGAAACGCTGGGAATACCCGTGACCGCGCATTTCCATAAAGAAGAAAGCATATCCCTCCTGGAAAAAATACCACGCCATCTCATGGTATTTGCCAAAAAACTCGGAGTAGCCGTGGAACATCATGATATTTCCCTTACGCTCTTTCGGAATAGCGTAGTAGTAATTTATCTTTGTGCCGTCAAAGCTCTTAAAAGTCCCCTGCTTTACGTTCTCTTCCCGCCATTTTTTATTTTCTGAATTCATAACAGAAATATAATCGTCTTCTTTTAGTAATTTAATGTTCATTTTTTTCTCCTTTTGGTGTATTATATCATAAGAGCGTTTTAATACAAAAGGGGATATGGTTTCAGGGTTACTATTCACGGCAGGCTTCTGTGGGGGTTCACGACGGACGCACTTGTGCGGACGTTTGAATACCCACAGAACCCAGCAACCGCAGACTTTTAGCATCGAAGATGCGGCAAACGCGCGTAAGCGCGGTTGGTCTGCGGTCTGATTGGGGAGGTGCCGTGAATAGTAACGTTTCAGGAGGTTACATGAAGAAAAAAGCAGCAAATGCCCCGGCTTCCGGAGCGAAGAAGAGCTCTATCAGAGCAAAACTCATGGGCCTGATAGTACCGGCAGTACTGATCATGATCTTAGTGCTCATTGTCATATCCGCGTACTCATCAAGGAAAAGGATCAGCCAGATGGCGACAGACGAGCTGTCATCATCTATCGGGAACCAGGCTGATAATATCAGCGCATGGATGAACGAAAATCTCGCCGATTTTTCATCTATCAAGTACATGATCGAACAGACGAAGCCAGACGATAAGGAGCTTCAGTCCATTATCGACGCGACTTACGGCTATAATTCAAACGCCGCCGATGGAATGCATATCGGCACAGCATCAGGACAGGTCATAAAGCCTAAGGATTCGAAGTTCTCGACTACAGACCCGTTGAATTCCACCTGGTACAAGCAGGGTACTACTTCAGTTTCCATGCATTTTGGTGCAGCATATAAAAATGACGATGGAGCACAGGTCATCTCCGCTACTGGTATGATCGATGACGGTTCTGACGAGATCAGAGTCATCGGAGCAGACCTGTCACTCGATAAGATCTCTACGATAGTAAACTCCGGTGTCAAAATGACAGACGCCAGGGCCATGCTTATCGATACTGACGATAGCACTATCCTCGCAAGTCCGGATAATACCATTGCCGGAAAGACTTTAGGACGGGATTCATCTTCTGATCTCCTCAGGGGAATAGCAGGGCATGTGGCTACGATGAATTATGAGAACGACACTATAGCTAAAAACCTCGTGGCTTTCCAGCAGATCGAGGGAACAGACTGGCTTCTCGTGTCGTACATCCCGACGAGTACTATTTTTGCAGGAGTAAGTCAGATGACTACTCTGCTTATCATCCTGGGAGTTATAGCAGCAGTGCTCATCTCTATCCTGATCAGCATTGTAGTACAGAAGGTTACAGCTCCTATCTCTGACATCACGAAGAACATCACTGCCATGAGCAACGGCGACTTTACTATCGATGTAAAGCAGGAGTCAAACGACGAGATCGGTGCTATGTCTGGCTCTGTGGCTGAGTTTGTAAAGAAGATGCGTGCCATGCTCTCGAAGATAAACGACGAGTCAGCAAGGCTCAAAGAGCAGTCGGATTCTTCAGACGAAGTATCGAAGTCGATGCTTGATGACTCGATGTCACAGTCGAATGCGATGAAGAACCTGAATGAGACTGTAGATCAGCTGTCAAAAGCAGTAAACGATATCGCGGAAAACGCTACAACCCTTGCCATGGTCGTATCTGATACAAAGGATAAGTCATCGAAGGCAAACGATTCGATGAAGTCAACCGTAGAGCTCTCACAGAAGGGCCGTGACGACATGGAGAAGCTGTCAAAGGCTATGTGCGAGATCGAAGAGGCAAACACCGAGCTCGTAAACAGCATCGGTGAAGTAGGAAGCGCTTCAGAGGAGATCACGAAGATCGTCGAAGTCATTTCAGAGATCGCTGATGAGACGAACCTTCTCTCACTCAACGCCTCGATCGAGGCTGCAAGAGCAGGAGAGAGCGGCAAGGGATTCGCAGTCGTTGCATCCCAGATCGGTTCTCTGGCTTCGAATTCAGCTGACAGCGCCCAGAGCATCTCGAAGCTGATCACTCAGGTCAAGGGACTTATCGCAAAGGTAGTCGACCAGGCCAACAACAGTGCCGAGAGCATCAAGGCAAACACAGAGCTTATAAATACAGCTGTTTCTACCTTCGATGATATCTACAAGAATATCCAGGAGTCAGACCAGATCATCCATGATATGGTAACTGACGTCGATAAGGTAAACGACGTTGCTGCCAACGTAGCAGCCATCTCTGAGGAGCAGGCAGCTTCTTCAGATGAGATCCTGAAGACTTCTGAGGATATGGTAGAAAAGGCCGAGAACATCACTAAGTCGAGCCAGGAAGTAAAGGATAACTCGAGAGAGCTCGCCGATACTTCAGATACACTGACCGGATATGTAAATGAGTTTAAGATTTGAGGAGGCAGATCGTAATGAAGAGATCTTTTGTTAAAAAATTAGCAGCTTTCGCGGGCATTCTTGCGATGAGCGCAGGCCTCCTTTCAGGATGCACTGCCTCATCAAAAGGCTCTGCATCAACCGCTGGCGGTGGCAAGATAATGATTATCGGAACAGATGAGGAAGACGCCTACAGAAAGTCACTGATGACAGCCATAAAGAGCGAGGCACAGAGTGCCGGAGTCGAGATAGATGACCAGGAGTGCGGCAATGACGTAGAGAAGCAGGCAGCAGCTGCCAGAAAAGCAGCTGCAGGCGGATATTCAGCTATCATCTGCCGTCTCGCTGATGCGACAACAGCTCCGCAGATAGAGATTGCAGCAGGAGACCTTCCGATCATCTATGTAAATAACCAGCCGGATGAGAGTGCTCTTAAAGCAGATAAGTATATGTATGTAGCTTCAGACGAGGAGCAGTGCGGAAAGCTTCAGGCTGAGTACGTCATCAAAAAAGTCGGAAAGAAAGAGCTTAATATCGTGATCCTCGAGGGAGAGAAGGGGCATTCAGCTACTATCCAGAGAACTCTCTCGAACAAGAACACTTTCAAGCGTGAGGGCGTCAAGGTGAATATCCTCTTCCAGGATTACTGTAACTGGACAGATACCGAAGCCCGCCACAAGCTCGACCTGTTCTTTAAGACTGGTCAGTCTGTAGACGCTATCCTGTGCAATAACGACACGATGGCTTTAGGCGCTGTTCAGGCGTTAGAGGATAATGGTCTTGACCCGTCACAGATACCTGTTACCGGAGTCGATGCTACGGCAGATGGCTGCCAGTCCATCGCCGATGGAAAAATGAGCTACACAGTTTTCCAGAATGCAAAGGGTCAGGTAAAGAAAGCCGTAGAGATAGCTCAGGCACTTGGCAGCGGAAAGTCAGCCAAGGGCATCAGCGGAGTTCCGTCAAGCCTGTTATACGGCTGGGTTCCGTTTGAACCGGTCGATTCATCAAATGTTAGCAAATATATGTCATAAGAAGGAGATTTTTTAAACCATGAAGCTCGGAATCGTAGGCCTCCCAAACGTAGGCAAGAGCACACTTTTTAACTCACTGACCAAGGCGGGAGCGCTCGCAGCGAACTACCCGTTTGCCACGATAGATCCGAATGTCGGAGTCGTAAATGTCCCGGATGAGAGAATTGAAAAACTCACCGAGATGAACCACAGCAAGAAGACGATCCCTGCTGTCATAGAGTTCGTCGATATCGCTGGACTCGTAAAGGGCGCCAGCAAAGGTGAGGGACTTGGAAACCAGTTCCTCGCGAATATCCGTGAGTGCGATGCCATTATCCATGTGGTACGCTGCTTTGAGGATTCGAACATCGTCCATGTAGACGGAAGCATCGATCCGAAGAGAGATATCGAGACGATAAATCTCGAGCTTCTCTTCTCTGATATGGAGGTTCTCGACCGCCGCTACCAGAAGATAAAGAAGCAGTCCAATATGGACAAGACATTAAAGCCAGAAGTGGCTCTTCTCGAGAGGTTAAAGCCATTCCTCGAAGAGGGCAAAATGGCAAAGGCCTTTGAGTGTGAAAATGAGGACGAAGAGGAGCTGATGAAGGGATACAATCTTCTTACAGCAAAGCCTACTATCTACGCTGCAAATGTAGCCGAGGATGACTTAGCAGATGACGGAGCTTCGAATCCGCATGTACAGGCAGTAAGAGACTACGCGAAGACCGATGGTTCAGAGGTCTTTGTAGTAAGCGCTGAGATAGAGCAGGAGATCTCGGAGCTTGATGATCCAGAGGAGAAGAAGGAGTTCCTGTCAGATCTCGGACTCAAAGAGTCAGGACTTGACAAGCTGATCAAGGCATCATATTCACTTCTCGGTCTCATCTCATTCCTTACCACAGGTGAGGACGAGACAAGAGCATGGACTATTACCAAGGGCACGAAGGCTCCGCAGGCAGCCGGCAAGATCCATTCTGACTTTGAGAGAGGTTTTATCTGCGCTGAGACTGTTGCTTACAAAGACCTGATGGAGTGCGGTTCCATGGCTGCAGCCAGAGAAAAAGGTCTCGTAAGGACAGAGGGAAAAGAGTACGTGGTCCAGGACGGGGACGTTATTTTATTCCGCTTTAACGTCTGAGGAAGGAGTAAGCTAGTATGAAATGTCCATATTGTGGGTCGGATAATACCAGAGTTATAGACTCCAGGCCGGCTGATGACAATACTTCGATCAGGCGCCGCCGTCACTGCGACGACTGCAACAAGCGTTTCACTACTTACGAGAAGGTCGAGACTATCCCTCTTATCGTGATCAAAAAGGATCAGGGACGCCAGCAGTACGACAGGACGAAGATAGAAAAGGGAATCCTTGCAGCCTGCTACAAACGGCCTGTATCCGCCATGCAGATCACGAAGATGATAAATGATATAGAGAAGGATATTTTTTCGAGAGAAGAGCGTGAGATCGAGAGCTCTGTGATCGGCGAGATAGTCATGGATAAGCTCAAGAACGTCGACCAGGTGGCTTATGTGCGTTTTGCATCGGTTTACCGCGAGTTCAAGGACGCCAATACCTTCATGAACGAGCTGAGAAAAATGATCGGTGATAAGTGATGATTGTTTGTGTATTTTAAAAAAAACATAAACTTTTCTAAGAAATGCCGATATGTATAATGTACAGGAACTAAGAGACGGGAGAAATGAATGAGGTGACCTATATGAATATATCAGCTATTTCGAATACTTCATATACAAACAGAGCGCAGGCTTATGATGCGTCAGCTATCAGGCAGAAGCCGTTAGACGACGATATCGCAGCCGTTACAAACGCCTACTCAGACAACGGAAAGGAACCGGCGAAAGCAGCAGATGATGCTCCAAAGGTTCAGAAGAAGCAGGAAGAATCATTCGGAGCTTATGATTTTGCTAAGCTCTATGACCCGAACAGGACTTTTGACCTGAGCGGACAGGATCCTTCAGAGCTCGACCTTGAGGGAACCCTGGGACAGCTTCGTAAGGATGAGCTGATGGGACAGTACCAGAGTCTTACTAAAGAAAGTACTGCTGTTTCCCGTCCTACCGAAGATTTTGCCATGTAAATACACTGATCGCCGCCTCCTGACGGCGATTTTTTTATGAAAAGAGTGGAAGAGCCTGTTTTACATTGAAAAATACTTGCATTTAATAAAGGTTTCATGTAGAATATATGGGTAATTTTTGAAAAGACGCAAGGAGGTTTTTATATGGTTACAGCCGGCGATTTTAAAAACGGCATTACTATTGAGTACGATAACGGGGTTTATCAGATCATCGAATTCCAGCATGTAAAGCCTGGAAAAGGTGCAGCATTCGTTCGTACAAAGCTCAAGGATATAAAGAACGGCGGAGTCATCGAGACATCCTTCCGTCCTACAGAGAAGTTCCCACAGGCACACATCGACAGAAGAGATATGCAGTATCTGTATAATGACGGTGACCTGTATTACTTCATGGATACAGAGACATACGACCAGATCTCACTTCCAAAGGAAGACATCGGAGATTCACTGAAGTTCGTTAAAGAGAACGAAATGGTAAAGATCTGCTCACACAACGGAGATGTATTCGCCGTAGAGCCTCCTCTTTTCGTAGAGCTTGAGGTTACAGATACTGAGCCGGGACTTAAGGGAAATACAGCTACCGGTGCTACGAAGCCTGCTACACTCGAGACAGGTGCTGAAGTTCAGGTACCTCTTTTCGTAAATACAGGAGATAAGCTTCAGATCGATACACGTACAGGAGAGTATCTGAAGAGAGTCTGAAATGGAGATCGATTAAATGCAGTATGAGAATGTTCCTCTGAAGGATCTGCTTTCAGACAGGAAAGTGTTTGGTATATTCGATGAGGAATTCCGGAACGGCGGGTGGTTGGATGTGACAGCACTGTTAGATTCAGAGAGCCTGTTCAAAGACCTTTATCAGGACGGTACAGTTCCTGAGAGGGTTTTAGACCGGATAAAGCAGAGGATGACTGATTTATAGAGATTAAAGTTGAGGGCGCCAAGGCGCCCTTTTACTATGTATGGGTATTTTTTCAAGAACAAAAGAGATAACCTTAAACCAGGCGATAAATATCACTCGTACCACAGAAGGCACAGCCCTCGTGGATATCAGGGATAAGGAGACATTCAAAAAGGACCATGTCCCGCAGGCGATAAACGTCCCTATGAATAATGTATCGACGATCCACAACCGTATCCCGGATCCTGAGACGACGATATACATCTACGGTGACTATAACACCAGACCTTCGAAGGCTGTAAAGCTCTTCAGGAAGGAAGGCTATAAGAACCTGGTAAGGGCAGGCTGTATAGAAGACCACCATGTAAGGGAGTACAAGTAATGAGCCGTACACCAAGAGAATGGAAAGATTTTTACCTGAGTAGTTCTTTTTCATCAAAATATGATCATAACGGCCGTCTGGGAGCTTTTGCCGACGACAGTGGAACGACATTTGCGCTTTGGAGTCCGTGTGCCCTGAATGTAAGCCTCAGACTTTTTTCACATGGGTCGAGGGAAGAAGATGGGACAGAAGAAGACGAGCCTATCATCGTCTATCAGATGCAGTACGGAAAAAATGGCGTGTTCACGCTTCACAGCCGTAAAAATCTGTCCGGTACTTATTATGACTTCGAGATAGAGCACGAAGACGGCAAAGTCATTACAGCTGATCCTTACGCAAAGGCCTGTGGTGTGAACGGGAAACGCAGCATGGTGATAGACCTGCGTACCACAGATCCTGAAGGCTGGATAGAAGACCGTCCGCCGGCAAAGACTGATGATACCGTGATCTGCGAAGTCCATGTGAAGGATTTTTCATGGGACAAGTCAGGCGGATTTCCGGATGATGTAAGGGGCAGGTTCCTTGCCTTTACAAAGGAAAAGACCTACCTGAACGGAGAAGACAAGTCTGCAAAGACCGGAATCGCGTACTTAAAGGATTTAGGCGTTACACATATACAGCTGATGCCTGTCTATGATTACGGAAGTGTCGATGAGGCAGCTTCATTTGCAGATCATCTGAAAGGCGGGAAGGCCGGAGAGCCGTTTAACTGGGGCTACGACCCGGTGAACTATAACTGCCCTGAGGGTAGCTACTCCAGCGACCCTTACAGAGGAGAAGTCCGCATCACAGAGCTTAAGAAAGCAGTCATGGCACTCCACAAGGCAGGATTCAGGGTCATCATGGATGTGGTCTATAACCACACTTACAGCCTGGATTCTTCATTCCAGAAGACAGTTCCGTGGTATTACTACAGAGTAGACGAAGATGGGAAGCCTTCGAACGGTTCAGGCTGTGGCAATGATTTCGCCTCTGAGATGCCGATGGCACACAGGTTCGTAAAGGATTCGGTTCTCTACTGGGCCAGTGAGTATCACATGGACGGATTCAGGTTCGACCTGATGGGACTCCTGGATACTTCCCTGATGAACGACATCCAGAATTCTCTCGATGAGAAGTTTGGAAAAGGTGAGAAGCTTATCTACGGTGAGCCGTGGGGTGCGGATAAGACCCACATAGAGGGAAAGTTCATTCCGTCAGATAAGGCACACTTCAAAGAACTGGATCCTGAGATCGGCATGTTTAATGACGGCATCAGGGATGCGGTAAAGGGTTCTGTCTTTGAAAAAGAGGAGTCAGGATTTGCCGATGGCGGCGGAGATGCTGCAGAGCTTAAAAAGGGAATCCTCTCCTGCTTAGGCGGAGGTGATTTCCCGGTAGAAAACCCGGGGCAGAGCATTACCTATCTGTCCTGCCACGATAACCTGACTCTCTGGGACAAACTCTCGGCCGTCAACTGGCTTAAGCCGGTGGGCGATCCGGAGGAGAAGCGTCTGGCACAGAACAGGCTCTGCGCAGCCATTTACATGTGCTGCCCTGGACGGGTATTTTTCCTGTCGGGCGAAGAGGGCGCCAGGACGAAGAACGGTGATGAGAATTCATATAATGCTTCGATAGAAGAAAACGCCGTGAAGTGGGACGAACTCTACGCACATTCTGACCTGATAAAATACTACAGAGGACTGATCGGATTCCGCAAGTCACTTCCGCTCCTGAACCGGACAGATGACGGACTTTCATCTGATTTCAGGGTTTCGGGCGGCAACGCTGATTCGCTTCCTGAAGGGCTGGTGCTCGTTCAGGGAGGAGACAAGAGCGGAGAAGTCCTGATGATCTTCAATGGTTCAGCATACCAGCAGTCACTGGCGCTTCCTTCGGGAAAGTGGCAGCTCTGCATAGACTCAGAGAGGTCAGATTACTGGAACGCTAAGGAACCGGTCATAGCCGATGAAAAAATAGTATCACCGCCTATGACAGCGCTGATATTTAAAAAGATATCCTAGGAGGCACATTTTGGCAGAACAGAAGAATAAAAATATAATCCTGACAGGTGACAGACCGACCGGAAAGCTGCATCTGGGTCATTTCGTCGGTTCGCTCCGCAGAAGAGTGGAGCTTCAGAACAGCGGCAGATTCGATGAGATAAATATCCTTATCGCTGATGACCAGGCTCTTACAGATAACGCGAAGAACCCTCAGAAGATCAGGGATAATATGATCGAAGTCGCTCTTGACTATCTGTCAGTCGGCATAGATCCGGATAAGACCACGATCTGCGTACAGTCACAGATCCCGGCCCTGCACGCCATGACCTTTTACTTTATGAATATGGTTACGACAGAGCGTCTTTCGAGAAATCCGACCATAAAGAACGAGATAACTCTCCGTGGTTTTGACAAGCCGGGAAGTGAGGGCATCCCGGCAGGATTTTTCACATATCCTGTGTCACAGACAGCTGACATCACTGCATTCAAGGCAAACTGTGTTCCGGTAGGAGAGGACCAGGAACCGATGATCGAGCAGGCGAGAGAGATAGTCCGCAGGTTTAACCAGACTTACGGAGAAGTCTTAGTCGAGCCTGAGATTATGCTTCCGGATACGAAGGCAGCCATGAGGCTTCCGGGAATCGACGGCAAGGCTAAGATGAGCAAGTCTTTGGGAAATGCCATCTACCTCTCGGATGATCCTGCTTCTCTTGAGAAAAAAGTAAAGAGCATGTACACTGACCCGCAGCATCTGAGAAAAGATGATCCGGGACATCTCGAAGGAAACTGCGTATTCATCTATCTCGATGCTTTCGCTACCGATGATGATTTCGCAGAGTTCTGGCCTGACTACGCGAACCTCGACGAGCTGAAGGAACACTACACAAAGGGCGGTCTTGGAGATATGGACTGCAAGAAGTTCCTGATCAAAGTCCTGAACCGTGTGCTTGACCCGATAAGAGAGAGCAGACACGAGTGGGAGAAGCGCATTCCTGATGTCTATGATATACTTAAGGCAGGTACGGCTCACGCAGTGGCAGAGACGAACCAGACGCTCCATGAGATGCAGAAGGTTATGCGTATAAACTACTTTGACGATGACTCGATCGTAAAGGATTGGGAAAACTGGATAGCTAAGTAACAGGAGATACATAATGGCACTTAAGAAAAAGCCGGTCAACGGAATGAAGGATATCCTCCCTCGCGAGATGGAGATCCGCGACTATGTGACCGGGATCATAAAAGATACTTACAGAGGCTTTGGTTTTACTCCAATAGAGACTCCGTGCATGGAGGACATAAAGAACCTGACGAGTAACCAGGGCGGCGAGAACGAGAAGCTGATCTTTAAGGTATTAAAGCGCGGTGAGAAGCTGCACCTGGAGGATGCAAAGACTGACCTCGATGTCTCAGACATGGGTCTGCGCTACGACCTGACACTTCCGCTTTCGAGATTCTACGCGAATAACGAGAATGACCTGCCGTCTCCTTTCAAGGCACTCCAGATCGGAAATGTATGGAGAGCTGACAGACCTCAGAGAGGTAGATACAGACAGTTTACCCAGTGCGATATAGATATCCTCGGAGAGCCTTCGGACTTAGCCGAGATCGAGCTGATCCTTGCGACTACTACCTGCCTGGACAGGATAGGCTTCAAGGGATTCGAGATCAGGATAAACGAGAGAAGGATCCTCAAGGCCATGGCTGAGTACTGTGGCTTTGATGAGGACAGGTTCGATATCCTCTTCATCACCCTCGATAAAATGGATAAGATCGGCCTCGACGGTGTCAAGTCAGAGCTTATCGAAGAGGGCTTCGATGCAGCGGCTGTTGATAAATACTTAGATATTTTTAACCAGTTAAAAGATAAAAAAGACGTGACCGAAGGCGTGGAGACATTAGCTTCCATCCTTGGTGACAGCCTTGACCCTGAGATCGTTTCAAACATGAAAGAGATCGCGGAGAATGTAAATGACTGCAAGACTGCCGATTTCGAGCTGGTATTCGATCCGACACTCGTCAGGGGAATGGGATATTATACCGGAACTATTTTTGAGATAGCCATTCCTGAGTTCGGCGGAAGCTGTGGAGGCGGCGGAAGATACGACCACATGGTTGGCCGCTTTGCCGGACACGAAGTGCCAGCCTGCGGTTTCTCGATAGGATTCGAGCGTATCATAATGCTTCTTTTAGAGCATGATTTCCAGATCCCGCAGAAACCAAAGACAGCCTTCCTTATCGACAAAAAGCTCGAAAGCGGAAAGCTCGCTTCAGTCATCAAAGAGGCGAACAGTCTTCGGGCTGACGGACAGACAGTCCTTATAGAGCGTATGAAGAAAAATAAAAAATTCCAGAAGCAGGGTCTTACAGACTCGGGCTATACTGAGATAAAGGAGTTTTACAATGACACAATCGAGAACTAACACCTGCGGAGAGCTTCGCATCGGAGATGTCGGAAAAAAGGTCACCCTCTGCGGCTGGCTTGAAAATGACCGTGAGGTCGGAGCAGGCCTTGCATTCATAGTGTTAAGGGATTTTTATGGTGTGACACAGATCACTGCTGACACCGAGGAAATGGTAAATGCCTTCAAGGCTATCACAAAGGAATCTACTATCCAGGTAGTAGGTACTGTCCGTGAGAGAAGCTCAAAGAACCCGAAGCTGCCTACAGGTGACATCGAAGTCGTTCCTGAAGAAGTAAAAGTTCTTGGAAAGTGCACCCACGAGGCACTTCCTTTCGAGATAAATCACAGTAGAGAAGCCGATGAGAGCGTAAGACTCAAGTACAGATACTTAGACCTGAGGAATCCTGAGGTAAAAAATAACATCATCCTCAGAAGCCAGGTCATCCGCGCTTTAAGAGAAGCTATGCAGGATCACGGCTTCATGGAGATCACGACTCCTATACTTACCGCTTCTTCACCTGAAGGTGCCAGAGACTATCTGGTACCTGCACGTAAGCATCCTGGTGAGTTCTATGCACTCCCGCAGGCTCCACAGCAGTTCAAGCAGCTGCTGATGGTTTCAGGCATCGACAGATATTTCCAGATAGCGCCGTGCTTCAGGGATGAGGATGCCAGAGGAGACCGTTCACCTGGTGAGTTCTACCAGCTCGATATGGAGATGGCATTTGCTACTCAGGAAGACGTATTCGATGTATGCGAAGATGTCCTTCCTCCTATTTTTGAAAAGTTCGGTACATACGACCGTTCCACTAAGGCTCCGTTTGTCCGTATCCCGTATCTTACAGCACTTGAAAAGTACGGAACAGATAAGCCGGATCTGCGTATCGACCTTACAGCAGTAGACGCTACAGAGCTGATGAAAGGACTCGGTTTCGGACCATTCGATGAAGACGGAGCTTCTGTAAAAGCCTGTGTGATCTCTGATTTCCATGAGAGCAGGAAGTTCATCGACAAGGGCTGTGACGACGTAGAAGTCATAAGCGGTGCAAAGCCTTACTGGTTCAGAGTTGACGAGAACGGTGAGATCGTCGGAGGCATTTCAAAGTTCGTAAAGCCTGCTTCCGATAAGATCAAGGATTCTCTGGGACTCAAAGAGAATACCCTGGTAGTTCTTTCAGCCGGAAAGAAGACTCAGGCACAGAAGACCATCGGTTCAGTCATAAAGACTTTCGGTGAGAGAGTTCCGGGACACATGGATAAAGAGCAGTACCAGTTCTGCTGGATCGTAGACTTCCCGATGTATGAGATCGGTGAGGAGTCAGGAGAGCTTGAGTTCTGCCACAATCCGTTCTCGATGCCGAAGGGCGGACTTGAAACCTTGGAGAAGGCTGAGAAGGGCGAGATCGATCCTCTTACTATCATGGCTGATCAGTATGACCTCGTAGTAAACGGAGTAGAGCTCTCATCAGGAGCTGTAAGAAACCACGATCCTGAGATCATGGTAAAAGCATTCGAACTCGTAAGACTTACAGAGGACGATGTAAAGCAGAAGTTCCCGGCTCTCTACAACGCATTCAGCTACGGAGCACCTCCTCACGCAGGTATCGCCCCTGGAATCGACCGAATGGTAATGCTTCTCGCAGCTGAGGATTCTATCCGCGAGATAATTCCGTTCCCTATGAACAAAAATGCCGCAGATCTGATGATGGGCGCACCGGGAAGGGTAACTGATAAACAGCTCGAGGAGCTGCATATCAAGGTAACGACCGAAGACTAATATCAGAAAAGGAGGCCGACATGGAAGGCGAATTCCATTTCAACAAGCAGGAAAAAAAGTACCTGACTTCTTTCCCCGGAATGCTGGTCATTTTTCAGGAGCTCGAAGGCATGGACAGGATCATCCTCGCAAGTGATAATATCCTCGAGACAATGAACCTGACATACGATGAGCTGGCGACGTATTTTGTCAACGGATTCAAGCCGCTGATAAAGTACACGATGCTCGACGGAGAGACCAGATACTTCGCCGGAAAGGCAATACCGCAGAAGAGAAAGCACGCTGTTCTTCGCTATGTGACTTATGCTGATGTGACGACAGTCTATCAGAAGCTTGAGGACATCGAGAACAGCACTTCTCCGCAGGACAGTTTCTACAAGCAGATCCTCGATACTACGAAGTCAGCCATTTTCTGGAAGGATAAAAACCGCAAATTCACAGGCGTGAACAGGGCTTTCCTGAATGCTTACGGATTCTCTTCTGAGGATGAGATCATCGGAAAGACTGATGAGGACATGGGTTGGCACACTGATCCGGATGATTCTAAAAAGCGTGAGGAGGAAGTCCTGGAAGGACATGAATCAAACCTTGCCCGCACAAAGAACCTGATCCAGGGACGCCAGCGTGACATTATCGCCAGCAAGTCGCCTCTCTATGACAAGAAGGGTGAGATCACAGGACTTGTCGGCTCATTCCTTGATATTACTGATCTGGTAGAATAAATAAAAGACAGAGGACTTCAGTTCCTCTGCCTTTTTTGTTAAAAGAATTTACTTATCTGAAAGGACAAATATATGCAGACTTCAGTTGAAAAAAATGGGATAGTGCTCACGACTGACACTCATGGCGGTGAAGCTGTCTCTCTCAGAAAAAATGGGACAGAATATCTCTGGAACGCAGATCCCACATTCTGGGGACACCATGCACCGGTACTTTTTCCATTTGTAGGTTCTCTTAAAAATAAAGAGTACCGCATTGACGGAAAGTCATATCAGATGGGACAGCATGGTTTTGCCAGGGACATGGATTTTTCTCTGATCGATGAAAAAAATGACTCGGTCATCTATGAGCTGAAGTCATCCGATGAGACGATGCTGAAGTATCCGTTTGAATTTACTCTGCGAATCACCTATCAGCTGACAGAGCATGGTTACACGAATAAATGGACGGTGACTAATGACAGTGACCGCTACATGTCTTTTTCTATAGGAGGGCATCCTGCCTTTATGTGCCCTATCAATGGACAGGGCGACAGGAGTGCTTACCGCATATCTTTTGAAAAAATGGGTTTTAAGCCTTCACATCTGACTGTTCACACGATAGCCGATGGCGGCCTGATAAATACAGAGACTAAGGACCTGGCACTTGACAGCGGAATGATAACGCCGACCGATGAGCTTTTCGCAGGTGATGCGCTTATCATAGAGGACCGCCAGGCTGACAGGGTAAGCCTTATCGGACCTGATGGAAAAACGTATCTGACAGTGAAGATTAATACACCGCTCTTCGGTATCTGGTCACCGGCCGGCAAACACGCACCGTTCATCTGCATCGAGCCCTGGTACGGCAGAGCAGACAGCGTAGACTTCGACGGCGAACTCGCCGACCGGAAGTATTCCCAGGACCTAAAGCCAGGCGAGACCTTCACAGGTGGGTTTGAAGTGGAATTATAAAAAAAGACGGTTCCGTGATTTGCGGAGCCGCTTTTTTTTATCTGGCGAAAAGTCCCTTGATCTCGCCGACATACATGGTGCGTTCAGTTCCATCAGCGAAGAACTGTTCACGGATGTAAGGAGTGCGGACATGATCAGCAGGCATATCAAAGGAAGCAAGAGTGCGGCAGATGACAATAGTGCTTCCGTCATCTATGTAAGGGATACCGTCACGATGGGCGAGAGTCAGCCCGGCAGCCTTTATTTTATCCTCGACACGCCCGGAGGCCATCTTCATATACTTCAGAGCGCTCTTGTACTTTGGCTGATCCGGGTTAAAGAAAGTCAGTGAAAAATACTCGCCAGCATCTAAAAGCTCCTTAGTGTAGCGGGTGTTCCTTACATAGACCGTAGCTACATTTTTATCCCAGAGGACTCCAAAGCCTCCCCAGCGGACAGTCGTGGCGTTAGTCTTATCGCCGGCTTCCGATACAAGAGCGGCCCAGTCCTGACCTATCATCTTAAATGGATTGAATTCGGTGTCGTTGATATCCAGATCCTGAAATACGTGCATGTGGTTCCTCCTTCTTAGTGGTCGTCATAGTGCCCTCTGCATGACTTTTATGAGTTTGTTTATTTTTCTTATAGTCTTTTTGCCCTGTTTTTATAACAATAACATGCGATAAAGAAATTGTAAAGCAAAATACTTTATTCTGTGAAAAATCCTGGAGATTTGAACAATGATGCGTTTAAAATGAATCCTAATAAAAATACATTGCACGCAATCTAAAACAACACAATCGTCCTTTTGTAGGTTGAATAAGAGCATTTTCTACTATATAATAACCATTTGAAGAATTAGTATTATGATTATGAGAGGTTATTATATGTCAGAGAAACCATACACACTTGGAATTGATATCGGCTCAACCACTGTTAAGGTAGCATTACTGAACCCAGAGGACGAGCTGTTATTTTCTGACTACAGACGTCATTTTGCAAATATCAGAGAGACACTTTACGGGCTGGTGACTGACGCGATAAAGACCGCAGGCGACCATCAGGTGGCACCAGTCATCACAGGATCCGGAGGACTTACGCTCGCAAAACACTTGGGAATCCCGTTCTGCCAGGAGGTAGTAGCAGTAGCTACGGCGCTTACTCACTACGCACCTCAGACAGATGTGGCCATAGAGCTCGGCGGCGAGGACGCGAAGATCATCTACTTTGAGAATGGAAATGTAGAGGAGCGAATGAACGGAGTCTGCGCCGGAGGTACAGGTTCTTTTATCGACCAGATGGCATCACTTATACAGACAGATGCATCGGGCCTTAATGAGTATGCCAAAAATTATAACTCTATCTATCCTATAGCCGCCCGCTGCGGCGTTTTCGCAAAGACAGATATCCAGCCGCTGATAAATGAAGGCGCTACAAGAGAAGACTTAGCAGCGTCTATTTTTCAGGCGGTAGTAAACCAGACTATCTCAGGACTTGCCTGTGGTAAGCCGATCAGGGGACACGTGGCTTTTCTCGGAGGCCCGCTTCACTTCCTCGACCAGCTGAGACAGAGATTTATCGAGACT
>ONIH01000045.1 GCA_900317825.1 uncultured Lachnospiraceae bacterium | reverse complement strand
GCTGTCAGACAGGTATAAGCGGACACGTGCAAATGCACAAAAAAAGACCAGGTCGGGACCTCCAACGGGGGTCTGACCTGGTCTTTTACTAAGCCGTGATATAGAGATTTTTAAAAATAAAATGATTAGGTCGCCAAAAGCCCTCTGACAGAGAGACGCTTCATAGCTTGTTAGTCACCGGCGATGATCTCGTCGCAGGCTCGCTCTATGGCCTCGGCCTTTTTGGCATCCAGATCATGTGCGGCCGCATTCGTGATTGCAGCGGCCTTTTTGATAAGAGCCAGATTGCGAAGGAAATCTGTATTCATATTCTGACCGGTGATCTGAAAATTCCTGCTGGCGCGGAGAGACTGGACACCGTAATATACGTCTTCCGGGATCATCATGGAGCCGATTGAATCTGATTCAAGTCTTGTAGTGTACATATTTCCTTCTTTCTGTGCAGCGCACGCAAAAAGGCGCACGGAACCTCGGGTTCCGATGCGCCTTTGCATCACGTCCTTGTTGTTTACGAATGCATTGTAATACAAGAATCCTTGAATTTAAAGACATAAAATAAAAAAACGAATAAATGAGAAAAAACTGGTGACTAATCAAAATAAAATAAAGAAATATTCGTAGAAATTTTATTTTATTATGGCAAGGCTACTTAATTCCTCTGATAAAGGCCTCTGCCTGCTTTTTTCTCTCGGAATTATCGATGATTCCGGCGCAGATCGGAGCAGAAAGACCGGATTTTCTAAAAAAGTCGGTGTCCTCGAGCGGGATGCTTTCCTTAATGTAGCCCTTTTTTATGAAATCTTCGGCACAGTCTGTACTCATAAAAACGACATCGAGATCCCTGGCTGTGATCATCGCCAGAAGCTTTACTGATGAGGCGTAGGAATACTCGTAGGTATCAGAGTCCGAAGCATCGGAGGAGAGGATGAAGCGTTGAACAGGTATCTCGTATTTTTTGGCTCCGCCGGGCAGACTCTTAATATATGGCGAGGTCAGTGCGTCTATAGAATCAGCACTCATAGAGATATTGATAAAGGCGATCGAGAGGGCAGTATCCTTTTTGGTAAGCGCGTGCACGAGAAAAGAGAGTACAATGCAGATAGCGATTACTGCAGCAAAAATCGGAAGCTTGTAGTAATCCCAGATGTATCCGGCCTTCTCACGGCGATTCAGATGCGCGGTGGCTTGGCGAAAGGTCATAGCTCTTTCTCCTCATGCAGTGAACCGGCTTCGAGCAGTGCAAATACAGGCTTTAGCAGATAGGAGCAGATGAAAGCACAGAATCCCTCGCCCAGGAAAAATATCGGAAAGAAGTACTTGTAACCGATATAGAAGATCGCGATATGGATGACGGCCATCATCACAGTGCAAAGAGGAAAACGGATGCCGACTACGAACGCGTTTTTAAGCATGGCGGCTGTAGTGTTCTCAAAGCGTGCCAGCAGAGGAAAGACATACAGGATCTCTATCAGATAGATGACAGCAAAAAGCAGGCACAGTCCACAGCCTAAAGCTACCAGAGGAAGCGGAAGAAGGGCTCTCATATAGAATCGCCCCGCAAGGGCGATTGCTATACCGCAGGGGATCAGGATGACAGAGAGCTTTGCTCCGCTTTTAAGGTTCGTCTTAAACGAGTGGAAGAACTCGCCTATCACTGAGGAACCACTCTCTCGAGAGAGCTTTAGTGTGCAGTAGTAGAGCGCGCTGGTGGAAGAGCCGATCGTAAATACCGGAAGGCTGGTGACAAACCACAGAGCATTGAGGATGATGCAGTCGAGAAGCTTTCCCAGGAAAGAAAAAACAGGGTTATCAGGGTTGAAAAAACGGTTCATATATTCTCCTTTCCGCCTTGACAGGGCGATGATCAGACCGGTGTATCACCGGTGGATTCTCTTAGGATCAGGTTGCTCTCACAGAAGCAGGTGCGATAGTTCATATCCGGGTTCTTGATCCGGGAGAGGATGAGCTCTGTGGCAGTAAAGCCCATGACCTGACTGTGTATATGTACAGTGGATATCTGAGGCCTTACGACCCTGGACTCGGAGGAGTCGTCGAATCCCAGCAGATATACGTCCTGTGGAATCTCATATCCCAGACTCTTCAGGGCGTTCATCGCATCGATCGCGACAAAATCATTCGCGCAGACGAAGGCGCGGGGAAGAGATGACATCTCTGAGAATTTTTTCGTGAGAAAATTCACCGAAGGATTCCCCTTTTCTCCCTTCTCCAGGGCGGGAACCTTCTGAGTGATGCACCACTCATCTGTCGTATGCATCGCATATAGGGAGACGCCGCTGGTAAAAGCCATATATCTCTCAAAGAATGAACGGCAGTGAAGCATCTCACCGATAAAGCCGATATCTGTCACGCCCCTCTGGTGCATGGATTTAAAAAATGAAAGAATCCCGTCACGGTTATCCATCAAAAGGATGTCCGCCGGCAGCGGATCGCCCATCGGATCGACGGGAGAATCCACGAACAGAACAGGAATCCCGCATTCGGCGAGAAACCTGGCATATGCCTCGTCAAAGACCTCTATGCAGATGATGGCGGCGCAGTTCTCTGTTCTGATAGAGGATGGAAGTCTCTTCAGGCGGATATCCTCGCCTCTGGCTATATGCATGCTCATCGAGTATCCGCGTTTGGAAAGCTCCAGCTGAAACTTATCGAGCATGGTGGCAGAGAAATGAGAGCCATTGAGCGCCCAGGTAGTGATCAGCGCGATGTCATTCTTCTCGGGGGCTTGAGGGGCGGAGACAGCGGATAAGGCATCTATATCCATATAGGAGAACTGCTTGTAGCCCATCTCCACAGCCTTCGCCAGAACCCTCTGCCTTGTCGAATCGGCGAGAATGCCGGTATTGTTTATCGCCTTTGAGACTGTATTTCTCGATAGCCCCAGGGAGTCGGCGATGTCTTGTATTGTTACTCTATTTGACATTTGAAACCTGCCTTCTGCTTATCTTTGGTTTTCTGTATTATAAATCCACAACCAATATTTGTCAAATGTAAAATAATAACTGCGACATAACGGAGCCCGAAAATAAAATCATGCACAGAGAATAAGGCTGTTTTACAAATTTTACTGTGCAAATGTACAAAAATTATTGACAAATGAAAAAATAGAATCTATAATGAATTTTGTCAACGGAAGTGAGATGCTTTTACATTTGCACACAAAAGGAGGAAATTCAAATGGAAGCAAAGGCAAGGCGGGGAAGCCTGCTGCTGTACTTACGACAGCACTGGCAGTTGTACGTGATTTTTCTGGGACCGGCATTGGTGATTACACTACTGTTCAAGTACGTCCCGATGGGAGGCATATTGATCGCCTTCCAGAACTTCAACCCGATCAAGGGAATTGTCGGGAGCCAATGGGTGGGAGGATACCACTTCAGGAGGTTTTTGTCATCACCGGATTTTATGCGGTATCTGGTGAACACTCTAAAGCTCAGCGTCTACGGACTGCTGTGGGGATTTCCTTTTCCGATTATTCTGGCGATCTTTCTGAATCAGATAAAGAGCAAGGGTATCAAGAAGAAGGTACAGACCATCCTCTACATGCCGAACTTCGTATCGGTAATCGTACTCTGTGGTATGGTGAGAATCCTTCTGTCGGTGACAGGACCGGTGAACGGACTTTTTCACTCGAGCATCAACTTCATGACTATACCTGAGTTCTTCAGACCGATATACATCATCTCGGGTATCTGGCAGGGAGCCGGCTGGTCGTCGGTCATGTACACTGCAGCGCTTTCGAACGCGAGCAAGGACCTAAGAGAAGCGGCCAGACTCGATGGGGCGAATATCTGGCAGCAGCTTCGTGTGGTGGACTGGCCGGCAATCAAGGACATGGTGGTGATCCAGTTCATCCTCTCGGCAGGCGGTATCATGAGCGTGGGATTCGAGAAGGCATACGCCCTGCAGACCGATATGAACATGAAGTCGTCTGAGATCATAGCCACATACGTGTACAAAAAGGGTCTTCTCGATGGAGACTACAGCTTCTCGACGGCGGTCGGACTGTTTAACACAGTGATAAACCTGATACTACTAATCGCAGTGAATAAGATAGTCGCCAGGATGAACGACGGCAATGGTATCTGAAGAATAAGGGATAAGGAGAAAATCATATGGCCGATAAGGTATTCAAGGTTATCAGCAGAGTATTCTTGGCTCTGTTCGTGATAGCTATAATCATTCCGATGTTATACATAGTAGTGGCGTCCTTCATCGATCCGGTCACCTTACAGAATCAGGGGCTGACACTGGACTTTAAGAAGTGGACACTCACTGCCTACCAGAGAGTTATCTCTAATAATATGATCTGGGTAGGATTTTTGAACGCAGTGATTTATTCGGTACTTTTTACCGTGATATCAGTGGCGGTTACGATGCTGTGCGCCTACCCTATGTCCAGAAGGGACTTCAGGGGACGGGGATTTTTCAACGCTATATTCGTGATCACGATGTTCTTTGGCGGTGGACTGATCCCTACCTACCTTCTGATCAGTGATCTGGGGCTTATCGACAGTGTCTGGGCAGTGGTTCTCCCGGGAGCCTTCTCGGTGTGGAACATGATCATAGCCAGAACCTACTATCGCTCGATCCCGAATGAGCTTCGTGAGGCAGCAGCGGTAGACGGAGCGGGAGATGTGATATATTTCTTTAAGATACTGATGCCTCTGTGCAAGCCTATTATAGCAGTGCTCGTGCTCTGGCAGTTCGTAGGCATGTGGAACAGCTACTTCGATGCGATGATCTACATCAATACAGATATCAAGCAGCCGCTGCAGCTGGTGCTCAGATCCATCCTGATTCAGAACCAGCCGGAGCCGGGTATGATAGCGGATATCCAGAGCACTGCAGCCAGGGCACAGCTGGCAGAGCTGTTAAAGTATGCGACAATCATTATCTCTTCACTGCCACTGATAGCGATGTATCCTTTCTTTCAGAAGTACTTCGAGTCGGGAGTCATGGTAGGATCGATCAAGGGCTGATACGGAGGAAAATATATGAAAAATCTGATTAAAAAACTAACGGCCGCCTCGATGGCAGTGATCATAAGCACCACTTCGCTGTCTGGATGCGGAGAGCTGTTCTTCGGATACAAGCAGGCCAGAGAGAAGGTAAAGGAGCCAACATCCTACAGCTTTCCGCTCAGCGAGAAGGAGACGATACACGGGATGACCAGCTATCCGGCGAATACCCAGTCGGATCCGAACAAGAGAGATATATTCAGGAGGCTGGAGGAGCAGACGAATGTCCATGTGGACTGGAAGGCCATACCGTCGGATCAGTGGGCAGACAAGATCTCGCTGCAGATGACGAACTACTCATCACTGCCTGACTTCGTATTCACAGCTGGCTTTTCGGATACCGATCTGCAGAGATACGGAAACCAGGGAATCATCATCCCGCTGGAGGACTATATAGATAAATACATGCCGAACCTGAAGAAGGTATTTGACGAGTACCCTGAGTACAGGCAGATGTGCACCGATGAGAACGGACATATCTGGGCGTTCCCGTGGATCGAGCAGCTGGGAGAAGGCAAGACGGCGATCCAGACAGTCGGTGACATGAGCTTTATTAATAAAAAGTGGCTTGATTTCCTGGGACTTGAGGTACCGACGAATACAGAGGAGTTCGAAAAGGTGCTTAAGGCATTTAAGGATCACGCACCAGAGCTTAAGAAGAAGTTCAATATAGAGGGAAGCATCATCCCTATGTCCTGCATTATAAATGACGGCGATCAGGATCCTTCCATCCTGATAAACGGTTTCGGTGATGGTCTGGGAGATCCGGACAGAGGCCGCCATATAGTGGTAAATGATGACAAAAAGGTGATCTGTTCCTCTACTCAGGACGGATATAAGAAGGGGATCCAGTGGCTGCACAAGCTATACTCCGAGGGCCTTATAGACCCGGAGTGCTTCACTCAGGACTGGTCTACCTATGTATCGAAGGGTAAGTCGGGCAGATACGGAGTACTCTTCTCCTGGGATGTGGCAAATATTGCGAACCTTGCAGACTATGAACCGCTTCCTGCTCTGAAGGCAGACGTGAGAAATATCACTCCGCAGAACGGATCCTACACCAGCGGATTCGACCGCGGCAGATGTGTGGTTACGGCACTGGCAAAGCGTCCTGCACTGGTAGCCAGCTGGATAGACCAGATGTATGCGCCGCTCCAGTCACCTCAGAACAACTGGGGCACCTATGGAGAAGACGGAGGATTCCACATATTCGAGCTCTCGAAGAACAAGGAGGGCGAGACGATGCTTAAGCATATGGATCTGGGCGACCATTCACCTGTAGAGGTAAGAGAGGCAGAGTGTGTCGGAGGCCCTCTGGCAGTGCTGAATGACTACTACGGCAAGTACGTGACCTGCCCGGACGACGCGCAGTACAGGCTCGACTGGATCAAGGAATACTATACTCCGTATATGACGCACAAGTACGTCTATCCTAATGTATTCATGAGTCAGGACGACACTCAAAAGATCTCCGATCTGTCGGCGGACATCACAACCGAGATAAATGCCAGAAAGTCCGACTGGATCATGAACGGCATGACGGAAGCGTCATGGAAAAGCTATATAAAAAAGCTTGACGCGTACGGACTCAACCAGTACATTAAGATATATCAGAAATACCTGGATAAATACGATCTGGATAAATAGGAAGGAAATCTATGCACATCTCCAACAGGCTTTTAAAGGCCAGAGTAACAGAGGAACTAAGAGAGAGGCAGATAAAGGCAGAGGAAAGACCTGCATTTCATCTGAGCCCCAGGACTGGCTGGATGAACGACCCGAATGGATTCTCGTTCTATAAGGGAAAGTACCACCTGTTCTATCAGTATAACCCATATGATACTAACTGGGGACCTATGCACTGGGGACATGCAGTCAGTGAAGACCTGATACGCTGGAAGTACCTGCCTTGTGCTCTGGCTCCGGACAGTTTTCTCGACAAGGAGGGCGGCTGCTTCTCCGGAGGAGCTGTGGAGCTTGATGACGGAAGGCACCTGCTGATGTACACGGGAACCAGGCGGGAGAGGCAGCCGGACGGAACTACATGCGATGTACAGACACAGTGCCTGGCTATAGGAGATGGCATAGATTATGAGAAGTATGAGAAGAATCCGGTCATAAGTGAGCTTGACCTCCCGGAGGGTGGCAGCAGGATAGACTTTAGAGATCCGAAGATCTGGAAATGCGATGACGGAAGCTTCCGCTGCATCATAGCAAACAGGGCAGCTGACAAGACCGGACAGCTCCTTCTCTACAGGAGCAGGGATGCGTTCGAGTGGGAGTACGAGAGCACCCTCCTGGAAAACCACGGTGAGTACGGCATCATGTGGGAGTGCCCTGACCTCTTCTCACTCGACGGATCTGATGTGATCCTTATGAGTCCGCAGGATATGCAGCCTACTGATGATGGCTTCGCACCAGGAAACGATGGACTGTGCATGATAGGTGAGTGTGACGGTCAGGGCCACTTCAGGAAAAAGAGTGTATCTCCTATAGACTACGGTCTGGATTTCTATGCGACACAGAGCATACTCTCCCCTGATGGCAGGAGGATAATGCTTGGCTGGATGCAGGATTGGGACGGAGTTCCGTACAGGAAAGAGAACATGGCCTGGTTCGGCCAGGTGACTCTTCCGAGGGAGCTTCGTGTAAAGAACGGAAGGCTTATCCAGACACCGATCCGCGAGATAGAACGGTATCGCGGCAAAAAGTGCGAGATAAATGAGCCTAAAGTCTCTGGTGACAAGCCGCTCGTACTCGATCAGCTATCGGGCAGGACCTCTGATATCACAGTGGTTATAAGACCGGAGGATACCTGCACTAAAGCCGAGCTGCGATTTGCCGAGGGTGGCGGTCACTATGCGAGCGTTACCCTAAGACCGAAAGAGCGCTCGATCACACTCGACCGCTCACATACCGGTGTGAGAAGAAACGTCTCACACACTATAACCACCGGGTATACGACAGAGGACGGAAGCGTTACGATTCGTCTGATCCTCGACAGATACAGCGCAGAGATCTTCCTCGGAGATGGGGAGAAGGTTATGTCCATGACCTACTACTCAGCAGAGGATGAGGACGGGATTTCTGTCAGAGCAGAGGGCGGCGCCAGCGTAACAGTAGAGGGCTATCGGCTCGAGCTGTCCTGAGCGCAGAAACTCTAAAAATTCCTTCATAAGCCAGAGAGCAGCAGACATCTTGTCTGCTGTTTTTTTGACTGAAAAATGGTTACTATTCACGGCAGGCTTCTGTGGGGGTTCACGACGGACGCACTTGTTCGGACGTTTGAATACCCACAGAAGCCTGCCTGTGAAGCAGGAACCTCCACAGCAACCGCAGACTTTTAGCATCGAAGATGCGGCAAACGCGCGTAAGCGCGGTTGGTCTGCGGTCTGATTGGGGAGGTGCCGTGAATAGTAACGATCACTGTAAATTTCGGCATCAGTCACAACAACGTCCTTGACACCGATGATCTTTTTGAGTAATGTATTGGAAGAGGTCATCTCGTTTCTCCTTATC
>ONIH01000015.1 GCA_900317825.1 uncultured Lachnospiraceae bacterium | reverse complement strand
TTTCAGCGTTTTCCTGGATTTTTATGACAATGTTTTTGTAAAAAACTGGTTATGAAGATCAGATTTTAGAGCCTATAGGTGGGTTTGAACAGTAACAGTGATCACGATGGCGTTACACGCCTTACGATAGATGCACGTCCGAACTCATGGAACCAGAACAAGTGCCCATTCTGTGGACGTAAAAAACTTCCCGGATACGACAGACCATCACAATCTCTAAGGGTGTGGAGAGGCCTGGATTTTGGCGGAGTCTGCATGATCTTTAAGAGCACTGACGCTGATAAGGCAGAGACAGAGCTAAACCACTGGCTCTGGTGGGCGAGCCACAGCAGGATCCCCGTGTTTCATGATCTTTACTTCCTAACAGAAAGTCGAGGAATAGATGATCGCAGTGATACTCAAAAGGAATGGAGTTTCTTACCCACAGAGACTACCGAAGAGCCAAATTATATTGTATTTTTTGTATAATAAGCAAGTCTGTCATGTTCAATTTTTTGTATTATGTTATGGATTATTATGTTTAATTTTTTGCATTATTGCTTGAAAGACATAGTATATTTCTGTATAATGAGTGCATAGTCATGGAGGCGGAAATGGATATAAAAAGAAAAGCATATAAAAAACTATTGGACTGGAAAACATCATCAGAACACTCAAAAGCTCTTATGATACAGGGAGCCAGACGAGTTGGAAAGAGTTATATTGCGGAGCATTTTGGAAAAAATGAATATCGATCAGTCATGCTTATTGATTTTTCAAGTCCTGTTGCTGGAACACTGAGGATATTTGAGGACTTTGGAAATGCATCACGGCTCGATGAATTTTTCAACCAGTTGTCGGTTCTATACTCTGTGCGTCTGTATCCACATCAGACTCTTATCATTTTTGATGAGATACAGAAATATCCAAAAGCGAGAGAGCTTATTAAGCATCTTGTTGCTGACAATAGATATGACTATATTGAGACAGGATCACTGATATCGATAAAGCAGAACGTTAAGGACATACTCATTCCATCAGAGGAGGACGTTATGGATCTGCATCCATTGGACTTTGAAGAATTTCTTCAGGCTCTTGGAGAAGATACGGCCTGGGAATACATCCGTGATAGATATGAATCAAGAAAACCTCTGGGAAATATTTTAAAGCGGATCAATGAGCTTCTGCGTCTGTATATGATAGTCGGTGGTATGCCACAGGCGGTTGACAGTTATATAAGCTCGCGAAGCTATGACACTACAGAAAAAGTTAAAAGAACGATAATACACCTTTATCGTGAAGATATAGCGAAATACGCCACAGGACATGTTGCAGAAGCACGTGCGATCTTTGATTCGATACCTGAACAGCTTTCTCATCATGATAAAAAGATAAAATATTCATCTTTGAAGAAGGGCAGCCGTGCTGCAAACTATACCGATGCTATAAACTGGATCAGTGAATCGATGGTAGGAAGTCTGTGTATGTTGTTGGAAGAACCAACTGAAATAGAGGGCTTTTCTCTACAACCGGATAAAGTGAAATGTTATATGGCGGATACGGGACTGTTGCTTACGCTTGCCGCGGGAAATAACTATCTGAAAAGTAATCTTTACAAGTCATTGGTATTAGGAAAATTGTCTGCAAATAAAGGAATGATGACGGAAAACCTTGTGTCTCAGATGCTGTCTGCGAACGATCTCCCGCTGCGCTTTTATGAGAAGATAGTAACAGATTCTGATGGGAAAAGACACAAATACGAAGTGGATTTCCTTATACACAATGATCACAGAACGATACCTGTTGAAGTCAAGAGTGGGAATGCAACCAGACATCCTTCCATTGATTACTTTTGTAAGAAATACAAAAGGCAGACAGGAAAAGGGATTATACTTACAAAAGGAGATCTGCGAGAAACAGAGGATTATCTCTATCTGCCGCTTGCAATGACACCGCTGATATAATGTAGCAATTCAGCACAGTAATGGTAGCAATCAAATACATATACTATTGATCTGTCAGCATCCATCCCGCCTTCACGATTGCATCTTCCGCCGGCCTGTATTATACTGTCCAGTCCCGTCTCTGCCTTATAGACACATGGAAAGTCTACATCTACCCCGGCTTCTATAAGGCTTGTACTTACTACTATACATCTTTTATTATTTTGAAGCCGTGATCTGACATCTTTTAATGTACGACGTCTATGCTCTGCTGTCATTAGTGTAGACAAATGATAGATTCCATCGCCGTCCAATAGTTTGAACAAATTCGCCGCCTGTTTTCTAGTTGATACAATGCATAAAACCTGCTCATGATCCTCTAGTTTTTCTGCCAGCTCATCATCGCTTATTTTTCCTATTTTATTAAATGAAACTCGTCTGAATACAGTAAATAGTTCTTTAGTATCAGCGCATATCTCTTTTAGTATTATTCCAGGTTTTCTATTGATAAATACTTTTTCAAAAAACTTGTTTAATGATGGCTGTGTCGCTGTACATAACACTGCTACACAACCGTAATTCACACCTAGCTCTTCTATTACCCTTATACATGGTTTAAGTCTGAACTCTGGCAGTAACTGAGCTTCGTCAAAAATGATCACAGAATCTGCTACATTATGTAATTTTCGGCAAGCAGAAGTCCTGTTACTATAAAATGATTCAAAGAACTGAACAGAGGTAGTAACCACTATGGGCTTATTCCAGTTGTCTGCTGAAAGTCTTAGATTTTCATCGTCATAATCTGCATTACTGTATGCGGCAAGGACATTATTTTCTCCGAAAATATGCCTGAATAAATCAACAGTCTGCTCTATTATCGAGCAGTATGGAATCACATATATAACTCTTTTCTTACTAGCTTTCTCTGCCCTTTCCAAAGCAAACGCCAGAGATGAAATAGTTTTTCCTCCTCCTGTAGGTACGGTCAGTGTATAAAACTTTTCATCTCCTTTTCCCTCTTCTATACATTCTTTTAAAATATCACTTCTGTATTTATTGATACCCTTTTTACCTTTTAGATACCCATTTTTATTAAGAAAACTGTCAAGTTTTTTCTTTAATGAATGTATATCTTCACCAGCATCCCTGTCCTGCATACCATCTGTCATATATTTTTCTGTGTCAAGAAAATCTGCATCTACAAGACATGAAAATACCATTCTTATAAAAAAAGATAGACTGAAGTTTCCTTTTTCATTGATTGATTCTGTGATAAGACTTATATGCGGTTTTTGTGGCTTGTCTGAAATTTGTATCTCATTTGTATACGAACTGTAATCCTCGACCTCTTTATTCAGGCGTCCCCATAGTGTTGCCGCAGACTCATTATCATCATACTTCGATCCGCCGTCCAATAAACCGGAATGATGCCCTGAAATGCAATACGACATGATCAGCCCGATAGCATTTGCAGACATGTGATATGCTTCAATAGCACCTGCGCTTGAATGATCTACATCTCCCCTTTTCAGTTTTTCTTCTCCACGTATATACCTTTGGAATCTGTTAGAATATTTGCCGATATCGTGAAGCATACCTACGCATCTGCCAAAATCCTCAGCTCGAAAATCTGCCGCGAAATATTCTGCCATATTTGCGACTCCTGTCAGATGATCCAGAAGAAGCTGATCATTTCCGTTTTCTTTTCTATGCGCGATATACTCCATATAGCCTCCCGTATTTTTATAACCTGAAACTATTTTATCATACGCATATTTCTGTGACAAGACTTTTTCTGCATTATCTATCATATGTAAAATGCTACTACATCTCTATCAGTTGGCCAAGCTCGCGCAGATCGTCTGCCATGCACAGTGACCTGACCGCGACGCCTGCTGCGCCGGCTTCGAGGCAGGAGGAAGCATTTTCAGGAGTGATGCCGCCAAGGGCGTAGACAGGATTGTGAAATTCCGTGCAGACCTCTTTTAAGAAGTGAAGTCCTTTCGGCTTCACTCCTGGCTTGCAGCTGGTCTCAAAGATATTGCTGGCGAGAATGTACGGAGTGTGCTCTATTTTCGCGTCAGCCAGTTCATTCACATCGTGTACAGTGAGTCCGAAACGCAGTTTCATATGTCGCAGGTTTATGATCGAAAGACCGCCGGCCTCACGGCGCGAGAAAAACACCGCGTCCGGCCATTCTGACTTCGGGTGATATTTCATAAAAAGAGTCAGAGCCTCATAGTGGTCGTGCCAGATCAGATGCGTGCCGTATGGACTCTCCTGTTTTTTTACAGCAGTGAAGAGATCCGTATAATCTATTCCGGAAAGCAGTTTCTCCCGTAAAATAACTGCCTCCGGCTTAAGGGCTGACATAGCCCTGACCGAGTATAAAAAAGACTTTTTCCAATTCTTATAAGCCATATCTGTTATATGCTCATCGGGGAGCAGCTCGTGGTCTGTAATACAAAGAACTTTCATAAAATACCTCTATATGATATCGAAAATCTCTGTATTATTTTATCATACCTGTATATTTTTTACTATACGAAAAAAGGACGCACATCCTAAAGATACGCGTCCCTATTGCTTTTTAATGCTTTTTTCTTATTACCCGACATATACGTAGTCGTTTGTGACTGGCTGCATGCCTTCGCTCTCCATGTCGTTATACATCGAGTCGAAGGAGCGGGTGTCGGCGATCTCGAACTGCTCGTCGCCTGTGCCTTTCTCCTCGGTGTGGGTGTACTTTGCCTCATGGTCGCCTATTCCTGTCGATACTCCGGCAGATACCTTAGTGGCGGCCACTTTTACAATGCCGTCCCTGAAGCGCTTGGTCTCACGCGAGCTTACCGTAATGCCTGCATATGGTAAAAATAACCGGTACGCACAGAGTATCTGTGTCAGCTGAGCCTCACCGACGTCTAACGGGTTGATCTTCTCGTTATTGATGATCGGGCGGAGACGTGGGCAGGACAGGGAATACTCGACCCACGGATATTTTCTCTGGAGGTAATATACGTGAAGCCCGGTAGCAAACGCGTCTTTTCTGAAATCAGAAAGTCCCAGGAGTGCCGAGAAACCGACTCCCCTCATGCCGCCGAGGATAGCTCTCTCCTGTGCTTCAAACCTATACGGAAAAATTCTCTTATGTCCAAGCAAATGCAGAGTCTCGTACTTCTTCGAGTCGTAAGTTTCCTGGAATACCGTCACATAGTCGGCTCCACACTCGTGCCAGTACTTGTAGTCCTTTACATTCGCCGGATACACCTCAAGACTTACATTTTTAAAATACTCTTTTGCAAGTTTGCAGGCTTCTCCGATGTACTCGACTGAGCTCTTCTTTTTGCTCTCGCCTGTGAGGATAAGGATTTCCTCGATGCCTGTCTTTGCGATGACTTCCATCTCGTGGCGGATCTCGTCCTTATCCAGCTGCTTTCTGTGGATATCATTGTAGCAGTTGAACCCACAATAGATACAATAATTTTCGCAATAATTTGCTATATAAAGCGGTGTGAACAGATATACTGTATTGCCGAAATGCAGTCCGGTCTCATAGTGTGCTCTCTCTGCCATCTCATTCAGATGTGGAAAAGCCGCAGGGGAAAGCAGTGCCTTGAAGTCTTCCACATCGATGGTTCTCTTGTGGAGAGCCCTCCTTACGTCCATATCTGTGTATTTTTCATAGTCATAATCGTTCATCTGCTTTAACACAGTTTCGCGGATAGTCGGGTCTATCTGGTCCATCCCCGGCATAAATTTCATACAGTCAGTCCTGGTAGACGGATCAGTCTCCAGCTCGTGCTTTCTCTTTAGCGCAGCACCGCTTAATTGTTTTCCGTCAACAAAAAACTGGTTTTTCTGTTCTTCTGACATATCTATCCTTTCTATACTTCACCTACAGGCTGCCGGTCATCTCAGGAAACCGAGTAACGGGTCAGATGCCTCTGCACCGCGCTCAAGGACACGGCCGCAGCCTGCGAGATAAGCCTTTCTTCCAGCACTGATGGCATCAGCAAAAGCGCTTGCCATAAGCGGGATATTTTCTGCTGTAGCTATCGCCGTGTTACTCATGATGGCTGTGGCGCCCATCTCCATGGCGGCAGCTGCCTCTGATGGCTTTCCTATGCCTGCATCCACGATGATCGGCAGGTCGATCTCATCTATGAGTATCTGGATAAATTCCTTTGTCGAAAGTCCTCTGTTTGAACCGATCGGCGAAGCGAGAGGCATTACTGCTGCGGCTCCGGCATCTCTTAAAGCCCTGGCTGCATACAGATCCGGGTACATATACGGAAGAACGGTGTAACCCTCTTTGGCAAGTATCTCCGTTGCCTTGATCGTCTCATTATTATCAGGGAGAAGGTACTTTGTATCTCCCATTATCTCTATCTTCACAAAATCTCCACAGCCGAGTTCTCTTGCCAGATGCGCTATTCTCACTGCCTCTTCAGCATTTCTGGCACCTGATGTATTCGGAAGAAGCGTTACATTATCCGGAATGTACTCGAGGATATTCTCGTGCTTCTGCGTATTGGTACGTCTGACTGAGCAAGTGATGATCTGTGCTCCTGCCTCATTTACTGCTGCCTTTATCAGGTCTACCGAATATTTTCCTGAACCCAGGATGAACCTGGATGTGAATTCCTTATTTCCTAGTTTGAAACTATCTTTTTCCATGTTACCTCCAATATGACGGTGCGTCGATGCATATATGCATCTCCTCACCTGTTACTCTGGTTTATCACGACAGAGAAATAGCTCTGTCAATAGCATCCTCCACCCATGAACTGAACAATCTCTATTACATCGTTGTCCTGTGGCACATAGGTGTCATACTGCTCCTTCGGAAGGATTTTTTCGTTTAATTCTACTGCCACCATCTCTTTTTTCAGGTCTCTCTCCTCTATGATCTCCGTGACAGTCTTACCATCAGGTGTGCACTGCTCTCCGTTTATCTGCATTGGTCATCTCCTTTTAGTGTATGAGCGGTGCGATTCGCACTCCGCTTCGCTTCGTGCTCATTCGCGCGTTCGCGCTATTGAAATGGAATATCGGCCGCCTATGCGTACGCAAGCGTCCGCCGGCACCGATATTCCATTTCAGCACCGCTCATTTATTACGCGTAAAAAAAGAGTACACGAAGAAAGCCTCACACCCAAGGTGGTGTGCCCCTTCGTGCACTCTCGTGTACTCTGACTGTTCAATTATAGCTTATAGCCGAAACTTACCTCTGAACGTTGAAAGCCTTTGGACCTGGATAAACTGCTGCATCGCCAAGGTCTTCCTCGATACGAAGAAGCTGATTGTACTTTGCAACACGCTCTGATCTGCTCGGAGCACCGGTCTTGATCTGCTTTGAGTTCATAGCTACAGCGAGGTCTGCGATAGTAGTATCCTCTGTCTCACCTGATCTGTGTGAAACGATAGTAGCATATCCGTTATCATGAGCAAGCTTGATAGCGTCAAGAGTCTCTGATACAGAACCGATCTGGTTGAGCTTGATAAGGATAGCATTACCAGCGCCAAGGTCGATACCTTTCTGAAGTCTCTTTACGTTTGTAACGAAGAGGTCATCACCTACGAGCTGAACCTTATCGCCAAGCTCCTTAGTGATCTTTGCCCAGCCATCCCAGTCTTCCTCATCGAGAGGATCCTCGATAGAGATGATAGGGTATTTCTCAACGAGATCAGCCCAATGCTGGATGAGCTCGTCTGTGGTGTAATCCTGGTTTGCCTTTGGAAGATGGTACTGACCCTTCTTCTTACCTTTCCACTCTGATGAAGCAACGTCCATAGCGATCTTGAAGTCTTTTCCTGGCTCGTAACCAGCTGCCTTAACAGCGTTTACGATGTACTGGATAGCTTCCTCATCGCTCTTGAGGTTAGGTGCGAAACCACCCTCATCACCAACTGCTGTAGCGTGTCCGTCCTTCTTCAGGAGAGCCTGAAGGTTATGGAAGACTTCTGCACACCATCTGAGTGCTTCCTTGAATGAAGGAGCGCCAACTGGCATGATCATGAACTCCTGAGCGTCGATGTTGTTAGCTGCGTGAGCTCCACCGTTAAGGATGTTCATCATAGGTACAGGAAGGTTATTTCCCTGTGAACCGCCAAGGAACTTATAAAGAGGGATCTGCAGTGAAAGTGATGCTGCTCTTGCTGCTGCGATAGAAACAGCGAGGATAGCGTTAGCGCCGAGATTTGACTTTGAGTCTGTGCCGTCAGCGTCAAGCATAGCCTTGTCTACTGCATATGTATCTGTAGCGTCGATTCCTACGACTGCTTCCTTTATCTCGTTATTTACATGCTCAACGGCCTTCTGTACGCCCTTTCCCATGTAACGCTTTCCGCCGTCACGCATCTCAAGTGCTTCGAACTGACCTGTTGATGCTCCTGAAGGTGAGGCTCCACGGCCTACTGTGCCGTCTGCAAGAGTAACCTCAGCCTCAACTGTCGGATTTCCTCTTGAATCAAGGATTTCTCTGCCTTTTACGTCAATAATTTCCTGTAATTCCATGAAATATCCTCCTATAAAAATTTAGAGTCAGGGTTTTCACCCACTCTTTAGTCTATCAGACTGCAGCCATTTTTTCAAGCAAATTTATCATAAATTTGCAAAGCGGGCTGTCTTCTCGCTCAGGGTGTCCGTAACCTCGGTGTTCTTCTCGATAGCTGTTGTGATGTCGGCAAAGCCCTCGACGATAGCCTGGGAGTTTTCAGCGGACATCGTGACTGCCTTAGAACTCTCGTTTACAGAATTCGTGATCATAGAAACTGACTCTGCCATTTCATTCATAATGCCTGACAGCTTCTCTGCGCTATCGGTAAACGATGTGAAGCTCTCTTTCATCTCAGCGGCTGTGTTCTCATAGGAAACTCCTGTCGCCTCAAACGAATCGTAATCGGCAAGGACTGTCGTATCGATAAAATCGAGCACAGTCTTTGAATTTTCTGCGAGGTTATTTACAGCTTCTGTGACTTCCTGACTTATCTTCTGGATATTTGCAGCCGTATCTATAGAGTTATCGGCGAGTTTTCCGATCTCAGTGGCTACGACTGCAAATCCCTTTCCAGCCTCTCCGGCTCGGGCAGCCTCTATCGAAGCATTGAGAGCCAGGAGGTTTGTCTCGTCTGCAATCTCAAGGATTACTGTAGTCAGCTCATCTATCTTTGCGACCTTCTCTGAGTCCTTAAGCGAAGTCTTTAGTACCTCTGAGAGATGTTCCATCTGGTCTGTCGTATTTTTCTTACGTTCGATGGCATTCTTCTTTATCTGGTCTGCCTGCGTCTTTATCTCGTCAGCCTTGGCGTTTCCGTCCTTTGCCTCATCATCGATCTCAGCGGCAGCATCCTTTACCTTCGCCACTTTTTCATTGATCTGGGTGATCGTTCCTGAAACTGTCTCCATGCTGGCTGACAGCTCCTCAAGAGCGGCCGAAGTGCTCATGATGTTATCGTTCGCGTTAGTGACCTGACCAGATACAGACTTTGAAGAGTCATTCAGGACATTTGCTCCGCTCTTTACATCCTTAAGCACATCCTGAAGCGTTGCGATAAAACGGTTGATACCTTTTTCTATATAAAGAAGCTCTGACTTCGTTCCTGTGCGGACTCTCTTCGTCAGGTCTCCGTGTCCGGATTCGATCCCGTCGATGATGCCAGTCACCTGCGATGACATCGATTTTACCTTGAGGACTATGTTCCTGTATATCAGGATAAAATTTATCGCCAGGATCGCCAGCATTACGATAAGTCCTATGGTCCCTGCGAACTGTCCGGCTCTGAGGCGGACGTCCATCAGGTGTGTGGCCTCCGAAGCCTGCCTGCCAAGCACTACATCTAATACTTTCCCTGAGTGAAAAATAGCCGTTTTCTGTATCTCCGCCTTGTCAAACAGGGTTTTCTGCGCAGATGCCGTATCTCCTTGATCGGCTGATTTTATAGCTTCGTCAAGCAGGTCCGAATACCTCTTGTACTGAGCTTTAATTTCTGATATCTGTGCCTTCCCGCCTGCGTCTTTTCCAAAATCGGCTTCTATTCTGTTTATGTCTTTCTCTACTTTTTTGGAAGCCTTCTCTATCTCCGGCTTCAGCGCCTCTCTGGTCTCTTCGGCAGTCGCTGTGATGTATCCGAGTGTTTCATCGTACATGCTCATTATATCGTTCTTCAGATTCTGCTGCTCCGCCGACGAACTGAGCATTGAATTAAAGACCTTCTTCGATGATGTGTTTGTCGTTGCCATAGCACCGGTCAGCACGGCCAGCACCGCTACGAAAGCGACAAGCATAGCCACGTTCAGCGCCACCACCTGAAAAACTATCGAATTGCGGCGGTCTATCGTTACCTTATGGTTATTTATTTTTTCCATGACAGCCTCACTTTACCTTGTAAAAATCACTTGTGACTTTTTCCATCTGCTTGGCAAAACCGTTTGCGTCGAGCTTTCCCTCAGCATACTCGAGGTAGACAGGTGAAACTACATTCAGTCCGAGGCCTTCCTTTGTGTTCTGCCAGTGCCAGTTCGATGTCTTTCCCGCCTGGATGTAGTCAGTCATCGTCTGCGCGAATGGGTCGTCTGCGACATACTTGCAGTCCTTGAACGGGCTTACGAGTCCTGCCTGCTCCACAAATATCTTCTGAGCTTCGTCCTCAGAGCAACACTGTAAAAATGCTTCAGCAGCGTCTTTATTTCCTTCTTTTAGCACAGCCCACCATGACGGAGGCGAAGTAAGGATAGTATCCTGGCCTTTTTCGAAGGCATATGGTGCCATTCCCACGGTAAAATTACCGCCTTTTTTATAGTCATCCTTATATTCGCCTGTCATCAGGGCTCCGATCCACGATCCCTGCGTCACAAAGGCGTATTTGCCGGAAGCAAAGCCTCTGACCTGCTGTTCGTAGGTTCCTTTGGTAAGGAGCGCCGGATCTGAGTATTTATTCAGCATCCCGACAAAATCAGCGTACTCCTTCAGTCTCTTCTCATCGTACTTTCCGCCATCGTTTAATTCATCAATGATAGATGTATCATCACGCTTCAGTCCCTCATCGAGGTAGACACCGAAGAGGTGGTTTCCCGTAGACCAGCCGAGGTTCTTCTGCTCTGCGCAGTAACCTACGACTGCTGTAAGTCCCAGCTCACTCTTTTTAGAGTTCAGCGTTTCAAAGGCCTTCTGATAAGCCTCAGGGCTCGTAAGCTTCGATGCATCTATTCCCGCTTTTTTAAGAATATCTGCGTTATAAGTCATCCCGATAGCCTCAGTAGCATACGGAAATCCTATGGTCCCATAGGTATCATCTACATAAGCACTGTCTGTGTTCGAAGCCCACTTCTGATCGCTCATATCTGCCAGCAGTCCGGCCCAGTTCTCGAATGAATTTCCCTCACAGACAAAAATGTCCGGCATCGTATCTGCCAGATAACAGGCCTTCAGCAATGCCTGAAGTCAGTTCCGCTTTCCGGCGTCTCGACCTCTACCTTTACTCCGGTCTCCTTTTCATAGGCCTGTGCCAATGTTTTCAGCTGCCCGGCGATCTCCGCTTTTCCATTCAGCAGCTTTATCGTCTTTACATCTCTTCCGGCATTACCACTGGCCGTACCACTGTTTTTTGCGCTTCCGCCACAGCCCGCCAGTGAAAAACCGCAGACCAACCGCGCTTACGCGCGTTTGCCGCATCTTCGATGCTAAAAGTCTGCGGTTGCTGGGGAGGTGCCTGCTTCACAGGCAGGCTTCTGTGGGTATTCAAACGTCCGCACAAGTGCGTCCGTCGTGAACCCCCACAGAAGCCTGCCGTGAATAGTAACGTTCTTTTTCATCTTTTCAAAAAAAATGCTTGCATTCCTCGTATCATTATGGTATTATATTTTAGTCGCCGATTTGAGGGCGATTTAAAAAAGGCTCCGTGGTCAAGCGGTTAAGACATCGCCCTTTCACGGCGGTAACACGGGTTCAATTCCCGTCGGAGTCATCTAGGGATCCTTAGCTCAGTTGGTTAGAGCAACCGGCTCATAACCGGTCGGTCCTGGGTTCGAGTCCCCGAGGATCCATTTACAGGTTCGTCAGAACCTGTTTCGGGGTCCCCAAAAAGCCTGCTTTTTGGGGAGAGGAGATGCAGAGGAACGTATCTTGTGCCTGTCTGTTTTTCAAGACAGGCACGAAGAAGTGGAGCTTGCATCGACGAGGCCTGGTGGCTCAGTTGGTTAGAGCGCCGCCCTGTCACGGCGGAGGTCGAGGGTTCGAACCCCTCTCAGGTCGTTTTGCCAGAGCTTTGCTCGTGACAAGGGGCCGGCGTGGCGGAACTGGCAGACGCGCAGGACTTAAAATCCTGTGGTGGTGACATCGTACCGGTTCGATCCCGGTCGCCGGCATTTGCATAGTTGTTTCAACTGTGCTATAATAATGAAAGTTGTAAAGACCACAATCGGTCATGTGTGTGCTCGTAGCTCAGCTGGATAGAGCACTTGGCTACGGACCAAGGTGTCGGGGGTTCGAATCCTCTCGGGCACGCGATTTTTTCCGGAATCTGAAAAGATTCCGGATTTTTTTTTATAATAGAACACATACCGATCCACCTGATAGCGCCGAATTTATAAATCCTCGAAGACATACAGAGCCTTTCTTCTTAAAATTTTTTCAAGACCATAATACACTCTATTGCGGTTTCCTGCAATAAAAGAAAACCGGGCGCCCGAAGGCGCCCGGCTGGGTGTTACATCATTATGCTGTCATCATGACTTTGTAGCGTACATGAAGTACTTCATGCCGTATACTGTGCCGTAGATTCCCTTGACGTTGCCCTTAACCATGTAGATATCGTTATAGTAGTAGATAGGGATAACTGCCCAGGTATCCATCAGCATATCCTCTGCCTGATGCATCAGATCAACACGTGATGCGAAGTCAGTAGAAGTTCTGATCTGTTTGATGAGCTTATCATAGTCAGCCCAGTTCTGAGGAGCTGAAGAATGCTTGTCCATATCACGGCCGAACTGGCAGTCGTTGTTGCCTGAATCTGTGGCGAACATCTCGAGCATGTTGATAGGGTCGTTGTAGTCAGCGAGCCATCCCTCACGGGCGAAAGTGAAATTGCCCTTCTGACGGTCAGCGATGAGAACCTTCCAGTCCTCTGTCTGGATCTGCATGTCGATTCCAAGAGCTGAGAGATCCTGCTGGATGGACTCTGCAATCTTCTTGTGTCCTGAATCGTCATTTAATACATACTGGAATGAGATAGCCGGATCGCACTTGTATGTGCCGTCGCCGTTGTCAGTGAACTTGTAGCCGCATCCCTCGAGAAGCTTCTTAGCCTCTTCTACAGAATCCTGACCGGTCTTTGTAGCATCATAGTAGCTCTTGTTCTTGAACTCGCCGCCGTTACCATCGCTCATACCTGCAGGAATGAATGAGTCAGCAGCAACCTGCCCTGTCTGACCTACAGTATCGATGATGTACTGTCTGTCGATAAGAAGGCAGATGGCATGTCTGAAGTCCTTGGCCTGCTGCTCTGACATGTTCTTGAAGATATCAGCGTTTACGTTGAAAGCGATGTAGTAGGTTCCAAGGTTATCCATTATGTTGAACTCAGGGTTGTCCTTTACAGTCTTGATCTCATCGTTAGGAACTGTATCGATGAAGTCGAGGTCGCCTTTGTTATAAGCGGCATAAGTAGTAGTATCCTGAGCTGAGAGCATGAAGTGAAGCTCTTTGATCTTTACCTTATCTGCATTGTAGTAGTTAGGGTTCTTTACATAAACCATAGACTCATCATGCTTCCACTCTTTAAGAGTATAAGCACCATTTGAAACGAATCCAGCTTCCTGTGACCATGTACCAGCCGGTACCTTGTCTGTAACAGAAGCGTCTACCTCTTTCTGGTATACAGGGAAGAAAGTAGGGAATGCAAGAAGATCATTGAAGTAAGGGCATGGGTTTGTCAGCTTGATCTTCAGAGTGTAGTCATCTGTAGCTTCTACATCAAGCTTGTCACCCTTACGAGCGATTATATCGAAAAGATAAGCATATCCTGAAGCTGTCTTCTTATCGATAACACGGTTCCATGAATATACGAAATCGTTCGCAGTCAGAGGCTCACCGTTCGACCACTTGGTCTTCTTCAGCTTGATCGTGTACTCTGTCTTGTCATCTGATACCTGCGGCATACCGTCTGCGACATCAGGTGTAAGCTTCTGGTCAGAATCATAAGTGTAAAGCCCTGCGAAAGAGTTTACGATAAGGATTCCACCATCAGCAGCGGTGCTAAGAGCCGGGTCGATAGACTGTGGCTCAGATGCGATATTGAGGTTTAAAACGTCAGTATCGTGGTTCTGGGTGGTAGCTTTAGTGCTCTTAGCTGAGCCGCTTGCTGAGCTGCCGCCCTTGTTTGTGCTTCCGCATGCTGCAAGGCCTAAAGCCATAGCTGATGCAAGCACCAATGCAAGTAACTTTTTCTTCATAAGGTTCCTCCTTAAAAAAGTAGATAAATAATATATTGAGAACCGCCGGAGCGGATGTCTCCTCTTTATTTATTGAAGCAGGCAACCATGTGACCATTTCCTCTGTCTGTGAGGATAGGACGCTGTGCTGCACACTGCTCTGTCGCATATCTGCATCTGGTACGGAACGGGCAGCCGGTAGGCATTTTAAGAGGTGAAGGAACATCGCCCTCTAAAACGATACGGTGGCTGTGACGTGCTGTCTCCGGATCAGGGATAGGAACAGCTGATAAAAGAGAAAGTGTATACGGATGGATCGGGTTGTCATTCAACTCGTCCGCATCAGCTATCTCCATTATATGTCCTAAATACATGACCGCTATACGGTCAGATATGTGATGTACTACAAGTAAGTCGTGAGCTATGAAAAGATAGGCAAGACCCAGCTTTTCCTGAAGCTCCTCGAACATATTGATGACCTGTGCCTGAATAGACACATCAAGAGCAGATACCGGCTCATCGCAGACGATAAACTGTGGATTTACGGCAAGGGCTCTGGCTATTCCGATACGCTGTCTCTGTCCGCCTGAGAACTCATGAGCGTATCTCATGGCGTGCTCAGCGTTAAGACCTACAGTGTCCATCAGAGCGAGGATCTTCTCACGGCGCTCTTTTTTATTTTTGTACAGGTGATGAGTGTCCAGAGGTTCACCGATTATATCCTCGACAGTCATACGAGGATCAAGCGATGAATACGGGTCCTGGAAAACCATCTGCATTTTTTTACGGTAAGGAAGCATTTTCTTCTTTACCGGGTTCTTTATGACCGGCTTGCCGTTCTCGTCACGGATGACTTCTCCGTTGGCGTCATACTGCTCACCACTGTCAAAAAGCACGTCACCGTCGAATACGATACGTCCGGCAGTCGGCTCATACAGACGTAAAAGTGAACGTCCTACGGTAGTCTTTCCGCAGCCAGACTCTCCTACGAGGCCTAAGGTCTCGCCCGGCCTTATAGTAAATGATACGTCGTCTACAGCCTTTAAAGGCACTTTGTGGAAGCCCTGGGAAACAGGAAAATACTGCTTTAAGTGGCTTACCTCGACGAGGTTTTTCTCTTCTGCCATTATGCTTCCTCCTTCTCTTCAAAAGCTTCTTTTACATTCATAAAGCATGCAGCCTTGTGGCCTTCACCTACGACGATCTCATCCGGTTTCTTGCGTAGACAGATCTTCATGGCGTTCGCGCATCTAGGACAGAATGCGCATCCCTGTGGGAGATTTAGCATGTTGATAGGAGTTCCGCCGATAGGGATCAGCTTCTCTTTCATATTATCCGCTCTAGGGATAGAACGGAGGAGTCCCTTCGTGTACTCATGTGCCGGCCTGTAGAAAATATCATCAGCGCTTCCACGCTCGCATACACGGCCGCCGTACATGACCATGATCTCATCACACATAGAAGCGATAACACCGAGGTCATGGGTTACGATGATGATGGCCATTCCGAGCTTTTTCTGCAGGTCCTGCATCAGCTCGAGGATCTGTGCCTGGATAGTAACGTCGAGAGCTGTCGTCGGCTCATCGGCGATAAGTACGTCAGGCTCACAGCATAAAGACATAGCGATCATGATACGCTGTCTCATACCACCGGAAAGCTCATGCGGGTACTGCTTCATACGGGCCTCTGGCTCGTTTACGCCTACGAGGGTGAGCATCTCTACTGCTCTGTCCCACGCCTGCTTTTTATCCTTATCGGTGTGAAGTCTTATGGCTTCTATCAGCTGCCATCCGATAGTGAAAGTCGGATTTAAGGAAGTCATAGGATCCTGGAAGATGATAGATATTTTCTCGCCTCTGAACTTCTCGAGCTGTTTTTCGTTCCAGTTTAATATATTTTCTCCATTGAAAAGTATCTCGCCCTGAGTTACTTTTCCTGTCTCAGCGAGGATCTGCATGATCGAATACGCTGTGACCGACTTACCTGAACCGGACTCACCCACGATACCCATGGTCTCACCGGCTTTCAGGTTAAAATTCACGCCGTTTACGGCCTGCACTTCTCCGTTATCAGTAAAGAAACTGGTGTGGAGATCTTTTACCTGTAATATATACTTTTCTTCTTCGCTCATAATGATCTCCTTTAGTTCAGCTTCGTATCGAAGGCATCTCTTAATCCGTCACCTAATAGGTTGAACGCGAGCACGATAAGAGAAATGACTATGGCCGGGATAACGAGTCTCAGCGGATAAGTCTGCATCGCGCCACGGGCATCATTTGCCAGTGAACCAAGGGATGTAAGAGGGATATTTACACCGAGTCCGATGAAGGACAGGTAACTCTCTGTAAAAATAGCACTCGGGATCTGAAGCGCTGTCGTGATGATGATGATAGACAGGCAGTTCGGGATGATGTGCTTACGGAGAATTCTGCCATTAGGTGTACCAATGCTCTTCGCAGCAAGTACGTATTCGTTATTCTTTATCTGAAGGATCTGACCTCTGACGAGTCTTGCCATTCCTACCCAGTAAAGAAGGGCGAACACGATGAACATCGAGATCATATTTACTCCGAGCCTCGCGAGTCCGGTTCCCTCGATCAGCGGTGTCAGTCTCTGTTGCAGCACCACGGAAAGGAGGATGATTATAAGCATATCCGGAAGCGAATATATGACGTCGACTATACGCATCATGACCAGGTCGACCGTTCCTCCGAAGTATCCTGCGATAGAACCGTAGATAAGTCCGATGATAAGGACCATGACTGCTGCGACGATCCCTACGACGAGTGAAACTCTCGTACCATATACGACACGGATGAAATAGTCACGTCCCATCGAATCAGTTCCGAACAGATGCGGGAAAAGCTTCTCGCCGCTCTCTTCCATGTACGACTGCTCGAGCTGTGAATACTCCATCGGTGCGAGGTTTGTAGCGCTCTTGTCACGGCGTCCGTTTACAGTGATGATCGTCGAATACGAGTAAGGGCAGATATGCGGTGCCACGATAGCGATCGCTATGATTATAAGAAGCACTACTATACTTGCCATAGCCAGAGGATTTTTTCTGAGGCGCCTCATACCGTCTTTAAAAAATGTGGTAGACTCGCCCATTACATCCTGCTGCTTTTTCTCTTCGTCTGTCGCCTTGTCAAAATCCTTCGCGTTAAATTTGCTCAGGTCGATCTGAGAGCTCAGGAAGGCTCTCTTTTTTAATTTTTCTTCTGCCATTCTTTTGCTCCTTTAATCAAATGTAATTCTCGGGTCGATAATCTTGTAGATGATATCTGTGATCAGGTTCGCAAGGATCATCAGAAGTGCAAGGAAAATCGTTACAGCCATGATGTAAGGATAGTCACGGTTGTTGATACTCTGTACGAACATGGTACCAAGTCCAGGTATTGTAAAAATACTCTCAACTACCATCGATCCGGTGATGATGTAGGCTACTTCTGGTCCTAAGTAGGTAACTACCGGGATAAGTGCGTTACGGAGCGCATGGACGAAGATGATCTTCAGCTTCGGGACACCCTTTGCCTTTGCTGTCGTGACATAATCCTGATTCAACGCATCGAGCATCGATGTCTTCGTAAGTCTTGTGATATATGCCATGGGGTACACTGCCAGTGAAATGACAGGAAGTACGAAATTCGGATTGTGGACATCCCAGATAGGAAGAATGTTCAGCTGCATGCAGAATAAAAGCATCAGCAGTGTAGCCAGAACGAACGACGGGATAGCCGTTCCGAGTGTGGTCAGGACCACAAGCAGTCTGTCCGGCCATTTATTTCTCGTCAGAGCTGAGATAGAACCGAAGATAACGCCGAGTACCGTAGCGATCAGAAGAGCTGAGATACCGAGACGGGCTGATACTCCGAATCTGGACTTAAGGTCAGGCCAGATCTCTCTCTGTGTCTTGAGTGAAACACCCCAGTCGCCACGCAGGAAATTCCCCATGTAGGTGATGTACTGCTGGCCGACCGGCTTGTCGAGACCGTACCTTTTGGTAAGTGTCGCGATCACTTCCTTAGTCATGGCTTTCTCCGAAGTGAACGGTCCGCCTGGGATCAGGTTCATTACGAAAAAAGTGATGGCGCTTACAGCGATAAATGCTATCACTGCCATGATAAGTCTTTTAACAATGTACTTTGCCACTTTTACTTTTCTCCTTGTTTCATTTATATATTCGCTTTAAAGCGTTAAAGCGCTTAGTTACATAAAAAAATGCAGATAGACTTCTCCCTTATCTGCACTTCATTGTGTATGTGTTATGATCAACTGTCGGCGTCTGCCGGACAATATCTTTAGATCCAGAAAACCTGTTTACAATTTCGTCACAACAAGGCATATTATACATTATCGTGAAAAAAAGTCAATCTAACCCTGAAGTTTATTTAAAGTTAAAACTATGAAAACTTCGGTATTTTTCTTTTTCGTGTCATAGCTTTAAAGCACTAAAGTAGAATGATAAAAATATTTATTTTTATGCATTTCTATTCAGTATTTTGCCGTTTTGCCAGGGATAATATTCATTTTTGTGCATATTTTTTTTGAAGCGTTTACATCTGGCGGAAACTCAGAGGGCATTTCGCCGTACTCTGTGAGCCGATTTGTCCGTATTAGGCGGACAGTTGTATTTCATAAAATGCACAGTTTAGTTTTTTCTAAAAGGACTTATGCCAAGTGACGAAAAATACGCGGCTCCGATCAAGAAGACGAGCAGGTAGATAAGCACATAGACGCCTGAGATGATGAGTCCGGCGACTACGAGCCTGTCAGTCTTTTTGCAGTTCTTTCCGAAGAGAAACCCGAAGACTATCGAAGCGACCGCTGAAATGAGCCCGACTATCCAGCTGAAAAATATCAAAATATACGCTGCGACTCCGAGTCCGAAGCACAGCAGCCTGTACGCAATAATTTTTTTGTCATTCATATCAGATATATGATAAACTAGATGTATTCTTTAGTCAAACTGGAGGGAAAAATGGTCATAGTCTTAGACAGTCAGGTGATAAACTACACTCACGAGGGGAATCCGGAGGGGCATCCGGTCGTGCTGCTGCACGGGAACGGCGAGGACCTTCATATATATGATGAACTGGTCTCTTCTTTAAAAAATGACTTCGACATCTACCGGATGGACAGCCGCGGCCACGGGATGAGCGCCTGTCCGAAGGAGCTGCATTATAAGGATATGGCAAAGGACGTCAGTTTTTTCATACGGGAGCTTCATATAGAAAAGCCCCTGGTCGTCGGTTTCTCTGACGGGGGCATAATAGCGCTTCTGCTGGCGGCGGCTCACTCCGACCAGATCAGAGGAGTTATTTCCTGCGGCGCCAACACTTCGCCTAAAGGACTCACTTTTTCATGCAGGCGTGATATAAAAAGCGCTTACCGGAAAAAATGCGCCGATCACTCTTTTGAGAAGACCCTTGAAACTGTATCGAGCGAAGTCTTCGCCCAGTCCGGCGCCTTGGAAAAGCTTATGCTTACTGAACCTGACATCTCGACCATCGCCCTCTCCCACATAAAGGTTCCTGTCAGGGTCCTTACCGGAGAACACGATCTCGTAAAAAAGTCCGATTCCAAAAAAATAGCTTCGGCCATCCCACAGGGACAGCTTATCGTTCTTCCAGGCGAAGACCACGGGAGCTATGTCGTACACTCTACGAAACTCGCCGAATACATACGCGGATTTTAAAAAAGACAGCCTCAGAATGGGGCTGTCTTTTTTAGTATTATTTAGCTAATTTATGTTTCGGAATTAATTTTTCTGTTCCGCCCATGTACGGCTGGAGAACCTTCGGGATGCTGACTGTGCCGTCAGCGTTCAGGTTATTCTCGAGGAAAGCGATAAGCATACGAGGCGGTGCTACTACTGTGTTATTCAGCGTGTTTGCAAAATACTTCGTACCATCGGCTGCCTTCACACGTATGCCAAGTCTTCTGGCCTGAGCGTCTCCGAGATTTGAACAGCTTCCTACCTCGAAGTACTTCTGCTGTCTAGGGCTCCATGCCTCGACATCGCAGCTCTTTACCTTGAGATCTGCCAGGTCTCCCGAACAGCACTCTAAGGTACGTACAGGGATGTCCATGCTTCTGAAGAGCTCTACAGTGTAGCTCCAGAGCTTGTTGTACCAGTCCCAGGCCTCATCAGGCTTGCAGACTACGATCATCTCCTGCTTCTCGAACTGGTGGATCCTGTAAACTCCACGCTCTTCGATTCCGTGAGCGCCCTTCTCTTTTCTGAAGCATGGTGAATAAGAAGTCATCGTGTATGGAAGGTTTGCTTCGTCATTTAAAGTGTCCTTATATCTTCCGATCATCGAATGCTCTGATGTACCGATCAGGTAGAGGTCTTCTCCCTCGATTTTATACATCATGGCATCCATCTCTTCGAAGCTCATGACTCCGTCAACGACTGCCGAGTGGATCATGTAAGGAGGGATGCAGTAAGTGAAGCCCTTATTTATCATGAAGTCACGGGCATAGGCTAAGACTGCTGAGTGAAGTCTTGCGATATCGCCGAGCAGATAGTAGAATCCGTTACCTGCTACTTTTCCGGCTGCGTCGAGGTCGATACCATCGAAGCTCTCCATAATGTCCGTGTGGTACGGAATAGGGAAGTCAGGAACTACCGGGTCTCCGAATCTCTCGATCTCCTGGTTATAGGAGTCGTCCGGTCCGATCGGCACTGACGGATCGATGATATTCGGGATGACCATCATATCATCATGGACCTTTTCTGAGTATTCCTTCTCCTTCTCCTCGAGCTCTGCAAGCTTATCTGCCTGTGCAGTTACCTGTGCCTTGACCTTCTCAGCCTCGTCCTTTTTTCCTTCCTTCATCAGGACACCTATCTGCTTCGAGAGCTTGTTTCTCTCAGCACGGAGACTGTCGGCTTGGCCCTTGGCCTCACGGCTCAGCTTGTCGTACTTTATGACTTCGTCGACGAGCGGCAGCTTCTTGTCCTGGAATTTTTTCTTGATGTTCTCGCGGACAGCGTCCGGATTTTCACGTAAAAATTTTATATCTATCATTTTAAACCTCTTTGATTCATCTGCCAATAGGCCGTCGCAGTACAAGTATGTCGCGAGAGGACCTTATGGAACGCCGGCGCTTAGGCCGCGTTCTTTGCGGCCTTACGCGTCCGCTGCGTTCCATACGGAGCGAAAGCGGGCCTCGAGCGGCATATTTGTGCTGCGACGGCCAACGACAGCATCATGTTTAGAAGAACTTCGCAGATAATGGATATTTATCTGTGAGGGTCTTCACTATTTCCCGAGCATCAGAAATGCCGTCCTCGTGCTTATCGACCACGGTGGCGATGGCTTCTGCGACCTGGTCGAAGTCGGCTTCGTTCAGGCCACGGGTCGTAGCGGCCGGGGTGCCAAGACGGATACCTGAGGTCACGAACGGGCTCTTCGGATCATTCGGAACGGTGTTCTTGTTCGCAGTGATGTGAGCTTCATCGAGCCATGTCTCGACCTCTTTACCAGTCAGGTCTTTATTTATCAGGTCGACAAGCATCAGGTGGTTATCTGTACCGCCGGAAACGATGTCTATCCCTCTGTTCATAAGGCCTTTGCTCAGTGCCTGGGCGTTCAGAATGATCTGATGAGCGTACTCCTTGAACTCCGGTGTCATGGCTTCCTTGAAGCAGACAGCCTTTGCAGCTATGACATGCATAAGCGGTCCTCCCTGGATTCCCGGGAAGACAGCCTTGTTCAGCTTGAACTTTTTCGATGCTTCCTCTGTGGCGAGGATAAGTCCGCCTCTAGGTCCTCTAAGTGTCTTATGAGTAGTAGTTGTTACTATGTCTGCGTATGGAACCGGTGACTGATGGTAGCCTGTAGCTACGAGTCCGGCTATATGAGCCATGTCGACCATAAGCACTGCTCCGACCTCATGGGCGATCTCTGAGAATTTTTTGAAATCGATGGCACGGGCATAAGCTGATGCTCCGGCGATGATCATCTTCGGCTTGCACTCTTTTGCGATGCGCTCTACTTCATCGTAGTCGATGAATCCCTGGTCATTTACTCCGTAAGGCACAATGTGGAAATAATGTCCGGAGAAGTTAGCCGGTGAACCGTGAGTTAAGTGTCCGCCGTGATCAAGGCTCATTCCCATGATAGTATCGCCCGGTTGGCAGACTGCAAACTCTACGGCCATATTTGCCTGGGCGCCTGAGTGCGGCTGAACGTTTGCGTACTCTGCTCCGAAGAGCTTCTTTGCCCTGTCTCTGGCAAGGTCTTCTACGATGTCGACCTTTTCGCAGCCGCCATAGTATCTGTGTCCCGGATAACCTTCGGCGTATTTATTTGTGAGGATGGAGCCCATGGCGCTCATTACTGCCGGGCTGACCCAGTTCTCTGATGCGATAAGCTCGATATGACTTGACTGTCTGTCATATTCGTCGCAGATAGCCTGCGCGATCTCCGGGTCTTCATTTCTGATGTCGTCAATAGTGTACATAATCTTTCTCCTGTTTTACAAAAAGGCCGGGATGGCCCCGGCCTCTGACTTTTATACTATGGCGCCGTTATTAGCAGCGTTTGGCTTTACAGCCGGTTTCTTTTTCTTCTTCTTAGCGTTAGGACCCTGCTTTATCTCTTCCTGCTTTCCGATGTGAACGCGGGCGATATACCAGAACGGGGTTGCGATGAAGATAGATGAGTAAGTACCGCAGAGAACTCCGATAAGGAGTGGGAATGCGAACTCTCTTATCGCTGAAACACCTACGATAAGAAGCATGATGATCGTAAGGGCTGTGGTGAATGATGTCGAAAGAGATCTGGTAAGCGTCTCTGTGATCGAATCGTCAGCCAGTTTCTTAAGTGTCTCAGGGTCACGTCTTGACGTATTGTGTAAGTTCTCACGGATACGGTCAAAGACGACGATGGTATCGTTTATCGAGTATCCGATGATAGTCAGGATACATGCGACGAATGCTGAACCTACTGACAGTCTGAAGAGTGCGTATACACCGAGTGTAACGAGCACATCGTGGCAGAGGGCAAGTACAGCAGATGTAGCGAAACGAAGGTCTATGAATCTGAACCAGATATAGATCAGGATGCAGATAACAGATACGATAACGGCGATGACTGAAGTACGTCTCATCTCACCTGAAATGGTTCCGCTGATATTATCAGTCTGGATATCCGATTCCTTTACGCCGAAGTTCTTCTCCAACTGGCTGCTCAGCTTTTCTCTTTCCTCAAGGTCAAGAGTTCTGGTCTTGAAGATTACCTGATTGCTGCCGTTAGCCTTCTGACGCTGTACATCAGAGTCTCCGGTCACTTTTTCAATGACAGGAACGATCTCCTTGTCGATCTGGGCGATCGAATAATCCTTTGAGAAATCTACTGTCGTAGAAGTACCGCCTGAGAAATCAAGTGAGTAGTTCAATGCCTTTCCTGTGGTAGCCTTGTAGCCGATCATTCCGACGATACCAGCGCCGATGCAGATGATCGAAACAACGAAGAATATGGCCTTCTTCTCGATGACAGGAAGTCTCCTGACATTCCAGAGATGGCCATATATCTTCGGGTTCTGGCAGCCGAAGTTATAGAAGGCATTCATAAGACCTCTGGTAACGAACAGAGCCGTGAACATAGAAAGAAGCGTACCAAGACCAAGGGTGATGGCAAATCCCTTTACCGTACCTGTTCCGATGACTCCGAGAACTAAGGCTACGATAAGAGTAGTGATATTTCCATCGAGGATAGCTGAAAGAGCTTTCCGGAAACCAGTGTCTATAGCGGCTCTTACAGTCTTTCCGGCGGCAATCTCCTCTTTGATACGCGAGAAAATGATGACGTTCGCGTCGACCGCCATACCGATACTAAGAATAATACCTGCGATACCGGATATCGTAAGTGTTATGTCAAATACCTGAAGGATGCTCAGGATAAGCTCTGTGTAGAGGACGAGAGCCATCGAAGCCATAGCTCCTGGGAACTTATAGGCTGCGAGCATGAAGATGATGACGCAGAGGATACCTAAACCTGCTGCGATAAGTGAAGTCCTAAGAGCGTTAGAACCGAGCTGGGCTCCTACGATCTGTGACTGGACTTCCTTCAGCTTTATGTCAAGTCCACCGATACGGATGTAAGAAGCGAGGCTTTTAGCTTCCTCGATATCACTCATACCCTCGATCACGCAGTTGCCGTCTGTTATGGCCTCATTGACCTTCGGGACAGAGACGAAGTTTCCATCGTAGTAGATTCCGATTGTGTCATTATTGTTCGAGGCTGCCTCCTGAGTAGCAGTAGCAAATGCCTCGGCTCCCTTAGATGAAAGTGAGATAGAAACTACAGGCTCTCTGTTTCCAGAGTTCTGATTCTGCTGGTAAACAGCCTGCGCGCTCTTTACTTCTGAACCGTCGAGAACGATAGAACCGTTCTTCTCAAGGCTGTCGATCGTAACGCCGTCAGCGAGCTTGTACTGACCGGTCGACTGGTCAAGAGTGTAGTTCTCTTTTCCGTCTGTATCTTTATGCTTGATGAAGTACAGATCACCAGGAGTTCCTAACTGCTCGAGGATCGAGTTAGCGTCCTTTACACCAGGAATCTCGACTGCGATACGGTTATCGCCCATCTGGTAGACATTTGCCTCAGTCGTGTTTGACTCTCCGCCGAGGTCATTCTCGATACGTTTCTGCAGCTTGTAGATAGTATCATCGATCTGGGTCTTTGTAGCTTTGCCCTGGATCTGGTAAGTGATCGATGCACCGCCCGCAAGGTCAAGTCCGAGCTTTAAGCCGTTCTTGCCGTCTTTGAAAGTATCCTGCAGGACAGTCAGTGAAAACCATCCGAGAAATACTACCACTGCAAGGAATACGCAGAGAACTGCGACTGATTTTCCCTTCTTTGGTTTCATTTTGTTGTAATCTCCTTGTTACTTTTATTAAAAAACCTACGCGGTTTTTTCACTTTTTTCTGAGCTTTCGGTCTGAGCGTCCTTATCAGCGCATGCCGCCTTTATCATAATGGCGCACTCGATACGCTTTTTCTCAAGAGCACATCCTATCTCATAGACATCACGGAGGTTACCCGTGAAATTATAGGCGTTTGCCGTGCAGCCTCCACTGCAGTAGAACCTTGCGAAGCACTCCCTGCACTTAGGACGGGAGTAGACGTTGCAGCCCTTGAACTCCGTGACTATGTCCTGTCGCTCGATGCCCTTCCAGACATCTCCGATCTTAAAATCCGGCTTGCCGACGAACTGATGGCACGGAAAAATGCTCCCGTCCGGTGTCACAGACACGTACTCGGTTCCCGAACCGCAGCCTGAGAGCCGCTTGTATACGCAAGGACCTCCTTCGAGATCTATCATGAAATGGAAGAAGTTGAACTCCTGATCCGTTCCATGGCGCTTTACCATCTCTTTTGCCAGGATATCGTACTGTTCCTCGAGGATTGGAATATCTTCTTTTCTCAGGGAATAGTCAGCCTCAGGCGGTGCGACTACAGGCTCTATGCTTATCTGCCTGAAGCCCAGGTCAGCCATCGCCAGGATGTCATTTGCGAAGTCGAGGTTATATCTGGTGTAGGTTCCCCTGACATAGTACTGCTTTCCCAGAGCTTCACGCTGCGCGGCGAACTTCTGGTACTTCGGCACTATGACGTCCCAGGTCGGATCTCCGTTGTGGAAAGGTCTCATGTGATCGTGGACTTCCTTGCGGCCGTCTATCGACATGACGACGTTATCCATCTCTTTATTTGCGAAATCCATGATCTCGTCGTTCAGGAGGATTCCGTTCGTCGTGAAGGTGAACCTGAAATGCTTGTCAGTCTCTTTCTCACGCTGTCTTCCGTAAGCGACTAACTGCTTTACGACATCGAAGTTCAGCGTAGGCTCTCCGCCGAAAAAATCGACCTCGAGGTTCCTTCTGTGTCCTGAGTTCGCGATCAGAAAATCAAGTGCTGCCTTTCCGACGTCAAAGCTCATAAGCTCTGCCTTTTTTCCGAAGTAAAGTCCTTCGTCCGCAAAGCAGTACCTGCAGCTCAGGTTACACGCATGGGCTACATTTAAGCACATGGCCTTTACTACTGTCGGACGCTTTGTGTAATCGATGACTCTGTTCTCATAAGGATCCACTGTAAAAAGTGCTTTCTGATCCTTCAGCGCAGTAATCTCGTCGTAGGCTTCCTCTATGTCTTCCTTCGTCTCGGAAGGATATTTCTCCACTATGTCGGAAACTACCGTCTCCCTCGGCTTCCCCTCGTATTCACTTATCATATCATAGGTAGGATCATCAACCACATGAATGGCTCCCGAATTCACATCCAGGACGATATCGTACCCGTTATTCTTGTACTGGTGAATCAAAGTAAAAACCTCTATATACTTTTCTTTAAAAAAATGTCCGGCACTATAAACAAACACAAGACAGCCATCCGAAGACAGCTGTCCCTTTATAGCGCCGACGCGTCCGGATTTTATCGCTGAGCCGGATTCTCGCAGTGCTGGTTACCAACTGTGCAGCTGGTCTTGCATGCTGACTGGCATGATGTCTGGCACTCGCCGCATCCGCCGTGCTCTACTGTGTTCTGAAGTCTTTTCTCATTTAAAGTCTTAATGTGCTTCATAAATACATCCTTCCTTTTATAAAAAATCCATTTAATTGCCTACACACGCAAGCTAAAATATTATATCACAGTAACGTAGAAAATAAAAGTCCTTATTTTTTGTCGTTTACTGTAGCATTATCTACGCAGAACTGGATGGCTTCCCTTGCCAGGTAGATCTTCCTGACGTATTCCTTTCCTGCCTGCTCCGTAGAACCGAACAGAAGATAGTAGGATTTTTCGCTGCTCTGACCGTTTACGCTCATCTGATTTTTTAAATAGGTGGCGTACTTGTCTTTATTGACTTTGATGCCCTCCTTCTCGGCGATGGCGTTAAAGATCAGCTCCTGTTTGACGCCGTCCTCAACAGACGCCTTGAGCTGCTTGTTCACCTGGTCTTCAGTGACATTGTACTGCTTGTAAAAATCCTTCCAGGTCATTCCTTTTGTGAAATTCTGCCTGGCGTACTGCGTCTTGTAGTTCTTCAGGCGCTTGTCGATAAGCCCATCCGGATAGCTGTTTACCTTTGCGTTCGCCTCGACTGCATTTGCGACAAGACTCCAGGCCTCCTGTGCCTTATTCGTCTTGTTCTCCTGCTGCAGCTTCTTCTTCGCGTAATCGTAGAAAGCCTGCTTTGAATCGACGCTGAAATTCTTCTTTAAAAAATCTGTCGTGACTTCATCAGCCGTGATCTTTCTGCAGATGTAGTTTACCTTGAACTGGAAGGTAACTTCCTGTCCGGCAAGTTTTTCGCTGCTGTAATTCTCAGGGAAGGTGACCTTGGAATTTACAGTCTCGCCGACCTTTGCTCCTACAAGTCCGTCTGTAAAGCCGTCGATATAGCCTGTTCCCTGGGTGGCATCCTTGTTATTCTTTACATCGATAGTCACGTCTGTGGCCGTTCCGCCTTCAAAAGCCTCACCGTCCTTAATGCCCTTGTAGTCGACATTTACGATTGAGTCTTTCCTGACTGTCTTCTGCGACTCGTCCTTAGTGTAGGAACCACCTGCATTTGCTATAAGCGTCTCCTCGTACTCCTTTACGGCTGCGTCGTCATCCTTGTAATCCTTTGTCAGTGTAACCTCAACGCCCTTGTACTTTCCGAGCGTCACATAGTCTGATGCTTTGTAGTCTGTGACCGGATCATCAGTATCTGTAGCATCGGAACCGGCATCCTGGTCTGTAGTTTCCTTCTTTGCGCTGCTTTTATCCTTGCTCTGTCCGCATCCCGTAGCCAGCAGCATGCCTGCGAGAATGAGAGCTATCACTCTTTTTTTCATAACGTGAGCCATTTTATCATAAGGACATAAAAACTTCAACATTCGGTTGTATTCCGCGCCCCTTAATGATAAAATGTGAGTGCTGTCTTTTCTCAGGGCAGTAAATAAAGGCCATTATATGGAGGTTTATAAAATGTCACCAGTAGTTATTGTTCTTATAGTGATCGCGGCTGTCCTTGTCGGCGTCACTATCATTCTCGCTGTTCTTGGAAAAAAGGCGCAGAAGCGTCAGACTGAGCAGGAGGAGCAGATCCAGGCGACCGCCCAGCAGTTTACTATGCTCGTCATCGATAAGAAACGGCTAAAAATGTCCGAAGCCGGGCTTCCCGACTCTGTTACCGCGAATACTCCGTGGTATACGAAGCGCGCGAAAGTGCCTGTAGTAAAGGCTAAGGTCGGCCCGAAGGTCATGACTTTCATCTGTGATCCGAATGTATATGATATGATCCCTGTGAAGCAGGAAGTGAAGGCGAAGGTTTCCGGGCTCTACATCAGTTCTGTGCAGGGTGTGCACGGGAAGCACCTGACTGTGCCGGAGAAGAAGAAAAAGGGCTTACGTGCCTGGGCCAACCGCAAGATCAGGGAACAGCAGGCAAAGCAGTAAAGGCCAAGTTCCCCTGACCCGCTACCTGTCGGCATGCGGGTCCTGAGGCTTTAAACTGCTACCTGCTTAGCCTGTCGTAAGCTCTATGCTGTTGGTCGAGACGCAGGCGCCGGAATTATAAAGGGAGTATCTGAGTATCAGGGAAAGAGATGGAGTCTCATCTGTGATGAGACTGATTTCATAGGTTTTGAGCATGAATTCAAGCGTGCCCAGGGGGGTACGATAAAGAAATGGAGTTGGCGCGTCGGCGTCGAACTCCATTTTTGTTTCTGTAATACCCTTTCGGGTCACCGTTATATGATCGGAGTCCTTTGACTTTATGGTGGTCGAAGTGACTCCGTTTTCATCTGTCGTATCAAAACGCAGCATGAATTTTTTATCGGGAGAAACTGTCAGGCGGCCATCGGTTTCCGTGGTATTTATGTCTGCCAGGTCATCGGCCTTCTGCACTGATCTCATCCGTACTTTTACATCTGCTGTCATAAATATTACTCTCTTTTTACTTGCCGTTATCGGCATTTTTCCTGGCGCTCGCCTTATTCTGCTCACGGATCACGCGGCTTACGGAGTCAACCTGATTCTGCAGGTGGTCGTGCATGACTTTTTTGACATAATCTACGTCTTTTCTCTTGAGTCCGTCGAGGATCTTCGAATGGTCTTCGACCAGATCCGTGTAGTCCTTATCCTGCTTTACATACTCGTATCTGTAACGGTACATCTGCTCTTTCAGGTTCTTTATGATATGGCCGAGCTTCGGGTTCTTTGTGGCGTCATAGATGACACTGTGGAAGGCTTCATCTGCCTCTACTATCGCGCGGACATCGTTGGTCTTTGTGACTTCAACGAAGTCCTTCATCGCTTTCTCAAGCTGTACGAAGTCATCCTCTTCCATCCTCTCGCAGGCATCCGACACTGCCAGTTCATCCAGAGCATCCCTTATCTCCAGCACGTCGAGCAGATCTTTTTCTGTCATCTGCGCTACCTGGGCGCCCTTTCTCGGAATAGTTACCGCAAGTCCCTCTTTTTCAAGCATCCTGATGGCTTCACGGATCGGTGTCCTTGATACGCCCAGCTTATTTGCCAGGTGGATTTCCATCAATCTCTCTCCCGGTTCGAGCTCACCCTTCAGGATCGCGTCTCTCAGGGTCTTGAAGACCACGTCTCTGAGCGGAAGATATGAGTTCATGTCGAGTTTCAGTTCCATATTATATGATTTCCTTTCCTTATAGGTGATGGCGGATAATAGTCCGGCTTTATACAGTTCGCATATATCACATCTGCGCAGAGACCGGTCTCTCTGAGGGCTGCGGCGGCTGAGCGGCGGGATTCGTCGGTTTCAAAGATGCCGAAGACTGTCGGGCCGCTGCCTGTGACTTTTGAAAGCAGAGCACCCTCTGCCAGCATCAGCTCCTCTATCTGCGAGATGGACGGGCAGAAATGCTTCGCTGCATTCTCGAGGTCGTTGTGGATGTTCTCGCTGATAAGAAAAATATCATTTTTCTTGATGCCGTCTATAACACCTGTGATATCACCGTGCTCCGTATCCGGATGATCATCGTAATACCTGTAGGCCACCGGCGTCGAGATTCCCTCGGCCGGCTTTGCCAGAAGGAGCAGGGCATCGAAGTCTGCTTCTATCGGCGTCAGTTTTTCTCCAATCCCTTCGCAGAGCGCCAGCCCACCATCTATACAGTATGGCACGTCGGCTCCGAGCTCCAGCGCCATAGATAGAAGCTCCTCCTTTGAAAAATAGTTTCCCTCTATCCGGTTTATCCCACGAAGAACCGCGCCTGCGTCAGAGCTTCCGCCTGCCATTCCGGCGGCTGACGGGATATTCTTTACGAGATGCATATAGTAGCCGTGGCTTTCCGGCAGCTTCCCGCAGATCAGCTTTGCAGCCTTTACGCAGAGGTTATCGCCGTCGCAGGTAATCTCCTCTTCCGGGTGCCTGCCTCCGAAATCCATGTCCATAGAGATCTCATCTGAATCATTTGTCCGGTAGATGCCGACCTTGTCATAGAGACTTACGGTCTGCATGACCATAGAAAGCAGATGGTAGCCGTCCGGCCTTTTTCCGGTGATCTGCAGGCCAAGGTTTATCTTCGCATACGCCTTTTCAATTATCTGATTCAATGGCCCTCCTTTTGCATTTCTCCGAAAAAATCAAGCCTTGTTCTGAAAATAGCACATTATTTAATTGTTTTTTCTCCTGTGCTGTATACAATGAGCATTATAACCGATTATTAGTACAAAATCAAGTGGTAAGATTTAGGTTTGCCTAACATAAAAACAGTTCCCGCCTTCATAACGAACTCGGGAACTGTTTTTACTGCAAACTCGCGACTTTAGTCGTGAGTCGTTGACTTTCTGTTCAAAAGGGAATCGAGCCGCTCGTGGGCGTTATGCTCTACGGCGAGCTCGTCGTCATGGCGCTTTTTTTCACGCATGATGGCTTCGTTCAGGGAGAGCATCTTCGCATCGAGCATCGAGACTATCTGCGAGCACTCGCGCAGGTCGTGGCTGATATAGGCCGGGGCGCTGCCTTCGAACTTATAGTAGATCTTGTGCTCGAGGGAAGCCCAGAAGTCCATGGCTATGGTCCTGATCTGGATCTCGACCTTCGTGTCGACCGCGCTGTCTGATAAAAATATCGGGATCGTGACTATCATGTGATAGCTCTTGTAGCCGCTGACCTTCGGATGCTTGATATAGTCCTTTATGGAGAGCACGGTGATGTCTGACTGGCGTCCGATCATGTCGGCCAGCCTGTAGATATCTGACGTAAAAGAGCAGACTATACGGATCCCCGCAATATCGTTGCAGTGGGTCACCATATTTTCGATGTCGTCCTCATAGCCCAGACGCTTTAATTTTTTCGCGATGCTCTCAGGTGACTTGACTCTTTTTTTCACGTACTCTATAGGATTATAACGGTGGGTCTGCTGGAACTCATCGTTTAATATGTCTATTTTAGTATTTATTTCTTCAACCGCCGAGCGGTATAACAGCATTATCCTCGTCCAGGTGTCGATTTCCTTCTGACCTGCGAGCTGATGCATATATGCAACCTGGTCCATTTTTCAGTCCTCTTCTAAAACCTCCATCTCCAGATAATCTCCCTCGAGCGTCTCGATAAACGAATCCTGCGTGAAACGGGTCTTCGCAAAACGCTTGAAATCCTTTATATTCAGATCCAGCCACGTCGGAACGCCGACATCCAGCTCGTGCGCTGCCTCCTCGAGCGATCGGAAGACCTTGTGAGTCCTCGTATCGTCGCTTTCGTCGGTGATCGTCGTATCCTTTACGATGTGGCGGTTTTTTACCAGTTTAAACCAAATCTTCATGTCTCTGTCTGTGTGCTTCGTATAGCAGGATGCCTGCTGCCATCGCAGCGTTTAAAGACTCAAGCCCGCCTTCCATCGGGATAAGCATCTCTTCATCGCAGGCTTTAGCGGTCTCCGGGCGCAGACCATTTCCCTCGTTTCCGATCAGAAAAGCCGTCCCTTTTGAAAAATCACACCTGTCGTAAGTCTTCTCTCCACCCAATGAAGCGGCAAAAGTCCTCACTTTTCCACGAAGCAGCTCTATCGCCTCCGCTGCGTTTTCGACAAAGAAAAATGGCATCCGGTAGATGGCTCCCATCGTGGACCTGACCACCTTCGGAGAAAAAATGTCCACGCAGTCTTTTGTCATGATGATACCGCCAGCTCCTGCTCCCAGTGCAGTGCGCACCATGGTCCCCAGGTTCCCGGGGTCCTGGACATTTTCTAACACCAGAAGAAGCGGATCGTCAGATAACAGGTCTTTAGGATCATAAGACGGCTGCTTTACGATCGCTGCTATCCCCTGACTGTGCTTCGTTTCCGAGAACTCAGAAAAAACGCCCGCCGAGACTTCTTCCACGTCTCCGCAGGTGCTTAAAACATCCTGAAGTTTTTGATCGGCAGGAGTATCCCCATAGGAAAAATCCTCCGAAACCAGAACTTTTACCAGGAGATCAGAAGGCGTCTCCGAAAGAAGCCTCCTTCCCTCCGCAAAAAATACTTTCTCCTCGCGGCGCGCTTTCGGCTTTGAGGAGATCTTTTTCACGTATCTGATCAGTTCGTTATTTTTTGAGGTGATCACTTGTCTGTCAGCTTGTAGTTGCTGTTGCCAAGGGTCTTGCAGATCTCTACCTGATACGGGTCAAGAGTCTTTGTCATGGCAAGAGCCTCATCGATATCAAAATCTACAAAATCGCCGTGCTTATGGGCTACAAGTCTGTCACTCTTTCCCTCGCACAGAAGGTCTACGGCCATAGCTCCCATCGTAGAAGCGTAAACTCTGTCCTTAGCTGTCGGCGAACCGCCACGCTGCATGTGTCCGAGGATAGTGGCACGGGTCTCGATGCCTGTAGCAGCCTCGATACGCTTTGCCATGGATGCTGAATGTCCGATTCCCTCAGCGTTTACGATTATATGATGCTGCTTTCCACGGCGTCTGCCGTCGATGATGTGGTTTACGATAGTCTGCTCATCGTAGTCGTAAAGCTCTGGAAGAAGTACATCCTCTGCTCCGTTTGCGATGCCGCACCAGAGTGCGATATATCCGGCTCCACGTCCCATAACCTCGATGATCGAGCATCTCTCGTGTGAAGTAGAAGTATCACGGACTTTATCTATAGCTTCCATAGCTGTGTTTACAGCGGTATCGAATCCGATAGTGTAATCTGTGCAGGCGATATCGAGGTCGATGGTTCCAGGAACTCCGATAGTGTTTATGCCCTGGGCTGAGAGCTTCTGTGCTCCCTTGAATGAGCCGTCACCGCCGATGACTACGAGGCCGTCAATCTGATGCTCACGGCAGATCTCAGCTGCCTGCTTCTGGTACTCGAGCTCCTTGAACTCAAGGCAGCGTGCAGTCTGCAGGATAGTACCGCCGCGTGAAATGATATCTGAAACACTGTGGGTATCCATCGGCTCGATCTCCTCATTTAAGAGACCTGCGTAACCTCTGCGGATTCCCATGACTTTCTTGCCTCTGGCAATAGCCTGGCGGACCACTGCCCTGATGCAGGCGTTCATTCCTGGCGCATCACCGCCGCTTGTCAGCACACCTATAGTATTTACTTCTTTTGCCATATATGTATTCCTCCAAAAAATCTTCTCCGCCGTTCATTTTAATGCTTTTTTGCGTCAGTTTCAAGAGCTTTCTCAGATATGCCCTCCGGTCACGCTGACATTTTCTTCTCCGGCCAGTTTCATAAGCTGGTCTATGACAAGTCCGGTCGCCTCAAACGTCCTCTGCAGGCCT
>ONIH01000025.1 GCA_900317825.1 uncultured Lachnospiraceae bacterium | reverse complement strand
TTTTCCCCGCCTTTATTATGATATCGGACAGTCCAACCGCTATGATCACTTCACAGAAAAAAAGTCCGTATATGCTCCCATCGTATCTCTCCGCAAACGAAAGCGAAACTGTCATAAGAAGTGATGACGCTATAGCCAGAGTGCTGTTTCCTGAAGAAGCTACAAGGAATGCACACAGTCCGACAGGAAGCAGAAAATCAGGCACCAAAAACGAAGTGGCAATAAGAATGGCATTTGTCAGGACATATATCAGCACAAATGTCAGATAATCAGTATCCTGGTACCAGAGCGCCTTATTTTTTCTCAGATGGACGATAAGAAGAACTGTCACCAGACAGGCTGGCACTATTATAAGAGCTTCACAGATAAAACCGCCTGTAGCCAGTGAACCGTGGTAAGCATTTACCGCCATGAAAAAAATGGTCGCCGCGACAAAAAGCAGAAGTGATGCTACTCTCTTCGGATATATCCGTTCTTCAGACGTATATACCTTTTCAAGACCTGCGTCTTCTGTCCTTTTTTTCTTTTCTTCCTGACTGTTTCTTTTCATATTCTTCGTAGGCTTTTACTATTTTCTGAACGAGCGGATGACGGACTACATCCTGCCCTGTAAGACGGACGACTCCGATCTCATCTACATGACGAAGAACCCTCATCGCTACATCCAGTCCACTCGCTGCTCCGGGCGCTAAGTCCTTCTGTGTCGCGTCACCAGTTATGACTGCCTTGCTTCCGAACCCTATACGGGTAAGGAACATCTTCATCTGAGCAGGCGTCGTATTCTGTGCCTCATCAAGGATAATAAAGGCATTATCTAAGGTACGGCCTCTCATGTAGGCAAGCGGGGCTACTTCGATAGCACCTTTTTCCATATTGCGCTGGAAAGTCTCGGCACCCATTATCTGATAGAGCGCATCATAGAGCGGACGCAAGTACGGGTCAATCTTCGACTGGAGGTCACCCGGGAGGAATCCGAGCTTCTCACCTGCTTCGATGGCAGGTCTGGTGAGAATTATCCTCTCGACCTCTTCATGCATGAATGCTGTGATCCCTATAGCCATAGCCAGATAAGTCTTTCCGGTTCCGGCAGGTCCGACTCCGAAGGTGATCATCCTCTTCCTGATAGTGTCTACGTATTCCTTCTGCCCTATGGTCTTCGGCTTTACGGGCTTACCGGAAACCGTATGGCAGATCACATCACTGTCCAATTCTACTAGCGGATGCTCAGACTGCGGATTTTTTATCGAGAGGGCGTAGTTTACATCACCGTCAGTGATCTCATGGCCTCTCTTCGAAAGCTCATAGAGTTCATTAAATACTCTCTCAGCTCTCTTAAGCTTATTCTCGTCACCTGACAGCTTTAAGTCGTCTCCCCTGAGCACGAAATCTACACCGAGGTTATCCTCCAGTATCTTCACATGCGAATCAAACTCTCCGAAGATATTTATCAGATCCCTCTGCGGGATCTCAATACTTACTTCTGCCAATCAAAAATCTCCTTAATCCGGGTAATACGAAAAACCCATGTGGTAAGTCTTGCTCTTAAGACCATGTCTGTCTATAGCCACGACTGAAAGTACATGGTATCCTTTCGGTACGGTGATCTCCTTTGTGTATTTCTTTGATCTTTCATCCGGCTTCTGATTTTTCCACGAATAGTAGACCGTACAGTCAGAAGCTGCGTTTATCTTTACTTTGGTCTTCTTCGTAAAGTCCCCGCCGTTCGGACTTACCTTCGGTTCGTCAGGTTTTACGTACTTTATCGTGTAAGTCTCAGAGGCTACTTCTCCGAACTTACCATTTGAGTTACGGCAGACCGCACGGACTTTGGTCTGTCCCTCAGTCAGGTACAGGCTCGTCCCATCATAGAGATGACCGTTCACACCATTCGGTGCCTTTCCATCAGTAGTGTAAAAAATCTGGTAGTCGTCATCAGCATCATCTGGCAGGGAAAGCGTAAGCGTCACATCATCAGAGAACTTACCTCCGTCTACCGAGAATACAGGCGGCTTTATCAGGTAGTCTTTAAAAAGTGTCTTTACCTGATCAGACTCTGCATACTGGTAGATATCCTCCATTTTGTTGTAGGCAGCTTCACTCTCATAGAGTTTTAGCAGAGGCTCAAAGGCCCTCTCATAGCTTCCATTGCTTTTGACCGCCCGAAGCAGGTAGTTTTCAGCCATTCCTGGACGCTTGAGCCTGATGTAGTCATTTCCCAGAGCGCACAGGACTTTGACATCGTTCTGATCCGATTCCAGTGCCTTCAGATAATGAGGTATAGCTGCATCATAGTCCTTTTTCGCATCTGCCTGACGGGCTGCTGTATACTGATATGAAAATGACTGCGTATATCTGTAATACACAAATCCCATCAGCACTATCAGTATAGCGAGTATGATGATAAGCTTTAGGTGTCTTGGTTTTTTCATAGGCGTTCAGCTGCTTCCACACAGTTTTTCATGAGCATTGCTATGGTCATCGGACCCACACCTCCAGGTACAGGAGTTATGTAACCGGCTTTATTAGATACAGACTCGAAGTCTACATCTCCGCAGAGCTTACCGTTTTCATCTCTGTCCATTCCGACATCGATCACCACAGCGCCCTCCTTTATATCATCTGCCTTGAAGTATTTAGGCTTTCCGATAGCAGCGACCAGGATATCTGCCTGTGAGGTAATGCTTCTCAGGTCTTTAGTATGCGAATGGCAGACAGTTACAGTCCCGTTCTCTCTCAGAAGAAGCATGGCCATAGGCTTTCCTACGATATTGCTTCTGCCTACAATGACACAATTCTTTCCATCGATAGAAACACCACTTCTCTTTATCAGCTCGATGATACCGGCCGGAGTGCAGGACTTAAATCCCGGAAGTCCGATAGAAAGTCTCCCGACAGAGATTGGAGAAAATCCGTCTACGTCCTTATCAGGATCGATCGTATTTATGACCTTGTCTTCATCTATTTGTGGAGGCAGCGGCAGCTGGACCAAGATACCATGCACCGAAGGATCAGCGTTTAACTCTTCTACTTTTTCAAGAAGCTCGCTCTCCTCGGTATCAGCCGGCAGATTTATCGAAACAGACCTGATCCCCGTATAATCACAGGCCTTTATCTTATTCCTGACATATACGTGACTCGCTGGATCATCACCTACCAAAACCACAGCAAGACAAGGCTCAACGCCTCTGGCGTTGAGCTGTGCAACTTCTGCCTTAACCTCATCTTTTATATCCTGCGATATTTTTTTCCCATCGATGATATTATTCATACATATCCTTTCAAAGTGTGACAGTGGGGACGCGTTCAACTGACACAATGACGTGACAAGTGGAAACGCGTTCAACTGTCACAATGATGTGACAAGTGGAAACGCGTTCAACTGTCACAATGATGTGACAAGTGGAAACGTGTTCAACTGACACAATGACGTGACAGTGGGGACGCGTTCAACTGTCACAATGACGTGACAGTGGGGACGCGTTCAACTGTCACAATGACGTGACAAGTGGAAACGTGTTCAACTGACACAATAACGTGACAAGTGGAAACGTGTTCAACTGACATAGTAAGGTTGTCGTCTGAGATGCCTGCTCAAAGCTTTACGGCCGTTCCCGGCGCGCAGTCAAGGCCACATGTGGCCGCAGACGGAGCGCATAGGCCGGGCTTTGAGCAGGCATACAGACGACAACCGGGCTATTATTGACTATTAAAACAATCCAGTAATTCTGCCATCATCGGTCACATCAATATTCTCAGCGGCCGGATGCTTCGGAAGTCCCGGCATGGTCATGATATTGCCAAGGACCGCAACCACGAAGCCGGCACCGGCAGACGGATAGATCTCACGTACATTTACGGTAAAACCAGTCGGTCTGCCGAGCTTTTTGGCATCATCTGAAAGAGAATACTGTGTCTTTGCCATGCAGACAGGGAGGTTATCCATACCCAGTTCTTTGAGCTTCATCAGGCTCTTCTTAGCCGGAGTAGAATATGTGACACCGTCAGCTCCGTAGATTTCCTTTGCGATAGTCTCTATCTTCTCTTCGAGCGGCATGCTGTCAGGATAGAGTACATGGAAATCACCTGACTTCTTATCGAGAGTCTCAATGACCTTATCAGCTAAGGCAAGTCCACCCTCGCCACCTTTGGCAAAGACTTCTGAGATAGCGAATTCGCAGCCTCTCTCCTCGCAGAATTCTTTTACATAGTTTACTTCAGCGTCTGTATCTGTATCGAATGAATTCAGAGTCACGACTATAGGTACGCCGAATTTCTGTAAGTTCTCGATATGCTTCTCGAGATTTACTATGCCTTTTTTTAAAGCATCGAGATTCTCTTCTTTAAGGTCATCTTTTGCTACTCCGCCATTATACTTTAAAGCGCGGACAGTCGCAACCAAAACTACAGCATCAGGTTTAAGTCCGGTTTTTCTGCACTTTATATCAAAGAACTTCTCAGCTCCGAGGTCAGCACCGAATCCTGCCTCTGTGACTGCGATATCTCCAAGCTTTAAGGCTGTCTGTGTGGCACGAACAGAATTGCAGCCATGGGCGATATTCGCAAATGGTCCGCCGTGGACTATGGCGAGGTTATGCTCTAAGGTCTGGATGATGTTCGGCTTTAAGGCATCTACCAGAAGTGCAGCCATGGCTCCTGTAGCCTTTAAGTCGTCGGCCGTAACAGGTTCTCCGTCGAAGTTATAGGCTACGATTATTTTTTTAAGTTTTTCCTTTAAATCGTGAAGGTCCTCTGCGAGGCAGAACACTGCCATGACTTCACTGGCAACCGAGATGACAAAGTGATCTTCACGCGGCATACCATCGGCCTTTTTTCCAAGTCCGATAACGATATTCCTTAGGACTCTGTCGTTCATGTCCATGCAGCGCTTCCATACGACGCTTCTCGGGTCGATGCGAAGAGTATTGCCCTTCTGGATGTGGTTATCGAGCATTGCTGCAAGCAGGTTATTTGCGCTTGTTATCGCATGAAAGTCTCCGGTGAAGTGAAGATTTAACTCCTCCATAGGAACTACCTGGGCGTATCCGCCACCTGCAGCTCCTCCTTTGATGCCGAAGCATGGTCCGAGTGATGGTTCACGGAGAGCTGCCACTGCCTTTTTGCCCCGCTTATTCAAAGCGTCGACAAGTCCGATTGTCGTAGTGGTCTTTCCCTCACCTGCTGGTGTCGGGTTTATAGCCGTTACAAGGACCAGTTTTCCGTTCTCTTCTCCGGACAGTTCCTTCAGATAATCCTCAGAAAGCTTTGCCTTGTACTTTCCATAGAGCTCAAGTGAATCATAAGGGATTCCGGCATTCTCAGCTACTTTTTCAATAGGGAATTTTTCTGCTTCCTGTGCGATCTCAATGTCTGACTTCATTCGTTTCCTCCTTGCAACATACTTTCAAACGCTGCCATGTCCATTCTGACTGTACGTGGCTTGGTGCCTATTTCTGAACCGACCACCCCTGCTTCTTCGAGCTGATCCATGATCCTGGCGGCACGGTTGAAACCTATTTTAAAATTCCTCTGGAGCATTCCGATGGAACCCTTCTGCTTTTCTATAACAAGCCTTCCGGCATCGGCAAAATACTGATCCCTGCCATCATCAGGCTCGGCATTTTCAGATATCTGCACTGCCTCAGAGCTGCTGTTCTCGATAAAGTCATTTATCTCGGCAGTATCTTTTTCATCTGCCTCATTTTCTTTCCGTAAAAAATCGACGACTCTAGACACATCCTCATCCGGCACAAAAGCTCCCTGTACTCGTATCGGCTTTACGAGTCCCTGCGGGAAATAGAGCATATCTCCTTTTCCAAGAAGCTTCTCTGCTCCGTTCATATCGAGGATAGTTCTCGAATCTACTCCACTCGTCACCGCAAAGGCTATACGGCTTGGCATATTTGCCTTGATGAGTCCGGTGATGACGTTTACAGAAGGTCTCTGTGTAGCTATTACCAGATGGATGCCACAGGCTCTGGCGAGCTGTGCCAGGCGGCAGATAGATTCCTCGACTTCTTTCGGAGACTGCATCATCAGGTCGGCAAGCTCGTCCACAATGACTACTATCTGAGGCATCTTCTTTACATTTACCTCTACGCCGTCGCGATTAGTAATTCGACCGTTTTTTATCTTCGCGTTGTAGCCTTTTATATCACGGACTCCGGTCTCAGCGAACTTCTTATACCTGTCGTCCATTTCATGGACAGCCCAGTTCAGCGCTCCGGCTGCCTTCTTCGGATCCGTGACTACAGGTATCAGCAGATGTGGAATACCATTATAGACAGACAGCTCCACAACCTTCGGATCTATCATGATAAACTTCACTTCAGATGGCTCTGCCCTGTAGAGAATACTCATGATGATAGTATTTATGCAGACAGATTTACCCGAACCGGTGGCCCCGGCGATAAGCAGATGAGGCATCTTCGCGATATCAGAGATGATGACCTTTCCTGCTATATCTCTTCCGGCAGCAAAGGCTATCTTTGACTTTGCCTCTTTAAACTCTTTCGATTCTACCATTTCCCGGAATGGTACGGTAAGGATATTCTTATTCGGAACCTCAATACCTACGGCGCTCTTACCTGGAATCGGAGCTTCTATCCTGATGTCACGGGCTGCAAGGTTCAGCTTTATATCGTCAGCCAAGTTCACGATCTTTGAGACCTTGACGCCGAGCTTCGGGTGAAGCTCATACCTCGTAACTGCAGGCCCGCAGGTCACGTCGGTGACAGTCACATCGACCCCGAAATTCTTAAGCGTCACCTCGAGCTTTTCAGCAGTCTGTTGCAGATACTCTTCTGAATCTGCACCGCCGTTCTGCTTCATCTGGGTAAGCAGTGATACAGGGGGAAACTGATACGGCCTTGATACATGATGCTCAGTAACAGGCTTTGCCTCTGTGACAGCCACCGGCTTTTCTGGCTGTGGCTGTTCGATGACTGGCCTGGAATCTGCTGGTGTCTGAACAGGTAGTTCCTCCTGTTCTTCCGGTTCTGCCTCAACGACTTCCACATCTGGTTCGTCATCATGGTCTTCTTCCTGGACCGGTTCTTCAGGCTCATTTTCCTCATACGTAGGTTCTTCTGCTACAGAACCATCTGGAACCAGATCTGTCATTTGCTGAGGTTCTGATATATCTGCTGGCTCCGGTTCGTCAGAAGTCAGCTCACTTTCCTGTATCTCACTTATGACAGGCTCTGTCTCTTCTGTCTCTGTGTCTGTAGCCTGCTCCGAAAAGACTCCCATGTGGATCTGAGTCTTTACGTCTTCACCGCTGTAGAGATCAACGGCTTCCTTTACTTCCGGTTCAGGGAAGTCTTCTTCTGTGATGTCCGTAGCATTCTTTTTTATCTCCTCGAGATCATCAGTCGTGACTTCTCTTAAGCCCTCTTTTTTGTTCTCAGCCTTCTTCTCTTTTTTGGAAGAGTGGAACGGAGTTACATTTATCCCTGAGACTTTATGCGAAGCTCTCTTAAGAGGCTCCTTCTCTTCAATGGTATCAGGGCTCTTTCTGACCCGTTCATGGCGTGGTTTTTCTTTTTTCTCAAAGTCCTCTTTCTTTTTATCTATGAATCTGCTGAGCAGTCCTTTTTCAGTGACAAGCACGATGCAGATGATCATAAAAATAAGAAACAGGATAACTGTAAGTACACTTCCGAATCCTTTTGCAAAAGGTGTGGCTATAAGAGCACCTAAGAAACCTCCGCCGCTTTTGTCACTGTAGCAATCCAGATATGCCTGGGACAGCGTCGGCTGATTTTTTCCGAAAAGTATGACGGAGATTATACCGTCTAAAAATACCACGAAGAAAAATGCAGCGATGAGCTTTACTTTCGCTATAACATTTCCTTTGTTCGATACAGCAAAAAAAATCCCGATAAGCAGTCCTATCGGAAGTACGTAGTTTATGACTCCGAAGAGTCCGAAAAAGAACCGGCCGATAGTTCCTCCGACCGGACCTCCGACTCCGAGATTACTTAAAAAGAGCAGGACACAGACAGCTAAGGAAAGCCACAGATAGAGGTCTCTCTTTACCTCAGTATCAGGTGTTCTGACCTGTCTCTTTTTTGCAGCTTTTTTCCTTTTAGTGTCTGACATTCCTGCTCTTTCTATCCTTTATCCTTCCTGGTCTGACTCATCAAGCCAGCCACAGAGGTAGTTATATAGACCTTCGTACTTAAACTTCGAAGCATTCCATGAATAGTCTTTCTTCATGTCACGCTCAGCCATTTTATTCCAGTCTGTCTTCTTCGTAAAGAAAATATACTTGGAATAGTTTACTATGTTCAGGAGTTCATCTCCGTTATAGTTCTTGAATGAGAAGCCGTCTCCGGTCTTTTCGTACTCGTTATAAGGCTCTACCGTATCCTTTAATCCTCCAGTCTCACGAACTATAGGTACTGTACCATATCTGAATGATATCAGCTGGGTAAGTCCGCAGGGCTCGAAATGTGACGGCATAAGGAAGGCGTCACAGCCTGCATAGAGCTTTCTCGCAAGGTCTTCTGAATAACAGATATTTGCCGAGATCCTGTCCGGATACTTCCATGCGTAGTGGCGGAACATATTCTCATAGCGGTTCTCACCAGTGCCGCAGACTACAAACTGTGTATTCTCATCGGCTATACCGTCCATGCAGTAATTTATCAGATCAAGTCCCTTCTGGTCTGTAAGTCTCGATACAAGACCTATCATATACTTCTTTCCGTCGACTGTAAGGCCAAGCTCTTCCTGGAGTTTTTCCTTATTGATTTTTTTATTCCGTCGGAAATTCGATACATCGTACTGTTTGAAGATGGACATATCAGTGGATGGATCGTAAGTCACAGTGTCGATACCATTTACGATACCCTGCATATCGAAATGTCTCGATGATAAAAGTCCGTCGAGTCCTTCACCATAGTAAGGAGTCTGTATCTCCTCACAGTAAGTAGGTGACACTGTAGTGATATAGTCTGCATAGACAATGCCGCCTTTTAGCATATTGCCGGCTTTGTTAAACTCGAGCTTATCAGGTGTGAAAAGCTCTGCTGGAAATCCCGAAATGCCTTCCATAGTCTCTATATCCCAGACTCCCTGGAACTTCAGGTTATGGATGGTCATTATCGATTTGATACCATGGTAGAACGGATTCGCCTGGAATTCATTCTTCAGATAGACCGGAATGAACCCCGTCTGCCAGTCATGGCAGTGGATCAGGTCCGGCTTGAAATCAATGACCGGAAGCATCGAGAGAACAGCCTTGTCGAAGAATGTGAACTTCTCGATGTCGTATCTGGTGTCGCCATAAGGATAAAAGCATTCAAAGTACTCGAGGTTATCGATGAAGTAATAGTGTACACCCTGGTACTCGTACTCCATGACACCGACGTACTTCATTCCCATGTCCGGGCCTCCGCCCATCTGGAAGCTGGTAACGAACTGGAAATTATCCCTGAACTGCGGCGGGATGCAGGTATAATCAGGTATCACGACCCTGACGTCCCACTGGCTCTTGTCGAACTCTTTCGGGAGAGCTGCGACTACATCTGCCAGTCCCCCTGTCTTCACAAATGGAAAACACTCACTTGCCGCATAAAGTATCTTTTTCATAGCTTTTATCCTCCTGTTCCGAAAGACTTAGTCTTCTTCGTTCCAGTTGTGATATACCTCCTGGACGTCGTCGTCATCGTCGAGCCAGTCAAGTATACGCTGGATATTTGTCTTATCCTCTTCGCTATCGAGAGTTACGTAAGTCTGAGGGATCATGGTCACCTGTGCATCGGCCATAGGTATCTTCTGCTCCTCGAGCTTTTCTCTTACTTCTGAAAAATCCTCCGGAGCTGTAAGGATCACATAGCTGTCATCCTCTTCCTGAAAGTCATCTGCGCCGGCATCGAGAGCTGTCATCATCAGAGTGTCGGCATCCATGTCGCACTCCTCTTTGTCGACGATGATCTGACCCTTTTCGTCGAACATGTATGATACACACCCCTGTGTACCGATATTTCCATGACCCTTTGAGAAAGCATTCCTGACATTTGCGGCTGTACGGTTCTTGTTATCCGTCAAGGCCTTTACTATAATGGCTGTACCGCTCGGTCCGTAGCCCTCATATGTAACTGACTCGTAGTTTACACTGTTTGCATCGCCTGCTGCTTTCTTGATCCCGCGGTCGATAGTGTCGTTCGGCATATTTGCAGCCTTGGCTTTGGCTATGACATCACGGAGCTTACTGTTATTTGCAGGATCAGGACCTCCCTCCTTGACTGCTACGGCAAGCTCACGACCTATGATAGTGAATACTTTTCCCTTAGCAGCATCATTTTTCTCTTTCTTATGCTTGATGTTAGCAAATTTTGAATGTCCTGACATTTTATTAAAAATCCTTTCTAAAAAAATTATCAACGATATTTTACCATTTTCATTGAATTCTTTCAACCTTCACCTTTGTGATAACTCTGTCCTTTATAGACAGCACCGTGAATCTGTATCCGAATGCATTTACATAAAAATTCTTTCCGTCCTCGGGTACATTCCCGTGAAGGTACATTAGAAGTCCGTTCAGTGTCTCTATCTCTGATTCCACATCAGACAGATCTATATCAAGTCTCTCCGATATATCGTCAAGCGGAGTCTTCCCGCTCATGATGTAGACTCCTGGCGATTTTTCGATGATAAGGCGCTCGTCCTCATCGTGCTCATCCTGGATGTTGCCGACTATCTCCTCGAGGATATCCTCCATAGTAATGATCCCGGAAGTCTGTCCGTACTCATCGACTACTATCATCAGATGGAGCTTCTGAAACTGCATCTGGGTAAAGAGCGTGTTTATCGAATGAGTCTCAGGGATAAACTGTGCCTTTCTTATAAGCCCGTCTATATCCCTTATCTTCTTATCGTAGTCTTCATGCTTTAAAGAAAAATGCAGAAGCTCCTTCATGTGGATGGTGCCTATGATATTATCTAAGTCCTTTATATATACCGGAAATCTCGAAAAATGACTTTTATCGAATATATCGATAGCCTCTTTTAAGGTGCACTCACCGTCCAGGGCTTCGATATCAGCTCTGTGAGTCATGATGTCCTTGGCATCCTTGTCATCGAAGGCGAAGATATTCTCTATCATCGCAGCTTCTGACGCGCGCAGATGTCCCTGCTCATGGCTCTCATTTACCATCGAGATGATGTCTTCCTCGGTGACATTCGGATCTAAGCTGTGAAGAGTCTTTTTATTTTTTTTCTTTGAAAAAATACCCATAGGCTCACCTGTAGAACTTCTTCTTCTCTACCATGACTCCGTCCTTGTAGTAGAGTCTCGGGATCCTTATGCCAAGGTCGCAGGCAAGCTCATAGTTAAATCTGCCTGAAATATCTCCAAGCTCCTCTATCGTGATCTCTTCATCCCCGTCTTTTCCGATAAGCGTGACTTCATCCATCGGAGCTACGTCAGGTATATCAGTAACGTCGACCATCATCTGATCCATGCAGATGCGCCCCACTATAGGGCATTTTTTTCCATGGATGATCACATCTGCCTTATTCGAAAGTGATCTCGGATAACCATCTGCGTATCCGACAGGGACAGTGGCTATCTTCCTCTCACGGTCAGTCACATATATGCCGCCGTAGCTTATCGATGTGCCGGCAGGAACTGTCTTCAGATGGACTATGTGTGATACGAGTGAAAGTGCCCGATGCAGTGGAAAACTGTGATCCACCTCATCTGAAGGCCACATGCCGTACATCGTGACTCCAAGCCTTACCGCGTCCAGTTTGTTCTTCGTGTACTCCATAGCAGCAGCCGAATTGCAACAATGACGGATCTTAAAATCCACTCCCCTGTCGTGGAGCATATCTATCATATGAGTAAACTTCTGATACTGTTCGTCGGTATAGGACTTGTCAGTCTCATCTGCCTTTGCAAAATGAGTGAAGATGCCCTCGGGTATCAGCTCTTCGTGTTCTTTAAAAAGTGCTGTGATCTCGTCTGCACTCTCTTCATTTACCTGGTAGCCGATACGACCCATTCCGGTATCCACACCTATGTGGCAGTAGACTTTCTTACCCTGTGCTTTGGCATAGGAAGCGTAGTCCTCCGCCATTTTTTTATTGAAGATGACGGGACGGACTTCTTCTCTGATGATCCTCTCATAGGAATGGGTGAAAGTAAATCCGAGGATAAGGATCGGCTTTTTTATTCCTGCCTCTAATAGCTCATAAGCTTCTTCTGCTGTAGCCGCAGCAAAACCGTAAATGTCATCGTCATTCTCTAAGTCCTTCGCTATTGGAACGGCACCGTAGCCATAGCCATCAGCCTTCATTACCGCATAGACTTTCTGGTCCGGACATCTCTTTTTTACTTCATGTATATTTGCTTCTATGGCGTTCAGGTCGACCTTCGCGCATATTCTGTAAAAATCCATATTATCTCTCAATCCTCAAAAATACTTCAGGCAGTGCCTCTGCTATATCCATTGCCTTCATGCCGCGGACTCCGAAGCGTTCTGCCGCTATGTCTCCAGCCATTCCGTGGATATATACTCCAAGGGAAGCTGCCACAAATCCCGAAAGTGACTGTGCCAGAAATGATGCAACGATACCAGCCAGCACGTCTCCGCTTCCCGCTGTAGACATCCCGTTATTTCCGGTAGTGTTAATTATCACGTCTCCATACGAAGATGCAGTTACAGTACGCGCGTCCTTTAACGCTACAGTTGTACTGTAAGTCTTTGCTATCGATACGGCTGTCTCTGTCATACTCTTCTTTATCTCAGAAACCGTAAGACCTGAGAATCTGCTCATCTCCATCAGATGCGGAGTCAGGATGACTGTATCGACAGAGGCTTTCTGCTTTAACTCCTCGCGTAACAGTTCATTCTGCGAGATCAGGTTTATCCCGTCTGCATCTATCACCACAGGGATACCTCTTGTCTGGAGCACAGACTCAAGCAGCTTTTCAGCTTTTTTCACGGTTCCAATGCCAGGCCCTATGAGCACTGCGTCAGCCCAAGATATGTCAGCTTTAAGTGACGCTTCATCAGTCTCTGATGAAAAAAGTGATTCCGGAACAGCATTCATAAGCGCTGTAAAATTCGACTTAGCGCTTACGACTTTTACCATTCCAAGCCCGGATCTCAGAGCTGCCAATGCTGAGAGAATGACACAGCCTGCACACTCTTTTCTTCCAGCTATGATAAGGAGCTTCCCGTAGGTTCCCTTGTTACTGTCAGCTATCCTTTTCGGAAGCAGCCCCGGTATCTCTTCCTGCTTCAGTGTCATCGGCTGTTTCATTTTCTTTTTCACCGTCCTCTTTCTTCGCATCGTCCTGCCCGTCGGCAGATGCGCCTTCCTCTTCCTTTTTATCATCATGCTTTTTTCTGTTAAATGACAGCTTATCGTCTTTTTCAGAAGATCTCCATTCTCCCTTTGCTCCCTCGTCATCGTTCGGCTGGACATCAGCCATATACGAATCTTTGCTCGTAAGTATAAGCTGTGTGTCGGCCTTTATGTCAAAGAGTCCTAGCATGTCTTTTCCGAAGATATCATGCATATAAGAGTAGATCTCGCGGTTATTTATCTCACGGTTCTGCTTTTTTATGATATTCTTCTTCAGCTCGACCCTGATCTGTTTTATCCAGTCGGCTATCTCTTTTATCTCATCGGTGTTTGTTCTCATCCGGTCGTATGAGTAACTGGCGGTAAGGATCATCAGATAGTCGTTTGCCTCTTTTAACTCTTTTGGTATATCAAGCAGGCGGTCCTCGTCAGCAGCTATTTTTTCATTGGTCTCATCGATCATATCCCCGACGTTTGCCATGTGGGTCTTTTTTGAAGCATGAGTATCGTCCATATTATCCACTATGTTCTTCATCAGCTTCTTCTTTACGATCTTCAGGTCGCGGACCTCGTTATTCAGCTTGCCCTGCTCCTTAAGGATCTCATTCACCCGGACTTCAGCCTTTTTTATATCGTCCGGCTTTCCCTCCAGTGCAAAAAGCCTGTGCCACTTCTGATCAAGCACCAGTATAGGTATCTTAGTGTGCTTAAGTGTTTCCTTAAGCTCGTCTAAGTCCATGCTCTGCTTATCCATACATTTTACCTCCCGGTCATATTATACGATAGCTGCATAAGTGACTCTGACAGATGTACGTTCTCCACGACTACTCCCTTCGGCACCTTAAGATCCACGTGCGCAAAATTCCAGAAAGCCCTGACTCCCAGATCCACCAGATGCTCCGCTACCGGCATTGCTGCGTCCTTTGGCAGAGTGAGCACTGCGATATCTACCCTGTGAGTTCTGTTAAAATCCTCGAATTCATCGAGCATCATCACCGGGATTCCGCTTACTATCCGTCCTTTTTTCTTCTCATCCACATCGAAAAGTCCTATCATATGAAAAGGCAGTTTTTCGAAACTCACATAGTTCGCGATAGCCTGTCCGAGATTACCTACTCCGAAGAGGGCCACATTATGGACTTCTGTGAGTCCAAGGATTTTGCCTATCTCATCATATAAGAACTGGACATTATATCCATATCCCTGCTGTCCGAATCCTCCGAAGTTATTTAAGTCCTGTCTGATCTGCGAAGCCGTGACCTGCATCCTCTCACTTAGTTCTCCGGATGAGATACGTTCGACTCCGTTTTCTAAGAGTTCCCCGAGGTATCTGTAATACCGGGGCATTCTTCTTATGACAGCTTTTGATATTCCTTTATTCATCTGCAAGACTCTCCCATTTATCATATAGCTTTTTTAGCTTTTCATCAAGCGAATTTAACTCACTTGTAAGCTCATTGAGCTTCGCTGAGTTCTTGGCAGTTTCCGGATCTTCGAACTTTTTATTGATTTCTTCTTTCTGTCCTTCTAAGTCCTCTATCTGGCTTTCGACATCCGATAGCTCACGCTCTTTCTTTTTTCTGGCCCTGGACTCTTCCTTCTGCTTCTGCCAGTCTGCCTGAGAATCGGTGACAGTCTGAGTTTCTATAGCCTCTACCTGCTCTGAAGCAATCCCGAAATCAGTCCTTATTTCGTCACGCTTCTGCAAGTAATAGTCGTAGTTTCCGAGATACTCGTGTATCCCGTCAGCCTTAAGCTCTAAGATCCTGCTTGCCGTCTGGTTTACAAAATATCTGTCGTGCGAGACATAGAGAACAGTACCGTCGTAGTTATTTAACGCTCTCTCGAGGATCTCTTTTGAATCCATGTCCAGATGGTTCGTAGGTTCGTCGAGGATCAGAAAATTAGCTCCAGAAAGCATCAGCTTCGCAAGAGAAATCCGCCCCCTCTCGCCTCCTGATAAGTCACGGATCTGCTTATAGACTTCGTCCTCCCTGAAAAGGAAAGCTGCAAGGACATTCCTGACTCTCGTATTATTAAGTGAAGGATAGGCGTCCTGCATCTCATCGAAAAGAGTATTATCCTCATTAAAGCCATGCTGTTCCTGATCGTAATAGCCTATCGTGACTCCGGTACCTATCTTTATCTTTCCGGAATCGGCCGGGAAGATATCGTTTATGATCTTTAGGATAGTCGACTTTCCGATTCCATTGTCACCGATAAGCGCTACCTTTTCTCCTCGCTTTATCTCAAATGAAACATCAGAAAAAATCTGTCTCCCGTCAAAAGACTTCGACAGATGCTCTACTGTCAGCACGTCTTTTCCACTGGTGGACAGCGGAGAAAGTGAGAGCTTCATCGAAGTGTCGAGTTCCTTTGGCTTTTCGATCCTGTCTATTTTCTCGAGGACTTTTTTACGGCTCTCAGCTCTCCTTATAGACTTCTCACGGTTAAAGCTCTGGAGTTTTTCGATTACTTTTTCCTCATGCTCGATTTTCTTCTGCTGCTTTTCGTATTCTCTCTCGCGGGTCAGAAGGAAAAGGTCCTTCTGCTGCATGAATGAAGAATAGTTTCCACTGTAATCGTGCGCCTGTTTTTCAGATAGGTCTATACATCTGGTAACAGTCCTGTCAAGAAAATATCTGTCATGAGCTACGATAATAACGGCTCCGCTGTAGTTTATCAGGAAATTCTCAAGCCATTCTATGGACCTTAGATCCAGATGGTTTATCGGCTCGTCCAAAAGCAGCATGTCCGGGTTTGTGACAAGGAGCTTCGACAGAGCGACTCTCGTTTTCTGTCCTCCTGAAAGCTCTGACATCTTTTTCGAAAAATCATCATCGGTAAAACCAAGTCCCTTTAGAGTTCCACCAACACGTGACAGATATGAGTCACCGCCCTCGAGCATATACTCGTGGCTTAGCTTCTGATATGAATCCATAAGCTTTGTCAGGTCATCTCCGCTTACAGTCTTCATATCAGACTCCATTTTCCGGAGTTTTTCTTCCATGTCGAGGATATCCTCTCTGGCATGGTAGACATACTCATAGATGGTGCCCGGGTAGTCGGCGTCCTGGTACTGCGCTAGATAGCCGTATGTAGAGTCTTTAGCAAAAACAACGCTTCCCGAGTCAGCGGGCTCTTCACCCACTATGACTTTAAGAAGCGTCGATTTGCCGCAGCCATTGTTTCCTACAATGGCCACGTGCTCATGTTCTCTTATCTGAAAGGAAAGTTTTTCAAAAACTACCTTATCTCCAAAACTTTTTGTCAGATCAGAAACACTAAGTATCATATCTAATTTCCTAATTCTTTCTCGAGGTTCTCTCTTATCGCAAGGATGAAGTCCTTACTGTTGAGCTTTATCGGGTTCGGAAGAGTCGTGATCAGAGCTAAGTCTCCGGTCATTTTTCCTGACTCGATCGTATCTATCGTAGCCTTTTCAAGAGCATTGGCAAATCTCTGAAGTTCAGGAAGTTTGTCGAGTTCTCCTCTCTTTCTGAGAGCTCCCGTCCATGCAAAAATAGTAGCGACAGAGTTCGTCGAAGTCTCCTCACCCTTCAGATACTTGTAGTAATGTCTCTGCACTGTACCATGGGCTGCCTCGTACTCATAGTATCCCTGTGGTGATACAAGGACTGAAGTCATCATGGCAAGTGAACCGAATGCTGATGAGAGCATATCGCTCATGACATCTCCATCGTAGTTCTTGCAGGCCCAGATGAATCCGCCGTGGCTCTTCATGACACGGGCTACAGCGTCATCTATCAGTGTATAGAAATATGTGATGCCAGCTGCTTCGAACTTCTCCTTGTACTCCTTATCATAGAGATCCTGGAAGACGTCTTTAAAGGTATGGTCATACTTCTTTGAGATCGTATCCTTCGTAGCAAACCAGAGATCCTGCTTCTTCTCTAACGCAAAAGTAAAGCAGCTTCTCGCAAAACTCTCGATAGATGATAGCAGGTTGTGCTGTCCCTGTACTACTCCAGGTCCATCGAATTCGTGAACTAAGGCTCTCTCTTCTGTGCCATCCGGTTTTGTGTAGACGAGCTCTACCTTTCCAGGTCCAGGGATTTTCATCTCTGCGGCACGGTAGACATCACCGTATGCATGACGGGCGATAGTTATCGGCTTCTCCCAGGTCTTTACATTCGGCTCGATTCCTTTTACTACTATAGGAGCTCTGAAAACTGTTCCGTCAAGGATGGCACGGATAGTTCCATTCGGGGACTTGTACATTTTTTTCAGGTTATACTCTTTTACGCGGGCAGCATTCGGAGTAATAGTAGCGCACTTAACTGCAACACCGTATTTCTTGGTGGCGTTTGAAGCGTCAACTGTGACCTGGTCATCAGTTTCATCTCTGTGCTTTAAGCCAAGGTCATAGTACTCTGTCTTTAAGTCAATGAATGGCAGAAGGAGCTCGTCCTTTATCATCTTCCAGAGGATCCTTGTCATCTCGTCGCCGTCCATTTCGACTAGCGGCGTTTTCATAGTAATCTTTTCCATTTTATGCTCCTTACTTCATTACGAAGTTAATGATTCTTCCAGGTACGAAAATCTCCTTGATGATATTTCCAGTAAGCTTATCAGCTATTTCCTTCTTAGCTGCTGAGATGGCATCGTCTTTTGAGACATCCTTAGGAAGAGCGATGACTGCCTTAGTCTTTCCGTTTATCTGGACAGGCATCTTTACATCGTCCTCTTCTGTGAGTTTCTCATCCCACTCAGGCCACTTCTCTTCAAATACAGAGTTAGTATAGCCGAGATGCTCATGCATCTCTTCTGCGAGGTGTGGAGCAAACGGCGCAAGAAGGACTGTAAGAGTCTCGAGTGTTTTTTTATCGACTCCGCCTTTCTTTGCCATATCTGTAAGGGTGTTCGTAAACTCCATGAAACCAGATACGACTGTGTTAAGGGAGAATGCCTCAAGACGGGTCGTGATGGTCTTTATCATCTGGTTTCTGACACGGATAAGTTCCTTCGTCTCAGGCGCGTCCTTTTCGCTCTCCTCGATGACAAGCTTGTAGACTTTCTTAAGGAATCTGTTGATTCCCTCGATGCCTCTGTCATCCCAGGCCGAATCCAGCTCAGGAGGTCCTATAAAGAGCTCATACATCCTCAGAGAATCGCAGCCGTAGTCCCTGATCATGTCATCAGGTGAGACAACGTTCCCGAGGGATTTACTCATCTTGATACCCTTAGGTCCCAGGATCATACCCTGATTAAAGAGCTTCTTGAAAGGCTCGTCAAAATCCACCACACCTATGTCGTGGAGGAACTTGGTCCAGAATCTGGCATAGAGCAGATGGAGCACAGCGTGCTCTACTCCGCCTATATACATATCTACTGGGAGATACTTGTCTGCCTTCTCGCGGCTTACAAGCTCCTTATCGTTATGTACGTCGACATAACGGAGGAAGTACCATGATGAACCTGCCCACTGAGGCATGGTGTTCGTCTCTCTCTTAGCAGGTCCGCCGCAGCAAGGGCAGGTGGTGTTAACCCAGTCTGTCATCGAAGCAAGCGGTGACTCGCCTGTATCTGTGGGCTGATAGGACTTCACATCAGGAAGTACTACTGGCAGCTGATCCTCTGGGACCGGTACTGCACCGCACTTCGGGCAGTGGATTATAGGGATAGGCTCGCCCCAGTATCTCTGACGTGAGAAGACCCAGTCACGAAGCTTGTAGCTTACAGTTCTCTTTCCAAGGCCCTTCTTCTCGATCATGTCAGGTGCACAAGCCTTGAGCTTGTCAGAATCCATTCCGTTCCATTCGCCGGAGTTTATCATCTTGCCTCTGGCCTCTACATAAGGCTCCTTCATGTCTGACATATCAGAACCATCAGGGCTTATTACAGGGATGATCTTAAGGCCGAACTTCTTCGCGAAATCCCAGTCTCTCTGATCGTGAGCAGGTACGCACATGATGGCTCCTGTTCCGTGATCAGCAAGTACGTAGTCAGATATCCAGATAGGCACTTCTTCGTTATTCAGCGGATCTATAGCATAAGAACCAGTCCAGACACCGGTCTTTTCCTTGTTCTGGACACGGTCGACGTTAGACTTGTTGGCAGCTGCCTTACAGTATGCCTCAACCTCTTCTCTCTGCTCATCGGTGGTAAGTTCCTTCACCATCTCATGCTCCGGAGCCAGTACCATGAAGGTAGCTCCATAGAGGGTATCAGGTCTCGTCGTAAATACTGTGATATGCCTGGAAGGATCGCTCTTTAACGGGAAGTTCACCTCTGCGCCGTATGAACGGCCGATCCAGTCTCTCTGCATCTTCTTGACCTTATCCGGCCAGTCGAGATCATCAAGGCCCTCGAGAAGTCTGTCTGCATAAGCTGTGATCTTCAGCATCCACTGACGAAGGTTCTTCTTCGTGACAGGGGTGCCGCATCTCTCACAGACACCGCCCTCTGCCTCTTCGTTAGCAAGGACTGCCTTGCAGTGAGGGCACCAGTTAAGCGGCATCTCCTTCTCGTAAGCGAGGCCGTGCTTGAACATCTGGACAAAGATCCACTGGGTCCACTTGTAGTACTTCGGATCAGTGGTGTTAATCTCCATGTCCCAGTCATATACTGCGCCGATCTGCTTTACCTGGCGCTTGATGTTAGCTATATTAGCTGCGGTGGAAATGGACGGGTGCTGTCCGGTCTTAATGGCATAGTTCTCTGCAGGAAGTCCGAATGCATCCCAGCCCATAGGGTGGATGACGTACTTCCCGTGCATTATCTGATATCTGCTCCATACATCCGAGATAACATATCCTCTCCAGTGGCCTACGTGAAGCCCTGCTCCTGAAGGATACGGGAACATGTCAAGGCAGTAATACTTTGGCTTCTTATCGTCTTTCGGATTGACCGGTTTTTCTTCCCAGATCTTGCGCCACTTATCTTCTACGGCGCGATGGTTATAAATAGTATCCATTTTTTCCTCCAACAAAAGTTCACAATTATGATAAATTTTAAGCGTCTAAGCCTTATTTGTCAAGAAAATAACAAAGGCAGACGGCCCGGCTTCCATGCACCATATACTGCTCGAGAATCGCTCTCGCTCCGTATGAGAAGCAGCGGACACATAAGCGGCTAGAAAACGGCCGCTAAGTGCCGGCGTTCTCATAAGGGTCTCTCGCAGTATTGGCGCATGGAAGCCTTACTCTGCGTCATCGATTTCAGTATCACCTGATGCGTTTAGCGCTGCGACAGCGAAGCTCATTGCGATGCGGTGGTCCTTGTGTGTCTTTATTTCAGTGCCGTGAAGCGGTTGTCCGCCGTTTATGATAAAGCCATCATCTGTTGCTGTGATGTCGCAGCCCATAGCTTTTAGATTCTCTGTTACCACGGATATGCGATCCGATTCCTTGACCTTAAGCTCTGCAGCATCCCTTATTACAGTCTGGCCAGAGGCGTAGGCTGCCATAACAGCGATGACCGGAAGCTCATCGATAAGTGCTGGTATTATATCGCCCTCGACTGTAGTACCATGAAGTGAGGAACTCTTCACTTCTATGTCTGCCACTTCCTCGCCTGATACAGTGCGCCTGTCGAGATAGGTGATACTTCCTCCCATAGCCTCTATGACTTTAAGGATTCCGGCACGGGTCGGATTTATGTTCACGTTCTTTATCAGGATATCAGCATCCTGACAGATAAGTCCTGCTACTAAAAAATATGCAGCAGAAGAGATATCTCCCGGAACCGTGATCTCCTGGCCTATAAGTTTCGGCTCAGGTTCTACCTGTACAAAGTGATTTTTTTCATCAGTAAGGACAGAGGCTCCGAAGCCTTTTAGCATAAGCTCTGTGTGATTTCTCGAAACAGCCGGTTCTGTCACGGATGTCTTTCCATCTGCAAAAAGTCCTGCAAAGAGGACGCATGACTTGACCTGAGCTGAAGCTACAGGTGAGATGTAGTCTATACCATGAAGCTTTCCACCGTGTATAGTCATCGGAAGACAGCCATTCTCTGAGTAGATCGTAGCTCCCATTTCTTCAAGTGGAGTGATGACGCGTTTCATCGGGCGGGTGCGTAGCGAATCGTCACCTGTGATAGTCGAAGAGAAATCCTGTCCCGCAAGAATTCCGGACATCAGTCTTGTAGTCGTGCCGCTGTTGCCGGCATCGAGGATCTCAGATGGGGCTTTGAGTTCGTGGAGACCTTTTCCATGGATAGTCACATCACTTCCATCATGCTCGATATCTATCCCCATTTTCTTAAAGCAGGAAATGCTTGACAGGCAGTCTGCTCCCTCAAGGAAACCGTGAAGTCTCGTATCACCTTCAGCGAGGGATCCCAGCATTATACCTCTGTGCGATATGGATTTATCTCCTGGAACTGTAATCTCCCCACGGAGTTTTTTAACTTCTTTTATGCAGTACATAGCCATGGCCTTTCAGTAATTCAAGAGCAGCTTCGTAGTCACTTTCAGAATAGAGCTCTACCTGCAGGACTCCCTCTTCGAATTCTCGGTTGTGAATGATGCCGATATTCTTAATAGAAATCCCGGATGACGCAAGTATCGTAGCGACATTTGCTATCTGTCCCGGCTCATCGCGAAGGTCTGAATAGAAGACAAAGTCTGCCGGAATGATTCCTGACTTTCTGACCGGAAGGCTGTCACGGAAATCCTTTGCTGACTGGAATTTGCTCTTTATCAGCTCTCCATCACCTTTTTCTATAGCTGTCTTAAAGCTTTCAAGGATTTCCTGATATTCAGTTATCATCCGAAGAATGGCGTCCTTATTCGACAGGCAGATATTTTCCCACATCACAGGCGAAGATGATGAAATCCTCGTGATATCCTTAAATCCGCCTGCTGCTATCGTCTTTAATAGGTCGTCCTTATTATTGTGCTTTACGAGGTTGACAAGAGAAGCCGAGATCACATGTGGCAGGTGACTTATAGCCGCAACTGCGAGATCATGCTCGTCAGGCTTTAAGACCATCGTCACAGAACCAAGTGAAGTGATGAATTTATCAAAAAAAGGCACTATCTCTTTTGCCTTATCACTCTGATATGTAAGCAGATAGTATGCATTCTCCAGGAAAGCCGGATCAGAGTACGCATAACCTGTATTTTCTGAGCCTGTCATCGGATGTCCTCCGATGAACTGGTCCGAAAGCCCCAGCCTTTCTACTTCTTTTGAGCTATCTCCTCATCTGTCAGCAGACAGTCATTTTCTACAAGTCCGTCTTTATGTGCTGCTTCAACAGTCTCCTTGTGTCCGGCTGTGGCGTACAGCTTTATCTGCGGATAGGTCTCATGAATAGCCTTAGCTACAGAGCCTCCAATCAGTCCCAGTCCGACAAAAACTATTTTTTTTGGATCAAAGTCCATTGTAATCCCTTTCTTTATAAAATGTCCGTTAAATAGTTTATATCATGGGGTTTCACTTGTCAATTTACGCGTATTTCCTGAGCGGCATTTTACTTTGGACATAATTAAAGCTCCGATGGCAAAAGCCACCGGAGTTTTTATATAAAATGTGTCACCTGAACGCGTCCCCACTGACACAGGCTTTCTTTTTTATATGCCGAGGGCAGATTTCGCGAGCTGGTCTGCCATTTCGTTGTACTCTACGCCTGTGTGAGCGGCGACCTTATGGAAGGTGATGCAGATAGATTTATTTAGTCTCTGCATCTCTTCTGCGTATTTTTTCGTCAGAACTTTATTAGTCTTCCACTGGCCGGTCGCCCACATCTCTACGCCTGCGTAGTCGTAGTAGATATCTACCGCTTCAAATCCATTATCGATCGCGTAGTGAGCGGCATGAAGAGCTCCCTGCATCTCACCGGCTACATTTCTTATCTCGACACCATCGGCATCACTGTAGCTTCCATTCATTTTTTCTACAGAGCCATCAGGGCTAATAAACACGCAACCAAATGAATACTGTTTTTTAGCTTTTGAAAAACTTCCATCGACATAAGCGGTAAGGTGCTTGTCATAAGCTACTTTAATTAGTCTCTGATCTGCTTTATCACCTTCCATATAATCGATGGCTTCCTGCTCAGTCACGAAGCCCTTATATACAGCGCCTTTGAAACCAATGACCTGCCTTTTGCACTCATCCCAGCTTTTAAAAATCCCGGTCTTCCGGCCATTTTTTACGGCGTAGAAATGTTTCTTTTCAGCCATCACTTAGCACCTGTGACTGTGACGTCGTCTAATACTACGACCGAAGGAACCCGGGCGTAGTTATACTGCGTCTGCTCCTTTGAAAAATGCATCGACTTCATGCTGTCTGACATAGTACCGGAAACTGAGCCGCCTGAGACTATCTGGACTGAGTTACCGTCATGCAGGTAGCCGAGTCTTATCTCACCAAAGATGTGCCCTGTGATCGGATCCACCTGGAAATCAGAAAACTCTACTACCTCTAAGTATTTACCATCGCGCAGCTCTGCCTCATTCTTAGTTCCCGGAGCCACTTCATAGTTTGACAGAATAAAGGTATCACTAAGCCCAAGGTACGATGAGAATTTCTGATTGCCCCAGTAAGTCTTTACGACATCTCCGTCGATAAGAACTTCATCTCTTATCAGAGCTCCCTCATCATCGAAAGTCCTGTTCCTGCTTGAATTCGGCAGTGATTTTTTTGAAGACAGAGTGACCTTATCCCCGGTAACTCCTTCTGCTACGCTCTCACCTATCTTCCAGTCAGAAGTCTTCTGATATACCATCGAAGCATCTGTTCTGCTTGCGAAATAATCCCATACCTGCATCGCGTCAGCAGTCGAAAGCATCAGTGACACTTTTCCTAAAGCAGGGGTAGGTTCAGTGTGAAGTCTGTCCTTACCATAGGTAAGCGTCTTTTCTATGTCTTTCTTTAAAAAATCCCTGTCACAGGTGCCGCTGTCATACGAACGGTAGAGCTCGATCTCACGCTCATCGTTTCTGGCATTAGTTACCACCTCAAGGAAACTCTCCGGGTACTTCTGGGTCTCGTCGATTCCTTCAGAAGTGATATGTCTCTTCTCTATCTCAGCTGTAAAAATCTCATAGCAGTTGATGTCCTCTGTCTTTGTCTCAGGGATATCAGTCAGAGTTTCTATGAAGTCCTTCGAGATTTCCTTTACGTCTGCTGAGTACTCCTCCGGCTTTACGTCCACTGGCTTTCTTAAACTATAGAGAGGATTTTTTACAAGGGCAGCTCTTGAGAGAAGATCACTTATCTCCTGCCTTATCTCCTCCTGTGATGCGCTTGGAGCTATCTCATCAGTAGCTGAGCCTAAACACTTTCCGTCAGCCGACTTCTTATAGACAGTCACATTTATGTGCTCTGTATCTACTATACGATTCTGGTCGAGGTCATGCTTTATGAAGTAGAACTCCCATCTGTTTATTATTTCATCGGTTACGTCCCAGGCATCGGCCTCAGAACTCTTTAAACTATCTAAAATATCTGTAAGCATTATCCGAGCCTCCCTACTGTCTTTAAGTACGGGCCTCCGTCTGCCACCTTGACCCACTCCTTGTGTCCTTTGCCGCAGGCTCCGTTGCCGAAGCACTCCCTGTCATCTGAGATCATCGAAATAGAGCCTAACAGGTCTGGCACATATCCTGTCATAATGACAGGGGCGACCACTTTTCCGGTAAGCTTACCGTCCTTTATCTCACGGCCGAGCTTTACGATACACTGGATGCCCCAGTGCTTCGGGTCTTCCATTCCGCTCTCCATGCCTTCGAGCAGGAAACCGTAATCAACCGATTTTATCATATCCTCTACCTTTGAAGCGCCGGAGTCGAACATCGTATTCGTCATTCTCGTGTAGACCTTGTGCTCGAAGTTCTCGCGCTTGCCATTTCCGGTAGGCTCTGTCTTAAGCCTTAGTGCAGCAAGTGAATCGCAGATACCTGTCTTTAGTATCCCGTTCTCTATCTCTGTCACATCGCCGGCCAGAACTCCCTCATCATCGAAGGCGTAGCTCGTCACATCCTTTGCGCAGAGAGCACCTTCGTGCATTGTCACAAGGTCGCTTCCGACACGTTTTCCTATGTACTGCGCTCCAAGAGCTCTGCCCTTTACAAACTGGTCCATCTCGACTCCATGGCCGAAAGCCTCATGAGCTATGAGACCTGTGACCTCAGGATTCGTGATTATCGTATACTCGCCTGGCTTTATAGGCTCAGCATGAAGACTGTCAAGAGCCTGCTTTAAGCCATCCGGAAGGCAGTCTGTAAGACCCTTGAAAAGCTCAGGTCCGCAGAGACCTGAAACTCCCGCATAGCCGAAATCAGTCTTCTTACCATCGGTAACTATCGGGATTATAGTTCCTTCCGAATAGACATATGACTGTCTTAAGTCCCTATGCTCCGATAAGAACATCTTGCAGATATGAGTAGACTGAGCTCTGACACGGATATCAGCAGCTTCTTCGGAATCCTTCATTCCCTTATCCGAAAGCTCCGTCATAAAGCTTATAAGCTTTTCCACATCGCAGGTCTCTGGAAGCTGCTCTGTCTCCATCTCTACGAAAAGCTCGGCAGGCTCATCTTTTAATGTACCTGTCTTATAAGAAGTGCTTCCTGTGATTTTTAAAAGCTCCTCCTGTTTTTGAAGCTCTTCAGTAATTTTTTTATAAGCTGATGAAGGGTCTTTTGGATCAAAACGGTTCAGTGAGTATTCGCTGTAGTGATCTCCCACATGGACTCTTACTACTATGCCACGCTCTGTCGTAAGCGTCTGCCCGCTTACCGACTTGCTGCCCTGTGAGACATTGATCTGGAGTCCCTTTGAATCAGTGGCCAGAATGCTCACATAGTCGTAAGTCCCCCGCAGAAGCGTGATCAGCTCCTTTAACCCCGGGGCTATAGAGGTTAGATATTCTGAAAATGGTGCTTTCATCTGATCTTCCTTTCATAAAAAATAAGACCGCCGGCCTTAGTGACCAGCAGTCCTATTTTATATCATATCACTTAAAAAATCTACTATTAGTAAGCGATACCCTGTGCGAGCATAGCGTC
>ONIH01000023.1 GCA_900317825.1 uncultured Lachnospiraceae bacterium | reverse complement strand
ACAGGCAAAGTCAGAAGTGACTTCGGTACAGCTTTCCGAGAAAACAGTGGAGAAGCTCACAGAGGCTGTAAAAGCGGATAACAACGTGGAAAGTGTAGAAATCAAGATGACGAATGCCACGATCGAGCTGGACGGTGCAGCATTGTCGGCAGTCTCTGAACAGGCAGAGGGTAGTTCCATCAAGCTGGTAGTTGAGGATACACAGACAACGAAGCTGAATGCAACCCAGCAGGAGTCATTGAAACAGTTTGCTTCAGCCAAACCGTTCCAGGCATATTTTGAGAGCAATGGTAAAGAAATCCATGATTTTAAAGGTGGCAAGGCAACGGTATCCATCAAGTTTTCACCTGAGAGTGGGCGGGATGTAAAACATTATCATATGTATTACCTGCCTGTTACAGGTGCAATTGAGCGCTATGTGACAAGATATGCAGGCGGTATGCTCTCGTTTGTAACGACACATTTCTCGGATTATGCTATTGTTTATGACGAAACAATGGAGAATGAGACCGGAAAGGATACTGGTACCGGCGATGGAAGTTCTGAGACTGGCGATGGAGCTAATACGAATGCTGATGGTACCGTCACAGGTGACAATTCTGAAAGTGGGAACGTTGATGCCGGGGATGAGAGCCAGACGGACACTCTATCGGACAGCACGGCGAATGGCAAGACTGCGTACCAGAATGCAATTTCCATCAACAAGGGGCTGAAGGTGTCACAGACAGGCAATAAACTCAATATATCCTGGGGCAAGGTGTCCGGGGCAGACCGTTATGAGGTCTATGCGGCATACTGCGGGAAGAAGTTTGGAAAAAATCCGGTGAAGATTGTAACCGGAGCTGGAGTGACTACGGCAGTCATCAAGAAATTGGATGGAAAGAAGCTAAACCTCAAAAAGAATTTCAAGGTTTATGTCGTGGCATATAAGACGGTGAGCGGAAAGAAGCAGAAGCTTGGGAAGACAATCGTGGCACACGTGATTGGAAGAAAGAATGCGGCTTATACGAACATCAAGGCAATCAAGCTGGAGAAATCCAAGGCTACGATAAAGAAAGGCAAGACATGGAGAATCAAGGCAACGGTTGTCCTTGTAGATTCATCAAAAAAAATGCTCCCGGAAAGCCATGCGGCTACTTTCCGCTACGCATCTTCAAACAAGAAGATTGCTACTGTAAATAAGAATGGAAAAGTTAAGGCTAAAAAGAAAGGAACCTGCTACATCTGGATATACGCTAAGAACGGTTGCGCTAAAAAAATTAAAGTGACAGTACAATAGCAAATGAAATAGCAGAATATAACAGAACGCACGTCCTATTTATTGCAGGATGTGCGTTCTGTTTATAACTAACATAGGGAAAAGACTCCCGAAGAAAAATTGAAAGAGAGAAAAGAATTTATAGAGGCATACGTTGCATATTTAGAATAAACAAAAAGATAAAATAATAAAAGCCGGAGATATAGGGCAACTATCTAAGTGATTGCGCTACATCTCCGGTTTTATTATATGACAGCGAAATTATCCGTTTTTTTTAATTATCCCACAGATACACCGGTTTTTCGATAGTTACAACTTCATAACAAGAAATATCTTTATGGACGGAATACTCAGTACAGTTTCACAGCAGAAAAGACGATTTTATCGACATGGAACTTCTGGCTCATCTTACCATGTTCAATGCGGTAAGCAGATCCATAAACCGTGTCGAAGTGCCTCAGTCTGCTGACAGAAAATATGATTATGTAGTGTCATTTAAGGACGCCGTTACGATCGTCCGTAAATATTTCCGTCTGTTTTGTAACGACCCACCAGAAAGGTTATTCGCTGAGCTGTTATGCTTTACAAGACCTGTACAGAGTGGGCGAGCTGACAAACGTAATATGAAGCCCAAATCCGCAATATGGTTCGTTTACCGTGTGGCGTAGAACTCGATATTATCTTTTGAAAAGACCGGGATACAACCTGGTCTTATCGTCATGCGTATTTGCAGGCAAAAGAAAAGCACCCAGTTCAGATCATGTCTGAATCGAGTGCTTTTTTTAAGTCATCCGGCTTAACTAATCAGCATTCAGATTGACAGATGGATAACTCTGTCATCCATATTCCGATCTAGTCCTTAACTAATTAGCATTGCCCGATGTGGGGAGGTTTTTTGTTGCACTTTTATCTGTAGAGTTCGAGTGAGATCGTGGAGTTCGTGAGTGTCAGACCACCGACCGAATACTTCGGGTGACCGGCCAGATCAGACGACAGCTTTTTGAAGGTGATGCAGCGGATAGAACCAGCATCTTCATCGGATGCTGTAGAAAGTGTCACATCTTCGTCGGCATCTACTAAGGTATCCAGGATCGTATCGGATGAAGCCTTGGAGCCGTCAGCCTTTACACGGGAGAGCTTCAGGGCATTTGAACTACCTGAGACTTTCGATATAAGCAGTCCCTTTTTCTGGTAAGTCTTGATAGTCGACATTTTACCGTTCTGGAAGCTTATTATAGAAAGTGACTTCATATAGCCTGTATCCAGGTCAGATGCGGCTACTGTGCCGTAGACGAGGTTTTCGCCCATGAAGCAAAGTGCCTTGACTTTGTCAGAGCCGCCTGCTTTTATCTCACGTACCTTGCTCGAACTTAAGTCGCGGACTTTAAGCACGGTGTCCGGCGCCGAAGTGGAAGTCCAGGCGATGTAGCGCATGCTGTCAGATACGCAGTACTGGCTGTCCTGGAGGTTTTTAAGGATTATGTCTGTCTTCTTTGTTGCCAGATCGATTCCCAGGAGATTCCTGTTCAGAAGGCAGTAGAACCGCCCTCCGGAAGTCCGGTAGAGAAGCTCTGAGAAATTCTCCTGAAGATAGGAGAGAGGATTTTTGCTGTTGATGAAGCCCTCTTCTGTGGCGACATTCGAAGAACTGTCGTAGTGATAGATATCGATTCCGCTCCGTCCCTCGTGGCTTCCGCAGTTCATGTACCCGTAGACCACGAAGTCCATTGAACCGGAGGCGTCGATATTCAGGATGCGGATATCATGGTCAGGCGCGAGGCATCTTGGGTCATCTGAGTCTTTAAAAAATGAGAAGACCGAAGTCACCTTGTTCTGGTTGACATTATACTCATACAGGGCGCCGGCCTGGACAAAGGCTGCGACAGAACCGGATTCGTTCGCCATCATGACAGGAGCGTCCGCAGAAGCTCCGATCAGCAGGGAACTGTCTCTGACTGAAAAAGTTCCCGATTTTGGGACTACATCGAGCTTCCGGTCAAACGAAAGCAGGTACATACGTGGCGAACCGTAGCGGATACGGTATTTTTCGACGGCGAGATAACAGGACTTCTCATGGTCGAGGATGTAAGAGATAGTGACCGAAGCTGTATCATCAGTCACGTCAGTTACAGAAATGATAGGATCGGATTCTTCTTTATGTGAAAAACTCTGCATTCCCAGATCATTTATCGTCGAGTGGATCGTCACATGGGCGACATTTCCGGAAGAAGCATCGCTCGATGGCTCCAGGTACTTTCCGAGGGAGTCGTAACTGTCAGATAAGCTCTTCTTATGAAAATTCGTCGCGAATTTTACCAGATCCTTCAGATGAGTATTCTGCGCTATCATTATCTGACTGTAGTAATGGAGAGTTTTCTTTCCGGAGGTCAGGTTCAGGATCAGCGAGTATTTCTTGCCGGGATCCAGAAGGTTAGTAAACTCCGTGTCAAAAGTGACAGTTGAGCCGCTGCTCGCGAGTGAATCTATCGGTTCCGAGGAAATAGTCCGTGAAGTGTCGACAGAATGTATTTCATAGGAAGCCTTGCGGATCTGATTGCCGTAGGTGTTCACGGTGAAAGAGAGCTTCCTGTCCGTGTCGAGCGGGATCAGGGTATCAGTCATCTGCGAGGCATCCATCTCTGAAGTATAGCCGTGCAGCAGGAGCTGATCGGTGTCAAAACTGTTCACGGAAACTGTCGGAAGTGTCGGCGAGCTCATCTGCGATACAGACGGAGCCGTGTGCCTGTTAAGCAGACAGTAGAAAAAAATGAGTGACGCAAAAAACACGATCACGAGCAGGATGATCCGGTGCTTCGTGCTGCTTTTCATGCCGGTTGTACGAAATTTAAGAGCCATAATTCTCCTTGTATTAACTCAGATAAAGTGGGCCAGGGCGAACCTGACGCTGTATGCGACGATCATGATGCCAAGACCGGTTGCTGTAACTGCGGATATTTTTTCTTTGAGAAAAAGCATGGCGACGATCACGGTAATGACGATCCATAGGCTGTAGAAAAATGCGAGCCAGATATCGTAACTGCAGAGCGCCTTCGCGTGTGAAAGCGCCGACGGAGCGTAGTAATACGCGATTCCTGTCAGGATGCCGAAGAGCACGTGGTAAGCGGTTATTTTTCGCAGATCCTTATGATGGATGAAAAACGAAAGTATCAGCGCCACGATCACTACTATAAAAAGTGCGGCTGTGTGCTGCAGTTGGCCGAGTGGATTTTTCTTCAGGTAGAGGCTGTTCGCTGCGAGACAGAGAGGTCCGAGCAGGGCGAAAACCCACCAGAGCCCGTGCTTGTGGTGAATTCCGAAGCCCATCAGAAGCACGCCGACTGCGATCGCCAGGTATATCACGAAAGTGACAGTTCCGGGCATTTTTTTACGGAAGAGCGTTTCTGCTAAGAATACGAAGACCGGGACGAGCAGATAGAACGGAGCTGTCGAGAGGACTTCGGTCATCTGGATGGCCATGCACAGGAAGATAAATCCGAGCGACATCAGAACGCCGGATATGACTATATCCTTTACGCCTCCCTGTGAAAAATGCTTCGCGCTTTTGAAAAATCCGTTGAACGATAGTGTCGTAAACGAGAGTACGAGTATCGTGATCCCTGCCGTGAGTACTGTCTGCGGAGCCGAAAGTCCGTCGAGAGCGACCTTTGCGAAGATCGCCACACAGCCTGCCAGTATCAGCGCTAATATGAAAAATCCGAGCCATCCGGATACTATTCCTACTGCCATTAAAGTATTTCCTTTCACTTGAAACCTCAGCTTTCCTATTATATAATAATAAATTGCTATAATCAAACTGTTTGTTTGGAGGAAAGATTTTGAAACATTCATGGAAAAGCCTGATGGCTTTTTTGGACAAATACGCACTGATTTTTCATATACCGCTGGCGATGCTCCTCGTGCTCGTGAACGAGTCATTGAGCCGACATTCGCTGATCGACGGTTTCGGATTTATCGTAAATCACCCAGGAGCCTACCTGTATAACAGCTACATCATCTATGTGATACTGCTGCTGGTGTTCCTGTCGCCGAGAAGGCTTTTTATGCGGCTTGTCATGATGGCAGTCGTTATCCTGTTCGGCATCATAAACTGCATTATCCTGAACAACCGTGTTACGCCTTTCGGATTTACTGATCTGGCGATGGTCGGCGACCTGCTTACGATGCAGAACACGAAGTACTTTACGGCTCAGCAGGCGGGCATTTCGCTGATAGCGATACTGATATTCGTCTTCCTGATGGTAATGCTCCACATGCGTGGCAAAAAGCAGCAGGTCAAGACGAAGCTCTGGGTCAGGATCGTTGTCTGCGTAGTCGGATTCGCGAGCCTGGTTCCGGTGACCAGGGTCTGTCAGAATGCCGGAGTCGTACAGACTTACTTCGGAAACCTCGCACAGGGCTATCTGGATAACGGCTATGCCTATGGTTTCGCGATGTCAGTTGTCGGACGAGGCATGAACGAGCCTTCCGGCTATTCTGAGAAGACAGTTGAAAAAATAGTCAACGACACCGAAAAAGGCGATTCGACTCTTGGAAAAGTGAAGCCGAATATCATCGTGGTTCTTCTCGAGTCGTGCTTTGATGTCGACGAGTACCCGGCGCTTTCCTATAATCAGGATCCTATACCGTACTTCCATGAACTCGAGAAAAATTACTCGACCGGACATCTGACAGTTCCTGTAGTCGGGGCCGGCACCTGTAATACAGAGTTTGAGATGCTTACCGGAATGAGCTGTAAGTTCTTCGGACCTGGCGAATATCCGCAGAAGACTATCCTTAAAAAGCGTGACTGCGAGAGTACGGCTGATGTCATAAAGAAGCTCGGATACGGGACTCATGTAGTCCATAACAACGGCGGTAATTTTTACAGCAGAGCGAATGCTTTTTCACAGATGGGGTTTGATACATTCACTTCGAAGGAGCTTCTGGATATAACAGACTACACTCCGCTGAATACCTGGCCTACAGATGATATCCTGGTCGGCGCGACGAAGGATGCCCTGGATTCTACCAAGAGTCCGGACTACTGCTACACGATCACCGTCGGAACGCATGGTGATTATCCGACCGAAAAAGTCATAAAGAACCCGAAGATAAAGGTAAAGGTCAAAGGTGTCGACCAGGGACGGCAGAACCAGTGGGAATACTACTGCAACATGTTGAATAATATGGACCGGTTCCTGAAGGAATATACAGACATGCTTGCGAAACGCGGCGAGCCGACACTGCTTATCTGTTTCGGCGATCATCTGCCGACCATGGGCCTGCAGAACAGCGATGTAAAGCAGCACGACATCTATCAGACAAAGTACATCACCTGGAATAACTTCGGCATGGAGAAAAAAGACCAGGACCTGACAGCTTATCAGCTGGTGTCTACTTACTTCGACAGGCTTGGTATACACGGCGGCACGATAGTCGACTATAACCAGACGATGACAGAGCGTGGAATCAGCGGAAAGTCTCAGGAGTACCTGAAGAACCTGCAGATCCTGCAGTACGACCTGCTCTACGGCAAGAGATACGCTTACCACGGAGTCGATATGTACCCAGCTTCAGACCTGGTAATGGGAATCCTTCCGGTGAAGATAGACAGGATATATGATTACGATGACCGACTGCACATATACGGTGAGAACTTCACACCGTGGTCCAAGGTCTATGTGAACGGTGAAAAAGTCAACACGACCTACGAAAGCGGTCAGGTTCTGTCGATAAACGCAGATGGAGTGACAGGCGGTTCAACCATAGTCGTAAATCAGCTTGGATCGAACAATACGATATTCCGAAGCTCAAATGAGTTTCAGTTGAAACTGCCGCAAACTGAATAAAGCCTAATAAAAAAGCCTCCCCGGAAACCCGGGGAGGTTTTTTTTAGGGGAAAATCAATATTCGCCTTTTCTGTACTTTGTGATCAGCTTGTCGATCCTCTCATACGGGTCGAGGAGACTCGAAATGGAGCAGTCGTGGTTTAAGGTGTCGACGATGTAAGCGATGTATTTGCTCATGTCGCAGCTGATGTAGTAGTCTCTGGAGAGCAGCTCCGGAGTCTGGTATACGAGGTTTGTCGTTACCACTTTATAGATGAGTCCTTCTTCTACAGCTTTGTCGAAGCTGTCAAGTCCGTTTGTGAAAAGTCCGAAGGTCGATACGCAGAAGATACGGTTGGCCTTTCTCTTCTTCAGCTGTCTGGCTACATCGATCATCGACTCACCTGAGGAGATCATATCATCTACGATGATAACGTCCTTGCCCTCTACTGAAGAGCCAAGGAACTCGTGAGCTACGATCGGGTTTCTGCCGTCTACAATTTTTGAATAGTCACGTCTCTTGTAGAACATACCCATATCTACGCCAAGCACGGTAGCCATGTAAACTGCACGTCCTGTGCCGCCTTCGTCAGGGCTGATGATCATCAGGTGGTCATTATCGATCTGAAGGTCCTTTACGTGCTTGCAGATACCCTTGATGAACTGGTAAGCAGGCTGTACAGACTCAAATCCGTGAAGTGGAATGGAATTCTGGACTCTCGGGTCATGCGCGTCAAAAGTGATGATATTCTCAACGCCCATGGCAACAAGCTCCTGAAGAGCCATAGCGCAGTCGAGTGACTCACGGGCTGTACGGCGGTGCTGTCTGCTCTCATAAAGGAAAGGCATGATGACTGTGATACGCTTTGCCTTGCCGCCTACAGCAGCGATGACACGCTTCAGGTCAGCATAGTGGTCATCCGGTGACATGTGGTTAGTCTGTCCACAGAGGGAGTATGTCAGGCTGTAGTTCGTGACATCCACCATGATGTAGAGGTCAAGTCCTCTTACTGACTCATTTATCTGTCCCTTGGCTTCTCCACTTCCGAAACGAGGGATCGAAACTGAGATCTTGTACGAATCGCTGGTGTAGTTCGCTTTATCAACGAAATCCAGATGATCCGACTTACGGTTCTTACGCCATTTAACCAGGTAAGCGTCTACTTTGTCTCCTAATGGCTCGCAGCTCTTCAGCGAAATGATACCGAGAGGGGCTACCGGTTTGCGTGTTGCCAGGGTGTCGTCATTGCGTGGCATTTTTTTCCTCCAATAAATCTGTGGCAGGCTTCATGTCTTTCAGTTTGTTCTCGATCCTGCCGTCGAAACCAAACAGATGATAAAAATTATACTTTTCAACGAGTCGCGAGTAAACCCTCTGCGAGTAGATATCCGCGACTTCGTCCAAAGTCAGGTTAGTAGAGATGATCGTAGACTTTTCGTTCTGCAGCCGTTCATTTATCAGACTGAAAAATGCCGAGAGCGTGAAGGTGTTCGTGACCTCCGTCCCGAGATCGTCTATGATCAGCAGATCAGCCGAAAAAAGGCTCGAATAAGCGTAGTCATCAGTATTTTTTTTATCCCCGAAAGTGTAGTCCGCCATTACATTAAATAAGCGGACGGCAGATATATAAATGACCGGATGATCGGTAGTTATCAAAGAAGCGGCAATGCAGCTCGTAAGAAAAGTCTTGCCGGAGCCAGAAGTGCCGTAAAAAAACAGATTCCTGAAATCATTATCAAAAGTCTCGACAAAGCGCCTGCTCTGCGTGAGCGCTGTCTCTGCACAGTCATGGGAAGTAGAACCGGAGTTATCCTTCTCAGAAGTGTAGTTCGACAAGTCGAAATTCTCGAAACGGTCTGTCAGGATGCGCTTCATGACGGGCTCGTCCTCGTAGATCAGGTCGGTAGCGTACTTCTTGAAGCAGTGGCACGGAATGTCGTGATCTGCGCCTGTGTAACCAGTGTCCTTACAGTCGGGGCAGTGGTAGGGCGGATCAAGATAGTCTTCTGGATAACCGCTTTCGCGGAGAAGACGCCTTTCCTGCTCTATGAACTTCGCTGTAAGCCCCCTGTAATTTATGTGAGAGCCCCGCCTGCGGCCTGCGCTCCTGAAAGCCTCCTCTAACGCAGAAAACTCCGGGATTTTTCTCCGAAGCTCGGAACGGCGGGAACGGATCTCTGCGTCACGGTCCTGCCGGTATTCCCGGTATATCTGCATTATCTGGTTGTACTGTGTAGTAGTCAGTTTCATTTTTTAAAAAGTATTGTTCTTCAGAAGCATAGCTTCAATGGCTTTGCTGTCGTATTTATTCTTCTCAGAGTAGGAGTTAAAGCCGTTCTTCTTCGGCTGGTAGCCAGTCTTTCCGGAACCAGATGAAGCGAATTTCGCCTTTGTCTCCTTCGTATGCGCGGCATCGTCACCTGCGAGCTGCGCTACATCAGTATATCCTTTTTTGTGCCATGACTCAAGGATAGAATCAGCGTATTTGAAGTTCGGCGTGCTGATATTCGTCATGGTGCGGTTGCATGCTTCAACTACCATCTCCTGTGAAAAATGCCAGTCGTTGAACCATTTGTCCACGAAGCTCATCTGAGCCTTTGCCAACGGTCTTCCGAGGCTGAAAGCCTTCTTCACCAACAGGACGTTCTCGTTATGCTGCTTCCTGTCGAGCATGGCGTCTTCGACTGTATGGATGCCGTGCTTGTACCAGTCGATGGCGATAGCATTCATGTAGTTTATGGCGCCGCCAGGTGAGCGTCTTCCGGCATCCAGAGTGCTCGTGATAAGGTAGTCGATCAGGTCTTCACTCATGCCGAGGTCTATGTGCCAGTACAGAATGGTATCCATTCCGCTGTTATTTAAAGCACTTCCCAGATAACGCTCGGCTATGAAGAGAATCTGACTGATCTCAGGATCATTCTCGAGATCATCGTTCGACATATCCTTATAGGAAGCTGTCGGGAGAGTCTCAGGCTCTTCTTCGGCAGCAGGCTCTTTGCTTTCTTCAGCCTCAGCCCTGGAAACTTTTTCGACGACAGGAGTTTCCTCCGCAGCATGGGAAGACTCTTCCTTCTCCGTAAAGTCAAAGCTCAGCTGGCCGTCGCCCTCATCCTTCTTCGCGCTCTCAGAGAGCGGCTTCATGCAGATGTCACAGAGTTCACCCTCGTCATCATAGTCAAGTGCCAGAATACCGGCCGAAGAGAGCCTGTCCAAAGAAGTGCGCACTTTTCGCGCAGTGATCCCCAGACGCTCAGCCGTTGAAGAGATAGCAAAACTCATCGACGGGTCATAAATGCAGCGTAAAAGGCACAGATATACCCTGACTGCATCTCCGCTCAGGTCCTTCATATAATGATCGATAAAACAGTTTGACACGCATGTGACCGAGGCGCCTGCCTCAGCGTGAAGATTGATTGAAGCCATCCACAAATCCTTTCATTTCTAACTCGCGGTCATTATAACACAATCATTTTTCTAAAAAAAGGCGTGCAGTTTCAACAAAGGCGGTGCATAGAGATTGTGGATAAAGTGGATAACTCCGTGCAATTCCCTTGTTCTCGGCACTAAAAATCCACACCGTTTTGTGACTGCTTTTGCACAAAAAGATGTGGATAAAGTGGATAACTTATTCTTTGAGGAGGTCTTCGCCGATTTTATAGACGTCTCCGGCCCCCATAGTTATCAACAGATCACCGTCGATAACATTTTTTGATAAAAATTTTTCGATATCATCGAAGGTAGGGAAACACTCGCATGGTGTTCCGAGTTCGCGAATCTTCTGGCAGAGGTCTATCGAGTGGACTCCGTAGATGTCCTTTTCCCTGGCTGGGAAGATCTCAGCTAAGACTACCTGGTCTGCGACCGACAGTGCTTTCGCGAAATCATCCAAAAATGCCTTCGTTCTGGTATAAGTGTGCGGCTGGAATACGACCACAAGCCTCTTATGAGGGTATTTTAATGCTGCATCGAGTGAAGCCCTGACTTCTGTCGGATGGTGCGCGTAGTCATCGATGACTGTGGCACCGTGGTACTTTCCTTTGTATTCAAATCTTCTCTTGGCTCCACCGAATTTTTTCAGGCCGTCCTTTATCTGGTCTAAGGTAAAGCCAAGCTCTCTGGCTACAGCTATGGCAGCCAGGGCATTGCCGACATTATGTCTGCCCGGGACGGACAGTACGATCTCGCCTAAGTCATCGCCGAAACCAAAAGCCTCAAAACGTGCCTCTCCGGTCTCGTCGTAGCGGATATTCTCGGCGTGATAGTCTGCTCCCTCGTTAAATCCTACGGTGATGATTTTCGCCTGGATGCCATCGACTAGCTCCTTATAGTCCGGAATCTCGTCATTTATGATGACGGCTCCGTCAGCCTTCGTATCGGCCGCGAACTGGTGGAAACTCCTTCTTATATCATTTATATCCTTGAAAAAGTCCAGGTGCTCTGCCTCGACATTCAGGATGACAGAATACTTCGCGTAGAGGGATAAGAAGCTGTTCGTATATTCGCAGGCTTCTGTCAGGAACAGGTCCGAGTTCCCGACGTGGATATTTGAATTTATCGCCTTAAAAATGCCTCCAATAGAGAGTGTCGGATCCTTGGAACCCTCGAGCATTATCTGGGAGATCATGCTCGAAGTCGTGGTCTTTCCGTGGGTTCCTGCGACTGCGACACTGTTCGGGTAGTGCTTCATGATCTCGCCTAAGAGCTGTGCGCGGGTGAGCATCGGGATGTGCTTCTCCTGTGCGGTCTTAAACTCCGGGTTATCCGGATGGATAGCGGCTGTATACACGACGCAGTCTATATCGTCAGTTATATTTTCAGCTTTCTGAGGGTAGCGGATATGAGCGCCGAGCTCTGTCAGATGCTTCGTCAGGTCGCTTTCGGCCCGGTCAGATCCGCTTACCGGGAAATGCCTGTCCAAGAGCACTTCGGCCAGTCCGCTCATGCTGATCCCGCCGATGCCTATGAAGTGTACGTGCACCGGTTTCTTAAAATCTATTTCGTACATGTGAATCTCACTTTCCTTATAAAAATACTCTCCTTAGAATACATCAATTTACGGAAAAATACAATGCTATTGGTTCTACTGGAGCGGCCGGAGACCCTCGCCAGCATTTTTAACGCGTAGAAGATGCTCTTTTTTGCAAATTTTATCATCCGGAAACTGTGATACAATGGTTATAGTTTTTAAAAGGGATATGATTGGAGGAAAAGCTATGTATGATTGTATAGTGATAGGCGCGGGCGCCATCGGAAGCGCCATCGCCAGAGAGCTTTCGAGATACAGCGGGAAGTTCTTAGTGCTCGAGTCGCAGGAAGATGTCTGCTCAGGCACTACAAAGGCGAACAGTGCCATAGTGCATGCCGGATACGATGCAGTACCGGGTTCAAAGAAGGCACTCTATAATGTCAGGGGTTCAGAACTCATGGAGGCTCTGTCGAAAGAGCTGGATTTTCCGTATGACAGGATCGGATCACTCGTTATCTGCCGTAAGGATCAGGACAGATCAGAGCTTGAGAAGCTCTTAGAACAGGGCAAAAAGAACGGTGTAAAGGATCTGCGTATTATCGAGCGTGATGAGATCGTGCAGATGGAGCCGCATATAGCAGATGACATAGAGTGCGCACTTTACGCGCCGACAGCAGCAGTTGTCTGCCCGTTCGGAATGTGCATAGCTTTCGCGGAGAATGCCGCAGATAACGGTGTAGAGTTTGCTTTCAATGCCGGGGTTAAAGAGATCACTAAGGAAGACGGTCATTTTGTCATAAAGACAGCTACGGAGTCTTACGAGTCAAAGACAGTCGTAAATGCAGCAGGCGTGTATGCAGACGTCCTGCATAACCAGGTCTCATCGAAAAAACTGCATATCACTCCGAGAAAGGGCGAGTATGAGCTCTTCGACAAGTCAGCCGGTCACCACGTGAGCCATACGATATTCCAGTTGCCATCAAAGCTCGGCAAGGGAATCCTCGTGACGCCAACAGTTCACGGTAACCTTCTTCTGGGCCCGACTGCTGAGGATATAGACGATAAGGAAGGCACGAATACGACGGCCGCTGGCTTATCCCAGGTAGAAAAAATGGCGGCTCTTTCTGTAAAGGACTTACCATACAGAGATGTGATCACCTCGTTTGCCGGACTCCGCGCACATGAGGATGGCGGAGACTTTATCATAGGCGAATGCGAGGACTGTAAGGGATTTTTCGATGCAGCAGGTATAGAGTCACCGGGACTTTCAAGCGCACCGGCTATAGGAGTCGATGTCGCAGAGATGGTGGCTAAATCACTTTCACTTCCGAAGAACGAGAAGTTCAACGGCACCAGAAAGGGTATCCTCGATTCGAAGAAGCTCTCATTCGAAGAGAGAAACGAACTGATAAAGAAAAATCCTGCTTATGGCCAGATCATCTGCCGCTGCGAGAGCATCACAGCCGGCGAGATCATAGACGCTATAACCAGAACTCTCGGCGCCAGGTCACTCGATGGCATCAAGAGAAGGACCAGAGCTGGAATGGGACGCTGCCAGGCAGGATTCTGCACGCCGCGTCAGATGGATCTGCTCGAAAAATACGCGCACCTGACACCAGAACAGGTCACAAAGTCAGGCGGAAACAGCATTTTAGTATTCGGAAAGACTAAGTAAGGAGGCGGCTTCGATGGAAAATTATGATCTCGTGATCGTCGGGGGCGGCCCGGCAGGACTTGCAGCTGCCATCTCCGCGAGAAAAGACGGAATAGACAGCATTTTGGTGCTGGAGAGAGATGACAGGCTTGGAGGAATCCTGAACCAGTGTATACACAACGGTTTTGGACTCCATACCTTTAACGAAGAGCTGACAGGACCGGAGTATGCCGGCAGATTTATCAGCCAGCTCCTCGATGAAAAAATAGAATACAGGCTCAACACTATGGTCATGGATATAAGCCATGAGAGAGTTGTTACGGCGATGAACTCAAAAGACGGACTTTTCCAGGTACAGGCGAAAGCCGTAGTCCTGGCTATGGGCTGCCGTGAGAGGAGCCGTGGAGCTTTGAATATTCCTGGATACAGACCGGCAGGTATCTATACAGCAGGCTGTGCCCAGAGATTAGTGAATATGGAAGGCGAGATGCCAGGAAAAAAGGTCGTTATCCTGGGTTCCGGAGATATCGGACTTATCATGGCACGCCGTATGACGCTTGAGGGCGCAAAGGTCGAAGTAGTCGCTGAGCTGATGCCTTATTCAGGCGGCCTGAAGAGAAATATCGTCCAGTGTCTCGATGATTTCGGCATTCCGCTTAAGCTCTCACACACTGTGGTGAATATCGAAGGAAAAAAGAGGGTAGAGGCCGTGACTATCGCTGAAGTCGGACCGGACAGAAAACCAATCCCGGGAACCGAGGAGAGATACGAGTGCGACACGCTTCTGCTTTCGTGTGGACTGCTTCCTGAGAACGAACTTTCAAAGGAGTGCGGAGTCGAGATCAGCAGAGTTACAAACGGACCTGTCGTAAACGATTCGCTCGAGACCAGTGTCCCGGGAGTATTCGCCTGTGGCAATGTACTCCATGTGCATGACCTGGTAGACTTCGTATCTATGGAAGCCAAAAATGCCGGTCACTACGCAGCTTCCTTCATAAAAAATGGCGGCGAGTCCGACGACAAGACCATAGATGTAGTATGTGACGGAAAAGTCCGCTACACAGTTCCTCAGATGATCAGACCTCTCGACATGGAGGATACTCTCACAGTCAGATTCCGTGTCGCAAATGTATACAAGAGTGCTTCTGTAGTAGTAAAGGCTGGCGGCAAAGAGCTGGTAAGACGCAGGAAGCAGATCATGGCTCCTGGCGAGATGGAGCAGGTAGTTCTGAAGAAATCAGACCTTGCAGACGCTGATAAGGTTGAGTTTGGAATCGAGGAGGCATGACATGGAAGAAAGACATCTGACCTGTATCGGCTGCCCGATGGGGTGCGCCCTTACAGTTACAATGGATAACGGAGAAGTAGTTTCGGTTACGGGAAATACCTGCAAGCGCGGAGACATCTACGGCAGAAAGGAAGTCACGAATCCTACACGTATTGTCACGAGTACAGTGGCTGTCGACGGGGGAAAGGACGCAGTCGTAGCAGTAAAGACCGAATCAGACATTCCGAAGGGAAAAATCTTTGACATCGTAAATGCTCTGAAGGGCGTCAGAGTCAAATCTCCGGTGCATATCGGCGACGTCATTTTAAAGGATGTGTGCGGAACCGGTGTCGATGTAGTAGCCACGCGAGAGGACTGAGTCCCTCGAAACCTCACTTTGACAGTCTTAAAGTGAAAAAATAATATAAAAATGCTCAAAAAAGATTGACAGATGTATTTCAATAAGTTATAGTAATATGAAAGAGCATGAAAGACTGTTTTGGAAAAAGAAATTTTTCCCAGAAGGAGGTTACTATTATGGATGAATATCAGGCAGACGTTCAGGATCCATCGGCGGCAAAAAGAAGAGGCCGTCCGAGAGTTGCTAATAAAAAGAAGCAGTATACTCTCACGATGAGACCGGATATGTACGAACAGGCGCGCGAAGAGGCCGACAGGAGAGGCATTTCCTTCTCGGCGCTGATCGCTAACGCTTTAGTAGAATATCTTGATAAGTGATCAGATGAAACCGCCGTCGGCGCCGAGAACCTGTCCGGTCACATAGGACAGATTCATCAGGCTCCAGGCGGCTTCAGCTATTTCAGATGGTTCAGCAAACCGCCCGATAGGGATCTCTTCACAGAGGTCTTTTTTTTCTTCCTCAGAAAAAATGGCGTTCATGTCTGTATCCACGCAGCCGGGCGCTATGGCGTTGACCCGGATCCCCGATGGCGCAAGCTCTTTTGCCATGGCGTTTGTCAGAAGGTTCACTCCGCCCTTGCTCGCCGAATAGGCAGCTTCGCATGAGGCTCCGGAAGTTCCCCACATCGAGGATACATTCAGGATCGACCCGCTCTTCTGGTGGATCATCGAAGGCAGGATAGCTTTCATCATATAAAAAATCCCCGACAGGTTCACGGAAATCAGCCTGTTCCACTGCTCAACGCTCATATCGGTAAGCAGCCCTACATACGAGACGCCTGCATTATTCACCAGATAATCGACCTGTGAAAAATGCCGCAGGATGTCATCGGTCATCTGCTTCACAGAGTCCGGATCGCCGATGTCGGTCTGATAAGTGTAAACGGTCACTTCGTACCGGCGTCTTAACTCTTTCGCCAGCTCATTCAGTGCGTCTGTATTCTTCTCACAGCAGAGCGCCAGGTTCACTTTTTCACTGGCCATTTTTTCAGCAATGGCACGGCCGATACCACGGCTCGCACCAGTCACGATTCCGTATTTTTCGCCCATTCAGGCCTCCAGTCTGTTTAATAAATCTTTCACTTCTCGTTCACAAAATAATCACAATGCGTCTGTATTATATAAAACATCAAAGGAATTACAAAATCCTTTGAGACGGAAATTGTTTTCGTTTTTCATACTCCCCCTCTTTTACAAGGGCCGCCGCACGGCGGTCCTTCTTTTTATGCAATAAATGGAGCAGGACGCGTAAGCGTCTGCGAATTGCACCGCTCATTACCCTTGCATCCTGATGATCTCGGCCTGCACGCGCTTTGGCAGCTCTTTCTGTTCATCACGGGACATATCCTTCGTCTCGATAGGCTTTCCAAAAGTCAGGGTGACTTCGGATTTTTTGATGTTTGGGAAATGGTACTCGAGGATATCACGGGTGCCTGTGACTGCCACAGGAACTACCGGACAGCCGGACTTCGTGGCGACTTTGAAAGAGCCGGCATGGAAGCTGTGGACTTTGCCGTCTTTTGAACGGGTTCCCTCAGGATAGATAAAAATGCTGATCCCCTGCTTTACTTCTTCGATCGCGTCGAGAATGACTTTGAGACCTGAACGGAGGTCGGCTCTGTCAATCCCAAGACAGAAGAGGCGTTTCATCAGGTAGCCGAGGATAGGCACTTTAAAAACTGACTGCTTTGAGATAAAGCCTGTAAGTCCAGGGAGCCTGCTGTAGGTCACGACTATGTCATAAAAGCTCTGGTGGTTGCTGATATAGAGAACCGGCCTGTCGGTCGGGACATTTTCAAGGCCTTTTACTGTCACGTGAGAACCGGATAATTTCTCAACGCAGCGGAAGCCCCACTGTACATAGTGAAGCATCATCAGGTCGCGACGGTGCCTGTCCTTCGGGCTTATGAGCCACTGGATGCCGGCAGCCGGAAACGATGATATAAGAAAAAATACTACATAAATAAGCGTTATAACTGTGCGCATCTATAAACTCCAAAAAATAAAAGCGGCAAGGGGAAATCCCCTTGTCGCAAATTAAGATACAAGACTGTTGAATAAGGAAGTTCTTTTCGCTAAGTTCGAGCTGCGTCTTTGACTTGCTCTCACTAATCTCAAAGAACGGCCTCGCTCCGGCTTCGAACTTCACCTTCGTTCGTTCTCATCTCGGAGCTTTCGGTCAGAATTCCGGCTCGATAAGTCCGTAGGTATTTCCGCGGCGCTTGTAAACGACGTTCACTTCATCTGTCTCAGCGTTTCTGAATACGAAGAAGTCATGTCCTAAAAGCTCCATCTGTACGCAGGCGTCTTCAGGATACATAGGCTTGATGCCGAAGTGCTTTGTACGCTGGATCTTTATCTCGGAATCATCATCGTCGTCATCGCTGTCATCGTCGATGAAGTCCTCCTGGAAGAAATCTCCCGGTTCCTGCTGCCTGGTGATCAGTTTATGACGGTATTTCTGTAACTGTCTCTCGATAACCTCCTCTACGAGATCGATAGATACATACATATCATTAGATACCTGCTCGGATCTGATGAACTGTCCCTTCATCGGGATAGTAACCTCGATCTTCTGTCTGTCCTTCTCGACTGAAAGAGTGACATTTGCGATGGTGTCATCAGCAAAGTACTTGTCCAGCTTTGAGAGTTTGTCTGTGACTGCGGTCTTGAGGCCGTCTGTCAGTTCGATGTTTTTTCCTGTAATGTTGATTCTCATGGCGAAAACCCCCTTTTCTAGTAAGATTTGTGAAGCGGAAAAATACTCTTCACATCATTGGGTTGTCATGAATTAAGTATAACACATTTGACATATTAAAACACCATAATTTTTGGTGAATTTTTCATAAAAGTGGAAACTGACGGAGAACCGGGGATCTGCGACAGGAGCGAGCGGATATGGGAAACAGTCTCCTCGCATTTGTCACGGAGACCGCATTTTTTATAGTAAAAATACTCGCACCGGAGAGACTTGCAGTAGAGGTAGAATCCGCCCGAGCATGAGAAAAATGCCGGGATCATGTCCAGATGCCGTCTGGCTTCGTTCAGGTCATCGTGCATAAGCTCGGAATCACAGAGATTTATCAGAAGACAGATCAGGGCGTTTTTGGAAGGAGCATAGGCACGCTGCCGGTTTATGAGGCAGATCAGCTCGCCGATGAGGGTACGTGCTCTGCAGTAGAGAGTTTCCTGGTGAGTCTCAAACATCCCGCACGCCAGGGCATTCAGCAGCATGAATTCGATAAGCGTCGGTATAAAGTCTATGTGGAGATTCTCCCAGATAAAGTCCGGTCTGGTGTACTGGAGGATGATGAAAGCCCGTTCACAGAGCTCATACCCGCAGAATTCACTGTCAGTATAGTAGTTGTGGAGCAGCTCAAAAAATGATATCAGCTGCCTGCACTCATCAGATGGCGCCTGGTTTACAGTTTCATATAAAGAAATGATCTCGCCGACTTTTTCCCAGTGGTCGAGGACAGCTTCATTCTGTAACTGCGTCAGCAGAGCGTAGTTTTCGAGAACAGGTTCGGAGAAAAAGTCATTGTAGCAGGCATTTTTTATCTGTAGACGCTCCATCAGATCGGCAAATTCCTGGATGCTGGGGCGCTCAAGTCCTGATTCTATGCGTGAATATTTCGGTACCGAGCAGATACCGTAGGCGAGATCTTCCTGGGTGATGCCTAACTGCCTGCGCCTGTCCCTTAGCACGAGTCCTGAGTCTGGCTGATATTTGTGACTGAACAGATAAGAGTTTTCCATACTGCTAACTTCCATATATGTCTTTGTGAAAATGAAAAGTGCCAAACAAAAGTCTATCACAAACGAAATTGTTATGCTTTGAACATACAAAAGTAAAATAGACGAAATATTCGCACAGAGTTTTGAAAATTTTTATTTATGATTTTGACATACTCAGGTAAAAATGATATACTACATCTTGTGTTTTAACAGGTCACCGCTTCTAATCGCTGAAGTGCTGACAGGACTGGAGGTATTTTTACTAATGGAACAGGCAGAGTACAACAGGATCCGCTATTCGATCCAGCAGCAGTGTGGAAACAAAGTCAGGATCCAGCTGGACAGAGGAAGGAACAAAGTCGATGTGCAGGAGGGAGTCATCCAGCAGGCTTATCCAAGCGTGTTCACGGTTCTTGTTTCTGACGATGACGCAGAGCACCCGGATCAGCTGCTTTCATTCAGCTATACCGATGTGATCACTAAAGAGATCAGAATGGAGCTCGTATAAGAAATACAGGAGGACGGTTCGCCGCCCTCTTTTTTTTTACATATTTCCGTGATATAATATTTACCAAATACGGTTTTGATATATCAGAGGTGCAAATGAAAAAATTTATAGCGCTTGTACTTGCCGCTACGATGATCGTGACGGTGCCGGAATATACGCCGACGGTCACAGCGCAGGCCACATCAAAAAAAGTAAAAAATCTCCAGAAAAAGCAGAAAAAAACTCAGGCAGAGGTCGACAGCCTCCAGTCGAAGCTCGTAGATATCATTTCACAGATTGACGGACTTGAGAAGGACATAAAGTCAAACGCTCAGGATATCGAGGATACAAAGGAAGAAGTAAAGGAAGCGAAAAAGGCCGAGAAGAAGCAGTATAAGGCCATGAAGTCGAGAATCCGCTATTTTTACGAGAACGATACAGATAATAACGTGTTCAATATCCTCGTAGAGTCGAAGAGTCTGACAGACTTCATAAATAAAGTATCCTATATGAATTCGGTCTACAGCTACGACCGTGACCTGCTCGATTCCTATGAGGCTACGAGGGTCGAGATCCAGGGGATGGAAGAGGACTTAGAGGATAAGCAGATCGACCTGAAGAAAGAAAAACAGCAGCTGAAAACGAACAAGGCAAGCCTCAATTCCCTGATCGATTCGAAAAAAGGCGAGGTCGCCAATATCCATCAGCAGGTCGTAAAGGCAAAAAAAGAAGCTGCCAGAAGGGCTGCTGAAAAAGCGGCTGCTCTTGAGCGTGAGCGTCAGGCGAGAAACGCCGCAGCTGCAGCCGCAGCTGCCAGAAGAGCTGCAAGACGTGCGGCATCAAGAGTAGCAGCTTCAAATACAGGTTCCGGCTCGGGCTCCAGTTCCAGCACAAATACCGCAGCCTACACCCAGGATGCAGATCCGTCGCCAGCTACAAATGTAAGCGGTGGCGCAGTCGTAGGATACGCGAACCAGTTTGTCGGGAACCCGTATGTCTGGGGTGGAAACTCACTGACAAACGGCTGTGACTGTTCTGGATTCGTCGTGCAGGTCTACAGGCATTTCGGCATAGACCTGTCGGGCTCGAGAAACTCAGCAGCCCTCCGTTCTGTCGGACAGGCTGTAAGCCCGGACAATATCCAGGCAGGAGACATAGTCTGCTATCCTGGACACGTCGCCATCTATGCCGGAAACGGCTGCATAGTCGAGGCCCAGAGTTCACGTGCCGGTATCACAAATAACCGTGCGTGGAACCATGGAACAGTCCTCGCTATCAGAAGAGTCATCTGATGGACGCGCTTCGAAGCAGATGGCGTAAAGTCCTTGCCAAAATCCGTAAGGCGCTCCCGTGGGTCATCGCAGGAGCGGCACTTGTCGCGCTCTTAGGACTCGGTGTAAGAAACGGTGTACAGATGCGGAGTACATTTGTATACAAAGACCATCTGAAAGATACTGCGGTTACGATCGACGGTGAGGAGCTGACATTTAGAGACCTGGCATTTTACGTGGTCTACGAGGAATGGCAGGTACAGAAAAGTGCCTACGCCTACGACCAGCAGAAGCCTGCGAACTACTGGAATTCTCATGTGAACGGTCATTTTATTTCAGTGGAAGCCAGGGATATGGCTATGGATATGGCAGTCCATGACCACATTCTACTGAGAATGGCGCAGTCAGACGGAGTCGTGCTCTCGTCAGATGAGCGGGCAGAACTCGAAAGCCGCCGGACTGATTTTTTCGAGGATCTGTATGATGACCAGATGGAGCGGCTTCCGGTGTCCTATCAGACGCTCGACGCCTCGATGGCTGACATAGCGGTCGCGGAAAAGTATCGAAAGCAGCTGGCGGTGTCGCATAATGACACCTACGCGAGCTACGGGTATGACGGAAAAGCATACCTGGAGCTTAAGAAAAAGCATGAAGTGAAGGTAAATAAAGAGCTCTGGAGCAAAGTGCCGATGGGCCGTGTTACGCTGAACAACGAGGCTGACTATCAGGCAGCCAAAGGCAAGCAGAATTATTTTAGAGAAGGAACAGATCAGAAGAAATGAACGCATTAGGACTCACTCAGGAAAAAAATAATAAAAAATTCGAGAAAATTGGCAGAAACGACCCATGCTGGTGTGGCAGCGGAAAAAAATACAAGCAGTGCCATGAAGCCTTTGATAAGAAGATCGAGAGGATAAGGCTCGAGGGACACGAAGTCCCGGACAGGTCGCTTATCAAGACACCTGAGCAGATCGAAAAGATAAAAAAGAGTGCTGTGATCAATATGGCATGCCTCGATGAAGTTGCAAAGCAGATACACGAAGGCATGACCACCCTTGAGATCGATAATATCATAAACGATGTGACCTACGGAATGGGCGGAATTCCGGCGCCTCTTAACTACGAGGGCTTCCCTAAGAGTGTATGTACCTCGATAAATGATCAGGTCTGCCATGGGATTCCTTCTGAGGATGTGGTCCTTCACGACGGCGACATTATAAATGTAGACTGTTCGACGATCCTCGACGGATATTTTTCGGATTCATCGAGAATGTATATGATCGGAAATGTATCAGAGGAGAAAAAGAGACTTGTCGAAGTCACAAAAGAGTGCTGTGACTTAGGACTCGCGCAGGTAAAGCCGTGGGGCTTCCTCGGAGATATGGCAGAAGCAGTCCACACCCATGCAGAGGAGAACGGTTACAGCGTAGTCCGTGAGATCGGCGGGCACGGCTGCGGCATCGAATTCCACGAGGAGCCGTGGGTCGGCTACCTGTCAAACCGCGGCGAGGATATGCTGATGGTCCCAGGTATGTGCTTTACGATCGAACCGATGGTAAATATGGGTTCTGCCGACATCTACACCGACAAAGAAAATAACTGGGAGGTCTACACCCTCGACGGAATGCCATCCGCCCAGTGGGAGTACCAGGTCCTCGTAACCGAAGACGGATATGAAGTGATCTCGCACTGATAGATTAACGTTTTTGAGGCCAACTTTGACTATCTCAAAGCAAATCGCCTATTTTGTAACAGAAAATTTGATTTTACACTATATAGAACTGGAAAAGTATAGCAGCGAGAATTGCGTGCTTTTTTGACACAATTCAATTATGCGGAGCTTTAAGTTCAGGACCCGCGTGGCGGCATGCGCGGTTCAGTTCGGGCTCACGCCCCACAAGTCTATCTCTGAAAGAGGGCGTGACGAACTGAAACACGACGTGCCGACAGGTAGCGGGTCAGGGAAACTAAATTACTCCTGAATTTTTTTTTTCAAAAAAACACTTGCAATCTGAGCACCGGTGTAGTATATTATGTTAGTAACAACTAACGTTAGCGGCAGCTAACATAGTTGCCTCCACTACATACTTTTCATACATACTTTTCCAGTTGAGCTTCGACCATTGGTCGGAGTTCTTCTGGTTTACGGGAAAAATAC
>ONIH01000010.1 GCA_900317825.1 uncultured Lachnospiraceae bacterium | reverse complement strand
ACTGGAAAAATCCGTTAAATGAACGTTTGTGTGAAATTTTCAAGGTACAGATGGGAGTAACAGGACCATTAGCTAAAAGCTTCTGACCCTAACATCATTCTATTGTAAAATTATAACAGAATTCATATATTACTGGTGTATAAAACAGAATACATCAGGCAAAATGTTCGGAAACGGACAAAATGAACAGACTATTCGGAAAGGAAAGCCTATGGATGAGAAAAAAGTGAAGGAGCTGAAGAAAAAGAGCAAAGGATTTCTGGGAGAATTCCAGAAGTTCATTATGAGAGGAAACGTCATTGACCTGGCAGTCGGCGTTATCATAGGCGCTGCGTTCCAGGCCATCGTGAATTCTCTGGTAAACGACATAGTGATGCCGCTGATCTCCATGATCACCGGAGGTATAGACTTTTCGAACTGGTTCATATCACTTGACGGGACACATTACAAAACGCTGAAAGCCGCGCAGGAAGCTGGCGCAGCTACACTGAACTACGGTACTTTTATTACAGCTGTCATCAATTTTGTGCTGATGGCCTTCGTGATCTTCCTGCTGGTCAAATTTCTGAACAGCGTGGCTGACAAGCTCCATAAGAACGAAGCTGAAGAAGCACCGACAGAAAAGACCTGTCCGTACTGCCAGTCGAAGATCCCTATAAAGGCAGTCCGTTGCCCGTACTGCACTTCTTCCCTTGAAGACTGATGCTTCCATTGACTAGGGAAACGAAAAAGTATATATTTTAAGAACAAACGGTTACACTTCAAGGAAGGAAAGATACATGAAAAAAATCACCATTGATGACATCGCTGAGGCGGTAGGTGTCTCAAAGACCACTGTTTCGAGAGCTCTTTCGGGCAAAGGCAGGATAAGCGACGCCACGAAGAAGAGAGTCATCCAGTACGCGGAGGATCATAAATACAAGCCGAACGTAATGGCAAAGGGACTTGCGCAGAAGTGTACTTATAATCTGGCTGTCGTCATCCCGCAGGAGGATACCACTTCGGCTCTCGCATTTTTCCACAACTGTCTCGTTGGAATCACTACTGGCGCGGAGAAGGCCAGCTACGATGTCCTGATCACTGTAGAACGCGGAAACCGGACAGATGAGCTCGAGCGCATCATCAGGAACAGTAAGGTCGATGGTGTCATCCTGACACGGACATTTTTCGAAGACAAGAGAATAGCATACCTGAGAAAAAATCAGGTGCCTTACGTCGTTATAGGCGGCTCGCAGGCTTCGGACGTGATCCAGGTGGATAATGATAATTACGGCGGTTCACTTGCTCTGACAGACGCACTGCTGAAAAAGGGCATTTCAAAGCCGGCACTTTTCGGCGGTCCGAGCGAGCACCTGGTGACGACACAGAGACTCCAGGGATTTAATGAGGCGCTTTCACAGAACGGGATAGAAGAGGACTATGACCTGGTCTTCTACGATACCCAGGATGAAAAGACTATGTCAGAAGATGTCGATAAAGCTATGGCTGCCGGTGCTGACTGTTTCTTTTGCATGGACGATGATATAGCAGACAGGGCACTTGACGCCTGCAAGAACAAGGGCATCTGGGTCCCGCAGCAGATATCTATAGCCAGTTTCTATGACGGCCCGGTACTTATGAGAACTTCGCCGAAGATAACAGCAGTCTCCTTCGATGAGCGCAGGCTTGGAGAGATGGCGGCAGAGACACTGATCAAGATGATAGCAGGAGAGAAGGTTTCTGACATCACGGCAGATGCCTTTGAACTGAACTTCCGTGAAAGTACCCTATGATGTGGCAGTTTAATCACATTTACATAGAAAAAGATATAAAAGACCATCCGCGTACAGCGGACATCCTTGAGAAATGCCGTGCAAACGGCATTTTTTATATAGACAGATATATGGATATCTTCGGCAGAAAAAAACAGGATATCCATTTCCAGATGAAGCATCGGTCACTGATCCTCGCGAAGGCGACGGGAGAGCTTCTGTACAGGGGTTCGCCAATGTGTCAGGACTATGGCAGGCGGGAATTTTACTATACTTCCCTGATGAAGAACTGTCTCTACGACTGCGAGTACTGTTTCCTGAAGGGGATGTACGACTGCGGCTATCTGGTTGTTTTTGTAAATATAGAGGATGTGTTTGACTCTGTTGAAAAAAAGCTCTCTGAGATAGATAAGGGTCAGACCATGTACCTGTCCGTGTCCTTCGATACAGACCTCTTCTCTTTTGAAAAAATGACCGGTTACTGCCATCTCTGGGCGCAGTTTGCGGCAGCGCACCCGGATTGCGAGATCGAAGTCAGGACAAAGGGTGCACCGGATATAGATAAAATAATTGAACCATCTGAAAGCGGCTCAGAGCTTACAGATACTTCAAATTTTATAACTGCTTTTACGCTTTCCCCACAGCATCTGATAGAGAAATTCGAGCATCACACTGCGCCATTATCAGAAAGACTGGCTTCGGCGAAAGCTGCCATAGACAGAGGCAGAACGGTAAGACTCTGCATCGATCCAATGATATATGTGAAGGACTGGGAAGAATATTACGGGGAACTCGTAGATCTGATAGCCTCATCACTCGATCTGGAAAGAGTCCGGGATTTTGGGATAGGAACCTTCCGTATCTCAAAAGAATACCTGAAAAGGCTGAGAGCGGCCGAGTCTAATAGCGAAGCGACCCAGTACCCGTTTGTGACGGACGGCGGATACGCCGGCTACCCTGAGAAGCTGAAGGCACAGATGCTTGATTTTTTAAAGAAAAAACTCCAGGACGCCGGAGTGCCTGGAGAGAAGATCTATATCAGTTAAAGACCTGCTTTATGCTGTCGTAGTGAAGGAACATACCCTGATCTGCGAGAGCCTTTATCTCATCAGGATCAGCGAATCTGTATCCGTCTGTTTCCTCGAGCTGCAGGTGGATGTCGCTGTCTTTTACATCCATCACATATTCGTAGACATCTACAAAGTAATTATTTTTCTCATCGGGATTATCTCTTCTATAGGTAAAGACAAAACCGCCGGAGACTGCATTATCTATGTCAAGGCCAGTCTCCTCGAGGACTTCACGGCGCACGGCCTGCTCGGAAGTCTCTCCTGCGCGGACACCTCCGCCGGACACCTCGTATGCACCCGGAGCCCATTCCTTGGTAGAAACTCTCTTTGTGATCAGGTATTTGCCGTCCGGGCGCTTTATGACGCCGAGCACAGTCAGGTGATAGTCGCCGTCAGCCATGTGCCAGTCGTTGCGCTTCATGGTGCGGCCGGTCAGTTTTTTATCTTTATCGTAGATGTCCCAGAATTCCATAGATACCTCGTTTTTAACAAATAAAAGTGTTTCCGGGATATTATACATCTTTTGGGGCTCTTTACACAAGCAAAGTGGCTTTTGTGCAACTTGCACAAAAAACGACAGTGATTTTTGCTACTTTTTCACAAAAATGCATTTACCCTATTGAAAACGTTTCCAAAACGTGGTACATTATAACCATCAAAGAAAACGTTTCCGAAGCCTTAATATCGATACGGAAACGTTTTTACAAGAAACGTTCCCGCTATGGTAGCCTGAACATTCAGGAGCGGGACAAAGCATAACAGAATCTCCGAGGAGGAGAAACAAAGGACAAGAAGGAGGTCCAGCACATGAAGAAGAAAATTATCGCAGCTATGCTCTGTGGAGCAATGGCAGTTACCGCATTCGCAGGATGCGGAGCAAAGAATGACAGTGGTTCATCAAACTCAGGAAAGTCAGCATCTGGCTCATCATCAGCCAAGGGTTCTGTTTACTACCTGAACTTCAAGCCAGAAGCAGAGGAAGCATGGCAGGCAATCGCAAAGACATATACAGAGAAGACAGGAGTTCCTGTTAAGGTCGTTACAGCAGCATCTGGTACATATGAGCAGCAGCTCACATCAGAGATGGCAAAGAAAGACGCTCCTACACTTTTCCAGGTAAACGGACCTGTAGGACTTGCTAACTGGAAAGACTACTGCGACGATATGTCTTCATCAGAGCTTTACAAGCACATGAAGCAGGGTACAGATTCATTCGTACTTAAGGATGGAGACAAGGTAGACGGTATCGCATACGCTATCGAGACTTACGGAATCATCTATAATAAGACATTACTTGATAAGTACTGCAAGATGGACGGTGCAAAGGTAAAGAGCGCTGACGAGATCAACTCTTTCGCTAAACTCAAGGAAGTAGCTGATGACATTCAGGCTCATAAGAAAGACTTAGGAGTTGAAGGTGCTTTCACTTCAGCTGGTATGGATTCATCATCTGACTGGAGATTCAAGACACATCTTGCTAACCTTCCTATCTACTATGAGTACAAGAAGGAGAACGAGACTTCTACAGACGCTATAAAGGGTGAGTACCTCGACAACTACAAGCAGATCTGGGATCTCTACATCACAGATTCTACCTGTGATCCGAAGCTCCTTTCATCAAAGACTATCGATGACGCAAACGCTGAGTTCGGTTCAGGAAAGGCTGTATTCTATCAGAACGGTACCTGGGCTGTAGGCGATGTAACAGGTGACGGAAAGCTTTCAGAGGATGAGCTCGGAATGCTTCCTATCTACATCGGAGCTGAAGGCGAAGAGAACCAGGGTCTCTGCACAGGTTCTGAGAACTACTGGTGTGTAAATACCAACGCCAGCGAAGATGACAAGAAAGCCACATATGACTTCCTTAACTGGATGATCACTTCAGATGAAGGCCGTGACGCAATCGCTAACAAGATGGGATTTGTAACTCCGTTCGATACCTTCACAGGTGACTATGAGTCAAAGAACCCTCTTATAAAGATCGCTGACCAGTATGTAGCAGATGGCAAGACTCCTGTATCATGGAACTTCTCAACCATCCCTTCAGAGAACTGGAAGAACGGCGTTGGATCAGCCCTTACAGCTTATGCAGCAGGCACAGGCAAGTGGGATGATGTAAAGACAGCATTCGTAGATGGCTGGGCTAAAGAGTACAAGGCAGCCCACGAAAACTAAGGTAACCAATTTCTCTTCATAAGTAGACCGGGTTTAACCTCCTTTTTAAGAATTCGGTCGCATGACCGGGCGGATGGCCTGTATAAACGCCATCCGCCCTATTTTTATCAGAAAGTGAGACAAGACAGATGAAAAGAACAGTAAGAAGGGCATTTCCGTTGTTCGTGCTGCCTACAGTGGCTGCATTTTTCATCGGATTTATAGTCCCGTTCATCTGGGGAGTGTATCTCTCCTTTAATAAATTTACAGTCGTAAATAATCTGCACTTCGTCGGTTTTAAAAACTATGTGACGATGTTTAAGGAAGGCGACTTCGGACATTCTCTGTGGTACACGGCACTTTTTACGGTCGTAAGTGTCGTCACGATAAATGTACTCGCATTCCTTATAGCACTGGCTCTCTGTAAAAAATTCCATGGAACCAGGCTGTTCCGTACCGTTTTTTTCATGCCGAACCTGATCGGCGGTATCGTTCTCGGATACATCTGGCAGATCATTCTGAATGGTGTGCTCGTTCACTGGAAAGTCACTCTTACTACAAATGAGTGGTACGGTTTCTGGGGACTTATCATCCTGATGAACTGGCAGCAGATAGGTTATATGATGATCATCTACATCGCCGGTATCATGTCAGTTCCACAGGATCTGATCGAGTCAGCTATGATCGATGGTGCCGGTTCATGGGAGAGACTCAAGAGCGTTATCATTCCTATCCTCCGCCCGTCGATCACCATCTGTACTTTCCTTACACTGACGAACGGCTTCAAACTCTTCGATCAGAACCTCGCTCTTACAGCAGGTAATCCGGGAAAGAAATCTGAGATGCTCGCGCTGAATATCTACAATACCTTCTATGGCCGTGTAGGTTATCAGGGCGTCGGACAGGCAAAGGCTGTTATATTCACGATACTCGTGGCTATCATAGCATTCGCACAGCTTCATTTCACAAGAAGCGGAGAGGAGCAGATGTAAAATGGCTAAGAATAAGAAAAAAAATATCAGTTTCGAACCGCAGGATAAGCCTGTAAAGCATGGCTGGGTATGGACCTTAGGTTTTGGGATCCTGGCTGTACTTTTCGTAATGCCTATCCTCGTTGTGGTATGGAACTCATTTAAGGAGAAAAGTGCTATCAACCTGACACCGTTCCAGCTTCCTACAAAGGCTACTTTTGTAGGACTAGAGAACTACGTCAGAGGTACTTCACAGATAAATTTTGTCGCAGCTTTCGAAAATACCTTGATGATCACGGTATTATCAGTTATATTGATTATAGTATGCACTTCGATGTGCGGCTGGTATATCGCGAGAGTCAACAGTAAGGGCGCAAACTTCATCTATGCGCTGTTCGCATTTTCAATGGTCATCCCATTCCAGATGGTCATGTACACCCTGTCAAATGTAGCTCAGAACCTGCATCTGACATCGCCTCTCGGTATTGTCATCATCTATCTGGGATTCGGCGCAGGTCTTGCGACCTTTATGTTCGTAGGATTTGCGAAGTCGATACCTATAGAGATAGAGGAAGCCGCCATGATCGATGGATGCGGAGCCTGCGGCATTTTCTTCCGGATAGTTCTTCCTATCATGAAGCCGACCTATATCACTGTAGCGATACTCGAGTCTATGTGGATCTGGAACGACTTCCTTCTTCCGTTCCTCGTACTCGATTCTGATTACAGGACTATCCCTATCGCCATCCAGTACCTGAAGGGTGGTTACGGAACTGTAGACTGGGGCGCCATGATGGCTGTGATCGTACTTTCTATCATCCCTATCATTATTTTCTACGTGATATGCCAGAAGTATATCATAAGTGGAGTTGTGGCAGGAGCTGTTAAAGGATGATGAGAAAAGCTGGTATCCTGATGCCTGTGTTTTCCCTGCCGGGACCATATGGCATCGGCTGCTTCTCGAAGGAAGCATACAGATTTATAGATTTTTTATCGGACGCGGGTCAGTCTTACTGGCAGATCCTCCCGTTGGGCCCTACGAGTTATGGTGATTCGCCGTATCAGTCCTTTTCGACATTTGCCGGGAATCCGTATTTCCTGGATCCGGAGACGCTTCGGAAAGAAGGACTGCTGACACGGACTGATCTCCATGAGTACAGGACTTCGCCTGATGAAAAAATAGATTACGCCTTTCTCTATAAAGAAAGGTTTGCTCTTCTGAGAAAGGCTTTCAGGAATTTTAACACTGATTATCCTGAGTACGAAGAGTACAAAGAAAAAGAATCTGACTGGCTGTACGACTATTCACTTTTTATGGCGTTAAAGGACGCACATGACGGCGAGAGCTTCGTCAGCTGGGAAGAAAAATACAGACTCAGAGATGAGCAGGCGCTGAAGGAATTTGCGGATGAACACACTGACGATATAGAGTTCTACAGCTTTATCCAGTATGAATTCTCATCCCAGTGGGGCGCCCTGAAAAAATACGCGAACGACAAGGGCATTGAGATCATCGGAGATATCCCGATATATGTATCAGCAGACTCTTCGGATGTGTGGTGTGATCCGCGGCTTTTCCAGATGGACGGTTCAGAGAAACCTGTAGCAGTGGCTGGATGCCCACCTGACGGGTTTTCGGCTGACGGACAGCTCTGGGGCAACCCTCTTTACAGATGGGATTACCATGAGAAGACAGGTTTTGACTGGTGGATCCGCCGCATCAAAAAATGCACGGAGCTGTACGATGTGATCAGGATCGACCATTTCAGAGGCTTTGACGAGTATTACTCGATCCTGGCTGGCGATAAGACCGCTGCAAACGGACACTGGGAGCCGGGGCCGGGCATGAAGCTGTTCAATGCGATAAAGGAAGCACTGGGAGATGTGCAGATCATAGCTGAGGATCTGGGATTCATGACTGATTCTGTCAAAGAACTGGTCAAAGATTCCGGTTTCCCGAATATGAAGGTTCTGGAGTTCGCTTTTGACAGCAGGGATTCGTCTAGTGCCGGGACTGCAGATAATGTCTACCTGCCGTTTAACTACGACAGGAACTGTGTGGTATACACTGGAACCCACGATAACGAGACTCTCAGAGGATGGCTTTCGAGCATTACTCCGAAGGAACTCTCAAATGTAAAGAACTACCTGGGACTTCCGAAGGATGCAAAGAAGTCAGATATCGTGGATCCATTTATAAGAGCAGCTTTAAGCTCAGTCGCTGATCTCTGTGTCATCCCGATGTGGGACTACCTGGGACTTCCGAACTCAGCCCGTATCAACACTCCATCCACAGTCGGTGGAAACTGGCAGTGGAGATGTCCGGCAGAGGAGCTCACGAAGCGCCTGGCGAACGACATCGAAAAGAAAACTAAAATCTACGGCCGGTGATCTTTCACTGACTGAAGCAGGAGGCTCGTATGACGAAACAGCTTACTATAAAGGATATAGCAAAATATTGCGGGGTTGGAGTAAGCACAGTTTCACGTGCGATAAATGATGACGACGGTATCAGCGAGGAAACAAAAGCACGGGTGCTTGAAGTCGTCAGGAAATTCCACTATGTGCCGAATAACGCCGCAAGGAATATCCGTATCAGCGAATCGAATACTATAGCGCTCCTGGTTCGAGGCATCGATAATATATTTTTCCAGTCGATGTTTGACCAGTTCCAGGATGAACTGCTGAAGGCAGGGTTTGATTTCTGGCTCCATTCAGTCGACGAGCATAAGAGTATAGCGAAGGCAGCTGTAGAGCTGGCAAAGGAAAAAAGGCTCAAAGGCGCGATAATCCTCGGAGGCCGGATGGAAAATCCTGAGCAGGAACTCGAGCAGCTGAGTGTTCCGTATGTGCTTTGCACAGTGGCGCACAGCATGGATTCGCCTGTTCCGAAGGTGAACAGCGTCGCTATCGATGATGAAGCCGAGAGCTATAACGCGGTGAAGTACCTGATCGGAAAAGGTCACAGGCGTATAGCCATCGTAACAGGACATAAGGACGACCTGGCGGTCGGCGGACAGCGTCTTTCTGGATACAAGAAGGCTCTGACGGAGGCCGGCATTCCGATAGATGAAGACCTGATCGGCTACATGATGACAGACATCACAGAGTTCACGCCTGAGAACGGATACGCAGTCACTAAGGAGCTGCTGCAGAGGACTGATTTTACGGCGCTCTACTGTATCTCGGATATGACGGCATTCGGTGCTTATAAGGCTATCTCGGAAGCGGGACTCAGGATACCGGAAGACCTTTCAGTTCTCGGATTCGATGGCATAAGCCTCGGAAAATTCATGACTCCGTCGCTTACGAGCGTCGTACAGCCAAGGGAACAGCTCGTGAAATCTTCTGTCGAGCTCCTTAAAAAATCGATAAACGGGGCAAAGAAAACGAAACAGCTTATCTACCCTGCACATCTGGTAGAACGTGACTCAGTAGGTTGAAAAAGGGGACAGACCCCTTTTTCAACTTTTTAGTATGGAGGACCCAGGATGGCTATTGGCTTAAATCTCGACCCGGAAGGTCCGGTATCATCGAGCCTTACAAAACTCGCAAACATAGCACTGATAAATGTCTGGTTTATCGTATGCTCGATCCCTGTTTTTACGATAGGGGCTTCCTTTACGGCGATGATGGACGTCGCCTGGCGAATGACTAAGAACCGTGAAGGAACTGGAATTACGAAGGCATTTTTTCACGCGTTCAAAGTGAATTTCAAAAAGGGCACGCTGATCTGGCTGATACAGCTCATTTTTATCGCGCTCCTGTACGTGGATTACAGGATCATCGGGCATCAGATGAACCTGAATGGCGGAGCTGAAATGGCCGCCTATATCGTGTTCGGCGTGCTGGTGCTTATAGTGGCGTTCACTTCCTGGTATTCGCTGACACTTACGGCGATATTTGACAACACTGTCATCCAGACCATAAAAAATGGCCTGCTTATAAGCATTGCGCGTTTTCCGTGGTCTCTGCTGATAGCCTGCTGCTATCTGTCGCCACTTATCCTCCTGATCGTTCCTGCGAGAACGGCGTTCTTCTGCGTACCGTTCCTGCTTCTGGTATGGTTCGGAGCCGCGGCACTTGGAGCAGCTTACCTGTTCCGCCACGCGCTTGCGCCATTCCTGCCGGAGGGCTACGACGAGACTCCGGTCGACGAGATCATCCCGGATGAAGACCTTTACCCTGACGACTACCCACCATCTCCAGACCCTGATAATAAAAATGACGATTGATCAAAGCAGCTCTGCGTGATTGCAGAGCTGCTTTTTTGCACAGTCACAGGACCCGCATGACGGCATGCGCGCATCGCGTTCGGGCTCGCGGCCCCCAAGTCTATCTCGTTAAGCAGCCGCGACGAACCGCTGCACGACTTGCCGACAGGTAGCGGGGCAGGGGCACTACAACTTGTATCTGGGGAACTAGTCATGCTTTATACAAAGTGCACAAAAAAGCATTGACAGATTTGTGAAAACTAGCTAGAATTACAATGAATGTGCCAAATGTCCTTTTGAGAATCCTGATATGAAAGTATATTTATATCATACAGGGCAGCATTCGTGCACCCTTACATTTATAGATGAAAGGAAAAGTGTATGGTTGATTATACAGAGGGCTCAGGAAAAGAGTACCACATAGGCGTAGGCAAAGGCGAGGTCGGAAAGTACGTTATCCTGCCGGGTGATCCGAAGAGATGCAAGAAGATCGCAGCATTTTTCGATGATCCGCATTTCGTGGCAGATAACAGAGAGTTCACGACGTACACCGGATACCTCGATGGAGAGATGGTGAGCGTGACTTCTACAGGAGTCGGCGGACCGTCAGCATCCATAGCCATGGAAGAACTCGTACACTGCGGTGCGGACACTTTTATAAGAGTGGGTACCTGCGGCGGGATGCAGCTCGACGTCAAGGGCGGTGACTTAGTCATCGCGACCGGAGCCATCAGGATGGAAGGAACGAGCAAGGAGTATGCTCCGATAGAATTCCCGGCTGTAGCTGATTTTGATGTGACTTACGCATTGAAAAAAGCAGCGGAGAATCTGAAGGAGACGTATCATCTCGGAGTAGTCGAGTGCAAGGACGCGTTCTACGGACAGCATGAGCCGGAGAAAATGCCGGTCGGATATGAGCTGAAGAACAAGTGGGACGCCTGGCTGAAGCTCGGGACACTTGCTTCAGAGATGGAGTCGGCAGCACTTTTTACAGTGGCAGCCGCCAGAGGAGTCAGATGCGGTTCGTGCTTCCTTGCGATAGCGAACCAGGAAAGAGCCGCCAAGGGTCTTTCAAACACACAGGTGCATGATACGGAGGGAGCCATCCGTACAGCTGTTGAAGCTATAAGGCTCATGATACAGGCAGAGAAAAACTCTGCCACAGACTGACAAACTAGAATAAGGAGGAATTGTCAGATGAAACTAAAGAGAATTGCAGCACTTGTACTAGCAGGAGTCATGACCCTGTCACTTGCAGCCTGCGGATCAGGATCAGCATCAAAGGGCGGCAGCTCAGCATCAGGTTCAGCCAGCTCGGGAAAGACCATTAAGGTCGGTATCGTTACAGATGTCGGCGGTGTAAACGACGGTTCATTCAACCAGTCAGCATGGGAAGGACTTCAGAAGGCACAGAAGGACTTCGGTATCGAGGCAAAGTACCTTGAGTCAAAAACAGACGCTGACTATCAGCCGAACATCGAGACATTCATCGACGGCGGATATGACATGATCATCTGTATCGGATATGCACTTGCAGATGCCCTTAAGACTGAGGCTGAGGCAAATCCGGATCAGAAGTTCGCTATCGTAGATGATTCATCACTCGCAGATATGGATAATGTCACCTCACTTATGTTCGAGGCAGGACAGTCTTCATACCTCGTAGGTTACGCAGCAGGACTTACTACTAAGACTAATAACGTAGGTTTCGTACTCGGACAGTCTACAGACATGATGAACGAGTTCGGATTCGGTTACTGCGCAGGTGTTCTTGATGCCGGAAAAGAAGCTGGAAAGGACATAAAGATCCAGATGGCAAACGCTAACAGCTTCGCGGATACAGCAGCCGGAAAGTCGGCAGCAAACGCCATGATCACTGGCGGCGCAGACATCATTTTCCAGGCAGCAGGCGGCACAGGACTTGGTGTTATCGATGCATGTAAGGAAGCAGGTATCTGGGCTATCGGTGTTGACTCTGACCAGAGTTCTATCGCTCCGAAGACCATCCTTACATCAGCTATGAAGAGAGTTGATAACGCTGTTTACGCAGTTGCCAAGGACACAAAGGACGGCAAGGTAAAGGGTGGAGTTGAGACATTCAGCCTTAAGGACGGCGGTGTAGATATCGCTCCTACTACTGATAACTTAGATCCGGACGTATTAAAGAAAGTTCAGGATGTAAAGCAGCAGATCATCGATGGAAAGATCACAGTACCTAAGACCAGAGATGAGTTCGAAAAGGCTTACGGCAAGGGAATCTATACTATCAAGTAATAAAGTTATCCGGGGGCGCTGCCTGCGCAGCGCCTCTTTTTTAGACACAGGAGGTTGTTGCCATGAGAGATATAAGCATGGAAAAGGTAAACAAGACAAGGGAAGAGATGCTTGATACGGTCAAGAGCCCGACACTGACACATGAGCAGAAGGTGGCTACGATGGCAAATCTGGCAGACTCACTTCTTGAAGTATTAGACCTGCCTGAAGGACTCGATGAGTTATTAAATGCCCCGATAGAGACACAGTGCATCTGTGACCTGAGCGAGGGACATGCGCCACTGAGACCGAGATACATAGTACCGGATTATGAGAAGTTCTTAAAGGAGGGAAGCAAGTTCTTAAGACTTGGACCTGCGCACGACCTTCTCGAAGCGATGAATAATCTGCTTATCCTTTATAAAAATGTACCGTCGGTTACGAATTATCCGGTATATGTCGGAGCACTTGATAAGCTTCTCGACCCTTATATGAAAGACGTGGATGATGAGACCGCACTGAAACTAACGAAGATGTTCCTGATCCACATGGACAGGACGATCCTCGACTCATTTTCTCACGCGAATATCGGACCGGAGGACACGAGAGCCGGACGTATCATCATGAAGGCTATAGCTGAGACCTGCGATACAGTACCGAACGTGACTATGAAGTACGATCCGGATATCACTCCTGATGATTACGCTATCCAGGGCATAGAGACGACACTGAAGGCCGCAAAGCCGTCATTCGCAAACCATAAGATGTTCGTTTCAGAACTGGGCGAGGACTATGTAGTAGCCAGCTGCTACAACGGACTTAAGTACGGCGGCGGTTCCTACACCCTCGTCAGACTGATCCTCGGTAATATCGCAAAGAGAGCGAAAAATATCGAGGACTTCGAGAAAAATGTCCTCCCTTATGTAATGGACATCCAGGCACGCTACATGGATGCCAGGGTGAAGTTTATAGTAGAGGAGAGCGGATTTTTCGAGAATAACTTCCTGGCAAAGGAAGGCCTGATCCACAGGGATAAGTTCACAGCCATGTATGGACTTGTAGGGCTTGCAGACGCGGTGAATATCCTCCTTGAAAAAGAAGGAAAGACCGGACTCCGCTTCGGACATTCGAAGGAAGCCGATGACCTCGGAGTCGAGATCATGGACATCATCAATGACTTCAATAATAATCACAAAGCTCCGTACTGTGAGGCGACCGGCGGACACTATCTGCTGCACGCCCAGGTCGGACTTGCATCTGATAAGAACGTAACACCTGGAACCAGAATTCCTATCGGCGAAGAGCCGGATGAGATGATCGACCATCTGAAGGTGCTCGAGAGATTCCATCATTACTTCCCATCGGGAACAGGCGACATCTTCCCGATAGACATGACAGTCCACAAGAACCACGAGTACCTGCTCGACATCATAAAGGGAGCCTTCAAGGACGGCATCAGATACCTGTCATTCTACGCATCTGATTCGGATGTCATAAGGATCACAGGTTACCTGGTAAAGAAGTCAGAGATAGAAAAGCTCGAAAACGGCGAGAACGTCATGCAGGATACCACGGCACTCGGTATGGGAGCAAAGCATAACGGACATATACTTGAAAGGAAAGTGAGATAAGTTGGAGAGATACCCGGTGAATAAGATCATCCCGTTCTCATCGGTCGATGGACCGGGGAACAGGACATCGGTCTTTCTTCAGGGGTGCAACTTCAACTGCCGCTACTGTCACAACCCCGAGACCAGGAAGCTCTGCATTAACTGTGGAGACTGCGTTCCGAAATGTCCGGTCCACGCGCTTTCGATGGTCGATGGAAAAGTGACCTTCGACTATACTAAGTGCGTCGCATGCGACACATGCATAAAGACCTGCACTCACGACGCTTCTCCGCGTATCAGATGGATGACTCCGCAGGAAGTATTCGAAGAGGTGAAAAAGCAGGTGCCTTACATCAGAGGGATAACGACTTCCGGAGGCGAGTGCACTTTTTATCCGGATTTTTTACGGGAGCTGTTTAAGCTGTGTAAAGAAATCGGACTAGGAGCGCTGATCGACTCAAACGGAAGCTACGATTTTTCAAAGGATGAAGAACTCCTGGATGTTTGCGATGGTGTAATGCTTGACGTGAAGAGCTGGACAGCGGAAGACCATCATAAGGTCGTGGATTTTTCAAATGAGATGGTGCTTAAGAACCTCGATCATCTGGCGGAAAAGCACAAGCTCTATGAAGTCAGGACGGTAGTAGTACCGGGACTTTTCGATGTGGAAAAAACTATCAGTGAAGTGTCAAAGCACATAAAGGACTATCCTGAAGTCCGGTACAAGATCATCACCTATCGGCCGATGGGTGTGCGTGAAAAGTATGCAGTGGAAATGAATCCCCCGAAAAAGGATTACATGAATAGATTAAAAGAACTGGCGGAGAGTATCGGAGTAAAAACTGTTGTATTAGTCTAGCAGAGAGGTAAATGCGGTGAAAAAAGACAGTAATGCGGATATGAGCGTTGAAGCCATCCGGATGAAAGGCATCGTGAAACGATTTGGTAATTTCACGGCGAACGACCACATCAACCTGACCGTCCACAAAGGGGAGGTACATGCCATCCTCGGAGAAAACGGAGCAGGCAAGAGTACGCTGATGAACGTGCTTTACGGCATATATCAGCCGAACGAGGGATCCATTGAGATCGATGGAAAGCCTGTAAAAATAAACGGGCCTGAAGAAGCCATAAAGCTTGGTATAGGAATGGTGCACCAGCACTTCATGCTGATACAGCCGTTCACGGTCACAGAGAATATCATCCTCGGTTCGGAGCCGAGAAAAGGTCTCGTGGTCGATAAGGTAAGCGCCAGGGAAAAGATCATGGAACTGTCCGAGAGATACGGACTGAAGGTCGATCCTGACGCAAAGGTCGAGGACATCTCAGTAGGAATGCAGCAGCGTGTAGAAATCCTGAAGGTGCTCTACAGAGGCGCCAGACATCTGATCCTGGATGAGCCTACATCATCGCTGACTCCTCAGGAGATCACCGAGCTTATGGAGATTATAAAGAACCTGACAAAGGATGGCAAGAGTGTCATCCTGATCACACATAAGCTGAAGGAGATCACTGAGGCCGCAGATTTCTGCACCATCATAAGACAGGGTAAATACATCGATACAGTCGAGGTAGACCAGGTAGACGAGAACAGACTCGCCGAGATGATGGTCGGCAGGAACGTAGAGTTCAAAGTAGATAAAAAGGAGCAGGCTCCTGGAGAGGTGGTTCTCGATGTAGAAAACCTCCATGCAAAGGACTATCGTGGTGTTGACATCTTAAACGGTCTGAATCTGAAAGTACACAAGGGTGAGATCGTAGGACTTGCCGGCGTTGACGGAAATGGACAGTCAGAGCTTGTCGAGATACTTACCGGACTTATGAAAGCAGAGTCAGGCAAGATCACGGTAGAAGGCAAAGACATTTTTAACAAAAAGCCAAAGGAAATCTTCGATGACGGAGTTTCATCTATCCCGGAGGACAGACAGAAGCACGGACTCGTAATGGATTTCACTGTCGCTGAAAATATGATCCTGCAGAATTACGACAAGCCTCAGTTTTCAAAGCATGGGATTCTGAACCGCTCAGCCATTTCGAAATTCACTAACCAGCTGATCGATAAATTCGATATCAGACCGAGAGGCTGTGAAAACCGTCTGGCAAGACAGCTTTCAGGAGGAAACCAGCAGAAGGTCATCATCGCCCGTGAGGTGACGAACGACAAGGAGCTTCTGATCGCTATGAACCCGACCAGAGGTCTGGATGTCGGGGCCATCGAATTCGTACACAAGTATCTGGTAGAGCAGAGGAACAAGGGACGTGCAGTTCTTCTCGTATCGTTCGAGCTCGACGAGATTATGTCACTCTCAGACAGGATAGACGTCATCTTTGATGGGAAAATAGAAGGAAGCGTAAAAGGCTCCGAAGCTGATGAGAAGCAGCTCGGTATCATGATGGCAGGAGGAAAAATAGATGAAAAGTAAAACGAGTATCTGGGATGGTAACTTCATCTATGTGATCATCGCCATCGTCGTAGGATTTTTAGTGGGAGCCATTCTCCTGGTGTCAGCCGGCATTGACCCGGGACTCACCTACAGCACACTTTTTCAGGGAGTGTTCTCACAGCCGAAGTACATCGTGTACAGCTTCGTATATGCGGCTCCGTACATCATGACTGGTCTTTCGGTAGCATTCTCATTTAAGACCGGTGTGTTCAATATCGGTGCTGAGGGACAGTTCGTAGTCGGCTCCCTCGCCGCAGTTCTAGTCGGTATCTTTGGGAACATGCCTCCGGTGATCCATGCTATAGTCTGCTTTATAGCCGCAGCCGCTGCAGGCGCAGCCTGGGGAGCTATCGTAGGACTCATGAAGATAAAGAGAGGCATCAACGAAGTCCTCTCATACATCATGTTCAACTGGATCGCATACTATCTGTCAAACTACGTCGTAATGCACAGCGGCGTTAAGGCAAAATCGATAGAGGCCACCAAGAATATCAAGGATTCTGCCAGCACAGTCATCCAGGGACTTATCCCGGCAACTGGCTGCCCGAAGGTAAACTCAGGATTTTTCATAGCTACGATCGCAGCTATAGTCCTATGGTTTGTAATAAAGAAAACGACCTTCGGATATCAGCTCCGTGCTGTCGGACTTTCAAAGACTGCATCTGAGTACGGCGGTATCTCATCATCGAAGATCTTCATGGTCAGCATGGCGCTTTCAGGAATGCTTGCCGGTATCGGCGGTGCTATCCAGACTCTCGGAATGGCCGGACGTATCTCACAGTTCTCTGGTCAGGAGAGCTTTGGATTTGACGGTATCACGGTAGCACTTATCGGTGGAACAAACCCGATCGGATGCATTTTTTCAGGACTCTTCTATGGAGCCATGAAGTACGGCGGAAACAAGCTGACGCTTGTAAACGCCCCGAAGGAGATCGTAAATATCATCATGGGTACGATCATCTTCTTCATCGCTATCTCACTTCTGCTGAAGAGGATCATCAAAGGTGTACAGCAGAAGAAACTCGACAAGGCAAAAGAGCTTACAGCTGCAAAGGAGGCCTGAGAAATGAACGGATTTGTAAATGTCTTCGGACTTATTCTTAACGGTATGCTGATCTCCACACCGCCGCTTCTTCTTGCAGCACTAGGATCAGTTTTTTCAGAAAAAAGCGGTGTCGTAAATATCGGCATCGAGGGTATGATGACCATCGGCGCTTATGTAGGCGCTGTCAGTGCTTACTACACGCATAACGGATGGGTTGGTTTTCTGCTCGGCGGAATAGCCGGGATGATATTCGGACTGCTTCACGCATTTGCCTGCGTGACCTGCGGAGCCGATCAGACCATCGCCGGTACAGCTATTAACTTCATCGGACCTGGACTTGCGCTTTTCCTTTGTAAGTCGATGTTCGATAACTCGTCAGATACTCCGTCACTTCCGACTGAGTACAAGCTGCCGAAGCTGTTCAACGGTGTATTCAAGTCAGGATCGTTCGGCTACAACGTACTCGGTACGTACTCAGCTGTATGGCTGAGTTTCATTCTCGTAGCTGTGATCTGGTTCGTATTCTACAAGACCAGATTCGGCATGAGACTCCGTGCTGCCGGTGAGCATCCGGAAGCCTGCGAGACTCTCGGTATCAATGTATTCAAAGTAAGATATGCCTGCGTTCTGCTTTCGGGATTCCTGGCAGGACTTGGCGGTGCATTCGTTACTCTCGCTACTGTATCGCAGTTCCGTCCTACTGTTATCGTAGGTCAGGGCTTCATCGCCATCGCTGCCGTTATCTTCGGTAAGTTCACTCCGCAGGGCGCCTTCCTTGGATGCCTGCTCTTCGGTCTCTGCAACGGCCTGAAGTCAGTGCTTTCGGCTATGGGTTCGAGTGTTTCGCCGAATATCCTGTCGATGATCCCTTACGTGGTTACGATCCTCGTCCTTATCCTCTTCGTGGGTAGCGGGCGTGTACCGGCAGCCAACGGTAAGCCGTATATCAAGTCGAAATAAATTTTTAGTTACGAGGGCGCGGCACTACAGGATGCGCGCATGCCGCCACGCGGGCATTGAAGCCTGGAACCGCGCCACTGAATTATAGAAAGGAAAGAATGAAATGTTAGACCATAAACTTTTTGACCACACATTACTAGCTGCGGATGCTACGCAGGCGCAGATGGATAAGATCATAGAGGAAGCTAAAAAGTACGACTTCATGTCTGTATGCTGCAATTCGTACTATACGAAGTATGTAGCTGAGGCGTTGAAGGGGACTGGAATTCATACTACTACTGTAGTCGGGTTCCCTCTTGGACAGATGAGCACTAAGTCAAAGGCTTTTGAGACGAAGTGCGCTGTAGAAGACGGTGCAGACGAGATCGATATGGTGATAAATGTCGCTGCGTTGAAGGACAAAAAGTACGACGTAGTAGAAGCTGATATAAAGGCTGTAAGAGATGCCTGCCCGGGTAAGATCCTGAAGGTCATCATCGAGTGCTGTCTTCTGACAGACGACGAGAAGGTAAAGGCCTGCGAGATTTCAGAGAAGGCAGGAGCTGACTTTGTAAAGACATCTACAGGATTTTCTACAGGCGGAGCAAAGGCTGAGGATGTAGCACTGATGAGAAAGACAGTTGGAGACAGACTCGGAGTAAAGGCGAGCGGCGGAATCCATTCCGAAGCTGAAGCTCAGTCGATGGTAGATGCCGGAGCATCAAGACTCGGTACTTCGGCCACACTTAAGATAATAGGAGCATAACGATGGAGAGAGCACAGATAAAGTCACTACCGAAAGCAGAATTACATTGTCATCTGGACGGTTCACTTTCGCCGGAATTTATCAGCAGCCGCCTCGGACGCAAGGTGGATTTCAAAGAGCTCTCAGTTTCAATCGACTGCACCAGTCTGAACGAATACTTAGAAAAATTCGATCTCCCGATAAAGATCCTCTCGACTCCTGATGCGGTGCGTGAAGGCGCTGTCGATGTGCTGCGCCAGGGAGCTGAGGAGAATGTCCGCTACATGGAGATCCGCTTTGATCCGATCTGCCTTTCAAATGAGCAGATGACGCCGGAAGAGGCAGTAAAGGCTTCAATCGAAGGACTTCGTGAAGGCGAGGAACAGTACGGCATAAAGGGGAAGGTCATCCTCTGTGCCATGAGACAGTTCGATCTGGAGCAGAACCTGGAGACTCTTTCCCTCGTAGAAAAATATCTGGGAAAAGGAGTCTGCTGCCTTGACCTCGCAGGAGCCGAGGCGCTGTATCCGACAGCCGGATTTGAAGCACTTTTTAAAGAGGCGGTGAAGAGAGAGATACCTTTCATAATCCATGCTGGCGAGGCTGACGGACCGGATAGTGTAAGGGCTGCGGTATCGTTCGGTGCAAAGCGCATAGGACACGGAGTGGCGATGAAAGGACAGGCGGACCTTCAGCAGGAGCTTAAGGAAAAAGGCATTCCGGTAGAGATCTGCCCGACGAGCAATTACCAGACAAAGGCAGTCCGTGGCACCTATCCCCTTCGGGAGTTTATCGATGCCGGACTTATGGTCACGATAAATACGGACAACAGGACAGTTTCAGACACGACACTTACGGACGAACTGGTACGTTCGGCGCGCATAGCGGAGCTGTCAGATAAGGAGCTTGTCGCTCTCGAAAAAAATGCCGTAAACGCATCATTTGCGGATACTGAGACCAAAGAAAATATATTAAAAGAGCTTGAAGCATTTTTATGATCGAACACGCTGCATTTAACTCCATAGTAAAATACACAAACGATATGCCAGTGGCGGTTCAGGATGTGCTGAATGAGCTTTTTAAGAACGCTCCGCTGTCAGTTTTTAATGAGATAGAGATAAAGGAAATCCCAGAGAAGACCTATTTTGTCAGGGAAAATGAACCCGCGGACCGGGTATTTTTCCTGATAAAGGGCGAGGCGTCGGCACTCGAGCACAGAGTCCTGGGGACCAGCTATAAGTTCACCGGGTATTCGGCTTTTGAGTCGTTTGGGACGATGGAAAGTCTGTTGGGCTATGACCTCTACGCGGCGACACTCGAGACTGAAACTGACTGCTCTTTTCTGATCATGGAGAGGAGCGCCTATGAGCGCTGGACGGAGAAGGATTCGCACGCGCTGAAAATGCTGACAAAAGACACCTGCGAGTATCTGCTCAGAGAAGCCAGACGTGACAGGGTTTTCCGGTTCCTTTCGGGTAAGGATTCACTGCTTATGATGCTGGCGCTCGAGTACGAGGACAGGGCAGATGAGAAGGGAAACTGCAGACTGAATTTCACCAGGCAGCAGCTGGCTGAGTTTTCGGGACTTTCGGTAAGAACGGTAAACCGCGCGGTGCAGACACTCGACGAAGAGGGATTTTTTGATCACAGCAGGAGCGTTTTCCGGATCAACCGCCAGCAGTACAGAAAGATAAGGGAATATCTTAACGAATTCATTTCAGGCACCTGATCATTTGAGAAAATACAGGAGGAGACAGGCATGTCAGAAATCTATGAAAAATTACAGAAGTCACTTGAAAGTATAAGAAAAGTCACGGACTTTGTTCCGGAGATCGGTATCACGCTCGGAAGTGGGCTTGGCGGACTTTCTGAAAAAATAGAAAAAGTCTGCGAGATTTCCTATAAGGATATAGAAGGATTCCCGGTATCGACAGTTTCCGGACATGACGGAAAATTCATATTTGGAACGCTTTCCGGCAGAAAGGTAGTCGTAATGAGTGGAAGAGTTCACTATTATGAAGGATACCGGATGATGGAAGTCGTGACACCGGTGCGCATAATGGGACTGCTCGGAGCGAAGATTATCCTGCTTACGAACGCTGCAGGCGGGATAAATATAGACTTTAACCCGGGAGACCTGATGCTGATCAAGGATCACATATCAGTATTTGTACCGAATCCGCTGATCGGTCAGAATGCCGATGAGCTGGGAACCAGGTTCCCGGATATGTCGTCGGTCTATGACAAACAGCTGCAGGATCAGATAAAGGAGGCGGCCAGGGTGACTGGAGTAGACCTTCAGAGAGGTGTCTACGTGCAGCTGTCAGGTCCGAGCTACGAGACACCGGCAGAGATAAGAATGCTGAGAAATCTAGGAGCCGACGCAGCAGGCATGAGTACTGTGGTCGAAGCTATAGCCGCAAACCACATGGGGCTTCGGGTAGCGGGTATCTCCTGCATCACGAATATGGCAGCAGGCATTCTTAACCAGCCTTTAAATCACGAGGAAGTCAAGGCTACAGCCGATCAGGTCAAAGAAAAATTCGAAAAACTCGTCATGGAATTCATCCGTAACGCCAGATAAAAACAGGAACAGATCATTACAGGGTCCGGATTTGTGCAAAATGCACAAATCCGGACCTTTGTTTTTGTGAACTATTTCTGGCGGATTTTGATTGAAAAATGATGATTGTGGTGGTATTATTTGAACTGTCCTGAATGATTATGAATGATTGTGACGGGAATCCGGAAATCCCGCACTTGTTTTACAGGAAAGTGGAGGCAGCTGAATGCTGACAGAGGAAAGGTTTGCGCGTATCATATCCGCGGTGGATTCGAATGGATCTGTTACAGTTACGGAACTGATGAAACTCCTCGGTGCCAGCGAATCGACTATAAGACGTGACCTGGACGAGCTGGACAGTGAAGGCAGGATCACGAGAGTCAGGGGAGGCGCTATATCAAAGACAGGCGGCCTGATGACCAGAGACGATGAAGTCTCAAAGAGAAAGGGCCAGAAGCAGAAAGAAAAAGCGACTATAGGAAGCTATGCGGCATCGCTCATCGAACCGGGTGATTTTGTATATATAGATGCAGGGACCACTACGGAGAAGATGCTCCCGTATATCACGGAGCATGATGCCACCTTTGTCACAAATGCAGTGAATCATGCGATGGTGCTTGCATCTGAAGGATTTCAGGTGTACATCCTGGGCGGTGAGTTCAAGCGGATGACAGAGGCCATAGTCGGAGAGGAAGCCCTATATTCCCTGAAGAAGTATAACTTCACGAAGGGATTTTTCGGAGCAAACGGCATCACGAAAGAGGAAGGCTTCACGACACCGGAGCTTAAGGAAGCGATGGTGAAGCAGCGGGCATTTTTATCATGTAAAGACAGATATGTGCTCGCAGATGATTCAAAGTTTGGAACTATATCCGCGATCAGCTTCGGTGATTTCGACAGCGCTACGGTGATCACCGACGTTATCACGAAGCGCGGATTTAAAGGACTTAAGAACATAAAGGAGGTAGCTGACAGATGATCATGACAGTCACGTTTAATCCATCGCTCGACTACATAGTCAGTGTGGATGACTTCAGACTGGGACTCGTGAACAGGACTTCGAAAGAACTGCTGCTTCCGGGAGGAAAGGGACTGAATGTATCGATGGTCCTGAAGAATCTCGGAACTGATTCGACAGCAGTCGGTTTCATGGCCGGCTTCACGGGAAAGGCCATTAAGGGACTCATGGCAGAAAAAGGAGTCGACACGGATTTTATCGAGGTTTCCGATGGTATTTCGAGGATAAATGTAAAGATCCGCAGTAACGAAGAATCCGAGATAAACGGTATGGGCCCTGCCATCTCAAAGGAGAATATCGACACTCTTTATCAGAAGCTCGATACTCTAAAGGCTGGCGATTACCTGGTACTTGCAGGTTCCATCCCGGCAGTCATGCCAGAGACGATGTACATGGACATCATGAAATCCCTCGATGGCAGAGGCGTGCACATCGTAGTAGATGCGACGAGAGACCTGCTAAAGGACGTGCTTCCGTATCATCCGTTCCTCGTGAAGCCGAACAATCACGAGCTCGGTGAGATTTTCGGAGTCGAGCTGAAGACTAAGGATGATGTCGTTCCTTATGCGAAGAAGATGCAGGAGATGGGCGCTGTGAATGTACTCGTTTCGATGGCAGGCGAGGGAGCACTTCTGGTATCGGAGAACGGAGATGTGATCTCTTCGATGCCTCCTAAAGGCAAAGTAAAAAATTCCGTCGGCGCAGGCGATTCGATGGTTGCGGGATTTTTACAGGGATACATAAATGGCGGAGATTATGAAAAGGCGTTCTACATGGGGCTTTGTACCGGAAGCGCTTCGGCATTCTCGGACTATCTGGCCACAAAGGACGAAGTAAAAGGTTTACTTGATCAACTGGGAAAAGGAGACATCTTATGAGGGTAAGGGATTTACTTTCAAAGGAGAGTATCGAACTGAATGGAGAAGCATCTGACAAGTCAGATGTGATAAAGCAGATGGTCGACCTGATGGTAAAGCAGGGGAACATCAAAGACCGCGCAGCTTATGAAAAGGGCGTATTCGCCAGAGAAGAAGAGTCCACGACAGGAATCGGGGACGGGATCGCCATTCCTCACTGCAAGTCAGATGCAGTCGCAAAGCCGGGACTTGCAGCTATGGTACTGCCGAACGGAGTAGAGTACGATGCTCTCGACGGAGCGCCGGTGCATATCATTTTTCTTATAGCAGCACCGAATACCGAGGATAACGTACATCTTGAGGTTCTCGCCAGACTGTCAGAGCTTCTGATGGATCCGGACTTCGTAACAAACCTCGAAAACGCGAAGTCAAAAGACGAGTTTCTCTCTATCATCGATAAGGCAGAGAGCGGAAAGGTCGAGGCTGATGCGCAGAAGGCAGAGGCAGCAAAGACGGAGACAGGATATGAGGTACTCGCAGTTACAAGCTGTCCGAATGGTGTGGCTCACACTTATATGGCTGCAGAGGCTATCGAGAAAGCCGGAGCTAAGCTCGGCATCAAGGTAAAGGTCGAGACCAGAGGCTCAGGCGGAACTAAGAACCTTCTGACCGACGAAGAGATAGAGAACGCAAAGGGAATCGTGGTTGCAGCCGATGCAAAGGTTCCTATCGACAGATTTGACGGAAAGCCGCTTATACAGGCGAGAGTAGCAGATGGTATCCACAAGCCGGAAGAACTCGTATCAAAGGCAGAAAAAGGAGACGCTCCTATCTATCACTCAGAGACTGGCGCACAGAAGTCATCGTCCAATGACGGAAATGACAGCGTAGGCCATAAGATCTACACCAGCCTTATGGCCGGAGTTTCAGCAATGCTTCCGTTCGTAATCGGCGGAGGAATCCTGACAGCCATCGCTTTCCTTATTGATACGATCCTCGGATACGGTACGACAGGCGGATCGAATTTCGGCTCGATGGTTCCGCTCTCAGCACTTTTCAAGTACGTAGGCGGACTGGCCATGGGGCTCATGGTTCCTGTACTTGCCGGATTCATCGCTTACTCTATCGCTGATAAACCGGGACTTGCAGTAGGTTTCCTCGGCGGACTCTTAGCAGCAAACGGTAATGCTATCGCTGCGAACTTTGCAGATATCTGGCCTAAGCAGATGGGCGGATTCCAGAAGTTCATCGACAGCTTCGCTTTTCAGCAGAGCGGTAATACAGTTTCAGGATTCCTCGGAGGTATCGCAGTAGGTTTCCTCGCAGGATACATAGTTCTCTGGCTCGAGCGTGCCACTGAGAAGCTTCCTAAGTCTATCCAGGGTATCAGATCGATGCTCATCTATCCTGTAGTCGGCATGTTCCTTGTCATGGTGATCATGTGCTTTATCTTCAACCCGATCATCGGACTGATCAATACCGGACTTTCGGTTATGCTTACAGCACTCGGCAACTCAGGCCTTGTATGGCTCTTAGGCCTCCTGCTCGCAGGCATGATGGCTATAGATATGGGCGGTCCGATAAACAAGGCAGCTTACGTATTCGGTACGTTCATGCTGACAAACGCAGCTGAGTATTTAAACAAGGGCGCTTCGAATTCCGATCCGAAGGTACAGCTCTGCTACATAGCAATGGGCGCCGTGATGATCGGCGGTATGTGCCCTCCTGTGGGAATCGCTATCGCTACAAAGCTCTTCCCGAAAAAATTCAACGAGACCGAGAAAGAGGGCTTCATTTCAAATATCGTAATGGGCGCCAGCTTCATCACAGAGGCTGCCATCCCATTCGCAGCTTCTGATCCGGCTCACGTTATCCCGGCTACTTTCTGCGGTTCAGCAGTTGCCGGACTTCTGTCAGCACTGTTCGGATGCACACTGATGGCTCCTCACGGCGGCATCTTCGTCTTCGCTACAGTAGGTCACTGGCCACTGTATCTCCTGGCATGGCTGATCGGTTCCCTCGTAACCGCATTTATGCTGGGTATTCTCAGAAAAGATGTTGCGCAGGACTGATTTTCTGATATAATTGAATTATTATCGGGGGATCGCGAGGCGGTCCGCCTTTGGTTCATAAAGGAGGAAAAAACATGAAGGAATTTAAGTACACTATCACAGATCCACAGGGTATCCACGCCAGACCGGCAGGACTTTTCGTAAAGGAAGCAGCAGGTTTCCCATGCAAGGTCACCATTTCAAAGGACGGCAAGGAAGTAGACGCTAAGAGGATCCTCGGTGTTATGAGCCTTGGCGTAAAGCAGGGCATGGAGATCACAGTTACCTGTGACGGGGATAAAGAGGACGAGGCAGCAGCAGGCCTCGAGAAGTTCCTTAAAGAGAATCTATAATTGAGACCAGGGACGGTTCTGTTTTTCGTCTGGAAAAAGAGGACTGCCCCTTTTTTCGTTTGTTGGAGGTAAAAAGTGCAGAAAGAATATAGTGGTAAGCCGGTCTTTGGCGGTATCGCCATCGGAAAGGTGACCATCTATCATAAAAAGGAATCTGTCGTAAAGCGTGAGAAGGTAGATGATGTAGAGGCTGAAGTAAAGAGATACCATGACGCGTCTGAAAAGGCAAAAGAGCAGCTCGCACAGCTTCACGACAAGGCATTAAAGGAAGTCGGAGAGGCAAACGCCGCAGTTTTTGAAGTACATCAGATGATGCTCGATGACCTCGATTATCAGGAGTCAGTAGAGAATATCATCCGTACCCAGAATGTAAACGCTGAGTTCGCAGTCGCTACGACCGGAGATAATTTTTCAGAGATGTTCGCAAATATGGACGATGATTACATGCGCGGAAGAGCTGCGGATGTAAAGGACATCTCAAACAGAGTCGTTGGGATCCTGAGCGGAGCAGGAGCCACGGGATTTACGGCGACTGAACCTTCGATACTTTTAGCAGATGACCTGGCACCGTCAGAGACTGTACAGCTGGACAAGTCCCTGGTGCTTTCATTCGTTACCAGACACGGCTCTACGAATTCTCATACGGCCATCCTCGCCAGGACCATGAATATCCCGGCTCTCATAGGAGTGGATTTTTCTGAGGATGACATGGAAGGACACATGGGAATCGTCGATGGTTACACAGGACGTTTCATTGTAGATCCGGATGACGCGGTTCTCGCTGAGTACAAAGAGAAAAAAGAGGAGGAAGAGGAAAAACAGCGTCTCCTCCAGGAACTCAAGGGCAAGCCGAATGTGACTAAAGACGGCACAGAGATAAATGTCTACGCGAATATCGGCTCCGTAAAGGACGTAGCAGACGTACTAAAGAACGACGCCGGCGGCATCGGACTTTTCAGAAGTGAATTCCTGTACCTGGGCTGTGATGACTATCCTTCAGAAGAAGACCAGTTCAGGGCCTATAAGACTGTCGCTGAAAATATGGCCGGAAAGAGAGTCATCATCAGGACTCTTGACATCGGAGCTGACAAGCAGGTCGACTACTTCCACCTCGACCATGAAGATAATCCGGCTATGGGATTCAGGGCTATCAGAATCTGCCTGAAGAGACCGGAGATTTTTAAAACACAGCTGCGCGCCATCTACAGAGCCAGCTACTACGGGAATATCTCGATCATGTTCCCGATGATCATCTCGGTTGACGAGGTAAAGAAGATAAAAGAGATCATCGCCGAAGTAAAGAAAGAGCTCGATGATCAGAAGATACCATATAAGGACTGTGAACTGGGTATCATGGTAGAGACTCCGGCAGCAGTCTGGATGGCTGAAGAGCTGGCAAAGGAAGTGGATTTCTTCTCTATAGGAACGAACGACCTGACTCAGTATACACTCGCCTGTGACAGACAGAATCCGAATCTCGAGGATTTTGCAGATCCGCATAACCCGGCAGTACTCCGTGAGATAGAGTATACGATAAAGAGCGGACACAAGGGAGGAGCCTGGGTAGGTATCTGCGGAGAGCTCGGTGCTGACACGACACTGACAGAGACTTTCCTCAGGATGGGAGTCGATGAGCTCTCAGTTTCTCCAAGCCGTGTGCTTGCCGTGAGAAACGCTATCAGAAATACAGATCTGTCGAAATAACTGACAGGTTTTCTTTTTTGGCCAACTGTGTTAGAATAATACAGTTGGCTTTTGTTTTTACAGAAAGGTTTTTATGGACGTTCCGTTAGAATGTACTAGCAGAATTTATCAGAAGATAGCAGCCCATTTCATAAGACATGGAAAGGAAGAGCTTGCAGAGAAGATAGAAGGTGTTGATTCACTTTTTTCGATACCAGACCTGCTTGACAGGCACGAGGTGGAAAGGCCGCTGGTGGTCACCGGGCCGAAAGTGTCGAAGAGCACTTTTTTTGAGTCGTTTATAAATGACAGAGAGACCGGATATGTGGTCTACCACTGGGTCAAGCGTGATCCGACAGTCTCGCAGGCTGAGGAGATAGCAGCCTTCTATGAAAAAAATAAATGCGACTCTTTTATAGCGATAGGCGGAGGCAGTGCGATAGACGCAGCAAAGGGAGCTGCGGCCTGCATAGCACGACCAGGAAAAAAGCTCGAAAAAATGCGCGGACCCATGCATGTCAGAAAGGACACGCCATTTTTTATAGCAGTTCCTACGACGGCGGGAACAGGTTCGGAGACTACATCTACCGCGGTACTAAGTGATAATGCCACGGGACAGAAGTTCGCGATCACGGATCCGCACCTGATGCCGGATGTGGCAGTGCTCGACCCTTCACTTCTGGTCAGCCTTCCACCGGATGAGACAGCATATACAGGAATGGATGCGCTGACGCACGCAGTTGAGGCTTATCTGAATACCCCGTATCACCTGAGTGATACAGCAGAGGACTGTGAGGATGCAGTTGAGGGCATTATGGATGCGCTTCCGAAGGCGTATGAAGACGGTGAGGACCTGCAGGCACGTGAGGAGATGCTTATCGCATCATATACGGCGGGAACTGCTTTTGATGTGAGTGGTGTCGGAAATATCCACGCGCTGGCTCATGCACTGGGTGGTGTTCTTCATCTGCCGCACGGCATGATAAATGCAGTCGTGATGCCATATGTGCTGAGAGAGTATGGGCTGACAGTAATGCCTGAGCTCGCAAAGCTGGCTTCAGTCTGTGACATAGAAAAAGACGGGACCAGAGAAGAGCGGGCAGCAGGCTTCATAAATGCCATTGAAGATATGAACGAAGACATGGGAATCCCGAAGCATCTGGAAATAGACGAAAAGGATATCCCAAAGATAGCCGCCTGGGCGTACAAAGAGGCGAACCCTATGTACCCTGTACCGGTCATTTTTGACAGGAAGCGGTTTGCAAAGATAATCAGACAGATAAAGAAATGAAAGGCAGGTGACATCCATGGAATCGGACAATCATTATCGAGCGGAAGAACGACAGATGATAATTAGCATGACATGGAGGATATGTCACCATGCTGGATATATACAGAACAGATGATGCTGTAATACATGAGGCAGAGGAATACGAACCAGGCTGCTGGATAAAGCTGACTGCGCCGACCACGGATGAGTGCGAGCAGGTGGCGAATGATTACGGCATGGATATAGATGATGTGCGGGCTGCACTCGATGAAGAAGAGAGCTCGCGAATCAGTGTTGAAGACGACTATACGCTGATACTTATAGACATACCTATAGCTGAAGAGAGAAATGACAGGCACACTTATACGACAATCCCACTCGGTATTCTGTTGAGGGATGACGTGATCATCACGGTGTGCAGCGAGGAGACATCGGTTCTCAGGTCATTCATCGATCACAGGGTCAGGGAATTTTCCACAAAGAAGCAGATGAGGTTCACTTACCAGATCTTCTATAATTCGAGCATGGTCTACCAGTCACTGCTTCGAACGATCGACAGACAGAGAACTGAGATCGAGGAAAAAGTGGCCGATGACTTAGAAGATTCGGATCTTATAGACCTGCACGAGCTTGAAAGTAACCTCGTGTACTTTGCCACTTCACTTCGTGCGAATAACCTCGTCGTCGACAGACTGACCCGTTATTCGAGGATAAAGCAGTACGACGCAGACCACGATCTGCTGGAGGATGTCATAGTCGAGACAAAACAGGCCATAGAGATGACATCCATCTACCGTGACATCATAAGCGGTACCAGAGACCTGATGAGTACAGTCATCAATAACCGTCTGAATAACGCGATGAAGTACCTGGCAGCTATCACGATCGTGCTCTCTGTTCCTACGATAATCGGAGGACTCTGGGGAATGAATGTGGATGCCCGCTGGATGCCGTTTTCTCATACGCCGTTCGGTTTTGGTATCCTGTGTGTCATAACGCTTGTGATCAGTATCATTACGATGATCGTACTCCATAAGAGACAGATGCTCTAAAAGGAAAAGATATGAAAATACTTAGTTTCTGTGTACCTTGTTACAATTCTTATGAATTCATGCGCAAATGTATCGACTCACTGCTCCCGGGTGGTGATGATGTCGAGATCATCATAGTAGATGACGGCTCGACAGACAGGACCGGAGAACTGGCCGATGCTTACCAACAGGCTTATCCGGGAATAGTCCGTGCCATTCATCAGGAGAATGGCGGACACGGTGAAGCTGTAAATACCGGTATCCGCGAGGCAAAGGGGCTTTACTTCAAGGTCGTCGATTCAGATGACTGGGTCGACAGAAGCGCATACATGCGCATCATGGACAAATTACGGGATTTTTCAAAGATGAAGCACCCGGTAGATATGCACCTGTCGAACTTCGTCTACGAGAAGCTCTCGACGGGCCATGAGCGTAGGATGCTTCTGTCACCGCTTTTCCCGGAAGACCAGATCATCGGCTGGAGTGGCATGAAGCATAATATCAAGGGATTTTCGATACTGATGCATTCGGTGATCTACCGGACACAGCTCTTGAGAGACTGTGGACTGAAGCTGCCGAAACACACTTTTTACGTGGATAACCTCTATGTGTACATTCCGCTAGTTCATGTAAAAAGTATCTACTACCAGAACGAATCATTCTACCGCTACTACATCGGTCGTGAAGGACAGTCAGTCGCTGAGCAGACGATGATAAAGCGCATAGACCAGCAGCTCCGCGTGAACTATATGATGGTAGACGCCGTAGACCCGTGGCAGGTAAAAGAGCCGCATCTGCGCAGATACCTGCTCTCGTACCTGGAGACAGTGACGGTCGTCTCGACTTCTATAGGCTACCTGTCACACGACCCTGAGAACTACAAGAAAATCGAGGATCTCTGGCTCTATATCAAAAATCATGATCTTCGCACTTACCATCATCTCCGCTACGGAGCACTTGGTTTTGCGATGCGCATCAAGGGGCGCCTGGGCCGCCGGATAGGTGTGTTTTTCTACCACGTGTCACAGAAGTTTATAGGCTTTAACTAGGAGAAGGGATAGCCCTTTTGACTTATTGTTTTCTGGACTTATTTTTGTGTGGAGATTGATAAGTTCATCAAAATATTATAAGATAGAGTGCATGAGAACTGATATCGCGAAGCGGTCAGAAGAGAAAGACCTGGTCAGGAAGCTGGAAGGCGTGGCTGAGGTCTTCATTCTGACCGTGCTCTATTTTTATATATGGAAAAGTGAATACAGCGTCATGTACGTCAGGACTTTCTATGGCCGCGGCCGTATCGTCCTGATGGGTATTTACTTTATCATCATGTACGTGATCATGTACCTGACGGAGGGTATGAGATTCGGAAACCTGAAGATTTTTGACATAGTTGTGTCGCAGTGGATTTCTGTCATCGTGACGAATTTCATCACGTTCTGGCAGATCTGCCTGATCCTGAATGTGATGACTGATGCTCTTCCGATGCTGAGACTGACACTCTATGACCTTGCCATCACCGTGGCACTCCCGTTCTTTTTCACATGGCTCTACCACCTGACCTACGTACCGAGGAATATGGTCCTCGTATATGGCAAAAGAGCCGGACTGAATCTCCGCTTCAAAATCCTCGAGCGCCCGGACAAATACGCGATCACTTCGACCATCAGCTCATCAGAGCCACCTGAAAAAATCCGTGAAGAACTTTTATCTCACGATGCTGTCATCATAAATGATGTACCTGCCGAGATCAGAAATGACATCCTGAAGTTCTGCTATGAGCGGGATATCCGTACTTACATAGTCCCGAAGATCTCGGACGTGATAATCGGCGGCGCTTCAAATATAAACCTGTTCGATACTCCACTGCTCCTCGTCAGAGGCACAGGTTTAAGCATCGGACAGAAAGCAGTTAAAAGAGTTTTAGATATCGTACTGAGCGCCCTGGCTATCGGAGTTCTGTCACCGATTTTTTTGATCACGGCTATTGCTATAAAGACAGAAGACGGCGGAAGCATTTTTTTCAGGCAGAAGCGAGTTACCAGAGGCGGACGTATCTTTACCATATATAAGTTCCGCAGCATGCATGAGGATGCTGAAAAAAATGGCGCGCAGTTTACCGTAGACGATGATCCGCGGATCACCCGAGTCGGACGCTTTATAAGACGCTGCCGCATTGACGAACTTCCACAGCTGATAAATATCATAAAAGGCGATATGTCGATCGTCGGACCGCGTCCTGAGAGAGTCGAAAATTATCAGATGTATGAGCAGACCATCCCTGAGTTTAAATACCGGACGAAAGTCAAGGCCGGGCTGACCGGCTACGCGCAGGTCTACGGCAAGTATAACACGACAGCTTACGATAAGCTCCGTCTCGACCTGATGTACATAGAAAATTATTCGATCATCCTGGATATAAAGCTGGTCCTTATGACTTTCAGAACACTATTCCAGAAGGAGAGCACAGAAGGGTTTGCGGAGAGTTTTCCGGATGATCGCAGGGAGGATTCATGATAACGGCTTCCGTTGTACTTTTTCATACCTCGCAGGGTCTGATAGATACTGTAACCAGGAGTTTTTCACCGTCTGAAAACAGGCGGTTATTTTTCGTTGATAATTCCCCTGAGTGTCCGCGTGATACGGACTTTACAGAAATCTCGGAGAACGTATTTATTTTTCAAACAGGGAAGAACTTAGGCTACGGTTCTGCGCACAATATAGCAATCCGAAAAGCGATAGAACTGCAAAGTGAATTTCATGTGGTGTTAAATCCGGATCTGTCGTTTGATCCGTCCGTTATCGATGAGCTGGCCGACTATGCGCACAGGCATTCTGATGTGGTCTATATGCTCCCCGAAGTCGTGAATGAAAGCGGCGAGATCCAGCATCTGTGCAAGCTGCTTCCTACACCATCTGACCTTATTTTTCGCAGGTTCTTCTCATTCCTTCCATCTGCCTCTGAGAAAAATGACCGGTACATCCTTCTGTCTTCCGGTTACGACCATATCATGAACGTGCCATGTCTGTCCGGCTGCTTTATGTTCATGCGGACTGAGACGCTCGCGAAGTATGACCTGTTTTTTGATGAGAGATTCTTTATGTACTGCGAGGATTTCGACCTGATGCGCCGCCTCCACATGGTAGGGAAGACCATATACTACCCATTCGCTCAGATTACGCATCACCATGAGCGCAGCTCATATCATTCCATAAAAATGCTCTGCCATCATATCGCCAGCGCTGTGAAGTACTTTAACAAGTACGGCTGGTGGCATGATGCAGAGCGTGATAAGGTGAACTCTGAGGCTATTTCACCAAGCAGTTGAGATCAGAAATCTGTAAAGTTCTTATCTGTCTTTCCGTCGATCTTCAGGAATGCACCCATGCCTTCCTTCTTATCATGTGTGTCATTTACGACGCCGAAGAGGTTAGCCTCAAGCTCTACACCGTTCTTGATGTCCATGTCATAGCCGTTGTTGATGGCAGCCTTTGCAACAGATACTGCATAAGAAGCATTAGCCTCGATCGTCTCTGCCATTTTCTTGCAGGTAGGCATCAGCTCTTCCTTCGGAACTACGTGGTTTACAAGACCGATTCTGTATGCTTCATCTGCCTTGATATTCTGAGCTGTGAAGATGAGTTCTTTGGCTCTTCCCATACCTACGAGTCTGGCAAGTCTCTGTGTTCCGCCGAATCCAGGGATAATTCCAAGTCCGCACTCTGGCTGACCAAATGTAGCGTTCTCAGATGCAATCCTGATATCACAGGCCATAGCGATCTCACAGCCACCGCCAAGTGCAAATCCGTTTACAGCTGCGATAGTTACCTGGCGCATATTCATCAGCTTGAAGAATGGAACTGAAGCCTTCATACCAAACTTTCTGGCAGATGGTGCGTCAAATCCGTACATCTCTGAGATATCAGCACCTGCTACGAATGAACGGTAAGGATCATCTCCGCCAAGCTTCTTGTTAAAGCAAGGACCACCTGTCAGGATAAGTACCTTTATATCGTCGTTTGCTTCGATCTCTGTAAGCGCATCGTTCAGCTCATCGATAGTCTCTGAGTTTAATGCGTTGAGTGCCTTAGGTCTGCAGATAGAAAGCACTGCCGTAGCACCATCCTGCTCGATTTTCAGATTTTTGTATTCAGCCATTTTTTCCTCCATTAAAACGCGGGAACCCCCGCACCTATACAACTAATTAAATGATACGAGTCTGTTAAAAATTTGTCAAGGTGAAAAGGGACGTTTTCCCCAATCTTGACAACAAATCGGCGCCGTCCTATAATGATGTCAGTTTATAACGTGTCAGTTTATAAACTGACAGTTTGTAAACTGACATATCATAAAGCGACAGGTGAGGATGACATATGTTTATAGGCAGAAAAACAGAGCTTGATGATCTGAACAGACGTTATAAAGGTGATGGCTTCGAATTTGCTATTATATATGGACGCAGACGTATAGGGAAGACTACTATGATAAGTGAATTCATCGAGGGAAAGAAGTCCGTGTACTATATGTCTACAGAAGAAAATGCAGCAAGTCAGCTTCAGGAGTGCTCCAGAGCTGTACTGGGTGCATTCGGGAATGCATCAGCTACTTTTTCGTCATGGGAAGGTCTGTTTGATTACGTGACAGACATCGCAGAAAAACAGCGTTTTATTTTTGTAATAGATGAGTACCCATATCTGGCAGGAAAATATCATGAGATATCTTCGATACTGCAGAAATACATAGACGGTAAATGGAAAAATACCCAACTGTTCCTTATTCTCTGTGGTTCTTCCATGAGCTTTATGGAGAAGCAGGTGCTTGGCTATGAGAGTCCTCTGTATGGCAGGCGGACCTGTCAGTATAAACTTATGCCACTGTATTATTATGAAAGTCTTCAGTTTTTTAGCGGCTGGACTGACGAAGAAAAACTTCTGGCGTATGGCATCTGTGGTGGAGTTCCACAGTACCTGAGTTTTTTCTCAAAATACAACTGCCTGCGTGATGCGGTCATATATGAATTCATGTCATCAGGAGGCCATCTGCGCGAAGAACCACAGAACCTGCTGAAACAGGAGCTGCGTGATCCGTCTGCGTATTACGATATCCTGTCAGCCATTGCTTCAGGGGCGAATAGACAGAATGAGATAGCAGACAAAACGGGAAAAAGCCGGAATATGCTGAGCGGTTATCTGGCAAATCTGGTTTCTCTCGGTATTATAGAAAAAATCCATCCTGCCGGAGAATCTTCCAGTAAAAAGATCAGGTACACTCTATGTGATAATCTGTACCGCTTTTATTTCAGGTTTATTCCATCTTCGCTGTCACTGATAGAGCTGGGAATGGGCGAAAGAGTTTATGACACGGTCATTTTTCCGCTGATGGCAGATTATTTCGGACATATTTTTGAAGAGGTGTGCCTTCAATATATCGAAGTTCTGATGAAAAAAGGTGAGATAGCTGAGCTTTACACCGAATTCGGAAAATGGTGGGGTAATGACCCGTTCAGAAAAGAACAGACTGATATTGATGTAGTCTGCATGAACAGTTCGGATATTCTGGTCGGTGAATGCAAATGGAAAACCGATGCTGTGACAATGGATATTTTTGAGGAACTAAGGCATCGAGCTTCCATAATAAGTGATGGGAGAAAAACTCACTACGCACTTTTCTCCAAGTCCGGATTTACAAATACAGTAAAAGAAAAAGCAGAGGACTGCCTTCTGGTAGATCTGAAAGAAATCGCGGGTCTTTATGAGACTTAATTACACGGTAAAAACTAAAAAATTTTTTGAAAAAATTAGCACTCACCACTTGACAGTGCTAACAAATCGTGATATAACATACTTGTCGGAAGGGAAGAGGGATAAAGAAAAGAAATTAAATAAGAATTTAAACATAAGGAGGTTTTTACTATGGCTTATTTACCAGGATTTTTCGGAGAGAATTTATTAGATGACTTTATGGACAGTGTTGATCAGTTCTGGAACGGACCGGCTACGAGAATCGCAAGCAACCACGCATATGGCCTGATGAGAACAGATGTCAAGGAGAACGGTGATAACTACGAGCTTTCAGTAGAGCTTCCGGGATACGATAAGAACGATATCGCAGTAGAGCTGAAGGACGGCTACCTGAATCTCTCAGCAAAGCATTCAGAGGATAAGGAAGACAAAGACAAGGACGGCAAGGTTCTTCGCCAGGAGCGTTACTACGGAAACGTACAGCGTAGCTTCTTCGTAGGCAAGGATCTAAAGCAGGAAGACGTTCACGCAAAGTACGATAACGGAATCCTCGAGATCACATTCCCGAAGGAAGACGCCCGCGAAAAACTCCCAGAGAACCACACGATAGCAATCGAGGGCTGATCTGGTATCGGGAATGAATGTTTGACGGTATTTGATAGATTGAATTGGAATGGAGGCGCGACGTACACAGATGTCTCGAAGAACCCTTATAGAACGCCGGCGCTTAGCGGCTGTATTTTAGCCGCTTATGCGTCCGTTGCGTTCTATACGGAGCGAGAGCGTGTTCTGAGAGACAGACTGTGTGCGGAGCGCCGTCTTCATACCTCAAAATGGAGAGGAGGCAACACATGAATATAAGTAAATTTACTCAGAAAAGCATGGAAGCCGTGCAGTCCGCTGAAAAGCTCGCAGTCGACTACGGCAACCAGGAGATAACGCAGGAGCATCTGTTGCTCGCCCTTATGCAGCAGGACGGCGGCCTTATCCCACAGCTTTTTGAAAAAATGGAAATAGACGTCAACTATTTTACAAATGACGTGACGATTATGGTCCAGAACCTGCCAAAGGTGTCAGGAAACGGCCAGAATTACGTAGGCAAGGGCTTAAATGATGTGCTGATCCACGCAGAGGATGAGGCGAAGAAAATGGGCGATGACTATGTGTCAGTCGAGCACATTTTTCTTTCAATGATAAAGTATCCGGACCGTGCGATCGGAGATAAGTTCAGGGAATTCGGGATTACCCGTGATAGGTTCCTTCAGGCGCTGTCCACAGTCAGAGGAAACCAGAAAGTCACGACAGACAACCCTGAGGACACATACGACTCACTGGAAAAGTATGGCGAGAACCTCGTAAAGAAAGCCAGAGAGCAGAAGCTAGATCCTATCATCGGACGTGATGACGAGATCAGGAACGTGATTCGTATCCTGTCGCGTAAGACGAAGAATAACCCGGTGCTTATCGGACAACCTGGTGTTGGTAAAACAGCAGTAGTCGAAGGACTGGCACAGCGTATAGTAAAAGGCGATGTACCCGATAACCTGAAGGATAAAGAAATTTTTTCACTGGATATGGGTGCGCTGATCGCCGGTGCGAAGTACAGAGGCGAGTTTGAGGAAAGACTCAAAGCTGTACTGAATGAGGTGAAGGAGTCTGATGGACAGATCATCCTGTTCATCGACGAGCTGCATCTGATAGTCGGAGCCGGAAAGACAGAAGGCTCTATGGATGCGGGAAACCTCTTGAAGCCTATGCTGACGCGTGGTGAGCTGCACTGCATCGGTGCCACGACCCTGAATGAGTACCGTGAGTACATCGAAAAAGATGCAGCACTTGAGCGCCGTTTCCAGCGTGTGCTCGTAGATGAGCCGACAGTCGATGAGACGATAACCATACTCCGTGGTCTGCGTGAGAACTACCAGACTTACCATGGCGTTCGCATCACTGATAATGCGCTGATCGCAGCAGCAGAGCTTTCGAACCGCTACATCACAGACAGGTTCCTGCCGGACAAGGCTATCGACCTGATCGATGAGGCCTGCGCCCAGATAAAGACTGAGAAAAATTCAAAGCCGGAGGAAATCGATGAACTCGAGCACAGGAACATCCAGCTGAGACTTGATGAGATGTCCCTTGAAAAAGAGACAGACGATATGTCGAAGCAGCGTCTCGAGGATGTAAAGAAAGAACTCGCCGAGAACGACGATAAACTCAAGGCTTTAAACGCCGAATGGGAAAATGAGAAAAATGCCGTTGATCGTCCTGCCAAGCTGCGTGAGCAGATCGCTGATCTGCATAAACAGATGGAACTGGCTGAGCGTGAGGGCGACTACACCAAGATGGCTGAGATCCAGAATGGTCAGCTTCCTTCACTGACGAAGGAACTGAACGATGAGGAGTCAAAGGTCAAAGCCGATGATCTGAAACTCGTCCATGAAGCTGTCGATGAGGATGAGATCGCTGAGATCGTAAGCCGCTGGACTGGAATCCCTGTTGCAAAACTGAACGAGTCACAGCGCACGAAGATCCTGCACTTAGGTGACGAACTCCATAAGAGAGTCATCGGCCAGGATGACGCTGTAGAGAAAGTGACAGATGCTATTCTCAGAAGCCGCGCAGGTATCAAGGATCCGAACAGACCTATCGGTTCATTCCTGTTCCTTGGACCTACCGGTGTAGGAAAGACAGAGCTCGCAAAGACTCTGGCGGAAGCACTTTTTGATAACGAGAATAATATAGTCCGTATCGATATGACCGAGTACATGGAGAAGTATTCAGTCTCCCGTCTTATCGGTGCGCCTCCAGGATACGTAGGTTACGATGAAGGCGGACAGCTTACAGAAGCAGTCAGAAGAAAACCTTACTCTGTAGTACTTTTCGATGAGGTCGAAAAGGCTCATCCGGATGTGTTCAATATCCTGCTGCAGGTTCTTGATGACGGCCGTATCACCGATTCACAGGGCAGAACCGTGGACTTCAAGAACACGATCATCATCATGACTTCGAACCTCGGCTCACAGGAACTTCTGAACGGTATCAACGAGGATGGCTCTATTTCTGAAAGTGCAAGGGCTGCTGTCGAAGAGGATCTGAGAAAAGCTTTCAGACCGGAATTCCTGAACAGGCTCGATGAGATCATCATGTTCCATCCGCTTACAAAGGACAATATCGGCCACATAGTAGGACTTCTGATGAGAAGATTAAACGACAGGCTGAAGGACAGAGAGCTTAAAGTAGAGCTGACTCCTGAGGCAAAGCAGTACATCATCGATCATGGATTTGATCCGGTCTATGGTGCACGTCCGCTGAGACGATATCTGCAGAAGCATGTGGAGACACTTGCGGCACGTATCATTCTCGAGGGCAAGGCGAACCAGGGTGATACGATAATGATCGATCGCAAAGCTCCGACAAAGCCAGCAGAACCGAGCAATGCAAACGGTGATGACCTCTTTACAGAGGACGGCAGCGTCGAGAACAGACTTGATTCGCTTACCGGCGGAGCAGCCACAGAAGAGCTGTACGCTTACATAAAGAGATAAAATACTTTAACACGAAAAAAACCTCCCCGTTTCGCAACGAGGAGGTTTTTTCTTTATGAAAGCTTTGCCTGATTATTTGATGTTTTTGTATTTTTCAAATCTGACATCATCATAAGTACCCCAGGTCTGGGCGCTTGCCTTGATACCAAGAGTAATGGTGACTTTGTTCTTGCCTTTCTTTATCATGGACTTTGTGATCTTTATATCCTTCACTTCAGGAGTGGTCCACTTCTGCCAGCCATAGAGACTGTCAGACTTTTTATAAGTCTTTCCATTGACTTTTGCCTGAAGATAAGCAGAATCCTTATCACCTTTCAGCTCACCGCTTGTTACCATGGAGACCTTGTAGAGTCCAGGAGTCTTTACGGTAACGGTCTGCTTTGCTGTAAAAGTGAAATCCTTTTCAGCCCAGAACTTCAGAGCAGCGTGTCCATCATAGATATTGCTTGAATCACGCTCCACACTTAAGGCGTTTTCGGTAGACTTTGTAGTCCAGTCCTTAAAGTCCTTATCGTTTTCAAATCCAGAGTTCTTTAACAGATTCCTGTAAAGAAGCTTTACTTTTCTGGTGACATTTTTACCATCCACTTTTCCGGTGATCTTATAAGTCTTACCATAGTTCTTTGAGCTCTTTCTGGCCTTGTTATAATTCTTTATAGCCTTGGAACTCCAGCTGATGTCCTCATTAGCACGCTTGCCTTCTTCGTAGTAAACTACAGCTCCACCGAGAGTATCAGAGGTGAGCTTTACAGAAGGGTCAAGAGAAAGAACAGAAGTGTCGGCTACGATATTTTTAACCTTCAGATCTTCTTTGATAGAAGACGGGTCGAAGTTTTTATCAAATGCCTTTATCGACTCGAGAGCCTTACCGTCAGCGCCGAAGAATGATTTGTTTTCCTCTACAGAACCGCCTGAGATACCGTCTTTATTCTCGGTATCGTATGAAGCAGAATACTTCGAAGCCCAGCCACAGCCAAACTTGTCCCAGAGGGCCTTTTCGTAGTCGATGGCTTTCTGCTTGTCAGCTTCTGTAAGATTTCTTACATCGAGAAGAGCGTTCCATGCACCTTCCCAGTAGAAAGCACCGTATCCGGCTTTTCTTCCGTCAGCGTATGTGACGGATTCAGCGGCATTGATGACTGACTGGAAGGATTCAGCCTGTCCTTTTATCGTGAATGGCCAGGTGACTCCGGCACCGGTATCACTGTTTCCTTCTCTTACGGTATTCTCGTATCCGTCTATATCGTCGAGGGTATAGCCATAAGCAGTCTCAGCTACATAGGTCTGCTTGTGATAGGTACGGGCGATTGTAGAAAGTGTAGAATTTACGTTCTCAATGCTTCCGCCCCAGAACGGGTAGTAGGTGCTTCCGAATACGTCGTAGTCAACTCCGTCAGCCTTTCCGTCACCATCCTTGTCATAAGCGGCCAGGTTTCCTGCGTCTGTGATCTCCTCAGTTCCGATATTTGTCAGATGAATAGCTGCGAGGATGCTTCCGTCTCCAGCTTCGTGAACAGCTTCACATCCAGCCTGATATACCTTGTCTACATTGTCAGCCCAGTTGCCTGATGCAGTGACACCAGCTATTCCATTATTAGTCTCGTTTCCGACCTGGACCATTTTTACATTAACGCCGTTATCGAGCAGCTCTTTAAGAGAAGCAGCGGTAAATTCCTTTACGGCAGCAGCTGTCTTATCGGGATCTCCGTTGAAATCCTTCCATGCCTTAGGTGCTATCTGTCTGGTAGGGTCAGCCCATACATCAGAGTAGTGGAAGTCGATGAGAACCTTCATTCCAGCCTTTGTAGCCCACTGTCCGAGCTGGATGGCTTTCTTCAGATCTGAGTTTCCACCGCCATAGCCGTTTCCGTCTGCATCGTACGGATTGTTCCAGACCTTTATGCGGGCCCAGTTCATTCCCTGCTTCGCCAGGAAATCGAAAAATGCCTGATCCTTTATGATATTTCCATCGAAATCCTTGAAACCATAATCAGTTCTGCCGTTATACTTATCAGCGTTCATCTGATCATATGCCTGCTGGATAGAAATGTATGAGGAGATATCCATTCCACGGATCTCTTCAGTTACTTCTTTATCGAGTGCAGTTGTATCGGCTTTTTCTGAGAATTTTGCGTCAGCATCTGAGATTCCGTAAGCCTTTAAGTCATCTGAGAATCTGGCATCGCCGGTCAGATCGAGGACTACGGCCTTACCTTTATGTGATACGACTGTCTTCAGGTAGTTATCATCCCATGAATTCAGGAGCCTGCTGTCCTCACTGCCTTTTGAGTCAGAATAGATACCGAAGCCGCCACCCTTGTCAGAATTATCATCGACATTCAGCTCGATAGAGTAGAGTGTACTGTCTGATGAAAGGCTCTTGAGTTTTGCCTGTGTGGACTTCCATCCGAAGTAGTCGCCGTATTCGTTGCCATCACTCTGTACGAACGAGAGGTCTGTCTTCTCATCACTCCAGATGGCGAAATACAGTTCTTTTACAGTATCATTTGTTTTTATGAAGAGCTTGGTTCTCGTCTCTCCAGTTGCTTTGGTCTCTGTTGCCTTTGCACCTATTCCATTCACTCCAAGCACCAGAGTAAATGCGAAAAGTACCGACATCAACAGAGATGTAATGCGCTTTGCTACGTGTTTTTTGCCCATTTTTCCTCCTTTGAAAAAATTGATGAAACTTTGTGCAGTTTTCACAATTAACGAAAGGAAATATTAATACTTTGTGCAATATGCATAAAATGAATATTAATATTTTGTGAAAAATGACATATTGACCGGGGGGAGAAAAAAGAGATATAGTTTTATTCGCACAACCGATTGCGCCTAAAACACCTGTCAGATGTTACCGGTTAGGTCTGGAAATTAGGTATTTAGCATCTGAGTGCGTAAAATCATCTGACAAAAGCGCAGTCGGATTTTAACAGGAGATCAGGTCAGGAGGACCTGATAAAAGGAGGAAACAACAAATGAAGAAGAAATTAGCAGCGATGACGCTTGTGGCAGCGATGGCTGTATCAATGTTTGCAGGATGTGGATCATCATCGGCAGACAGCAGCTCAGCATCAAAAAAGACATCGGGAGACAGTGGTTCTGGTGAGACAGTTGATTTAAAGCTCTGGGCATCTGAGAATGACCAGGACCTGATGAAGACTCTTACAGACAAATTTGCAAAGGAAAATTCCGGAACGAAGTTCAATATCACGATCGGAAAACTTTCAGAAGGAGACGCAAAGGATACGGTCCTCAAGGATCCGACTGCTGCAGCAGATGTTTTCTCATTTGCGTCAGATCAGATCTATGATCTCGTAGACGCAGGTGCTCTTCAGCCAGTTCAGGACGAAGACAAAAAAACTATCGAGGCAGAGGACGTTGAGAGCTCTGTAACAGCTGCTACGGTAGATGATACACTTTATGCTTATCCTGCTACCGCTGATAATGGATATTTTCTTTACTATGATAAAAATGTAATCCCTGAAGAAGATGCAAAGCAGTGGGATACAATTCTTGCTGACTGCCAGAAGGCCGGTAAACAGGTTGGAATGGTATTTGAGTCAGGATATTATGTGGCCGGTTTCTATTACGGAGCTGGATTTACTACTAAGAGAAACGATGATGGCTCTACAACGCTTGACTGGAATGGAACATCTCCTTCTGGTATCAAGGGAGCAGATGTAGCCCAGGCAATGGTAGATATAGCCAAGAACAAGGCATTTATGGCTGTAAAAGATGGAGATTCTGCTAATCAGATAGCTAGTGGAAAACTTGCAGCTATCGTATCTGGAACCTGGGATTCAAAGGCTGTACAGGAACAGTTCGGAGATGGATATGCTGCTACAGTTCTTCCTACATATACCGTAAATGGTAAGCAGGTAGACATGGCTTCTTCAGCAGGATATAAATTCTGGGGAGTAAATAAAAACTCCAAGAACGTAGGCTGGGCTATGAAACTGGCAATGTTCCTTTCAAATAAAGACAGTCAGATGGAGAGATTCAAGTCTGGTGCTACCGGACCTGCAAATAAAGAGGATATGGAGTCTCCAGAAGTGCAGAAGGATATAGCTATTTCAGCGATTCTTGCACAGAACTCAAAGAATGGTGTAGTCCAGATGGTTACGCAGACATTCTGGGATAATACCAAGACTTTTGGTGCAAAGCTGGCAAAGGGAAATCCTGATAATGAAAATCTTCAGAAATTATTAGATGACCTCGTAGAAGCATGTGCTCAGAAATCAGAGTAAATCAGAAAAAATGATCCGCCATATGGCGTGAAATGACCCACGCTCAAATAATGGGTGTGGGTCTTTCTCTTAAAAAGAAAGGTAAAAAATGGCAGATATAACACAGGTTGTAGAGAAAAGAGCAAACCCGGTCGTAGCGTTTTTCTCTGCAATAGGGGATTTTTTTAAAAGATTTGGTATAGCTGTGGCACAGGGCGATGCTTCAGTGAAGCTGTCTCTTCTGATCTGCGGCGTCGGTTACTGGCGAAGAAAGCAGATAATAAAAGGAATTATTGTGACGCTTCTTGAAATCGGAGTTATAGCTTATACAGCTCTGATCGGTGTAGGCTATATAGCAAAACTACCGACTCTTGGAACTGTGCAGCAGGAAATAGTATATAATCCTGACACTATGAAGAATGAGATGAATCACTATGATAATTCACTTCTTATTCTTCTCTTTGGCTCTATTTCACTGGTCATGATAATAGTGGCTCTGATCCTCTGGATGGCAAATGAGATAACAGTTTATCATATCCAGCAGGACGTGGAGGCAGGAAGACATATAAACACTTTCCGGGATGATCTGCATGATCTGCTGAACAGAAAATTTCACATAACACTTCTGTTCTTTCCAATCCTAGGCATCATAGTTTTTAATATATTTCCACTGATAGTTATGATAGCAGTGGCATTTACTAACTATGACAGGAAGCATATGCCGCCGGCATTCCTGTTTCATTGGGTAGGTCTTAAGAACTTCAAGGCACTTTTCAGCAATTCCCTGACGATGAGCTTTGGATACAGCTTTGGAAAAATTCTTGGATGGACCCTTCTCTGGGCAGTTCTGGCAACAGCAACTACCTATTTTGGCGGCATAATCCTGTCATTACTAATTAATTATAAATATACGCGTTTTAAGAAGATGTGGCGTACACTTTTCGTTATAACGATAGCAATACCGCAGTTTGTAACTCTTCTTATGATGAGAAACTTTTATGCAGATACAGGAATCGTAAATACTTTCCTTCAGAAAATTGGCTTTGTAGGTTTTTTGAAAAGTATAGGGTTGATAAGTACTAACTATATCCCGTTTCTGACTTCACCGGGATGGGCGAAAGCATCTATTGTCATGATAAATATCTGGGTAGGTGTGCCTTATCTGATGCTTATTACGACAGGCGTCCTTTTGAATATCCCATCTGATCTGAAAGAATCAGCTATGATAGATGGAGCAAATAAGTTTCAGATATTCAGGAACATAACAATGCCTTATATGCTCTTTATAACTGGACCTTATCTTGTGACACAGTTTACAGGAAATATCAATAACTTTAATGTCATATATCTGCTAACGAATAACTTTTACACGACTACGGACCAGAAACTGGCAGCATCGAGCGGCCAGGAAGTGGATTTGCTTGTGACATGGCTTTTCAGACTGACATCAGATAAGTATAACTACAAGATGGCATCTGTAATAGGTATCTGCGTTTTTGTAATCTGTGCAGTGTTTACTCTGTTTGCATTTAACTTTTTAATAAAAGGAGATAGAGAGGAGACATTTAGATGACAAAGGCGAAAACAAAAAATGGACATGTAAAAGAAACTGTTGTGGTTCACGTTATCCTCACTATTCTTGCTGTTATCTGGCTCATTCCAATAGTGTGGCTGCTTGTTACAGCATTTTCGGAATATGATGGAATGGATACGAGCAGGTTCTTTCCTAAAGTCTGGAGCGTGAAACAGTTTGATAGAGTTCTTTTTCATTCGGATAATGTAGTACAGTTTCCGAGATGGTTCCTGAATACTCTTATCATAGCTATATTCACGATGCTTATCTCGACAATGTTTGTTCTTATGACTGCTTATGCTATGAGTTGCATGAGGTTTAAAGGACGTAAAGCACTTATGAATATCGGTGTAATGCTGCAGCTGTTTCCAGGTTTCCTGTCGATGATAGCTATTTACTTCATCCTAAAAAGTATTAACCTGACTAACAGTCATTTTGGTATGATACTTGTTTATTCAGGCTCTTCGGCTTTAGGGTATCTGATAGCTAAGGGATTCTTTGACACAATCCCGGATTCACTACGTGAAGCGGCATATCTGGAAGGCGCATCGGAAGCAAGGGTGTTTTTTCAAATAGTTCTTCCTCTGTCAAAGCCGATTGTCGTTTATACGGTAATAAGTTCATTTCTTGCACCATGGACTGATTTTATTTTTGCAAAAATAATACTTAATTCAGGATTGTCAAAGGACTGGACTGTTGCAATAGGACTTTATAATATGCTCGAGAGAAGCCTTCTTCCTGAATACTTTACAAGATTCTGCGCAGGCGGTATCCTGGTAGGTGTACCTATCGGTATCCTATTCATTATAATGCAGAAATTCTATGTAGAAGGCATCACAGGCGGAGCAGTGAAAGGATAAAACAAAGAGAGATAAAATGCTAAGAAAAATAAAAATAATATCAGCAATACTTGCATCATCTTTGGCAATAGGAATTACAGGAATACCATGTATGGCCTCGGAAGAGCTTATGTGTGGTGCAGATGTATCAAGTGTTCCGGCATATGAAAAAGCAGGTACAAAATATGGCTATGAGAATGGACAGAAAGAAGATGCTCTGACCATTCTACATAACTATGGTGTGAATTACTTTAGAGTAAGAATATGGAATAATCCGTATGACGCTCAGGGGAATGGTTATGGCGGTGGTAATTGTGATTTGCAGAATGCAATTAACATTGGAAATAGAGCGGCAAAGTTAGGCGTTCCTCTTTTTATCGACTTTCAGTATTCTGATTTCTGGGCTGACCCATCTTTGCAGAATGCTCCATTGCAGTGGAAAAATTACACAACGTCACAAAAGGCAAAAGCTATATACGATTTTACCTATAAATCATTGGATAGCATTATTAAAACAGGCGCAACTGTAGGAATGGTGCAAATAGGTAATGAAACAAACGGTTCTATGAGTGGGATGGGTGGCCTGTTCGACGGAGTATGGGACTTATCAACAGGAGTTGCTGAAGGAATGAAAAGCGGCTGTAACGCAGTTGATGCTATAAATAAAAAATACAGTCTTACAGGTGATAAGGCAGTACTGAAAGCATTACATTTTACTGACCCAATTACAAACGCAGATTGGTATGCGGAACAGGCGAAAAAGCAGGGGGTAAATTACGATGTGGTTGCACTTTCAGCTTATCCGTTCTGGTTCGGTCATGTATCGGATTTAAAAAAGGCCATGAAGAAAATAGTTAATAACTACGATAAAAAAGTAGTTATAGCTGAAACTGCATATCCATACACTTTCGATAATCATGATGACTCAGGTAATAATATCTGGTCAGTAAATGACATGGCTGCAGCAGATTATGACATTAGTGTAGCAGGGCAGGAAGAGGCAATGCTTGATATATATAAGACAATGTCTGATCTGAATCAGAACTCAGAGACGAGAGGTTATGGATTAGGTGCTTTTTACTGGGGCCCTGAAATGATTGGAACTACCAAAGAAAATTCAAAAAAGTTTGGAACCGGCTGGGCAAACCAATATGCTAAGTCTTATAGTGCAAGCTATTCAGGAGAAAATGAGTGTAGCTCATGGGATAATAATACATTGTTTGACAACAATGGAAATGCACTGAGTTCCATTAAGGCATTTAGAGCTATGCGTAAATATGGATGGTCGTGGAAATTTTCAGATGCAGCTTTTAGCAAAATTGGAAAACTTTCAACTGATAAAACTATAAATGACCTGACTATTAAGGCAAATTCAGCTAAGCCAGTGATATATGTGCCTTCGTATATTAAATATAATTGGGAGGACTATGATGGCTACCTGGCATTATCTGGCGGAGGCTCCATCTCTCAAAGGTCTGTATCAGTTTATGTGCCTTCTGGAGCAAAGGTGACACTTATTTTGGCAGGTGATAAAGGCTCCAGAACATTGATATGTAGTGACAATAATGGAAACACAATATCAAAAAGGAAGATAAACTCTACCTCGCCAGAAACGGTATCAATTACTAACACTGGAAAAGGTCAAAATTTATATTTCTATTCAGAGAGGAACGGTATTAATTTATACAAAATTGAAACATCGTTTTGACAGGTAAAAAACATTTTGACATGAATTAATAACTGGAAAATTGCTTTGGAGCTGTGAGAAATTACATAATTTCTCACAGCTCATTTTTATAATTGTATATTATTAAGACGGCTCATTGATTGATCTGTTTATGCCATCGAACATTTCTTTAAAATGCTCCTTAGCCCTGGATTTTGCATCTGTCACACCATATGTCTCACGTATGTACTTATCTGGCCCAAACTTTTTTACTGTAACAGATCTGTTTTTGGACGGCTTACCGTCAACACCTTTATCACGGACGGTCTTTATGGCTCTGTAAGTATATGTCCCGTTGTTGTTTGTCCATCCAAGTCTCATTAAGATATCGCCTTTCAGCTGTTCAAGGATCATATAAGCCTATTACACAGTATCTTAAAGTAACGTGCAAGCACAAAATACAAATTTGACAAAAAAATAAAGCCATCGGAGGCTTTGAAAGGTATGGGCTATGAAAAAACTGTCAAACTCCCGAGAAGCGCCCCGTCATTCCATTACATCATAGATGGAATTGGCTGTGAATGGTAACATAAGTATGTTATAATTAAAAAATCAGTAAAACCAGGCGGATATTTCCGCCTTTTTAGAAAATAACAGATGAGGTCAAAGATAATGAGTCAGTTTGGGAACCATGATGACCGCCCTACAAAGACGGTCGAACTTTCGAGATTTGGCGGCAGGCTTATGGAATGGATAGATGAGGTCGGTGGAATGACAGCTATGAGACATTCCACCCATGAGGTGATCACTGCATCAGTTGACAATCTGACCTTCAAGGCGGAGACCAGACTAAATGATATGGTGGTGATGATCGGGAAGGTGACTCATGTAGGAAACTCGTCCATGGAGGTCAGAGTTGACTCTTACCGCGAGAATGAGGTCGGGATGCGTGTCCCTATAAACCGTGCTTATCTGACCTATGTCGCTGTCACCCCGGAGGGAAAGCCGATTCGGGTGCCTTACGGTCTTGAGGTAAGTGGCCCGGGTGAGGAAGCAGAGTGGGAGGGCGCGATTTCTGACTAGCTGATAATGCATTCTTACATTTTGAGGACTGGATGGCTTTCAAGGTGAGATTCATATAGAGGAGATTTGAATGAGTGAAAAGACTGATAGCAACATTAATAACAATGTATATTTACCGTTTCAATTTGATGAAAAATTTCCTTCCTACAAGAGACATGTGGTTACATGCGGCAAACATATGTTGGAAGGGATAGTATCATGCTTTTATGATTTCAATTTCACTGGTATGAATAAGAAAGCCTTCCCGCTGCTTCCGGATGGATGTACAGATTTGATTTTCTTTCCGAATGAATCTTTTTCAAATACATTAGTTATTAGAAGTGGTGTTAAAATGGAGTTTTATTCATATGATATGCTGGTAAATCGGCATGCGTTTGGAGTAAGATTTCTGCCGGGAGGGTTTGAGCGGATTTTTGGCTGTTGGAACATTATGCCGCAGTTGTGTCATATTAATGAGTTCTTAAATATAAGTGATATGAAACTGGATGAGTTTTATGATGTGACTACTGAAATGTGTTTTGAGGATAAGGTATCGCTGTTCGAAAAAATCTATTTTAAACAGGTATCCCACGATAATGGATTAGAGGATGCAGCAAAGATATGTAACTTATTTATTAATAGCCAAGGTATGTATTCATTGAAAAACCTTGAGAATGATTTATTTTTAAGCAATAGACAGCTTAGAAGGATATCTAAACATTATTTAGGCTATGGGCTTAAGGAAATGCTTGATATTATTAGATTCCAATTTATGATAAGAGGTTGTATTGAAAATCCGTTCGGAATTTCTCAACGAAATGTTGCTGAGAATTACGGCTTCAGTGACGAGTTCCAATTAAGCCGTTTCTGTAAAAGGATGACTGGATTATCTTTTACCAGAATGCGTGATGTCCTTTTTTGACATTTACAAGCTATAGGTAGAATTGTATAATTCATGTTGTATCTTGATAGTGTTTTCGTAAGCATTTAGATAGGAGGTTTAATATGAAATTACTAAAATTCGTTTCAGTGTTAACGGCTGCAGTAGCGGTGCTTGGAATGGGAGAAGCTCTCAGTGTTTCTTGTCATGCAGATGAAATGCTTGATGGGGATTACAGCTATGAAGAGGGGGCACCATTTGTTCCCTATGATTGTGCTCCAGATGAGAAAAATTCTAGAACAATAATTAGGAGGGTATATGATACCGGGTATTATGGGACGCTTGCAGTAACACCGTTTCAGCAAGAAAATGGCCATTACTGCGGGCCAGCTACAACCAGGCAGGTTATAGACTACTTAAATGGATCATCAGCTTCTCAAGACACTTACGCACGTCTGCTCGGGACAACAAGCCAAGGAACTGAAATGCCAAAAATTAGAGACGTGCTTAACCAGAAGACCTCAAAAACCTACAGATATAATCAGATTGGTAGTGAGTCAACTTGGATGAATCGTATAGAGACCGATATAAAAAAAGAGAAACCGGTTGTCCTTGATATTAAGGCATCTAATACGAGTGAGTGGCCGTATACTACAAAGGGTCATTATATTAATACAAGTGGTATTGACTCAAAAACAGGACATGATGTGAGGATCAGAATAACAGATCCATACTGGAAAGCATTTGGAAATCGGTGGTGTACAGCTGATGAATTATACAATGTTAACAGCAACCATTTTAGACAGGCAATGATATGGTAGGAAATTCTAACCATCAATACAGATATCATTTAATAACCCTAATAATGATTGCTCTATTGATGGTTGCCTTTGTTGTATCGATTATCTTAATCAACAGACACCATTTTGCTTTACATGATTTCAACCAGCATCATTCTACGGAATACGTTGGTAAAATAACTACAAAATCGGCGGATGATATTATATTGGTAAAGGATTCATATGTAATATATAAAGGAACTGAGAATGGGAAGCAAAAGCTCTATAAGAAAAACATGCATGATGGTTCAAAATGCATTGAAATATCAGACGAAAAAGCTCCTGATTCGTTTTATCTAATAGGAAGCAATGCTGAAGCATCATATGTATGTGAGGCAGAAATGGAAAAAAATGGTAAATTGCATTGTGATTTATCAGCGGTTAGCTTACATGGAAAAAATACTATTGATTCTTTCTCTTGTGTTAAACAACCGTATTGTGTATTGAATGGAGATTATATTATAGAATGTGCTTCAGATGGCACAGATAAAATTCATTCATGGGTTTCTATTATCGATACAAGTAGCGGACACAAAGAAACCATAGCAAGGGCTGATATGAGTAGAACAAAGGAAGGAGCATACTCTGGAGATTATTTGTCTATTGCCGGCGGAAATTGTAAATCTTTTCTTTTTCAAAAGGTGAAAGTCAAAGATTCCATGATTAATAATGATACGAAGTCAGAGATTTATGAATATGATATTAGTAATGGTAAAACAACCATAGTATCTAGACGTTTCTCGGTAGTGTCATTTTTGTCCGGAAATAAGAGCAGATATGTTAGTACAAGATATTATTATGATATAGAGAAAAGCGATCCAAATGCCACAATTTTGAGGGTTGACAATAAGAAAATAGAGTTTATGAATACTTCTGTGACAGAAGAGGTTCAAGATGGTAAGTGGATAAGTGATAAAAATGGTGTATTTTTATCAAATAAGCGGGTATATTTTGTCAATGACAAAAAAGTTAGGTCAATTGATTTGAATAGGCTTAAGACGAATGTTTCAAGAGGTGTTATATGAAGAGGAGAATTGTTGTATTGATGATGGTAGCCTGCATGACGGCTTCCTTTATTACTGCATGTGGACAGAAGAAAGAGAAGGGTAATGCTTCCGGGGATCCGGTGAAGAAAACGGAGGTGTCAACCTTAGAAGAAAAAACTGAATCAGACGTGACTGATACGTCAGAGGATTCTGATACGTCAGAACAGGATAATAAGACAGATAAATCACTTCCTGTGAAGAAGGGATCGGTCAGTTATACGCTGGAAATAAATGATGTGGTAATAACCACAAATAAGGTCACGCTGAACTCTGATCACGCTACAGTATCGATTGCTGAGAGACTATCAGATGAAGTAATAGATGGTAAATGCAGAGGTGACTATGTAAAGTCAGGAATAGAAAAGGGTATAAGCGATATAGATATACCATTCAAGGAAGAACGTTCCGACGGTACCGTGGTTACTGCGGAAGTATACACACTGGATAAAATAAAGGATGGAACATCATTCCACATCAGGCTGGCTGATGATATGGCAAAGCGACTTGGACTGAAGAGCAATGTAATAACGGTAGATGTGCCGAAGTTTTAAGGCATAAGATTTATAAAGTCTCCGCCAGAAAACCCATTACCTTTAGGTGATGGGTAGTTCACTAAGCCCATGATTCAGATGGAATCAGGGCGGGCGGCGTGAGATGCAGCCTTCTGTATGTACATTTCGTTATCTGCCCTGCTTATTATCATATCTATCGAATCCTCACTGTCTGGCTCATGTACAGCATATCC
>ONIH01000016.1 GCA_900317825.1 uncultured Lachnospiraceae bacterium | reverse complement strand
TACTGTAAAATCAACAAAAATCAGCATTTGATTTATAGACTGTATTCAGTTTTCAAGGTACTGTTACAATTACCAGAAATATCTACTTGAAGGTACTTTTGGCGACTTAATCATTGTATGGACAGATAACATATATCTTGTCATATCTGCAGGTCATCATCTATATTTACCGCAAAAATAAAGTATAATCTTTTCCATGCCAATAGAGTACATAGTATCCGAGATAACCCCAACCTTTGACAAATACAAATCCTGGTGTTTTATCAGCCAGTTCATGTCATTGATTGAGAAATGCTTTATATACCTTTCCCTGTATCCTGCAAAAGCAGAAAATCTACGAAAGCATTCTGCTCTGGTATTATCTACTGTAGCTTCATCAAGAAGCCTGAAGTATTTTTTTCTACGCCTTACAATGTCTATCTGGTCTGCCCTTGTCCTTCCTGCCACAAATGATCTTGTCGCTGTCTGTGTCTGATTGCTATCGTGGAGCCTGTGGCAGTCATATACATCTCTTGCCTGGACACATTTGCCTAATGCTACGGCAGCCTTCCCACAAAGCACATCATGGTATTTAAAAGTCTCTCTATAAAGGTGTCTTTCTTTTATAAAGTCAAATACTTTTCTTTTAAATCCCATAGAAAAACCAGGACCAGCCCATTTACAGATGTCTGTTATACTGAGTTCCCGTAGTGTTTTCTTTCCTACATACTCTGGGCTGCTTATAGCTTTACCATTAGCATCTATTTTCAGCACATTTGATCTGGCCATCATCACAGCAGGTTTATTCAGACATTTTTCCAAAACTTCTATTTTTTTCAAATCCCAGATATCATCCTGGTCCGAAAAATAAATCGTATCACCATGTGCAGCAAAAGCCCCATCCATAAAATTCCTAAAGAATCCCTTGTTCTCCTGATTTACAGTGATGCTCCACTTATCAGCCAGGCCATTCCTTCTTATGAAGTCTTTTACCAGATAAATGGTGTTATCTGATGAGCCATCATCAAAGATCATGACTTCATCAGGCTGCATCGTTTGATGATATATCGAAAGAAGCTGCTGGTATAAAAACTTTTCTCCATTATACGTAGCCATCACAACAGAAATCATCAGTCAGCATCTTTCTCCATTTCTCTCATATACCATACTGTTTTTGTAAAGCCTACAGTTATCATAAATTTCCGATAGTTTCCTGACTGTGGCGTCTATATTAAAATCAGACTCGTCAACCATTTCATTTGATTTAAGCCTTTCGTCAGGTGTCTTTTTCTTGCAGCTAAGGATCATATCTACTATCTCTTCGTCACTTTTCTCCAGAGAAAAATGGTAAAAGTCTGGTACTATCTTTGCCTCGTCCGAGACTGCCTCAGACACAAAAACCGGCAGCCCCGATGCCTGAGCCTCGATCACTGACACAGGAAGTCCCTCATAAAGTGATGTCATGACAAAACAGTCTGCTGCCATAAGCAGCTTATCCACATCACTTCTGTTTCCGAGAAACTTCACACTGTCATCAAGTGACAGTCTTCTGGCTTTTTCATAGATCATTTCTTTCATTTTTCCATCACCGGCCATGAGAAGCTTTGCTTTGCCCCTTCCCTTCACTACTTCAGCGAATATAGATATAAGCCTTTCATAATTTTTCTGTTCATTAAAGCGACCTACAGTAACAAGTGTAAAATCATCACCAAGCCCTAATTTTTTTCTGTACTCTCTGCGTATAGTTCCATCGAATCTAAATCTTTGTACATCAATTCCATTCGGTATAAGCTCAAATTTCCTGTCACCATAAAGCCATTTCCCAGCTTCCGTAGAGCAGGCAAGATGCACATCCGAAAGTTCATAGAGTTTCTTTCTGTTAATGTAATTAATGGCACACATACCCATTTTCCCTATAGAAGGCTTTGTGTTATGCGAATGAACAACTATGCAGGCCTTTGGATTCTTTTTTGCTATAACAAGAGGTAGTATATTTGCCGCGGAATTCTTATTTACGTGTACAATGTCATACTCCCTGAGCATTATGTCCTTCAGGTCACGCATATATTTCCTGGTATTCCTTATAGAAGAAATCCTATAAATATGAGCTCCCAGGTTCTGCAGTTCTTTACCATATCCAGGATGATCTGCGCTGGTAACAAAATCAAAGTGATATCGTTCCCTGTCTATGTGACTGTAGACATTATAAAGAAAACTCTCTATGCCTCCACGCGTATTCTCAATTTCATACTGTAGGATTCTAATCATTCACACTAAGGCCTTTCCCAGTCTACCATGCCTTGCGTCATATAGACCTTTTCGAAAATGTACCAGATATTTTTTCTTATCGTTAAAAAGAAGAACTATCTTAAGCCATTTAACGGCCAGCTTTTTATAAAGTGCGGCCGAATGATATTTTTTCGCCGTCCAAAGTAGGTTTCTGGCCTGATAATAGTATCTGACAGGTGACGCAACACCATACTTCAGTTTAAATAGTCCAAATTTTTTTTCAACTGTGAAAGCCGGATGATGATACAATACTGCTTCATTTACACGTACCAGACGAAGTCCGTTTTTTTTCATCCTCAAAAAATATTCAAGATCAACGGCTTCAATAAACAGTGCTTCATAAAAATATCCTATCTGCTCAAAAACTTTTTTCTTAAAAAGCGTTCCGGACTGCATTGATAGTCTGACATCAATTATTCCCTCCGATTTTCTCTCGCAATGTCTGTCAGTATTATACTTACAAGTAAGCGCACCTATATCAGAATTATCTGAAGTATTTAAAAAATCAACATAAGCATCGACTATATCAGCCGTAAGTACACTATCCTGATCCATTGTAATAATGTACTCTGAGTGTATCCGAACGATGCCTTCATTTAACGCATGTGCTATTCCTGTATTTTTGCAAAGCGGTATATAGTCCCATCCGCTAAACATTATGGAATTATCCTTTTCAGAGTTATCTACCAGAATAACTTCTCCTACTATTTCTCTATAGTGTCTTATATTTCCCAGGACGCTGTCATTCGGGTCAAAAAGCACAACCACACAACCTACATCACGCCTAGTTATCATCAATTTTTTCGATTTCTTTCTCTGTCATAATCTATCTCGACCTCCTTTATAGGTGCAAGGAATTTGTCTTTATCCATATACAGGCTGTCAAGTACTGGAATCAGGTCTATATATTCTTCTATTTCATGATCCATCTGACGATACTTTGCCATAACCTCTATATAGCCTTTATCCCACAGATTAACTCTTGTATATCTATCCAACCCGTTACACGTCCTAAAAGTCAGTGTTGTTCCATTATAAGTGAAAGTGGTATATTTATCAAAACTGCTAAGTACTGCAACACCCTGTTTCATGATACAACCTCCATTTCCAGTTTTTCACCCCCACATCACCTCCTCATACAGCACCTCTGTCTCCTCTGCCATCCGCTTGCCGTCGAAGCGAAGGGCTGCGGTGCGGTGGGCGTTGATGCGGAGGTGTTCGCTGAGTGACGTGTCGTCGTGAATGCTGACGACTGCCTTGGCGGCGGCGAAGGCCGGGTCGCTGGGGTTTACGAGAATGCCGTCTGTTCCGCCGGTTATGATGTCCCTGATGCCGTCTATCGCAGTCGCGATGACCGGGATACGCAGATACATCATCTCCGGGATCACGAGGCCGAAGCCTTCCCATTTCGAGAGGAGCATCCCGACATCGAACAGGCTCATGTAAAGCCAGGCATCTTTGACCCATCCTGTGATCAGGAAGGAGTCGGAAAGCTCGTACCTTTTAATCTGTGATTCTATGAGTTTTCTCTCTGGCCCGTCGCCTACTATGATAAAAAAAGCCTCCGGGATCTTCAGCTTTATGACTTTTGCTGCCTTGACAAAATCAGTCGGATCCTTCTGTTCTGAGATCCGGCCACACATGCCGACTACAAAAGCATTATTCGGTATGCCAAGATGCTCTCTGGATTCCGGGTGTACATTTCTTAAAGCATTCAGGTCCACTCCATTATATATCACCGAGAGCTTTTTTTCATTACATATCCTGTGTCTTAACGCAGATCTTTTTTCAGAGTCTGAGATACATATGATCCTGTCAGTAAAAGGCGACTGTGCCCTCTCAATCATGGCGTACTTACGGCGGCTTTTCTGGTCGATTCGCATATTAAAAGACCAGCCGTGAGGATTGTAAAGCACCCGGTTCCTGATGCCTATATCTGCCATCCGAAGCAGTGCCCCGGCTTTGGTCGAATGCGCGTAGACTATGTCTGGCGAATACCTCTCGATCAGCTCACGGATCATTCTCACAGAACGACCATCATCCAGCGCCGACACCTCATGCTCCATATGGATCTGCTCGACTGCATCAGCGACATCCCGATAGTCCCTCGTGTCATAGTTCTGTGAACAGACCAGGATGTTCTCGACCTTCGATGGATCCGAGTATCTGAACAGCGTCTTTAAGTAGATATCGACTCCGCCAGCGGGCTCAGCCACATGGAGAACCCGTATTTTTTTACAGAGAGAACTGTATTCATCTAAAAAAAGTTCACTGCCCGCCGTCTCCATGTATCACCTGCTTTATCGTCTTTCCGATTATCCTGAGATCATTTCCCAAAGAAAAATCATTTATGTACGAAATGTCCATTTTTACTACTGTCTCAAAATCACTGACTGCGTTTCTGCCACTCGTCTGCCAGACACCGGTAATGCCCGGCCGTACCGAAAGCCTCATCCTGTGATGAGCTTCGTACTCCTGCCACTCCTCGACTGTCGGAGGTCTCGTCCCGACAAGTGACATCTGTCCTAAAAATACATTCAGGAACTGCGGAAACTCATCTATCGAATACTTCCGTATGAACCAGCCATATCCGTGGCGTGTTCCGTCCGGACCGCTCCCGATTATCCTTGGGTCATGCTCCATTTTAAACATAGCTCCATGCATCTCATTCTGCTCTGAAAGCTCTGCTTTTCTTTCGTCAGCATCCTGATACATCGAGCGGAACTTATACATCGTAAAGACCCGGCCGTTTTTTCCGACACGCTTCTGTCCATAGAACACAGGTCCCGGATCGTTTTTAAAAATACCCGGTATCGCGAATACGATAAGGAAAATCCCGCAGAACAGAAGCCCTATCAGAGAACCTATGATATCAAAGGCTCTCTTTACAAACAAGAGCTCCGGCTCTATGATCCTGACTGACTCAGTGATCACTGTGTCTCCGGCGATGTGCTCCACCGTCTTCTGTCCGCTGCTAAGTTCTGGAAAGTACACTGCCCTGTGTGTCGTGATTCCCATCACATCGCAGCTTTCCAGGAACTTCCCGAGCAAAGGATTCCTGTAACCGGATGAGATAAAAACTCCGTCGACCCAGTTTTTCACGAGATACTCTGTGACTTCAGAAAGCCCTACAGCTCTGACCTCAAGACCGCATGAATCCTTCTCTTCTATTTTTTCACCTAAGGTAATTATACCCGAAATCCTGACATCCGGCTGATATTTTTCAAATCGGCTCACGATATCAGAAAGCTCATCGGCTTTTGCCATGATCACTATGTGCCGCCTGTGATATCCGTCTTTCTTCAGAAAAGATTTAAGAATAGTCTTGTAAATCTGTCTCAGAAAGATCAGGCTGATCGAAGCTATAATGAAAAAATAGAACAGAACGAGTCTTGAGAACTCGGCAGATACCTTGAATACAAAGAGAAATCCTACAGTCTCGGTGGTCAGAGCAAATGACAGAAAGAGGGTATTTTTTAACTCAGCCAGGAAATCCCGTTTCAGGATGCCGTGGTAGCCGCGCGACACAGACATATCCAGGATCGTGAGAACTATGATCCCGAAAAAAAATACCCTGTACAGGTCTGAATTATAATCATCTGACCCCTGCACGAATAGTCCGTGCATCAGAGACAGTGGCGTTCCACCTTGCCTTAAGATAAATGCCAACATAAAAGAAAGCTCACAGGCCAGTATATCCACTATCAGAAAATCGATGTGTTTTATAAGCCCATGAGCATCTCTTCTGTACATAAATCTCTCCGTTACTCTTTCTCGTAGAAGAACGAACTTCTCCTCTTATACCCTAACTCCCTGTATTCCATGATCTGCTCAGTGCTCCCGATAAAAAGCAGTCCACCGGTCTTTAATGACTTATTGAACTTCTCATATATATCGTGCTTCGCCTCATCGGTAAAATAAATGACTACATTTCTGCAGACGATCAGATCACACGCTGAAGGGTAGGTGTCCTTCAGGAGGTTCCCTTCCCTGAATTCCACTCTCTTTTTTATCTCATCAGATATCTGATAAGACGTGCCTATCTTCGTAAAATACTTAGCTTTGAACTCGTCCGGAACTGACTTGATACTCTTCTCACTGTAGAGACCAGCCTTCGCCTGAGCGAGCACCTGCTTATCTATGTCTGTCGCCATAATGCGGATATTTGCGAGCGGTATGTGCTTTGACAGCGCCATTACAAGTGAGTAAGGCTCATCTCCTGTAGAACAGGCAGCGCTCCAGATCTTTAGATTCCTTCCGAATTTTTCGATCAGATACGGGATGTACTCCTCGTCTAACAGCTTCCACTGGTCAGGGTTGCGGTAGAATTCCGAGACGTTTATCGTCAGGAAATTCACGAATTCCTCGAATACCGATCTGTCCTCGCGCAGCAGCTTCACATAAGCCGGATAGTTATCGAGATGATGCTTGGTCACAAGCGAATCGATACGGCGTCTCATCTGCTTTTCTTTATAAAGCGACAGATCTATGTGAGTCAGTGAGAGAACCTGTTTTTTGAACTCTTCATAGCCTTCCATATAAAACCCTCCATAAAAATAAAAGAGCGGACGGCATTAACCGTCCGCCCCAGTAAATACTTATCAGTCTTCTGACTTATCAGAGTCGTTATCCATAGCCTTGATGGAAAGTGAGATCTTATGATCTGCCTCACGGAACTCAACGATCTTTGCGTCGATTTCCTGGCCTACCTTTAATACATCTGAAGGCTTGTCTACATGCTCTTTTGAAATCTGTGAAACATGGAGAAGAGCATCAACTCCTGGAGCAAGCTCAACAAATGCGCCGAAGTCTGTCATGCGGGCAACCTTACCATGAACGATGGTGCCTACTGCATACTTCTCAGCTGCATTGTTCCAAGGGTTCTGATCCGGGAACTTCATGGAAAGAGCGATCTTGTTGTCGTGGATATCCTTGATGAATACCTTTGCCTTATCTCCGTTCTTGAATACCTTGTTCGGGTTATCGATACGTCCCCAGCTCATCTCTGAGATATGGAGAAGTCCGTCGATTCCGCCTAAGTCGATGAATGCACCGAAGTTAGTAACGTTCTTTACTGTTCCTTCGATAACGTCGCCTACCTTCAGAGTAGCGAGAAGCTCATCCTGCTTCTTCTTCTTCTCTGCGACAAGAAGCTGTTTTCTGTCACCGATGATACGGCGCTTACGTGGGTTGAACTCTGTGATAACGAATTCAATCTCCTGATCCTTATACTTAGAGAGGTCTCTCTCATAAGTGTCTGATACAAGACTAGCCGGAATGAATACTCTGGCTCCGTCTACCTCTGCTGAAAGACCGCCGTTAAGAACCTGAACGACCTTAGCCTTTAAGACCTCGTTATTGTTATAGGCTTCCTCTAAGCGCTTATTTCCTCTCTCCTGAGCAAGACGCTTGTATGAAAGCGTAACCTGACCCTCAGTCTCGCTGTATTTGACTACTACTGCCTCCATTTTGGAACCAACAGATGTAACTGTGGTAAGATCGAGGTTAGAATCGTTTGAGTACTCGTTCCTGGTGATAACACCATCAGCCTTTGTGCCGATATTAAGGATAATCTCATCCGGCTTTACGGCAAGTACCGTACCCTCTACCACATCTCCTGCGCGGACCGTCTTGAAAGACGCATCCAGCATTTCGTCAAAACTCATTTCTGACATTTACTAATGACCTCCTGAATAATTTTCGCTGGGGTAGATGCCCCTGCTGTAATACCTACACTTCTCGCAGAACAAAGTACTTCTCGATTGAGATCATCCGCTGTCTCCAGAAAATATGTCTCCGGGCATTTCTGCCTGCAGATATCATATAGCTTTCTGGTATTCGAACTGTTCCTGCCACCTATAACCAGGCACACGTCCACTTCCCCAGCAATACGTGCTGCCTCGTCCTGGCGTTCCTCTGTAGCATTACAGATTGTATTTAGAGCATAAATATCATACCCTTTTTTCCCTAAGATTTCAACTAAATCGTGAAATTTCTTGTGATTAAATGTTGTCTGGGAGAGAACGGTTATTTTTCTTGTAGAATCATCAAGTGAAAAATTCTCTGCTTCCTCTTCTGTCTCGATACAGGTAAAATCCCGTCCCTCTATCCAGCCGCAAATGCCCTGAATCTCGGGATGTGAGCGGTCTCCGATGATTATGATATAGTCACCTTTTTCTGAAGCATCCTTCGCGAGGTTGTGGATTTTTTTAACAAAAGGACAAGTGGCATCGACAACTGTATGTCCGGCTGCCATAATACTCTCTTGCACTTTTTTCGATACACCGTGAGAACGCAGGATCACAATGCCCTTTTCATAAGAGGCAGGATCAGAATCCTCTTCCATTACTTCCACGCCCTGCTGCCTGAAATGTTCCACGACATTCTCGTTATGGATGATCGGACCGTAGGTATATATCTTTTTATCAGGGTGGAGCTCTATCTGCTCTTCCACCATAGAAACTGCCCGCTTCACACCGAAACAGAAACCAGCACTTTCCGCTACTACTATATTCATAAAACCGAATCCTTTAACGGGTCTAGCCTGTCAACTCCTGAGAAATCGAACTCACTTAAGAGCCCTTCCATCTCCCTGTTTCTCTCCCTGACCTTTTCAGACCTTCTTGAAAGCACTCCCATTATCACAGCGCTTATAACACTCATAGCTGCTATAGGAGATGACGCAAAAGCATTTCTCTCGCACGAAGCTGTAAGGTTACACGTGGAGTACATATTCAGAGGCGAGTGGACACTGTCAGTAAAGGTGATGACCGGCGTGTTTTTTGTCCTGGCATACTCAAGAAGCCTAAGTACCGATAGTGAATACCCCGGGAAACTGATCCCGACCATCACGTCATTCTCATCTATATCCAGCACCTCATAGAAAAAATGCTGCATACTTCCCTTTGAAAGCACCCTGACGTCCGGCAGCGCCTGTCTTAAGTACATGGCCATGTAGTCTGCTAAGGGAGCCGATGACCTGACACCGGCTATAAAGACCCGCTTTGCTTTAAGCAGCATGTCTACTGCTGTCAGATATGCATCGTGGTCTATAGAGTTCTTGGTATTCTGGATATTATCAATATCCTGATTTAAGGTATCCGATAGTGTGTCCTTTATATCAGCTGTCAGGTATGGCGCGTCCTTCGGGCCTGTCGGCAGCAGATGGCTCTTTACCTCTTTTGCCATCGCCGTGGACAGTTCTTTGAAACCGGAATACCCCAGGAAGGTAGCAAATCTGACCACCGTAGACTCGCTGGTACCGACCTCTTTTGACAGTTCCGAAGCATTCATAAAAGCTGCCTTGTCGATGCAGTCTGTGATATATGCTGCGATCTGCTGCTGACCCTTAGTCATCGAAGAATATCTGTCATTTATTCTTGTAAAAACACTGTCATACATATAAACTCTTTATCTTTGACACTACCTCGTCTATCGTCATATCGGATGAATCCACGAGAACAGCATCGTCGGCTTTTTTAAGTGGAGAGATCTCTCTTGTCATATCAGCCTCGTCACGCTTTTTGATATCCTCTATGATCGTAGGCAGGTCTGCTTTTTCTCCCTTAGCCTCGAGCTCGTCAAAGCGCCTCTTTCCTCTGACTTCAGCTGAAGCTGTCAGGTAGATCTTCAGGTCTGCATTCGGCAGCACACAGGTCCCTATGTCTCTTCCGTCCATTACGACGTTCTCTGTCTCAGCCAGCTTCTTCTGAAGAGCTGTCAGGTTCTTTCTGACCTCAGGGTACTGGCTTACAGTACTCGCTGCCTTTCCGACCTGTTCCTCACGGATCTCTGTGGATACGTCATCTCTGTTTAAGAGTACGTGCTGGGTACCGTCTATATACTTAAGCTCTACATCGGCATTTTTTGACGCTGACTCTACAGCATCCTTATCGTGGATGTCTATCCCGTTCTTTAACATATAGAGGCCGATGCTTCGATACATCGCACCTGTATCCACATATACAAATGACAGATCTGATGCGAGCTTTTTTGCGATCGTGCTCTTGCCGGCTCCGGCCGGTCCATCTATAGCTATCTGTTTACTCATATTGTCTCCTTGCTTGCTGAATATCCTGCCAACGCTCCCATGGAAAAAGCGCTCTGAAGGTTGAAGCCGCCTGTCAGGGCGTCCACGTCAAGCATTTCACCGCAGGCGTATAGGCCTGGATACTTTTTTACCTGCATGGTCTTTGGATCAACCTCTTTTACTGAGAGGCCGCCGCCTGTGATTATCGCCTCGTTGAATCCGCGGGTGCCTGTGATGGTAAGTGGGAAATGCCTCAAAAGTTCAAGTATCTTCTCACGCTCCTGCTTAGTCACAGAATTGAGCTTCTTTGCAGGATCTATTCCGGTCAGATCTACCATGACCGGTATCATCTTCGACGGAAGCAGGTCATCAAAAAAATGCGAGAAGTTCCTGTTCGGATTTTCCTCAACTATCCTTATCAGGCGGTTCCTGAGCTTTTCTTCTGACAGATGTGGCTTTAAGTCAATCTCACCCTTAAGAGTACCTTCTTTCATCAGTATCTTTGCTATATTCGATGAAGCTGAAAGCACTATCGGTCCTGAAATCCCGAAATGCGTAAATAGCATCTCCCCGAACTCATCGTACACCGGTTTTTTCTTCTTCACTGAAAAAATGCGAAGCTCCACATTCTTTAGAGAAAGCCCCTGCATCTGCGGTATATAAGCCCCTTCTGTTTCAAGCGGGACAAGTGCCGGATAACACTGGTTTACTTTAAGCCCCAGGTCTTTTAGCATCGGGATCAGATTCCCGTCAGAGCCTGTAGTAGGATACGACTTTCCTCCAGCTGCCAGGATCACTGCGTCTGCCCTGTACTCTTTCTGATGGGAAAGATGTCCCTCTTCGGCAGCCTTAACTCCGGTTACCTTACCATCCTCTACGATAAGCCCGGTAACCCTGGTATCAAGCTCGGTCTTTACACCAAGTCTTTTAAGAGTCTGGGTAAAAGCCCTAGTGATATCTGAAGCGTGATCAGATACAGGAAAAAGTCTTCCGCCACGCTCGACTTTAGTCGGCACCCCAGCATCCTCGATGAATTTTATCATGTCCTGATTATCGAAATGCGCAAACGCTGAATACATGAATTTAGGGTTTGTCACTATATTCTGGTAAAAATCCTCGATCGGAGCTGCATTAGTGAAATTACACCGGCCTTTGCCGGTGATGTATATCTTCTTCCCTGCCTTCTCATTTCTCTCGAGAATGGTGACATCGGCTCCATTTTCTGCTGAAGAAGCCGCCGCAGCCATTCCAGCTGCGCCGGCTCCTACTATTATGATCTTCATATATATGATTACTGCTTGTCCTTAGGCACGTCCTTGATGGAGAAGCTCATGCGTCCGGTCTTGTCCTTGCCAAGGCAGATAACAGTGACCTTGTCGCCGAGGGTGAGCACATCCTCCACATGGTCGATACGCTGCGGAGCGATCTTTGAGATGTGGACCATACCCTCCTTACCAGGAGCAAACTCTATGAAGGCACCGAATTCCTTTATCGAAACAACAGTACCTTTCAGGATCTGACCCTTGTAGAAATCGGTCGTGATTATCTTTATCATGTCAATAGCCTTTGAGTTGGCCTCAGGATCAAGAGAACTTACGGAAACTCTTCCGTCGTCATCTATATCGACCTTCGCACCGGTTCTGTCGATGATCTCATTTATGGTCTTTCCTCTCTGACCTACTACATCGCCGATCTTCTCAACCGGGATCTGGATGAAGCTGATCTTCGGAGCAAGCTCTGCCACATGGTCTCTAGGAGCTGCGATAGCCTTGCTCATGCAGGTATCCATGATGAAGTTACGGGCTTCATGGGCTCTATGGATAGCCTCCTCTACGATAGGTCTGGTAAGACCGTGGATCTTTATATCCATCTGGATAGCAGAGATCCCGTCATGGGTTCCGGTAACCTTGAAGTCCATGTCTCCGAAGAAATCCTCGAGACCCTGGATATCTGTGAGCACGATGTAGTCATCATCAGTGTCACCTGTCACAAGCCCACAGGAGATACCTGCTACCATATCCTTTATAGGAACACCTGCTGCCATAAGTGACATGCACGATGCACAGGTAGAGGCCATTGATGTAGAACCGTTTGACTCGAAAGTCTCCGATACGGCACGGATAGCGTAAGGGAATTCCTCTACTGAAGGAAGCACCGGCTTTAATGCTCTCTCTGCAAGAGCTCCGTGTCCTATCTCACGGCGCCCAGGTCCTCTCGAAGGCTTTGTCTCGCCTACTGAGTATGACGGGAAATTATACTGATGGATGTATCTCTTCTCAATGATATTTGGGTCAAGTCCCTCTACTCTCTGTGCCTCTGAAAGAGGAGCTAGAGTCACGATATCACAGATCTGAGTCTGTCCCCTGGTAAACATAGAAGAACCATGAACACGAGGTATCAGATCAACCTCTGCTGAAAGAGGTCTTATCTGCTTTATGTCACGGCCGTCAGGTCTCTTGTGGTCCTTCAGGATCATCTTACGGACCGTCTTCTTCTGATACAGATAAACGGCATCAGGAAGGAGAGCCAGATAGTCTTCATTATCAGCGAAAGCCTCTGCGAGCCTGTCAGTAATGGCAGATACGTTTGCCTCTCTGGTCTGCTTGTCATCTGTAAATACAGCCTCCTCCATCTCTTCTGGAGGAACGATCTTCTTTATATCCTCAAGCATCTGGTCAGGTACTGCGCAGCTCTCATAGGTAAACTTCTCTTTTCCTACTTCTGCTACCATCTGATCTATGAGTTTTATGATCTGCTGGTTTACGTCGTGAGCCTTGTAGATGGCTTCGATCATTTTATCATCGGAGATGAGATTTGCTCCGGCCTCTATCATGATGACCTTATCGCGGGTAGAAGCTACGGTAAGCTCTAAGTCTCCGAAATCCCAATCAGCCTGTGAAGGGTTTACGATGAACTCGCCGTCCTTCATACCGATCTGTGTCATGGCACATGGGCCGTCAAACGGAATATCTGAAATGCAGGTAGCCATAGCTGTTCCGATCATGGCTACAAGCTCAGGTCTGCACTCAGGATCTACTGAGAGAACGAGGTTATTCAGTGTTACATCGTTTCTGAAATCCTTTGGGAAAAGAGGTCTCATAGGGCGATCGATAACACGGGCTGTGAGGACTGAGTTCTCTGATGCCTTACCTTCACGCTTGTTGAAACCTCCAGGGATTTTTCCGATGGAGTAATACTTCTCTTCGAATTCAACTGACAGCGGGAAGAAGTCGATTCCCTCTCTCGGCTTGTCAGATGCTGTGGCTGTAGAAAGAACAGTAGTGTCTCCGTAAGAGATCAGAACCGCTCCATTTGCCTGGGCTGCGACCTTTCCGACCTCTACCTTTAAAGGCTTGCCGGCTAAGTCCATCTCATATGTCTTTCTAAGCATTTAAAAATCCTTCCTGAAACAGTCACAGGATAAACAGATCAGAGTGCTCTGATCAGTCTGGTTCTATGACTGTTTCGAAACTAAAAAACAGAGGCTTAAAGAACAAGCCCCTGTAAAATTACATGATTACTTACGAAGTCCAAGGCTTGCGATAAGGTTACGATAACGCTCGATGTCCTTGTTCTTTAAGTATGCTAAAAGATTTCTTCTCTTACCTACCATCTTCAGAAGTCCACGTCTTGAGTGGTGGTCCTTCGGGTTAACCTTCAGATGCTCAGTAAGCTCTGCGATTCTCTCTGTGAGAACTGCTACCTGAACCTCAGGTGATCCTGTGTCGCCCTCTGTACGGGCATACTTCTGGATGATCTCTGTCTTCTTCTCTTTTGTGATCATGTCTTTAGATCCTTTCATAAAAAAATTTCATCACGCACCATGCAGCCGTCGGATTACTCGAACCTCAGGGTGCGGAAAACAACTCTAAAATAATATCACAAGCGTCACGTCTTGTCAATCACGATTAAAAAAATCTCTGGCCTGGCGGATATTTTTTTTAATCTCGGCCTTTAGCTCTTCTATACTTGAAAATTTCTTCTCTGGACGGACGAATTCGTAGAAGGTAACTGTAGCCTTCTCGCCGTACAGATTTGTATTCACATCTAAAAGGTTCGTCTCTACAGTCACCCTGTTACCATCAGAGATAGTAGGGTTATTGCCGACATTCGTGACGCCATGGTATACGCGCCCGTCTATATCTACAGTAGTGATGTAAACCCCGAACGGCGGCAACAGCTTTTTCTCCGGCGGGACGAGATTTATCGTGGGGATTCCCATTCCAGTCCCTATGTGCTTTCCGTGGACTATAGGTCCATAGATAAAGTACGGCCGTCCCAAAAGTCTCGAGGCTTCCGCGACATCTCCTTTTTTTATCAGCTCCCTGATCCTGGTGGAACTGATATCCGCTCCGTCTTCCTGGATTTTTTTTATGACTTCAAGACTGAAACCCAGGTCAGTAGATAGCTTTTCTAAGAGTGTGGCATTTCCTGCCCCCTTATACCCGAAGGTAAAATCACTTCCGACTGCCATGTAGCGCATATGGATCCTGTCGGTAAGCATCCTGATGAAGTCCCCCGGTGACTGATGCATCAGAGTGTCATCAAACGGCAGGACTAAGAGAATATCTATGCCCTGCTTTTCGAGGATGGCATTTCTCTCTTCTTCGGTGACTATGAACTTCAGGTCATGGTCAAAGAGAACCTGCTTCGGCGACTTGCTGAAAGTGACCATTACGCTTTTAAGCTCCGGCTGCTTCGTGATAAGAGAGACCAGAGCCTCGTGTCCCTGGTGGATCCCGTCGAATTTTCCTACGGTAACAGCTGTCGGGAATTTATGAAGATAATTTTCTATTCCATTTATGATTTCCATTATACTTCTACCGGTTTTACCAGACTCCACGGGTCATCTGCTGCTTCAAGCTGCTCGAAGGTCACTGCGTCTTCTATCGAAAAATCTCCGTTCTTTGTACGTCTGAGGCTCTCCATCGTGCCTACGGTACCGGCCGCCTCAGATATATCCTCTATCAGAGTCCTGATGTAGGTTCCCTTTGAGCAGTGCACCCTGATCTGTGCGTGAGGAAAATCGAAGCCTAAAAGCTCTATCGAATAGATGTGGATCCTCTCCGGTTCTCTCTCTACTTCTATTCCCTCTCTGGCGTATTCGTAGAGTTTTTTGCCATTTACTTTCTTTGCCGAGTACATAGGAGGTATCTGATCTATATCACCGACGAACTGCTGGCAGGCTATCCTGAAGTCATCCTCAGTGATCACCACAGAGTCATTTTTTATCAGTTTTCCAGTGATATCTCCGGTGTCGTATTTTTCCCCGAAAAGCACTCCGGCCTCGTATATCTTCTCTTCCGCCGTGAGCTTCGATACGAGCTTAGTCGCCCGTCCCACACAGACTACGAGGACTCCTGTAGCTATCGGGTCAAGCGTTCCGGTGTGACCTATTTTTTTTATATGAAGAATACCGCGGAGCTTTGCCACCACATCAAATGATGTAAAGTCCGCGGGTTTATCCATTACTATGATTCCGGCATCCATTAGTCTGCTCCAAATGCTGGTGATACCTTCTCTATCAGTGTCTTTACCATCTGACGCGGATCGTCGCCTTCCATTGAGAAACCAGCGGCTCTCTTGTGACCACCGCCGCCGAATTCCGAGGCGAGCTTCGATAGGTCTACGGTATCTGTAGCTGCCCTCGCACTGACCTTGTACTTACCGTCTTCGGTCGGATACATAAAAAATGCGACCTCGACTCCGTTTACCGAACGGAGTGTGCTGACAGAGCCCTCCATGTTCTTAGGGGCTGCGTCGTATTTTTTCATCTCGTCTGCAGTCACGAAGCTGGCGATCACTTTTCCATTACAGAAGACCTTCGCGTTAGTTATAGCGACACCAAGCATCTGAAGCTGCTTTAAGCTGCGTTCAAAAAATACATGATCTACTATAAATGAGTAGTCGATTCCCTTTTCCATCAGAAAACCGGCAAACTCCATAGTGCTCCTGTGTGTACTGCTGTACTGGAAGCATCCGGTGTCTGTGACCATTCCGGTGTAGAGGCACTCAGCTATATCTTTATCAATTCTATCTTTATCAATAACCTGACCTACGAGCTCGCAGGCACTTGAGGCGTCAGGAAATACGTAGTTTACGTCTGCAAAAGAACCGTTCGTCTCATGGTGATCTATGCAGACTGTCTTCTTCGCATTTGAAAAATAGACGCCTGAATCTCCAAGCCTTCCGATATCTCCACAGTCGCAGGCCACAAAGAGATCGTATGAAGTACTGTCGAATTTATTTGCTCTCTTGAGCTTTTCTGTACCCGGCAGAAAAGTGAGATCACCCGGGATAGGTTCGAGATACGGGATGATCTGAATCTCCGGGTGATATTTTCTGACGTAGTTATAAACTCCGAGAACTGATCCGATGCAGTCGCCGTCAGGTCTGATGTGACCTGAAACGGCCATGGTCTTTACATCTGAGAGATAATCCTCAAGTCTCATCTGCGTCTCCTCTTTCTTTCTCGACTTCCTCGTCATGCTCCATGACCTCTTCGATCCTGTGTGACATGCCGACACCATATGCTATCGACTTATCAAGGATAAAATCAAGTACCGGAGTATTTCTCAGGTTAAGCCTTACTGCCAGCTGATGTCTGATATAGCCAGCCGATGACTTGATACCCTCCATCGTTCTCTCTCCGTCTTCGTCACTTCCCAGGACCGAGATAAAAATCTTTGCGGTCTTTAAGTCTGGTGCTACTATAGCCTCAGTGACTGAAACTATCGGAGAGATACGAGGGTCTTTTACATCTTCTCTGAGGATGGCAGAGATGACTCTGGCCACATCCTCATTTATCCTGTTATTTTTTGTACTGCCTTTTCTCATTTTCTTTCTACTTCTACCATCTTGTATGCTTCGAAGGTATCATCCTCCTGGTAGTCTGAGAAGCCTTCCACGACAAGACCGCATTCGTAACCGGCCTTGACCTGCTTTACGTCATCCTTGAATCTCTTCAGGGAGATCAGCTTGCCTTCGTAGATCTGATCCTCACCGCGGAGTACACGTACAGTGCAGTCTCTCTCGAGATAACCGTCATCAACCACAGAACCGGCGATATTGCCGACTTCTGAAGACTTGAATATCTGACGGACTGTAGCGTGTCCGATAACCTGCTCTTCGTAAACAGGCTCGAGCATACCCTTCATGGCACTCTCTACATCTGAGATAGCGTTGTAGATGACCTTGTACAGGCGGATGTCTACACCTTCATGGTCTGCATTTTCCTTTGCTACATTATCAGGCTTTACATTGAAGCCGATGATGATGGCATTAGATGCAGCTGCGAGGTTTACATCTGATTCTGTGATCGAACCTACGCCGCCATGGATGACTTTTACTACTACTTCATCGTTAGACAGCTTCTCGAGAGAAGTACGTACAGCTTCGACAGAACCCTGTACATCTGCCTTTACGATGATATCTAATTCCTTTACATTTCCTGCCTGGATCTGGTTGAACAGATCGTCGAGGCTCATTCCACGTCTCGTCTCTTCTACGAGCTTGTCCTTGTTTACTGATACGAAGGTATTAGCGTAATCACGGGCTTCCTTCTCAGAATCAAAGGCTGTCAGGATCTCACCTGCGTTTGGCACTTCTGAAAGTCCGAGGATCTCTACAGGAGTAGAAGGTCCTGCCTTCTTTACTCTCTTTCCGTTCTCATCAAGCATCGCACGGACTTTACCGAATGAAGAACCGGCTGCCACAGGATCTCCGACATGAAGAGTTCCCTTCTGGACAAGTACTGTGGCGACAACTCCGCGTCCCTTATCGAGCTCTGCCTCGATCACAAGACCTCTGGCATTTCTCTTAGGGTTGGCCTTGAGCTCCATGACATCGGCTGTAAGAAGAACCATCTCAAGGAGCTGGTCGATGCCCTCTCCTGTGTGAGCTGATACAGGAACAAAGATAGTGCTTCCGCCCCAGTCCTCTGGGATCAGTTCGTACTCTGAGAGCTCCTGTTTTACTCGCTCTACATTTGCGTTCGGCTTATCGATTTTATTTATAGCGACTATGATCTCTACTCCGGCAGCCTTGGCATGGTTTATAGCTTCGACTGTCTGAGGCATTACACCGTCGTCTGCGGCTACTACGAGTATAGCGATATCTGTCGAATTCGCACCACGCATACGCATGGCTGTGAAAGCCTCATGTCCAGGTGTATCAAGGAAAGTGATCTTCCTGCCGTTGATGCTTACGACATAAGCACCGATCTTCTGGGTGATACCGCCGGCCTCTTTATCAGATACGTGAGTATGACGGATCTTATCGAGGAGTGAAGTCTTACCATGATCGACGTGACCCATGACGCAGACTACTGGAGGTCTTGGTACGAGAGTTGACGGATCATCTTCGTCATCCTTTACGAGCTCGGCGATGACATCTACCTTCTCCTCACGCTCACAGATGCAGTTGAACTCAGCTGCAATATCCTCAGCCTCTTCGAAAGTCAGGTCTGAGTTAAGAGTGTAGACCTTTCCTTCAAGGAAGAGCTTCTTGATGATCTCTGATGATGAGACTTTCATCTTATCAGCCAGATCTCTTAAAGTGATATGATCCGGGATCGTAATTGAAAGGATCTCATCCGGATTTCTCTTCTCGGTCTTGTTGTTATTGTTCTTCGGCTTTTTCTTTAAAGTCTTCTTCTCAAGGCTTACGAAGTTCTCCTGCTTTCTTCCTAAAGCGTCATGATCTCCTCTGCCTTTTCTGCCGTGATGAGCCTGGTTATTATGGTGGCCCTTGTTCTCCTGTGGCATCGGCTCAGCTGAATCGTTTCCACGTGAAGGTCTTCCGCCATTGTTTCCACCGAATGAACGGCCGCCGTTTCTGTCGTCTCTTCTGCCACCCTCAGAATTTCTCTGCTGTCTCTCTCTTCTCTCTTTTCTTTCGGCAGCAGCCTCTTTCTTTCTCTCGGCAGCTCTCTTCTTCTGCTCCTGGATCTCGTCCATGATATTGCCGAGCTTGACAGGACCGCTGGCTTTCTTTTCTTTCTTTGCAGGTGCCTTCTGGACTGTCTCAGGCTTCTTTGCACCCTCAGCCTTTGGAGCAGTGCTATGCTGTTCCTTCTCCTCCTGAACCGGCTTCTTCTTTGCGAAAGTCTCCTCCGGATAGGTGTCAAGTCCCTTCGGACGTGCCATGGCTGAACCTGTACGAGGCTTTATCGGTCCTCTGCTTGCAGGTCTTCTGTCTCTGTCTCTGTCACGTCTGTCGTTTCTCGAACGTCCTCTGTCCTTTGAACCTCCACGGCTGTTTCCGTTTCTGTTCTCCACATGAAAGACTGCAGTTATATTCTTTTTCTTTTTCTGCTCAGCCGGTTTCTTATCAGTTCCTGCTGCCGGCTTCTTTTCTGGTTCTTTAGCTGCCACCCTGGCTTTTTCCTCCTTATGAGCACCTGCTTCTTTCTTCCCCTCTGTCTCTGTCTTTTTCTCTGGCTTCGGCTTTTCAGCTGCCTTCGGAGCCGCAGGAGCATCCTTCTTTGAAAAATGCTTTCTGGCTTCTTCCACCTGCGGATCATCGAGATTATTTGCAGGCACAAAGTTCTGTCCCTTAGAAGCAAAGTAATCGACTATGTCCTTATTTGTAACACCCAGCTCTTTCGCCAGATCATATATCCTTTTCTTTGCCATTCGTAAACCTCCTTGTGTCTGCTGCTTTATCAATAAGTTCCAGTATCTTCTTTGAGAAACCACAGTCAGTGACTGCGACACACTTTCGCATATCCTGTCCAAGCGCATGTCCTATACTTCCGGAATCCGAATATATACGGAAAGGTATGTCCCTGAATGCAGCCATATCTGAAAAATGCTTCCTGGTATTTTCTGACGCATCAGACGATACGATGACCAGGTATGCTTTTCCAGACTTCACAGCCTCTTCAGCCGCAAAACCTCCGGATTTTATTTTTCCTGCCTTTTTCGACAGTGATAAAAGCGATAAGACTCTGTCTGTCACTGATTTCTTAATTCCTCCGCTAACCTCGTGTACACTTCGTCACTTATCTTCTGCCTGAACGACCGCTCAAGTCCGTGATTCTTTTTCGCGAGAGACAGGCAGTTCACATCACGGCAGATGTAAGCTCCGCGTCCCTGCGCCTTTCCCGTCGTATCGATAGAAAACTCTCCTTCGGGACTTCTGACTACACGGATCAGTTCTTTTTTGTCCTTAAGCTCGCCGCAGCCTGTACATCTGCGCTGCGGTCTTTTCTTTTCAGGCATGCATCATATCTCCTGTATCATTCTTCGGAAGGAGCATCCTCCGACTCACCAGTCTCCTCAGACAGCTCTTCTGTCTCTTCAGACTCGCCGTTCTCATAAGGAACTTCGTCAGACTCTGCCTCATCGTACTGCTCATCCTCTGAATACTCTCCATCCTCTTCAGACTCATCATAGTCGTCATCGTAGAACTCGTCATCATCGTAGTAGCCGCTGAGATCGATGAACTCGTCTCCAAGCTCACGGGCCTGTGACTCGCTCTTGATGTCGATCCTGAAGCCTGTAAGTCTGGCTGCCAGGCGGGCGTTCTGTCCTTCACGGCCGATGGCCAGTGAAAGCTGATAATCAGGTACTACGACCTTTGCCTTCTTCTCATCAGAGTCTGCCACAACAGCGATGACCTTTGCCGGAGCAAGGGCATTCTCAATGAAGTTTGCAGCATTGTCTGACCACTCTATGATATCTATCTTCTCTTTTCCGATCTCAGAAACGACTGCGTTTACACGGCTTCCGTTCATTCCGACACAGGCTCCTACAGGATCTACATCCGGATCATTTGACCAGACAGCCATCTTTGTTCTGTTGCCGGCTTCTCTTGAGATAGCCTTTATCTCTACGATACCCTCTCTGATCTCAGAAACCTCTTCAGTGAAAAGACATCTGATGAAATCCGGATGAGTACGTGAAAGACGGATCCTCGGTCCTCTCTTGTCCTCTGACACTTCAAGGATCAGAACCTTTATCCTGTCAGTAGGCTCATAGTGCTCGCCTTTTATCTGCTCGTTTTCCATCAGCATAGCGTCTGTTCTGCCGAGGTTTACGCTTATGTTCTTTCCGACGAATCTCTCTACGATACCGGTTACGATGGTACCTTCCTTTGCTTTGTACTCATCGTAGATGGAGATCTTCTCTTCTTCTTTTATCTTCTGGACTATAGTGTCCTTTGCAGCCTTGGCTGCGATACGTCCGAAGTCGACAGAATCAGATTCTATCTCGACCGTATCTCCGAGCTTGTAAGCGTTACTGTACTCACGTGCCTCGTCAAGACTTATCTGCTTCTGAGAGTTTGAGACCTCTGAAACGACCGTCTTCTTCTCTACCCTGTGAGTAGTCTTTATCTCGAGGTTTACGGTATCTCCGACCTTGTAAGCGCCATCGTACTCATGAGCTTCCTCAAGTGAGATCTCTGTCTCTGGATCATTTACTTCGTCAACTACAGTCTTCCGCTCGTAGATATGATACTCACAAGTATCCGGATTCAGAACTACAGAAAAATTATCCGATGTACCGTATGTCTGCTTGCACGCCTGGAGCAGTGCTTCCTTTATCGCATCGAGGATTGCCTCCTTCGGGATGTGCTTTTCTCTCTCTAAAAGGTCAAGCGCGGTGCGTAATTCATTTTCTGCCATTTTTTCCTCCTTAGATCTCAAAAGCGAGACGGATCATCGAGATGTCTTTTCTGTTAAAAACTCTCTCGCCGTCGCCTTCATCGACTGTAACTGTATCCTTGTCATAAGCCACGAGGGTTCCTGTAAACTCCTTGTATCCGTCTATGGCTTTATATGTCTTTATCTCTACCTGACGGCCGATGGAATTCATAAAATCCCGTTCTCTCTTCAGCGGCCTGTCAAGTCCCGGAGAGCTGACCACAAAAGTGTAGTTCTCCTTTATGTAATCCTCTCTGTCGAGGATCTCATTCATCTCCCGGCTGACTTCTTCGCAGTCATTTACCGTGATCCCGCCCGGCTTATCGATGTAAGCCGAAAGGTAGTACTCTTTGCCTTCCTTTTCGAAGACCACATCCCAGAGCGAAAGTCCCTTCTTCTCGAGTATCGGCATCAGGAACTCCTCTGTCTTTTTCTCGTATTCTTTTGCTGACATAAAAACACCCTTTACATAAACATAAGAGCGGATCCTGTAAAGGACCCGCTCTCTAAATAACAAGAGATATGATCAATAGTTCCTAGGAGAATCGAACTCCTGATTCCGCCGTGAGAGGGCGGCGTCTTAACCGCTTGACCAAGGAACCATGTGCTGTCTCGCTTTCCCGCGACAACAAATAGAATTATACTCTATTCACGGGAAATGTCAACAGCATTTTTGTATTTATATCAGTGCAATCAATCTTTATATCCGTTTGGGTTCTTCTGCTGCCAGTTCCAGGAATCGCGGCACATCTCCTTGATGTCGTACCTGGCCTCCCAGCCTAACTCCTTCTTCGCCTTCTCAGCTGATGAATAGCACTGTGGCACATCGCCCTCACGGCGAGGCTTGAAGCTGTAAGGAATCTTTACTCCGGTAGCTTCCATGAAGTTATTTACAACGTCGAGGACTGAATAGCCTTTTCCAGTTCCGAGATTATAGATGCCCAGGCCTATGTTCTCCTGGATCTTCTTTAAAGCAGCTACGTGTCCTGTAGCGAGATCGCATACATGGATGTAGTCTCTGACACAGGTGCCGTCCGGTGTATCGTAGTCATTTCCGAAAATACCGAGCTCCGGTAATTTTCCGATGGCTACCTGGGTGATATAAGGCATCAGGTTGTTCGGGATGCCGTTCGGATCCTCGCCCATAAGCCCTGACGGATGAGCTCCGATCGGGTTGAAGTATCTGAGCAGGATCACATTCCACTCAGGGTCTGCCGTATGCATATCTGTAAATATCTGCTCAAGCATCCACTTGGTCCAGCCATATGGATTCGTGCAGGTACCCTTAGGGCAGTTCTCAGTGATAGGGATCTCAGCCGGATTTCCGTAAACTGTAGCCGATGACGAGAAGATCAGGTTCTTGCAGCCCGCCTTTCTCATGGCATCGATCAGTGTAAGGGAACCGGTGATGTTATTATTATAGTATTCCCAAGGTTTGTGGACAGACTCGCCTACGGCCTTGAGTCCGGCGAAATGGATGACACAGTCGATGTCATTTTCTTTAAAAATGCGGTCAAGCATGTCATGGTCTAAGATATCGCCTTTATAGAACTTCAGGTCCTTTCCGGTGATCTCCTTTACTCTCTCGAGAGACTTCTCACTTGAATTATAGAGATTATCCAGAACTACTACCTGATAATCGTTATTCAGCAGCTCAACGCAGGTGTGGCTTCCGATAAAGCCTGCTCCGCCAGTAACTAAAATAGTCATGTAACGCCTCCTGTTAAAATGTGCTCCTCTTTTGTTCTGAGCTTATTCTATACCAGACAGCCTGAGAATAAAAGTAAAATATTGTGCTTATTAGGTAGATGCGAACGATGTCAGAAGACGGTTCGTCATCTGATAAAGCTCCCATCTGTTGTCTGCTTTAAAGACAGTAGTTATGATCTGCTGTCCCTGCTTGTTCTTTGACAGAAGCACAAGGCAGTATCCCGCTTTATCAGTAGTTCCTGTCTTTCCGCCTATGACTGTTATGTTATCCGGGGCCTTCATCTGCTTCGTCTTATACAGGTTCGTAGACTCGTATTTTACTACTTCTGATGTGCCGTCTGCGTGCGTCACGACGGCCTTCATGCTCGTGGCTTTGATGATATTTTTGAACACGCTATACTTTAGTGCATTGTGGAAAATAATGTACATATCATACGCACAGGTATAGTGGTTATCATCGTGTAGGCCGTTCGCGTTTACGAAGTTCGAATGGGTCGCTCCCATGGCACGCGCCTCTTCGTTCATCAGCTTCGCAAAATCCGTGACAGAGCCGCTAACTGCCTCAGCCACCGCCGTAGCCGAATCATTTCCGCTCTCCATAAGCATTCCTTTGAGCAGGTCTTTAAGCGTCAGCTTGTCACCCTCTTTGAGTCCTGCTACAGACGAACCAGTAGGAAGGTCTACGGCATTTTTACTGACTGTAGCCACTTCCTTCAGGTTCCCGTGCTTTAAGGCGACATAGGCTGTGAGTATCTTCGTCGTAGAAGCCGGGTAGATTTTTTTAAGGAGGTTCTGACTATATACAGTTTTCCCGAGGGTATCGTTAAAAGCTCCGGCCGCGTAGACAGTCTTATTATCCTCTGCTCCCGATGAGTCCTTCACATACGGACAGTAATCGGCTGCCATGAGCTTCGAACTGCTCTCTTTTATCAGGCCGTACTGCTTTGCCCTCGGTACCAGTGAATACTGCTGTTTTATCTCAGACGAGCATCCCGATAAAATGAACACAGCTGCCATTGAAACAGCTGCTATTTTTCCAAAATACTTACTTATACATTTCACGCCAGTCCAGGTCTCCTCTGTCAAGTGCCAGTATCAGAACCTCGGCCGTAGCCAGATTCGTAGCCAGCGGTATATTATGCGCGTCGCACATGCGGACTATGACATTTACGTCCGGCTCATGTGACTTCGGAGTCAGCGGATCTCTTAAAAAAATGACCAGATCGATCTCATTGTGCTCGATCATGGCTCCGAGCTGCTGCATTCCTCCGAGATGTCCCGAAAGATATTTGTGAACCCGGAGGTTCGTAGCCTCCTCTATGAGCCTTCCTGTAGTTCCGGTCGCATAGAGCGAGTTCTTCGCGAGTATTCCCCTGTAGGCTATGCAGAAGTTCTGCATCAGTTTCTTTTTTGCGTCATGCGCTACAAGCCCTATATTCATACAAAACCGCCTCCTTTTTATCAAGACAGGTCAAAAGTAAAATTCCTTTCATCCGCATAAAACTTCTTCGACTGTATCGAGACATTCAGTACAAATCCTATCCCGAAGTACAGCGTAACGAGCGAAGTCAGTCCGTAGCTTACAAACGGGAGAGTCAGTCCGGTGTTTGGCATAAGCCCGGTGACAACGCAGATATTTACGAAGGCCTGGAATCCGACGAGTGACGCCATTCCGATACAGATCAGCTGCCCTGCCAGATCCTTCGCCTTTTTTGCAGTACGAAGACATTCGAAGACTATGGCAAAAAGGAGCACTATCATAAGTAGCGTCCCTAAGAATCCGGTCTCCTCTCCTGTTACCGCAAAGATAAAGTCAGTGTGAGGCTCAGGGATGTAGTTGCCGTTCTTCACTGAATTGGCTCCATTATTTGCCAGTCCCTTGCCAAATAGCTCTCCGCTTCCTATCGCCATGATCGAGTTCTGCTGCTGCATCGCCTCCGACGGGAATTTGTCAGGTTCCAGCCAGGCCGCTATTCGGTCGTTCTGGTAGCCCTGAAGGACTCCGCCTGAATGCAGCGTAAGTAAAATGACTCCGAACACCCCAGCTGCGATAAGGCCTACTACGGCACCTACCACTTTTTTAGAAAGGCCGGCATAGAAAAGCATCGTAAAGATAATGCAGAACGTGACTACTGTAGTCGACAGGTCAGGCTCTAATACGATAAGCCCGAGAGGGATCATGCAGATGACTACAGTCATAAGAAAGCGCTTCGGCTTGTTCAGGTCCTCCTGGTACTTCATCAGATACCAGGCGAGAAACAGAACTACCAGCACCTTCGCAAGCTCTGACGGCTGGAACTGGAATCCGCCGAGACGCACCCAACGGGTAGCACCCTTTGATGAATGTGAAAGTCCCGGAATGAATACCATCAGCAGTGCCCCGCAGCCTGCCAGGTAGAAAATCCAGTGCAGTGAAAGAAGCGCCGAATAGTCGATCATCGAAAACGCGACCATGACTATGATACCCAGGATCATTCCGATGATCTGCTTGTTCTGGTAGTCCTTGTTCGCGCTCCCGATGATAATTATACCGTAGATAGTCAGTGCCACGACAAAGACCACAAGTCTGAAGTTATAATTTTTAAACCTGTAGTTTCTAAACATTTACGCTCCCGATGAAGTTCGCCGCGTCCAGTTCTCCGTTCTTTACAGTTACAACGATCATCTCATTTTTATCTGAGAAAAATCTCTTCTTTTTCTTTATGCTGAAGTTCTCGCTGACATCACCGATGCTGATATTCGCATTTTCGATGCCTCCGGTCAGGATGTATGCTTTCTTCCCGGTCTTTCTGCCGCAGCTGGCATTTCCGTATATTCTGCCTAGGACGACAAGGTTGCCGCCACACTCTGCCGATGCACCTTCGAGGATATCACCGGTGACCATGAGCCCGTAGCAGCTCGTCACCTTCGTATCAGGAGTTACGTTCCCATTTACTATCTTAAGGAAATCATCGGATTTCTCGAGATAGAAATCATCCTTCTTCTGGGCCATCTCCTTTTCGAAGAAACGGTCCTTTAATGCTACGACCGTGACTATGACTCCGCTGTTTCTCTCTATCGACTGGATCACAGCCTCGATCTCGGCGTCTGAAAGCCGTCTTCCCTCTAGAGCTATCGCCAGCTTCGCATCCCCGAAAAATTTCTTCGAGTCGGCAAACTTATGGCATATCGAAGTCAGAAGCTGTTCTATAGGAATGTCCGGGTTCATGATGAGCCTCAGACCGTTCTTATAGCTTTTCAGTACTATATCTTCAGACAAAACTGCCTCCTTTTTAATCAGTTACCCGGCCATTTGACGAGATTTCACTTACGTCTGTCTTGACCTTCTTCTCAGATGACTTCACGTGGAAATAGCATCCGAGGATATCCTTCGACACATCGGCCGCATTGTGCGAAGTATAACCGTAGGCGATACGGGTCGCTATAGTGACCTCAGGGCTCGAATACGGAGCGTATCCGACAAAGAGCGCGTGGTTTGCGTGTCCTGACTGCTGAGCAGTACCTGTCTTTCCGGCTACCTCTACAGGGAAACCATTGAAGTTCGGAAGACCTTCTACCACCATTCTCATACCTGAGTGTATAGCGCTCCAGCCTGTGGCGTTGAGCAAGTTTATATGTCTTTTGAGCTTTGGTTTATAGCTCTTTATCGTTTTTCCGGACGGTGACTCCACATGGTCTAAAAGTGTCAGGTCATAGACATTTCCTGAGCTTGCGACTGCTGTCACATAGCGGGAAAGAGCTATGGTCGTATAGTTATTATCTGACTGACCGATAGCTGCCATGACAGGGAACTCTGTAGCTATGTGCGACTTGTTCTCCTGGATCTCGACTCCTGTCTTTTCTCCTAAACCGTAGAGCTTCGCATACTTCGTGATACGTCTGATACCACGGGCGTCATTGTAGTTATTGTCTCCTCCGGCGAGTCTCCAGCCCACTTCATAGAAAAAGTAGTTACACGAATCCCTGATGGCTTCAGAGACATTTATCGTGCCGTGAGTTCCCGGATATACCCAGCATTTAGGGTGGTTCGATACCTTTTCAAAGACTCCTTTATCCGTTATCGTAGAAGTCGTGGAGATGACACCTTCTGAGAGTCCTGCAGTAGAAGTCACGAGCTTAAAGGTAGAACCAGGTGCCGTTCTCTGCTGCGTAGCAAAGTTATATAACGGGTTCGACGAATTCTGGAGCAGATACGAGTAATACTCGTTATCTACGTTATTTGCGAGCCTGTTATTATCATACCCCGGATAGGAAACGAGCGCAAGGATTTCTCCTGTCTTTGAATCCATGACTACTGATGAACCGCTCGACGGCTCGAGTCCGAGCATTCCCGGTGTAAGCTCGAGTTTCTTGAGCTTATTCTTTACGAATGAAAAAGCCGATATGCTTCCATTTACCAGCGCGTCTCTCGTGGCTTTATCTTTTTTCAGGACTCCCTGATCATAGAGGATGGCGCAGAGACTTGATCCGCTTATCTCATCATCAAGGATGGCATAGTGGAACGCTATCTTCTTGAAGTCATCGTTCTTTACCACGTCATTTAAGATATAGTCTGTCAGGTTCTTATAGAGCTCTGATGAGTCTACAAAAGTATCGTTCGTCGTAAACTTCGTGTAGTCGACCCATCCCTTGGACAGACAGTACTTCAGGTAAGTGTACACCGAAATCTTCTCATTCGACCACTTCTTGTAGTAAGGATCATCGGATGACTTTGACTTCTCGCTAAGAATTTTTTCATCGCGTAGAGTCTTTACTATGTAGGTAGCGTACTCCTGCCCTTCTTCACTTAAGCTCTCGTATGTCGGTGCCTTTGAAGAGAGGAGATTTTTCTCTACATAAGAAACTGCCTTCTCCTGATGAGCATTGAAGGCATCGCTTACTTTATGCTCGGTATCTGTGGCATCCTTTTCAGCCAGTTCATCTATGTCTATCAGACGGTTTTTTATGAACGAATAGTACACATCATAGACCGGTACCACGACATTGGCTCCGGAACCGTTCTTCGGCAGATGGTATTCCTTCGTGTTAACTATCTTTGAGTTCAGGATGCCGGCTATCTCTTTTTCAAGGAGAGTGTAGGTTTTCTTCTGGAGACTTTTGTCTATGGATAGATAGACATTATCACCGGAAACCGGATCCTTCTGTTCTGTTACCGAAAGAGCCTTTCCCTGGGAGTTCGCGTAGAGCTTCCTGTAGCCTTTCTTTCCGGCGAGGTAAGATTCCATGACTTCTTCGATACCGGACTTTCCGACCTGATCGTTTATGGTCACGGTATCGTCTTTTTTATGCTTCTCGGCGTATTCATCTGAAGAGATGGTTCCGGTATAGCCGATTATCGAAGCGAAGGCTTCCGGATCAGAGTATTTTCTAATCGTATCATCCCTGATGTCAGCTCCCGGGAGGATATCAGAATTCTCCTTTACGTAGACTACTGTCTTATCAGACACGTCGTAGGCGATAGGCGTCACCATGTACTGCTGGTAACGGTTCAGCCATATCTTGTACCTGACTACAGCTATCTTAAAGCGCATCTCGTCGTCATACGAAGATGAGACGTCGAACATTTTTTTACTGTAGAGATAGTCCATGATCTGCTGCGGAGTAGCCTCGGCCTTGTTATACTTCAGCTTACTGTCGTAGTTTAGATCAGAGACTCTGGCTTCTCCGAAGACATCAGCCCTGAATCTGTCGATGGCGCTTCCGGAATCCCTGAAAGAGAGCTTTCCGTCATCACCTCTTACGATCCCGAAATCTGTGTCTATCGTATCACCGTTTTTTTCGATATTCGTGATCAGTCTGTAGATCACTGCGTTAAGCTTCCTGTAATGGTCGTCCTGCTTCGTATATGTCACTGCGTCCGTAAGAGTCACCGTATAGGCCAGGTCGTTATAGGCTAGAAGCTTTCCATTTCTGTCGTAAATATTGCCACGGGCGGCATTTATAGGTTCGGTGCGTTCGATCTTCAGGTTATAGTTCGACCTGTAGCTCGAGCCCCTGACCACCTGCAGGTAAAAGAGCCTGCCGATGAGTATTAACATAAAAAGAGAAAACAGGGCATAGAGCACTGATTTTCTTGATGAGAATATCCGCCCGAAAATGGCTTTCAATTCGTCAAGCAATTCTGCGTTCCCTCCTGTTTCTGATGCGGTCGAGAAGATTATTCAGGTGGTAGGCCGGGAAATATAAAACCAGTGCACAGATCACCGTATATATCATCTCTGGCATCATCACATTAAAAAAATAGTACCAGACATCCGTCTTTCCATTTAAGAGGAAAAATACTCCGTAGATCATAAATCCGTAGATCAGATCAGTAGCTGCGGTAAGGAGTACCGGAAGCCTTATGCTGTCTCCGAAATAGATCTTTCTGAAAAAGCCGTTCAGATATCCGAGAAGCATATAGATAAATGAATATGTCCCGAACAGAAGTCCCGAAAAAAGGTCGAGCATCAGTCCTGCTATAAGTCCTGTAAACGCTCCGGTCTTTCTTCCTCTCATAAAGCCCATCATCGATACAAAGACGAGCATCAGGTTCGGCGTGGAAGCCAGTGACAGATGCGGCATTATCGCAGTCTGCAGTATGAATAAAAGAATGAGGGCAATACATATAATGCCCCCTCTCAGTATATAATATACGGCTTTCATTATTTTCCTGTTTCTTTAAGCTGAGTGATCACAAGTACCTCAGACAGATGCGAAAAATCAACTACCGGCGTTATGGTCCCTGAACTCGTCAGGGCATTCGTGTCGTCTTTTTTCTCGGCGATATATCCGATCAGGATCCCAGGAAGGTACTTGCTCGAGATGTTACTCGTGACGACAGCGTCGCCTTCTTTTACCTTATCCTTTGAATCCCTTAGTCCCGAAAAAGATATGAGTCCGTTCTTCTGGACCTGTTCTATCCCGCCGGTTATTATCATATCGTCTTCTGTCGTAGATACCGAAGCCGATACATTTGAATCATCGTCTATTATCGAACGGACATTCGCGTAGTGTTTTCCGACAGATGTCACACAGCCGACAAGTCCGTTCCCGGCTATGACATTCATGTCCTTTTTGATGCCGTCGGCACTGCCTTTATTTATAGTAAAAGTAGAGAACCAGTTACTCGTTCCCTTCGCTATGATACGCGCTCCTGTCGTATCATACTGGTCATAGTCCTTGCTGAGTTTAAGAAGCTCTTCGAGTCTCGTGAGCTCGTTTTCCTTCAGCTGGGTATTCGTAAGTCTCGACTCGAGTTCATTTACCCTCGCGGTAAGCCTTTCATTCTCGGCTAAGAGCTTCTCCTTTTCTCTGTGCTCGTCGATCCCGTGTGAGATAGCGCCTCCGGCATTCGAAAGGCCCTCCTGCATCGGCGCGAACACATAGTCCGCTATAGTAGAAAGCGGTCCTCCCGAAAAACCTGTCGCAAAACTGTAAAACAGAATGACTATGCACAGCAGCCCAAGGAATAGAAGCACCGCATATCCTGGTATATTTATCCTGTTTTTTTTATCCATGTCTTAGCTGAATATCCTCGACTTCATCGTGTAACCGAATCTGTCAAATCTGTCCTCCGAGAGTACTTTTCCAAGACCTAAAGCTACCGTCTGTGTACCGTCATCAGCTACTATCATCTCGATATTGGTCATCGACCTGAAGAGTTCTCCGACTCCGCTGATCTTCGATGAACCGCCGGTCACATAGATTCCGGAATGGACTATATCCTTCGCGAGTTCCGGTGGAACTTTCTCGAGAATCATCCTGATGGACTGGCCTATATTCGCTAAGTCGTCCTTGATGCTCTGGTAGATGATCTCATCAGAGATGTCCATTTCTATCGGGAGGCCGCTCACTACGTCGCGTCCTACTATAGTGATAGTCTCCGGCTCTGCGCCCTCTTCAGCTTCGATGGCACGGCCTATTTTTTCCTTTAGTGACTTCGCGGTCTTTTTTCCGATCACGAGATTATATCTGCGCTTCATGTAGGTCACGATAGCGTCGTCGAGCTTATTCCCGCCATATGGGAGAAGCTCTGAGAGGACGAGTCCGCCGAGAGAGATAACTGAGATCTCAGTAGTGTCAGCTCCCATGTCTACCACCATGACACCTGTAGGCTCAGTGATATCAAGTCCGAGTCCCAAAGCGTCTGCTAAAGGCTTCTCACAGAGTCTTATGCTTCTCGCCTTTATCCTGGTCTTTGCGAACATATCATAGAAGGCCTTCTTCTCTACTTCTGTGATATCCGTCGGAACTGCTATGACTATGTCTGAGCCCTTGAGCTTCGCGTCTACATTCTTCGCCAGGACTTCAAGGAGCATTGTCTGCATATTATCGAAGTCTGCTATGACTCCGCCCACTATAGGAAATGATACCTCAATAGTCTCCGGTGCTTTCTCAAACATCGAATAGGCCTCATCTCCGTAGGCATACATCTGGTTTCCGTCTACTATGGCTATCGTATTTTTCTGAAGAGTTACCGTATCTGATGCACGGCTGTATATCTTCAGATTTCCCGTGCCCATGTCGATTCCGTAACCGTTGGTCATTTTTTCCTCCTGAACTGGCCTCAGACGAGCATTCCGTGTTCCCTGAAGCTGTAGTACTTATAGTCCCCGATGATTATATGGTCTGAAAGCGGAATATCCAAAAGTCTTCCGGCTTCCTGGGTCTTCTTCGTGACTTCGATGTCCATCTGGCTCGGTGAAGGGTCTCCGCTCGGATGATTGTGAAAAAGTATCACCTGCGCAGCCCTGTGCTTTAGCGCTGAGGTAAAAAGCTCTCTCGGCGAATACATAGACTGATCGAGCGAACCTATGAAAAGCACTTCCTTTGCCATGACCCGGAGCCTGGTGTCAAGCATCAGCATCATGACATACTCCTGCTTCGCGTACCTCAGGTCCTGCATCACATAATCCGCAGCTTCCTTTGAGCTTTCTATAGGAAGTGAGAACATCCTATGCTGCGAAAAAGCCCGCTTCGCTATCTGCTGAACAGCTAAAAGCAGGTAGGCTTTTGCCTGGCCTATGCCTTCTATCGACAAAAAGTCTTCCCTATCCGATTCCATCAACGAATAGAAGCCCTCTTTTCCTGCCAGCACTTCTGCAGCCAGGTCAAGAGCGTTTTTCTCCTTCGTGCCGTTTCTTATGACAAGTGCCAAAAGCTCTGCGTCAGTCAGCGAGCTTATACCGTAGGTCGCCGCCTTTGTCTGCGGATCGACATCTGTAGTCCAATGCGTTTCTTTCATCTGTGTCTCCGTTTCTCTCCTCTTACCAGACACAAACGCATACACTAAAAGAATACCACAATCAGATAGTTATTTCAACGAAATTTCTCCGGCATTTACCATGTGCTGCAACGCCATCAGAATGCCAAACTTCGCGTGCAGATAGGTGAGTCCGCCCTGGAAATAAGCGGCATAAGGTTTACGCAGCGGTCCGTCAGCCGACAGCTCTATCGATGCTCCGCTCACAAAAGTGCCTGCTGCCATGATGACCTGATCAGAGTATCCTGGCATATCCCACGGTTCTGGCTTTACATAGCTGTCAATAGGTGAAGCCGCCTGAATGCCTTCACAGAATGCGCAGAGAGCCTCCGGCGTCCTGAGCTCGACAGCCTGGATTATGTCGTGCCTGTCTTCGGCTGCCTTCGGAACACATTCGTATCCCAGTCCTTCAAAGACCTCTGCTGCGAATATAGCTCCCTTTTCCGCTGCTGCCGTTACAGTAGGCGCTAAGAAAAATCCCTGGTAAAAGCTCCTCATCGCCTCAAGTGAAGCGCCGACTTCTCTTCCAAGTCCCGGTGAAGTCAGACGGTTTGCCGCATTTTCGATGCACTCCTCTTTTCCTACGATGTATCCGCCTATAGGCGCCAGTCCGCCACCCGGATTTTTTATAAGGCTTCCCGCCATGAAATCGGCTCCGACCTCGAGCGGCTCCTTGTCCTCGACAAACTCGCCGTAGCAGTTATCCACGAATACAAGTGCATCCGGTTTTATGCTCTTTACGAAGTGAATGGCTTCTCCTATCTCATCGACAGAAAAAGACTTTCTCGTAGCGTATCCCTTTGACCTCTGGATCTCGACGACCTTTGTCGTATCGTCGATCGCCGACCTGATCGCGTCAAAGTCAAAGGAGCTGTCAGGCTTTAAGTCTGCCTGTCTGTACTTCACTCCGTACTCAGCCAGTGAGCCTTTGCACGGATTTAAGCCGATCACATCGTCTAAAGTATCATAAGGCTTCCCGGCTATGGATACGAACGTATCGCCAGGTCTCAGATTTGAAAAAAGTGCCAGAGCAATGGCATGTGTACCACAGGTGATCTGCGGGCGCACCAGTGCATCCTCACCGTGGAAAACGTCGGCATAGACCTTTTCCAGAGTATCTCTTCCGACATCTCCGTAACCGTAGCCTGTCGTTCCGTTAAGACAGTCATAGGAGACGCGCTCTTTTCTCATAGCCTGGATGACTTTTATCTGATTTAACTCAGCGAGTTTATCTATTCTATCAAAGCGGTCCTTAAGGCGCGACTCCGCTTTTTCTCCATACTCATAGACTTCCCTGTCTATCCCCGCTTCTTTATAAAGATCACTTAAATCCATCTGCTTTTTTCCTCAATTCAGAAAGTGTATTCATCGCCTCGAGAGGCGTCATCATATTTACATCTATGTCCTTTATCTCTGAGATAAAGGCATTCTTTTCATCAGCCTGCTCGTCAGCTGTCTCTTCAGGCTCCGCAAAAATATCCGAAAATGATATCTGTCCTTCGATATCATCGTCTGCTTTCTTTCCGCTCCGCGACTTGTTCTCGAACTCCTCGCGTTCGAGCTTTTCGGATATTTTTCTGGCGCGCCTGAGTACCGGAGACGGCACTCCGGCAAGCTTTGCAACCTCGATACCGTAGCTTCTGTCAGCTTCGCCCGGAACTATTTTTCTAAGGAAAGTCACATCTTTGCCTTCCTCTTTTACCGCGACACAGTAGTTGTGAACACCTGGCAGCTTTCCTTCAAGCGAAGTCAGTTCATGGTAATGCGTCGCAAAGAGAGTCTTTGCTCCGATCTTTGCCTTATCTGAGACATACTCGACTACAGCCTGGGCGATCGAGAGTCCGTCGAAGGTGCTCGTTCCCCTGCCTATCTCGTCAAGGATCACAAGGCTCTTCGACGTAGCGTTTTTAAGGATATTCGCGACTTCGTTCATCTCCACCATAAAAGTAGACTGGCCGCTCGCTAAGTCATCGCTGGCTCCTACCCTGGTAAAAATCCTGTCACAGATCCCGATATCCGCACTGTCTGCCGGCACGAAAAATCCGCACTGCGCCATCAGAACGATAAGCGCAGTCTGTCGCATATAGGTAGACTTTCCCGCCATGTTCGGTCCGGTGATTATCGCCGTTCTGAAATCCTCATCATCTAAGTAGGTATCATTTGCGATAAATGATCCGTCCGGTATCATTTTTTCAACGACAGGGTGACGTCCGCCCTTTATGTCTATGACGCCATTCTGGTTTATATGAGGTCTGACATAGTGGTTCTTCTGTGAGACATCGGAAACTCCTGCTAAGACATCCAGGACGCTGACTGCCTCGGCTGTCCGCTGTATACGGACAGCTGCATCGTTGAGCTTCTCGAGGATCTCGTCAAATATCTGATGCTCTAATGAGACCAGCTTGTCCTGCGCTCCGAGTATAGTATTCTCTAAGTCCTTAAGCTCCGGTGTGTAGTATCTCTCACCGTTTACCAATGTCTGCTTTCTGATGTAATCGTCCGGAACCTTGTCCTTAAACGAGTTGCTGACCTCGATAAAATAGCCGAAGACTTTGTTGTACTTGACCTTGAGCTTCGATATCCCGGTGCGCTCACGCTCCTTGGCTTCCAGATCAGAAAGCCACTGTTTTCCATCAGTCTTTGCCTTCCTGAGCTTATCAGCTTCCTCGTCAAAGCCTTCTTTTAAGATACCGGCATCGTGAACCGAAGCCGGCGCATCTTCATCTATAGCCGCTTCCAGAAGTTCTCTAAGGTCGTCCATAGGGTCGATCTTGTCCGCTAAGTCCTTCAACAGCTCAGATGAAAAACCTGAGAGGATATTTTTTATAGGACCCAATGGAGTTATAGAATCCTTAAACGCCAGGAGGTCCCTCGGGTTCGCGCTCCTGTAGGAAAAGCGCATCAGAAGCCTTAAGAGGTCATAGACTCCTGACAGATATTCCCTTATCTCCTCACGATCTACCATCGACTGGTTCAGCTCATCTATGGCATCGAGCCTTTCGTCTATCTCTGATACGTCTAGCAGGGGATGCTCGATCATATTTTTTAGTTTCCTCTGGCCCATCGCCGTCTTTGTGCGGTCGAGGACCCAGAAAAGTGATCCGCGCTTCTCCTTCTCTCGCATCGTCTCGATAAGCTCGAGATTCCTGTAGGTCGAATGGTCGATAACTAAGTACCTTCCTATAGAATACGGGTGGATCTCGTTCATATGGGACAGGTCGTTCATCTGCGTATCGAGAAGATACGATGTCAGTGCTCCGCTTGCGATAAGAGCTGACGGATAGCCGTCAAGCCCCAGGGCTGATGTAGAATAGACCTTGAAATGCCTCTTTAGTACGTCTGCTGCATTATCCGCTAAAAAATAAGACCTGTCGGCCTCGGAACACATTTTTTTCTTATCGGTCTGCTCTTTTATGAAGTCAGGCTGCTCTTTCGTAAATACTGAGTTATAGATAAACTCAGACGGGTCATACTTTGATACTTCGTCTGCCACCTTCGACATGCTGTCTGTCTCTGTCGTATAAAAATCACCAGTCGAGACATCTGCAAAGGCAAGACCTATCGTCTTTTTATCCTTATAGTAAATGCATGCGATGTAGTTATTCGAGCCGTCGGTCTCAGAACCTGAGAGGTCTGTTCCCGGTGTAACTATCCTGATGACACCGCGTTTTACCAGGCCTTTTGCCTGCTTTGGGTCTTCGAGCTGCTCGCAGATAGCTACCTTATGGCCGTTCTTTACGAGTCTTGACAGGTAGGTGTCGACTGCGTGAAACGGAATGCCGCACATCGGCGCCCGCTCCTCGAGTCCGCAGTTTTTACCTGTCAGCGTCAGGTCGAGTTCCTTTGAGGCCAGCTTCGCGTCATCGAAGAACATCTCGTAGAAGTCGCCTAACCTATAAAATAAAATGCAGTCCTTGTACTTTTCCTTTGTAGCCAGGTACTCCTGCATCATAGGTGATAATTCTGACATTTAATTCACTATCCTTTTAAATCGGCGGTCGAGTTCGGCCTTGGTGATGCGCACGACTGTTGGGCGGCCGTGCGGGCAGTGATATGGCTCGTCGGCCTGCATCATTTCCGTGAAGAGATGATCCATCTCTGTGGCAGAAATCGGCTGGTTGCCCTTGACTGCAGCCTTGCACGACATCGAGGCTATTTTTTCACGGACTATCTGCGGGACCTTCTCCGTGCCCCAGTCATTTATGCCTGAGAGCACATTCGTAAAAAGCTCCTTCGCATCGATATCAAAGAGGTTCCCCGGTATGGCCTCGAGTGCCACCTCGGTCTCCCCGAAATCGGAGATCCGGAATCCCAGATCCTCAAACGCGTCTATATGGTCGAACACCGTCTGTTTTTCAGTCTTTGTCAGCGTGATGATCATCGAAGGCGAGATCATCTCGGAAGTCATCTGATGGTCCTTAAGATGGCGCATAAGCCTCTCGTAGTTTACCTTCTCATGGGCTGCATGCTGATCGACTAAGAAAAGCGCGTCATTGTACTCAAAAATCCAGTATGTATCAAATGCCAGTCCTATAAGCCTGTGATTTATCGCAGAATCCTTTGAGATAAATGAAGTCTGCTCGTATTTTTTTTCAAGAGTCTCTTTTCTTAACGGCGCGTCAAAAACACTGTCGTCCTCAGATGCAGCCGGCTTATCATACGGCGTGCTCTCAGGAAGAGTCGCTTTTCTCTCCGATAAAAATCTGTCTACACTGCTTCTCTCATACTTTTTCTCATATGGAGAATCCTTCGATATCTGATGCGTTATCGCGTCTTTTATCTGTGAGAGTCGCTCTCTTTCAAAAGGCTCCGGCGCCTTCGGCGCTTCCTTCACCGTTTCCGGAGCCGGGGGATTTTCCCTTAAGTCCTCAGTGTCTCGCTCCGCGTCTTTTCCTGCATAGGCCTCGTGGACTGCCTCTGACACAAGCTTATACACGAGCGGTTCATCCATGAACCTGACCTCCTGCTTCGATGGATGGACATTCACATCGACAAGCGTCGGATCAAAATCTAAGAAAAGTATCGCAAACGGGTACTGGTGCTTCATCACGAATCCCTCGCCGCCTGCTTCAAGCGCTTTGGACAGTATCCTGCTCTTCACCAGTCTCTGGTTTACGAAAAAGATCTCCATCGTGCGGTTTCCTCGGTTCAACTCACTTTTTCCGAGGTAACCGGTGATATGTATCCCCTCCTCTGCCTTATCTATGGTAAGCAGATGATTTGCTATCGAGCGGCCATAGACACAGTAAATGGCGTCTAAGAGCTTCCCGTCTCCTACTGTCACGAACTTATCCGCTTTATTCGCGCGGAATTTGAACGCTATGTCAGGATGCGAGAGCGCCAGTTTTTCAAGCAGGTCTCTTATGTAGTTTCCCTCTGTAGTAGGGCTTTTCAGGAATTTTCTTCTGGCAGGTGTATTATAAAAAAGTGACCTGATGATAAAAGTGGTCCCGTCCGGCGCAGCCTTCGACTCTTTTTCTATCTCCTTGCCGCCTTCAATACGGTAATGACAGCCTGCCATCTCATCCTCGGTCTTCGTAAAGACCTCGACCTTCGAAACTGCGGCTATCGAAGAGAGCGCTTCGCCTCTGAATCCGAGGGAGCCTATCGAATGAAGCTCTTCTTCCGTCCTAAGCTTGCTTGTCGCATGCCGCAAAAATGCTATCTCTATCTGGTCTTCTGGAATGCCTGAGCCGTTATCGGTGACCCTTATCAGATCTATGCCGCCACCCTCTATCTCTACAGAAATAGCTGTGGCACCGGCATCTATCGCATTCTCTGTCAGTTCCTTTATCACCGAAGCCGGCCTTTCCACTACCTCTCCCGCTGCTATTTTATCTATGACACTCTGGTCTAATTCTCTGATTTCTCTCATACGAAAAAATATTATAACTCATTTATCACGGCTTCGGCAACTTTTATACCGTCGATCGCAGCTGAGGTGATACCGCCTGCGTAGCCGGCTCCCTCGCCACATGGATAGAGTCCGCGTACCACGGACTGAAAGGTCTCATCACGCGGGATCCTGACAGGACTCGAGGTACGGCTCTCCACTCCGCTGAGAATGGCGTCGTATCTGGTAAAGCCGTGAATCCTTTTATCGAATTCTTCCATTCCTGTCAGAAACGCCTGCTCTATCTCCGGTGAATATATCCCTCTCAGATTCGCAAAGGAGTGCTCTCCCTTTGTAAGCGACTCAAAGTCTCCGAACGAAGAGCTCTCTTTATCTGCTTTAAAGTCTCCGTATAACTGCTGTGGGATTTTTCCGTTGCAGAGATCGTATGCCTTTTTCTCGATAGAGCGCTGGTATTCGATGGCTCCAAGCGGATCATTCAGGTCATACTCACCTGCTCCGACTGCCACTACGATGGCTGAATTGGCATTCGCTGAGTCACGGCCGTAATTACTCATGCCGTTTACTGCAAGGTGTCCCGGTTCTGATGATGCGTTTACGACATATCCTCCCGGACACATGCAGAAAGAGTAGACTCCGCGCTCTCCTTTTGAATATGCCAGCTTATATGGAGCTGCTGGAAGGTAGGAAGCAGCCTTTTTGCCATACTGCGACTCATTAATAAAACTCTGCGGATGCTCGATACGAAATCCCATGGCAAACTGCTTCGATGTCATAGGTATCTTTTCTTCGTAAAGAGTCCTGAATGTATCTCTGGCTGAATGTCCGATGGCGAGAATCACCGTGTCAGTATCTATGGTTTCTTTATCAGTTTTTACACCGGTTATCTGTCCGCCTGCGACGCACAGTTCTGTCATTTTCGTATTAAACCTGACTTCTCCGCCTTTTTCTATGATGGCTTTTCTGATCTCCGACACGACTTCTATCAGACGGTCAGTTCCGATATGCGGCTTCGCCTCAAAGAGGATTTCAGACGGTGCTCCGTACTTTACAAAGGTCTCCAGGACAAAATGGTTCCGGCCATTTTTATCATGGACCCCGGTGTTTAGCTTCCCGTCCGAAAATGTCCCTGCACCACCCTCTCCGAACTGCACATTCGAATCCGGTTTCAGGACACCTGTCCTGAAAAAATGCTCGACATCCTCTCTTCTCTCGGCCGCCGGTTTTCCGCGCTCTATGATCAGCGGTTCAAGTCCAGCTTCTGCCAGCACAAGTCCCGCAAAAAGTCCAGCAGGTCCCAGCCCCACTATGACTGGACGCTTTCTGCCATTTAAAGAAAGACCCGTCTTCAGTTTGTATGTCTTCTTCTGGTATATAGAAATATTTTTTATATGGTGATTCTTTAAGAGCTTCTGTTCATTCACGCGGACACTTACCGCGAGCTGATACAATAAAAAGACATCCGGCTTCTTTCTCGCGTCTATCGACTTCTTTACTACAGAAAGATCCGTAATGTCTTTTTCACTTATATGAAGCCGCCTGGCCGCCTCCGACAGAAGCGCCTCGCGGCTGTCATTTTCTGGTCTGATTTTTATCTGATCTATCCGAATGCTCATGTGCTGTATTTTACCACGCTAAGATAAAATATGCAAAGAGACACTGCAGATCTTTACAGGTTTGAGTATCCCATCAGGAACTCGTCGACCTCGCGGGCGCATTTGCGGCCTTCGGCGATGGCTTTGACGACGAGGGACTGGCCGGTGTGCATGTCGCCGGCAGTGAATACCTTTTTCACTGAGGTGGCGTGACTGCCGTTTACACCCTCGACATTGGTGCGTTTGTCGAGTGAGACTTTGAAGGCGTCGGTTACGTACTTTTCAGAGCCCAGGAAGCCTGCTGCTATAAGGACAAGCTGACAAGGGACTTCCTTCTCGCTTCCTTCGATAGGAACCATATTCAGTCTGCCGGTCTTCTCGTCCTTCTTTGCTTCGAGGGAAACGAGAACTACAGACTTAAGGTCACCCTTTTTATCCTTCTTATACTCCTTTACAGTCGTCTGGTAGATACGTGGGTCATGACCGAATACAGCTATAGCCTCTTCCTGACCGTAGTCCGTCTTTAAGATGCGCGGCCACTCAGGCCAGCTGTTCTGCGGGGTTCTCTCGACTGGAGGGGCCGGCATCATCTCAAGCTGTGTCACAGACTTGGCGCCGTGTCTCATGCAGGTACCGACACAGTCATTTCCTGTATCACCACCGCCGATAACGATGACATCCTTACCCTTTGCAGAGATGAAATCACCCTGCGGAATGGCATTCTCATCAAGAGCTTTCGTCGTAGATGTAAGAAAATCCACAGCATAGTAGATGCCCTTTGCCTCACGTCCCGGAGCTGATATGTCTCTCGGATGAGAAGCACCGCAACAGAGAACTACAGCATCGTAATCTTTTTCAAGTGAAGAAGCCTTAAGCGAGACACCGGCATCGGCATTTGTCACGAAGGTGATCCCCTCATCCTCCATGACCTTTATTTTCCTGTCAATTACACTCTTTTCGAGCTTCATATTCGGAATGCCGTACCTCAAGAGACCGCCGACCTTATCGTGTCTTTCATACACGGTCACCAGGTGTCCTCTCTGGTTCAGCTGATCAGCGACAGCAAGTCCTGAAGGGCCGCTTCCAATGACTGCGACTTTCTTCCCGGTGCGCACCTTTGGCGGGCGGGCTTTTGCGATACCGTGCTCATAGGCGTATTCGATGATTGCCTTTTCATTCTCTTTCGTCGAAACAGGTTCTGAGTGAAGACCGTTCGTGCAGGCCTTCTCGCAGAGCGCCGGGCAGACACGGCTCGTAAACTCTGGGAAATTCGAAGTCTTGTGGAGCCTGATATAAGCCTGCTCGTAATTTCCATGATATACGAGGTCGTTCCATTCCGGAACGAGATTATTCAGAGGACAGCCTGAGGTCATACCGGCGATATTGCAACCGTACTGGCAGAACGGAACACCGCAGTCCATACATCTGGCGCCCTGAAGCGACTGTTTTTCGTATGATAAAGGCGTATGGAATTCGTGAAAATCAGGGGATAGGATATAGGGGATAGGGAATAGCTTATTACCCACTAGTCCCTATTTCCTGGCCCCTAAACCCTATATCCTAATTCCTGACCCCTATTTTAACATCACTCTGTCCTGTAACAGCCCTGAAAGCCTCCATCTGAGCGGCTTCAGACGACAGACCCTTTTCTTCCATCCATGCTATCGACTGCTGCATCTTCTTGAAGTCGTGCGGAACGACTTTTTTGAACTTCGGCAGATACTCGGCAAAATGGTCGAAGATCTTCTTGCCCTTTTCAGAGCCGGTCACTGATACGTGCTCTGCGATAAGCTCTTTGAGTTCCTGTACGTCGTACTTATCTGTTACCTGCTCGAGGCTTACCATCGACTGGTTCAGTCTCTTGTAGAGTGTAGCGTCCTCATCAAGCACATATGCTATTCCGCCGCTCATTCCTGCAGCAAAATTCTTTCCGGTACGTCCAAGGATAACTGCTGTACCTCCTGTCATGTACTCGCATCCGTGGTCTCCGACGCCTTCTACTACTGCCGTAGCTCCGGAGTTCCTTACGAGGAATCTCTCGCCTGCGACACCAGAGATAAATGCCTTGCCGCTAGTAGCACCATAGAGAGCTACGTTTCCGATCACGATATTCTCATCAGCAGGGATCTTTGAACCTTTCGGAGGATATACGATGAGCTTTCCGCCTGAGAGACCCTTACCAAAGTAGTCGTTTGAATCGCCGACCAGTTCGAGAGTGAGTCCCTTCGGGATAAAGGCCCCAAAACTCTGTCCGCCAGCTCCCTTGCAGTGAACTGTGTAGGTGTCATCCGGGAGTGATTCCTTATACTTTCTCGTGATCCGTGAGCCGAAGAGGGTTCCGAAGGCACGGTCGGTATTTTTCACATCGACATCTACCGACTTCTTTTCGCCTGGCTCTATGTCGAGAGGAAGCTTCTTTAAGAGAACCTTTTCGTCAAGTGTCTCATTCAGCTTGAAGTCGAACTCATTTTTCTTATCGTAATGTACAGGCTTCATGTCCTTTACGAACGGATTGTTCAGTACATTGGACATATCGACCTTTGCGTACTTCGGATGCTTACCATCGGTAACATTCTCGCGAACCTGAAGAAGGTCACTTCTTCCGACGAGTTCGTCGATGGTACGCACTCCGAGCTTCGCCATGATCTCACGAAGGTCTTCTGCGATGAACTTCATGAAGTTCACCACGTACTCCGGCTTTCCGGCAAAACGCTTTCTGAGAACAGGGTTCTGGGTAGCTATACCTACAGGACAGGTATCCTTGTTGCAGACACGCATCATTACACATCCCATAGTGACAAGTGGTGCCGTAGCAAATCCGTATTCCTCAGCACCGAGCATTGCTGCTATGGCTACATCGCGGCCTGTCATCAGCTTACCGTCAGTCTCGATGATCACTTTTTCACGAAGACCGTTTCTGATGAGGGTCTGATGAGCCTCGGCAACTCCGAGCTCCCAAGGCATTCCGGCATTGTGGATAGATGAGAGCGGTGCGGCACCTGTACCTCCGTCATGGCCAGAGATCAGGATGACCTGTGCTCCAGCCTTTGCGACACCAGAGGCTACAGTTCCGACGCCTGCCTCAGAGACGAGCTTTACGGAAATACGTGCCTTGTCGTTCGCATTCTTAAGGTCGTAGATGAGCTCTGCCAGGTCCTCGATAGAATAGATATCGTGATGAGGCGGTGGAGAGATCAGCGATACACCTGGGGTAGAAAGTCTCGTCTTCGCGATCCACGGATATACTTTCTTTCCCGGGAGATGACCGCCTTCACCAGGCTTGGCACCCTGAGCCATTTTTATCTGGATCTCCTGCGCGGAATTAAGGTAAACCGAGGTAACTCCGAAACGTCCGCTTGCCACCTGCTTTATGGCTGAGCAGCGGTTCATTCCGTCAGCGCCTACTGTCAGGCGGTCTTCTTCCTCGCCGCCTTCACCTGTATTCGACTTGCCGTGGATCATGTTCATCGCAATGGCAAGTGTCTCATGTGCCTCACGGGAAATAGATCCGTAGCTCATGGCACCTGTCTTGAACCTTCTCATGATCGAGCTTGCCGGCTCTACCTCTGAAAGAGGAATTCCCTTCTTCGGGTATTTGAAGTCTAAAAGTCCACGGAGATTCTTGACACAGTCCTCTCTCTCGACTTCATCCTCATACTGCTTGAACAGCTGATAGTCGCCTGTCCAGGTAGACTTCTGAAGCATGTGGATAGTGTTCGGGTTATACAGATGCTCTTCTTTTCCTGAACGCATCTTGTGATAGCCGCTGGAATCTAAGGTCGTATCTTCGCCTAATTCAAGCGGATCAAAAGCCTTGTCATGACGGTATTCGACATCCTTTGCGATGTCATCTAAGGTAATGCCGCCGATAGGAGAAGTCGTACCGGTAAAGTATCTGTCGATCACCGAACGGTCGATGCCGACTGCTTCGAAGATCTTTGCGCCCTGATATGACTGGATCGTTGAGATACCCATCTTTGAAGCTATTTTTACAATGCCTGAAAGGATAGCCTCGTCATAGGCGTTGCAGGCTGCATAGTAGTCCTTCTTCAGCGTTCCCTCTTCTATAAGCTGGTGGATGCTCTCGTGCGCTAAGTAAGGGTTGATAGCTGAGGCACCGTAGCCTAACAGAGTAGCGAAATGGTGTACATTTCTAGGCTCTCCGCTTTCGAGTACAAGTGAAAGTCTGGTTCTCTTCTTCGTGCGTACCAGATGCTGCTGGAGTGCTGATACTGCGAGGAGTGAAGGAATCGCCACATGGTTCTCATCGACTCCTCTGTCACTAAGGATCAGGATATTCGCCCTGTCTCTGTATGCTCTGTCTGCTTCCACAAAAAGATGCTCGATAGCCTTCTCAAGAGAAGTATTTTTATAATAGGTGATAGGTATCGTCTCTACCTTAAATCCCGGCCTGTCCATATATCTGATACGGAGAAGGTCTGTATCGGAAAGGATCGGGTGATTTATACGGAGAAGGTTGCAGTTCTTTGCACTCTCCTTTAGGACGTTTCCTGCGGTGCCAAGGAAAATAGTAGTCGATGTGACTATTTTTTCACGGATCGAATCTATAGGCGGGTTCGTAACCTGTGCGAACAGCTGCTTGAAATAGTCGAACAGCGGCCTGTGCTGGTTTGAAAGTACAGCCAGCGGAGTATCTACTCCCATGGCGCCTATCGACTCAGCGCCGTTTTCTGCCATAGGCATGATGCCCTCACGTACATCCTCATATGAATAGCCGAAAGCCTTGAGAAGCCTCTGCCTGTCAGCCTTGGAATTCTCAGGAACCGGTCTGTTCGGGATAGGTACATCTGAGAGATTCACAAGGTTCTGGTCGAGCCACTCACCGAATGGATGACGGGAAGCGTACATATTCTTTACTTCCTTGTCATCTATAAGCCTCTTCTGCTTTGTATCCACGAGAAGCATTCTGCCCGGCATCAGACGGTCTTTTTTCACGATATGGCTCTCATCTACAGGAAGCACGCCGACCTCTGAAGAAAGGATCAGGTAGTCATCATCTGTCACATAGTATCTCGAAGGACGGAGTCCATTACGGTCGAGGACTGCTCCCATGATATCTCCATCTGAGAAAATGATCGAAGCCGGTCCATCCCACGGCTCCATCATCGTAGCGTAATACTCGTAGAAGTCTTTTCTCTTCTCATCCATCGCGCGGTTATTCGCCCACGGCTCAGGAATGGTGACCATAACTGCAAGAGGAAGCGGCATTCCGTTCATCATCAGGAATTCCAGAGTATTGTCGAGCATTGCCGAATCTGACCCGTTCGTATTTACGACCGGGATGATCTTCGACATATCCTGCTCGAGGTACTCGGAGTACATGGTCTCCTCACGGGAAAGCATCTTATCAGCATTACCCTTTATGGTGTTGATCTCACCATTGTGGACCATGTATCTGTTCGGATGAGCACGCTCCCAGCTCGGGTTCGTGTTCGTCGAGAAACGTGAATGCACGATGGCTATAGCCACTTCATAGTCAGGATCTGTCAGATCTGAATAGAAGGTACGAAGCTGGTTCACGAGCATCATGCCCTTATATACGATAGTTCTCGAAGAAAGGGAAGCTACATACGCGCTCTCCTCACAGGTCTGCTCAAAGACACGGCGCACTACATAGAGCTTCCTGTCGAACGGCAGTCCCTTCTCTATGCCCTCCGGTCTTCCGACAAATGCCTGTGCCATATATGGCATAGTAGACTTCGCGAGATTTCCAAGTATCTCGGTCTTTACCGGGACATCTCTCCATCCAAGGAAAGGCACGCCCTCCTTTTCGGCGATGATCTCGAACATCTTCTGGACACGCTTGCGCTGAAGTTCTTCAGTAGGCAGGAAGAACATGCCGACTCCATAGTCGCCCTCTTCCTTCAGGTCGATTCCTATCTCGCCTGCTGCCTTTTTGAAAAATTTATGCGAGATCTGGAGCAGGATACCTACACCGTCACCTGTGGTGCCAGTAGCGTCTTTTCCAGCTCTATGCTCTAAGTTCTCCACAATCTTTAAGGCGTCGGAAACTGTCTTATGAGTCCTTATGCCTTTGATGCTTACGACTGCTCCGATACCGCAGCTGTCATGCTCAAAAGCAGGATCGTATAAGCCTTCCGGTTTTGCAAGCCTTTCTTCTCTTGGATTTGACATAGCTTTTCCTTTCTTTTAAAAACTATGAGCGATGCGCAGCCACTTCGTGGCTGCTTATCCGCGCGTTCGCACTATTGATAGCTGTGCTGCTGTCAGTCATTGAGCAAGCTCAAACTGTCAGCAGCGCATCTATCAGCATCGCTCATTTATTGCCTGGGAAATTGTCAGATTATTTGACAATTGTTTTCGTGGTGCAAAAACTCGCGCTTTCGCGCTATTGTCAGGAACAGTCCCCGCCAGGTGTGTAAGCGAGCTTACACTGGCGGAACTATTCCTGACAGCACCGCTCCATTAATACGCATAAAAATAAGGAGACTCCACCTGTCACCAGTGGAATCTCCTTTGATTCGCTTAACTGATTTTTAGTTTACCACTGTGAAGTGAAATGTCAACCGTGTATCGGCAAAAGAACACAAAAAAAGGAACTTCCGAAGAAGCTCCTTCTGTAATCCCTTTCACCGTATGTGGCGAAAATAAAGACTTAGTTGCCTGCCTTAGCACAGTTACGCTTAAATCTGCGAAGTGCACTGTCTAATGATTCGTTTTCTTTTACGATAACGGTTGCCACTCTTGCTCGACCTCCCTCCGATTATGGGATTCATGCAAAACACAACCGGACGGTCGATTTCACACAAAGAGTATTATATCACTCTGAGCAGATTTGTCAATGACTTAAATAATTAACTTCGTCTGTCAGTTCCTTAGGAATGTCTATTCCGTCCTTTTCGAAGCGCTTTATAGTAAGCTGTACTACACGGCGGTCCTTTGCCTCGTGATTGTTAAATCTCTCGACAAATGACTGGTAAGTCGGGTTGCCGGCAAGCAGCGCTTTGGCGTCTCCTGTAAACGGACAGTACTTCGCGAGTATCTCACGGGCAGGCTTTAGAAGCCTCATGGAGCCGTTACTCTCGTAGCGCAGATAGTCATGATAATCGGAGACAAAGACATTTTTGTAGTTATTATTATGCTTTTTGAGCACTGTCTTTATCTTCTCCTTGATGTCTGCGGTAAACGCTGAGTTCTTCTTATAGAACTGCAGGTAGTCTGTGTATTCGGCAGTCAGGGAAGGATCACGCATATCGTTCCAATGGATACCCTGCTCAGTCTTGCACATCTCCCAGCGGAACTCACCGCACAGCTTTATCATGTTATCGCTGATGTCTTCTGACATGATGATAGGAACCAGCATCCTGGCATTTGACTGCCTCTTCTTTCCCTCTATCTCCTGCCAGAGGACGAATCTCGAGCCCATATTCGGCATCATGATGATATTCGGGAGGAATTGGCGATGGATAGGTATCTGCATAACACCCTGCTCCGGTGCCGAATAGATATCATTCCTGTAAAAAATGCCGAAGTCCCGATCTGTCACGAATGACAGCTCCTTCATGATCTTTTCAGTATAGAGGTAGCCTCTGTCCATCGAACCGATCACATTCACATCATCGAATACCGGTTCAAAGGCGCTCATACGGCCGAATGTCATTCGGTTTCCAAGCGCGAACATATTGTTCAGTTCGAAATGGAGACGGCGTCTCGGACTGATCAGATATTTTTTCTCCTCTTCCTCGTCTATCTCGCCGTTGTTCTTAAGTTCTCTCAGATAGCTCGGGTAATCGAGGTCGAATTCGTTCCTCGAAGGCTCTGCCTCCATGTCAAAAATGCGTTTCAGCCATTCCCACGCGCACATGACATGTCCTGACGTATCAGGCCTGTAAGACTTCGTGAAGCCGTACAGCGTCTGAAGCTCGTCCGGAGTCACTATGGTCTCGTCGAGAAGCCCAAACATCAGGAACATCTTTACAAAAACAGGAGGCTCTGCCTTTGACTTGAATACTTGTAAAAGCACCGCCTCATAAATAGGATAAAATGCTTTTGCCAGCTTCCTTCTGACCTTTCTGTGCTCATCGGTAACTCCGTACCTGTCACTGAAGCCCTTATACTCGGCCATGCACTGCTTGAGTTCCGCAGCTTTTTCCACCGGAGCTTTCGAGAACACAAGGATCTGATCCATAAGACCCTCCAGCTTCGGCATGGAATCAGGATCTCCTGTCTCTATTGCCGAATTCTTTGCACTTAGAGCGGAGTAAACCATCAGGAATTCCTGGGAAGCTGCCTTTAAGCCTTCTATATATTTCTGGAATTCGGTTATTTTTTTCTTTACATCGTGGAGAAACTCGATAGTGATACAGGTGTAGCCTATCGAGAGTGCGTTCTGCCCCGTAAGGATCTCTTCTTTTATCTCATCAAAAGATAATAGTCCTTTAAGGAAATTCACCCTCCAGGCTTCAATGCCTGTCTCTTCAGGCGGCTTGGGATAAGCCTTCATATCAGGAAATTCAAGGATCGTATCGCCGGTTTTTCTGCAGAGACCAGGATACTCTTCGAGCTTTTCCCGGACATTTTTATACATACGGGATGAGGAATCAAGCAGCTGATCAAGACAGCTGTAGATTTTATACGCATTTTTTAACACTGCAGCGCACATGTCTGGGGCTATTTTTTTATTGTCGGTAAAGATCTGCTCGATATCATCCATTGATGAAAAATCATACGAATATGTCGCTGCATCTGACTTTGCCCGGCACGAAAAGCCGTAAGTCTCACCCGGAACCGAGCCGATTCCTATGATGCTTCCCGGATACATATCAAAAGTAAGTCCGGATATCTTCATCTGGACTGTCCCCTTCAGGAGAATGAGCAGGCTCTTCACCTGGTCATCCTCCCTGACGATAACTGCATCCTTTTCCCATTTACTTAATCCCATAGCAGTCCCTTTCTGTTTTATGAGAGCTGTTCTTTAAGCACTTCAGCAGCCTTTGAAATGGCGTCAGGAATCTTTGACGCGTCTTTTCCGCCAGCCTGTGCCATCTGCGGACGTCCGCCGCCGCCTCCGCCTACGATAGAAGCCACAGCCTTTATCAGGTTTCCGGCATGAGCGCCCTTCTTTACGGCTACATCTGTAGCCATTGACAGAAGTGCTACTTTTCCGTCATTATCTGAGGCTAAGAAGATGACTCCATCACCTAGCTTATCCTTTATCTGGTCTCCGACATTTCTCAAGTCATTTCCGCCGACGCCTTTGAGTGCCTTGGCATAGAACCTGACTCCGTTTACCTCGGTAGTATCTGAATCTATATCGCCTAAAGATTCCTTTGCAGCCTGGCTCTTTATGGCTTCATTTTCACTCTTTAAGGCCTTTATCTCATTCTGTAAAGACTCGACCTTTGCGAGAGCACCGTTAAGCGGTGTCTTTAATGCTGCAAGGATCTCGTCGAGCTTTCCTTCCATATCCTTGTAGTAGTCGAGGATATTATCAGAGGTAAGTGCTGTGATACGTCTTACTCCGCTCGAAACGCCGGCCTCTGAGAGGATCTTTATAGCGCCGATCTCAGCGGTATTCTTTACGTGAGTACCACCGCAAAGTTCTGTAGAATAGTCGCCCATTTTTACGACACGGACCTTCTCGCCGTACTTTTCCCCGAAAAGTGCCATGGCTCCGGTCTTCTTTGCATCCTCTAATGACATTACCTCAGTCACTACATCAACTCCGGCTCTGATTCGCTCGTTTACAAGCCTCTCGACTTCTGCAAGCTCATCTGGTGTAAGCGCAGAAAAATGAGTAAAGTCAAATCTCAGTTCCTTGTCATCCTGATAAGAACCTGCCTGCTGCACATGCTCGCCTAATACGTCACGGAGTGCTCTCTGGAGCAGATGTGTAGCTGAATGGTTCCTGCAGATATGTGCTCTTCTGTCAGCATCGACGGACATCTCTACAGGCTCTGACTTGCTGATATAGCCGTCAGATACATATCCCACATGGCCCACACGTCCACCGAGCAGATGGATAGTGTCCGTAACTGTAAAGCAGCCGTTGTCAGTTCTTATCTCACCAGTATCTCCTACCTGGCCGCCCATGGTTCCATAGAACGGAGTCACATCTGTGATGATAGTTCCCTTTTCACCGTTCTGGAGCGCATCTGTCAGTTCACCGTACTTATCCTCAGCCGGATTTACCTCAGTAGTCATGGCTGTGATGTGAGCCGGCGAATGAAGCGTGTCGTATCCTACGAACTCTGTGGTAAGAGTCTTATCGATATCATCATAGATCGTAGCAGCCTTACCCATGTAGTTTGAAGTCTTCCTCGCGTCACGGGCCTTCTGTCTCTGCTCTTCCATGGCAGCCTTGAAGCCGTCCATATCTACAGCAAAGCCCTTTTCCTCGAGGATCTCATTCGTCAGGTCTACAGGGAAACCATATGTATCATAGAGTCTGAACGCGTCTTTTCCTGCAAGCGTCTTCTCACCCTTCTTCGTCAGATCATCCTCAAGCTCTGAGAGGATCTCAAGTCCCTGGTCGATAGTAGCGTTGAACTTGTTCTCCTCCTCTGTAAGAACTCTCTTGATGAATTCCTGCTTCTCAAGAAGTTCCGGATATCCGTCGTGGCTTTCTCTGATAACGACATCAGCGAGTTTGCCCATGAACTCACCCTTGATGCCAAGCATTCTTCCGTGACGTGCTGCTCTTCTTATTAGTCTTCTGAGAACATATCCTCTGCCCTCATTTGAAGGAAGGATTCCATCACTTATCATGAAGGTAGTAGAGCGGATGTGGTCTGTGATAAGTCTTATCGAAACGTCGTCCTTTTCGTTGGTCTCGTAGGTCTTTCCGGAAAGCGCGCATACGGCGTCGCGGATAGCCTTCATCGTATCGATATCAAAAACTGAATCGACATCCTGCATAACTACAGCAAGTCTCTCGAGTCCCATTCCGGTATCGATGTTCTTCTGCACAAGCTCTGAGTAGTTGCCGTGTCCGTCGTTGTAGAACTGTGTGAAGACGTTGTTCCAGACCTCCATGAAACGGTCTCCCTCGCCGCCCATGACATCCTCCGGTCCGTTACCGTGCTGCGGTCCTCTGTCATAATATATCTCGGTGCAAGGTCCGCAAGGTCCGGCGCCATGCTCCCAGAAGTTATCACTGGATCCGTCTGCATCACGTCCGATTCTGTAAATCTTCTCAGAGTCAACTCCGACCTCTTTGTTCCAGATAGTGAAAGCCTCATCATCATTTTCAAAAATAGTCACATAGAGTCTGTCCGGCTCAAGCTTTAAGACCTGTGTCAGGAATTCCCATGACCAGTTGATAGCTTCTCTCTTGAAATAATCTCCGAAGGAGAAATTTCCGAGCATTTCGAAAAATGTGAGGTGTCTCGCTGTCTTTCCGACATTCTCGATGTCTCCAGTTCTTACACACTTCTGGCAGGTCGTGACTCTGCGTCTCGGCGGGATCTCCTGTCCCGTAAAGTATGGCTTGAGCGGCGCCATCCCTGCGTTGATAAGCAGAAGCGAATCGTCGTTATGGGGTACCAGCGAAAAACTCTTCATCTTCAGGTGGCCCTTGCTCTCGAAGAAATCCAGATACATTCTTCTGAGCTCATTTACACCGTATTTCATTGTGAAATTTCTCCTTTAAAAAATAATTTTGCAACTTAATATTATACTCCCCATATCCCCTTACGTCAAAGACTTATTATGCTCTTTCTATAAGACTATCTGAATTTTTCAGATACTCGACGCAGCTCATGATCTCGTTCTCCATAGCCGGTTTTCCAGGAGCTCCTGTCGTAAGACGCTTGTCCACGCAGGTCTTAAGGGAAATGGCATCATAGACATCCTGATCAAAAGCCGGTGAGAACTGCTTTAACTCATCGAGTGTAAGGTCATCTATACCGCATTTTTTATCGATGCAGTAGAGGACTATTTTTCCGACAATGCCATGAGCATCACGGAAAGCAACTCCCTTACCTACGAGGTAGTCTGCAGCGTCTGTCGCATTCGTAAATCCGTGGCGGGCGGATCTTTCCATTATGTCTTTGTTGAACTTCAGAGTCTCTAGCATTCCGTCGAACAGGTGGATGCAGCCTTTTGCCGTATCCATGGCATCAAACGAGAACTCCTTGTCCTCCTGCATGTCCTTATTATAAGCGAGCGGAAGGCCTTTCATGGTCGTAAGCATCTGCATCAAAGCGCCGTAGACCCTTCCGGTCTTTCCTCTGACAAGCTCTGCGATGTCCGGATTTTTCTTCTGAGGCATGATGGAGCTTCCTGTAGAAAATCCGTCGTCTATCTCCACGAACCTGTACTCGTTTGAATTCCAGATGATGATCTCCTCCGCGAATCTCGACAGGTGCATCATGATGATAGCGAGCGCTGATAAAAATTCGATCAGATAATCCCTGTCACTGACTCCGTCCATTGAGTTTCTCGTAGGCCCATAAAAACCGAGTGCCTGGGCTGTCATATCCCGGTCGAGCGGATAAGTGGTCCCGGCAAGTGCCCCGCTTCCGAGCGGACAGTAGTTCATCCTGTCGTATATATCTGCCAGTCTCTCCCTGTCGCGTCTGAACATCTCAAAGTAAGCTCCGAAGTGATGAGCCAGTGTCACTGGCTGTGCCTTCTGCAGATGCGTAAATCCAGGCATTATCGTGTCGACATTTTTCTGCATTATCGAGAGGATCGTCCCCAGAAAATGCTTTAGCAGGTCATCTGTCTCGCGGACTTCTTTTCTCGTGTAAAGCCTCATGTCAAGAGCGACCTGGTCATTTCTGCTTCGCCCGGTGTGCAGCTTCTTTCCGGCTTCTCCTACCCTGTTTATCAGGTTTGCCTCGACGAAGCTGTGTATGTCCTCATACTCGTCTGTTATTTTCAGCTTTCCGTTGTCGACGTCTGCCTCTATCGAATCGAGTCCTCCCAGGATGGTGTCTTTGTCCTCTTCTGAGATGATTCCCTGCTTCGCGAGCATTTTTACATGAGCGCGCGAGCCTGCTACATCCTCGTGGAAAAATCTCTGGTCAAAACCGATGGATGCGTTAAACGCGTAAACCAGTTTGTCCGTATCCTTTGTAAATCTTCCGCCCCAGAGCTGTGCCATTGTGTTATGCCTCCTTAAGTGTTCTTTCTTCTTTTTCTTTCTGTCTTTCTTTATATGAAAAAACGCATCCGCAGTAATCCTGCCTGTAAATCCCGTATTCGTGACTTATCTGGCAGCTGCGCAGATAACCGTTTTTCTTTTTAAAATCCGACGGCAGCCATTCTACGCCGCACTTTTCTCCCATCGCCTGTCCTATGCGGTTCAGAAGAGCTGCATCCTTCATAGGAGATATCGTAAGCGTCGAAGTGAAAAGATCAAAGCCTTTTTCTTCTGCCACTTCTGCCGTCCGCCCGAGTCTCAGCTTAAAGCACTCAGTGCAGCGCATTCCTCGCTCCGGCTCATTCTCCAGTCCCTTTGCCGCATTGTAAAACTCCTTTGTATCAAAGTCGCCTTCGATAAATCCGACTGGGTTCTTCGTCGGGAAACGCCGTATAAACTCCTGCTGTTCTTTTACCCTGTGATAGTATTCGCTGTCCGGATAGATGTTCGGATTATAATAAAATACCGTCACATTAAAATACTGCGACAGGTACTCTATGCAGTACGAGCTGCACGGTGCGCAGCAGCTGTGAAGAAGAAGCTCCGGCACCCGGCCGTCCGCCGTGACCTGAGCTATCCTCTCCTCACATAACCTCTGATAATTTATTTTGTTCTGAGATTCCATAACCATTATTATACAAATCTCTGTAGGGAAAATCAACGAATTTACTTCCGGTACATGTCATCGAGCTTCACACATACAGCATCTGTCTCTTTTTCAATTTCGCCAGTGAAGCCCGACAGGGAAAACAGAAAATATTTTTTTACTTCGTATGGTCGCACTAGTCTTGCTCTGTCTTTTAGCAGTTCAAATTCGGATCTCCCGGTCTTTTCATTCCTGAACTTGCACTCGCCGATCATGCACTTACGCGAAGAACTATCAATACATACTACATCTATATCGGCTGGTTCTTTTTTCTCGTTATCTGTACCGCGCCACTTTCCTATATCAGTAATGAACAGCTCATCAGAAATCTCAAGAGCATGTCTCCACATGTACTCCTGGCTTATTTTCTCAAACTCAAGTCCCATATAATCATGAATTACCGGCTTTACTATATGTCTGTAATAATCAGCCCCATTGCCTCTCTCTATATAATTTACAGCCTTTGAAACATATCTGTACCAGAAGCGGAACATTCCGTCACACAGCATATAACGTATATCTCTCTTATTCCCGGAATCAGGGACTGGCACATCTCTCCGAACGAGTCTTATTCTTATCAGACTATGGATCATCTGCGTGACACGCGAAGAATCCAGATGTGTTTTCTGCGACATTTCAGAAATGGTCACTGCCCCACCTGCTATCGTGGCAAGCAGAGTATTATATGATGCTACATTTCTAAATTCCTGCTGCAACATATTTTCTGGCTCTTCAAAAAAATATCCTGAATCGTCAAAAAACAGGTCTTCAATATTCTGATCCATGCTTTTCTCAGGATCGATCATCGACAGATACTTGGGAATTCCACCTGTGATACCATAACTTATAGCCTTGTCCTCAGGACTGTAATCTGGGACAAACTCTGCTGACACATAGTAGTCAAATGGTCTTATATCCATCTGAGCCGTTCTTCTCCCAAACAGAGGACTTTTTGCGCTCAGAACCTCATCTTCCATCATTGAAATAGATGATCCACAGAGGATGAGCATGATATTCCGGTTGAGCCATTCTCTGTCGATCACTATCTGAAGGATAGAAGAAATCCCACTTACTGTTTCAATAAGATACGGGTATTCATCTATCACTACAACCAGCTTCTCATCATTCGTTATCGTAGTAATATAGTGAAAAGCATCCATGTAATTGTCAAAACTAATGGCCACTCCATTTACTCCCTGATCGATCATGACCGCCTGTGTCAGCTCTGACAGATTTGTATCATCAAGTGATCTGGTGGCTGTAAAGAAAATATTTCTCTTTTTTTTAACGAACTCATTCAACAGCGTCGTCTTTCCAATTCTTCTTCGTCCATACATCACAACCATCTGAAATCCTGATTGCTCATAAATCTTTTGTAATGTGTCGAGTTCTTTATTTCGTCCAATTATTCCCATAACATATACCCACATTCCTTACTAAGTCGTAACTTACTAAGTTATAACTAAGTAAGTCATAAATCAGTATATCATTCTATAATAAAAATATCAATCTGATATTAAAGTCAAAATTCTAAAAAGTGGTTGCAAAATGAGTCATCATCCTGTATAATATCACTTGTTGTGACGAAATTTATCACGCAGGCTCTGATAGCACAGTTGGTAGTGCACTTCACTCGTAATGAAGGGGTCGTCCGTTCGAGTCGGATTCAGAGCTTCACAGCAAAGCCTTGAAACCAGAGGGTTTCAAGGCTTTTTGATTTTAGGTGTTTTATTTTATACGGTATTATATTAGTGGGTGTTGGTGCACATTTGGTACACACTCTTGTCAAAAGATATGAAATTTTCAGCTGTGCGGGTGAAGGTAGAACTTGCCCGCTATTTTTTCAGTGCGGATGGCGTTGCAGAAGGCGTTTGGGTCTACCTGTTTTATCTTCTTGATCATCGAATCCTGCTCTGATGCACCGATAACGGAATAGACTATTTTTCTGTCGTTCTTCTCATGCGAGCCGATACCGTCGATTATCGTGCCGCCGTGATCAGTTTCGCTGTAGATCATCTCACAGATCTCATCAGGGATCTTCGTGATGATGAGCAGAGTTACCTGCTGGTAATTCCTGTACATCACGTGCTCGACCTGAGTCGTCGCGAACTGGAAAATGATCGAATACAGCGCCTTATCCCAGCCAAAAAGCAGGCCAGCTACTACGAGTATCACGACATTCATCCCGAGAATCGCATTGAACGAATCCCTACCGGTCTTCTGGGAAATGAAGATAGATATAAAATCAGTCCCGCCCGTAGTCGTATCATTTCTTAGACACATAGAGATGGCAAAACCGTTTATGATGCCGCCGAAGATGCTTATCAGAAGGGTATCATAGGTTATCACATAACTCGGAAGCAGATCCGTAAGGACAGATGAGAGCGCTATCACAAGAAGTGAACTGCCGGTGAATTTTTTACCGATGAAGCGGAAGCCTATATAGACAGGGACAGCGTTTATAGCCAGGTTTAGCGGAGTATAAGGCACGCTCACATTTAAAAATTTGGCAAACGACCTCTGGATCAGAAGCGTAAGTCCCGTAGCTCCACCAGGAAAAAGCCCGCCCGTCGATACGAAGGTGTTGATATTTATAGCCATGATAAGCGATGCCGCTATGATAACTATCAGCTGTCTTATACTTTTCAATACGATTTTTTTATCCATGAGCCCTATTATAGCCGATGATAAGAATTTTTTCATTAAAAATCTGAGAGTTGACAATTACTGCGGCTTCGGGTTCACCGGTGCAGCGCTCGCTACGATCTGCTGTCCTATGATGTCTCACACGGCAAAATCCAGAGACTGACGGCTCTTGTCATAATGGTACACCCTGTCAGAGAGCACTTCATCAGGCTTTACGATTGAAGCGTTCACATCATCGAGCATCTCTTTCATCTCAGACGGACCAATGCCAATGCTCTGAGGCAGGAGCAGGACTTCGTGAACTGACGATGGGATCACATAAAAGCCCTCCCCTATCCTCTCCGCATAGTCCTGCATCACATGATCATAGAGCAGGCAGGCCGCACCATACTGTCTTTTCGAATTCGAAAGCACGTAGAAAGTATGGTACATGTCAGAATCGTTCGAAAGAGAAAGCACGTCCTCTATCGACTCGATCCTTGGTGGAAAAAGCCTCTGTGCAGTCCTGACGGAATCAGCATAGAGCGTCCCTACAGTGATGCCCCAGTCATCCATCTGGTCATCGCTTATCGAAAAAGATACCAGCTCATCGCCTTCGGCCTTTATCACATAGGTAAAAATGACCGCCAGGTCGAGATACGGAATAAACGCCCGCTTTCCGAGGCAGACTTCGTGTCCTTCATACCTGATAAGCCGTGGCACGATGTGATTCTTCGCGTTATTATAGTCTGCTATCTCATTAAAATCCAGAGAATCCTCGCTCGTGTAGCGGATAGAATCCTTTATGTTCTCCACTATCTCATCGAGTGAAGTGCCTTCTGAAAACTGCTGGTAAAAGTAACCGGGATAGAATACAGGAGATAGCCTCCTGTCTGGAATGGTGATAACACAGGCATCCTGACCCGTTCCTGAAATCCCCGGGCAGGAGAGGTCGCCTACGCTCAAACTTACGTCAGCCCCAAGCTCCTGTGTCAATGTGTCTATCAAATGTGTCTTAAAAACTTCGTATGTCATATGCCTCCTTTGCTGGAGGCAGAGGTCTGGGGAAAACCTGAACTGATTATAACACGAGGTCACAAAAAAATCTGTGATTTTTTTGTGACCTCGCTTTGTTTTATACTTCTTCAGCTATGTAGAGTCTTGACCCGAAATCTGTCATGACTCTTATTTTTTCATCGTAGCCTGTTCCGGTAAAGGCCGACGGCAGGTTAAGTCCCGCATTCATAAGAACTGAACCGGAAACTGTCTCATCGAGGACCTCACTTTTCAGCTTTACGAACTTTGCCACAGCACTCTCCACGACAGAGCCCGGCTTTACATGTACCGGAGCCATCGTGTTTATCATGCTGCCAAAAGTGCGGACATCGATATTTATCGGGATGTTATACACGTGGTACTTTTTATCGGGATCCAGGCCTTTGAACTTCAGGTTCTCGTACCTGATGCCAGGCTTTATCTCCTTTACGAGCATCATTCCGACAGCCTGTGACTTATCCTTTGATACGGTAACCCACTTTACTGTGTTATCCTCGTCGTTTACCCGATAAAATTCACCGGTCTGAAGCGTATGTCTCAAGCGCTTGTAGAGGTCGTTGTACGACTTCAGCTCCTCGAACTCCTCAGATGATAGGTCGAGCGGATTTACCTCCATTCCGTAGCTCGTAAACGCAGCCACGTTAAATCTCGTGTTCATCGGAGTCCTTCTGAGCGTCTGATGGTTCGGGCAGGCACTTACATGGCCTGTCGCAGCCGAAAGCGGATAGCCCATCGAAAGCCCCTGCTGTATCGCAAGCCTTGAGATGGCGTCTGAGTTATCCGAGGCCCAGATCTGCGGGAAGTACGAGAGGATTCCCAGGTCGAACCTGTTTCCGCCTGACGCACAGCCTTCGAAAAGGATGTGCGGATATTTTTTCACCAGAGCATCCATTATCTGATAGAGGCCCAGGATGTAGCGGTGGAAAAGCTCTCCGTTGCTCTTCTCTTTGAGATACGGCGAGTACACATCAGAAAAGATCCTGTTATAGTCCCACTTGACGTAATCTATGGAAGCAGATGAAAAAATCCTGCTCATCGCGTCTATCGCAAACTTGACTACCTCCGGGTTCGACAGATCTAAGAACCTCTGGAAACGTCCCTCTGAATGGGACTTTCCCGGGATGTCAATGGCCCAGTCCGGATGCGCGCGGTAAAGGTCAGAATCGACATTTACCATCTCAGGCTCCACCCAGATACCGAACAGGAGTCCAAGCCCATGGATCCTGTCAGCTAAGTACGAGAGTCCGTGAGTCAGCTTCTTCAGATTCACATTCCAGTCACCTAAAGAACTGTGGTCATCATCGCGTTTTCCGAACCAGCCGTCATCCATTACGAAAAGTTCGGCACCGAGCTCTTTACCCTTTTTCGCGAAAGAAAGTAGCTTCTTCTCGTTGATGTCAAAATACGAGGCTTCCCAGGAGTTAAGCACTATTGGCCTGTCCTTGTGAGCCCACTCACCGCTTATGATATGGTCTCTTACAAAGTCCGACATGATGATGCTTAACGCCGAGTAGCCGTCCTCTGTAAACGCCATAACGGATTCAGGCGCTGAAAAACTCTCTCCCGGCTCCAGCCTGAAGTCGAAGTCTACCGGATTTATACCAGTCAGTATCCTGGTCTTTCCATAAGTATTCACCGAGATGCTCTCATAGTGGTTTCCGCTGTAGATCAGGTTGCTGCCAAGACATCTGCCATGGTCTTCTGTACATGACGGATCTGAGACGATCACATACGGATTTGCTCTCGATGAAGAAGAGCCGACCACAGATGATACCGTGTAGTTTCCTGCGCTTACAGTCACCTCGTGCATATTCATCTCACGGGTCCAGGCGCCTGTAAATGTAGTGACTTTATACCCGCTTCCGAAGACATCCAGCTGTCCGGAAAGGAGTCTCGTAAGTGTGACCGGCTCATCGGAGGCATTTTCAAACCTGGCACTCCTGGCTATCACATCTGAATCAGGGTAGACCGAATAGTAGATTTTTAACACATAGCCGTTATTTCTGTCAGTCAGAGTAAAGCAGAGTGTCTTAGCACTGTCCTCTTCTGCATCTGACTTCTCATGCGAAGAAGGAAGGCCCTCTATCGTTTTTTTTCCATCGTCTATTTCTGTATCAGTCAACACGAAGTCAAGTGTCGTGCTCCCATCAGGTGCCACTGCCTCGACGAACGGTTCTCTGATATCTCCTTTTCCGTAGGTTCCGACCAAAAGCCTCACATCCTCAAGCGTATAAGGATTCTTGTCAGCGTTATAATCTATCGAATTACCTGGCGGAAACTCATTCTTTTCAGAGAGGCTTAAGGCCTCATCTGCCGAGTCCAGCCGGATAGACGACCCGTAGTAGGCTGTCTCTATCTGGCCGGTCGGAAGTGTCAGGAATACCAGAGTCGTGTGCGGCGTATCTAGCACGTAGGCTGTTCTGTCGCCTTTTAATTCTCTTATCATATGGTCACCCTTAGTAGTTAGCTTTCTTTAAGATGTCCTGAACTTTCTTCTCGTTATAGAAATGAAGGATGACAACACCTGCTGCACAGAAACCGACTGCTACGAAAGCTGCGATCCTGTAGCCACGGCCTGTAGCAAGTCCTATCGTTCCCAGAGAAGTGAACAGAAGTATGGCAAGTGACTGTCCGAGCTTCATTGAAAAAGTACGGGCTGCGAAGAACATTCCATCGTGATTCTCACCTGTTGTGATGGCATCTGACTTTGCGATATCGGCAACAATAGTCTGTGGAATGATGCCGAGGATAGCCATTGGGAAAGCTGCGCAGATAACGATGAGGATACCGCTTACTATGCCAGGCAGTCCGAACATTCCCGATAATCCTGTGATCAGGAATACGATGCACATACCGCAGAAGGCAAAGGTCACGAGCTTTTTCTTCTGGATATTTTTCATAAGTTTATTTACAGGTACATAGCAGATAACTGAAAGCAGAGTCATAGCGATGTAGAGGATAGTCGAGTAGCTCTCCTGCAGTTGCATGAGCACTGTGACATAGTGCAGAAGTCCTGTCTGGAACATAGTGATACCGACCCAGTAGCAGATGTCGCTTCCTATGAATACTCCGAAGTTCTTATTAGAGAAGCACTTTACAAGTGATGAAAAAGCGGAACCCTCAGTAGGGACCGCATTTACATAATCAGGCTCTTTTATCGTAAGTGCCGGGATCAGGCAGCAGATGCAGGCGATCACAGCCATTACGATGAATACAAGTCTCATGGCCCAGACACGGCTTCCTACCATCGGTGTGATGGCACTCCAGATAGTCGGAGCCATGTAGCCCATAGCTGATCCGAAGATAAAGGTGAATGAGATAGCTGTCGAGATATCAGCAAGTGTCTTTTCATCTCTTGAAAGCTCAGCGATCAGAGCGTTGTATGGGGTGCAGTAGATAGTCATGAACAGATAAAACAGAAGCATCATGATAAGCACCCAGATGGCATTTATAACACCGTTTGTTCCGAGCTTTGAAGCCACTGGATTTCCAGCTGTCGGGCAGATGTACACCATTATCGTGATAAGAGCTAATGGAATGGCGGCCTTCTTCATAAACGGAATACGGCGGCCCTTAGGATCCTTGCTCTTATCTGATAAGTTTCCGATCCACGGATCTGTTATCGCATCAAATACACGGCCTATCGCATAGATACCTCCGATGATAGTAAATACTCCAAGGATCACTCGTCCCTGAGGAATGAAGTAGATCATTCCCTCTTTTACTGACACATCATCAGGCTGATAGAATGACTCGATGAAGTTCGTAAGTATTGCACTCATCAGTGACCAGCCCAACTGTCCAATGGCAAAAAGCCAGATGACTTTCTTCGTGATTGGTTTTAATTGTTTGCTTTCCGACATTGTAACCTCCTTAGATTTCTTTCCCCATTGCCAGTTTTACACAGTTATACGCCCCGTCATATACTCCGATACTCTTATTTTTCTCTATAGAATCGCACATGCCTCCGATGATCCCCGGGTCTTTTATCATAAGGCCTATCATCTGGAGAACCTGCGGTATCTCCCTTATCTCATAGGTTCCGTCTCCAAGCTCTGCCGAATGGATGGCTCCCCACATCTCATGCTTTCCTACTCTTCTGATGAAAAGCTTCGGCACTGGATAAAATGCGAGTTCCGAAGGCTTTGTGATAAGGCAGTCACAGGCTCTCATCAGAAGATTCGTGATATAGACAGCTTCGAAGATATTTTTGTGGTAAAATGCGTGAACACCTGTCATATCTCCATCGAGCGAATCATCTGCAAAGCCAGCTGCTTCTCTGAAATTCTCGAAGTGCTCAGTCGACACATCCTTCAGTCCGTCGACCTTTGTCAGAAGCTCGTCCCAGACATTCCGGTAATCTCCGACATTTACCATGACAGAAGCTCTGCCCTTCTTTACCGCCGGCATCAGGTACTTAAGAATCGCTTCAAAAATATCTGCCTGTGCTCCGGCTCCTCCGATAGTAAGTAAGAACCTTACCGGTTTTTTTCCGTTCAGGCGGTCCATTCTCCTCTTGCAGTCTGCTTCGATATTTCTGACCAGCTCATCGTCGATGTAGTGGCCTGTGTAGTAGATCTGATCACCTGGTATAGGATTTAAGACCTTTTTTCCATAGAAGCCGTTAAGGACTCTGTATCCCAAGTATGAATTGTGGGTCTGTACTGTGTGGATGGCTCCTTCTGCCAGGTGCAGTGCCATCGGCCAGTTATCAGGGATGGCTTCGATGACTCTCTTCATACCGCCGTCAAGAGCCGACTGTGCCGGCCAGGCGTGAGTAGCGATCACCGGAATCTCCTTCGGGATATCCTGATATACAGGTGCCATCAGCTTAGAAGTCTCGAGATCTGACGCGTTATAAGTCAGTTTCTTAAAGCCGGTGTAGTTTATCGGCTCCCAAACGAGTTTATTAAAAATAGGATTCTTCGAAAGTCTCGATCCCAGTGAATACAGGTCATTCTGCTTTGAGATGATCTTCGTCGCAGCCGTCTTCGGAAATGAGTTAAGGTCCAGCCAGTACGGAGTGTAACCCATCGATCTGGCGGCAGAAGCCATAGCCATCGAGATACGGTAATGTCCGAAGCCCATGCGGATATTCGATACGACTATACCCTTTTCTGTATCGAACTCTGCCTCATTCCCGCCCTCGAGTCTCAGATCCATGATCCCCAGGTAATCATAGAGCGAGGTATTTTTTCTGATACGGATATGATAGTCCACATCCTTATCATCCGGGCAGCTCTTTCTGTAACCCTTCGCAGCCTTAAGTGAAGCCTTCGCCTCGTGTTTAGTCAGTCTGTTTCCAAAAATCTCTTCCAATTTTTTGTCTCCTTAAGCAGTGATCCCCTCGATAAGCATATCTGTCAAACCCTTAAGAGCGTCATTATAATGGATCTTCAGCCTCGTCAGTTCATCCGAAGAGAGGAACTTCTCTATCGAAGCGTTGTACACGAGCCTGAAGAACTCTTTGTTCACATTCTTAAAAGTGCCGTCTTCCATTCCCTGGTCTATCAGCGCAAAAGCCGTGTCCCAGTCTGACTCGAGTCTCTCACCGATCCTCCTGTAAACAGCCGGGTACTTGTCTTTAAAAGTATAGATGGACGGGAAATCCACTCCCGAAAAATTCTCCGGCATTACGGAGAGCACTCCTCTCAGCTTCTCCTTTACGGAAAGGCTGTCATCACAGAGAATCTCCTGTTCTCTCTCTTTTATCTTATCGAAAAAAAAGTCGACTTCCTCTAAAAACAGATGCTTCTTATCTCTGAAAACCGTGTAAATGGTCTTCTTGCTTCTCGACATCTCCTTCGCGAGGTCGTCCATCGTAAACCTCATTCCCTTTTTCTTGTAGACTGCCATTGTAGCTTCAAGGATTTCTTCTCTTAACATAAAGACCTCCGGTAAACTGGTTCCGGCTCCTTAAGGAAACCGGAAACTGAATTCATTTGTTTTGGTTTCCTTAATGATAACAAAAAATCCCCGAATTGTCATCGGGGAATTTTTCACAAAAATATATGTGCGTTTTTGTGCACTTTTACTAAAAAAAGGAGGCAGGTCGATAAGCCGGGTTATGTCGTTGCATGACCATCTATCCAGGACTTGCGTTGCCGCAAGCCTCAAGCGACCTACCTGGAACAGACGGGCAGCCTTACGTTCCTTTGCGGTCTTGCTTCGGATGGGGTTTACATGGCTCCTGGCGTTACCGTCAGGACGGTGGTCTCTTGAACCGCCTTTCCATCCTTACCTGTCAAAGACAGGCGGTATATCTCTGTTGCACTGGCCCTGGAGTTACCTCCGCCGGCCGTTAGCCGGCATCCTGCCCTGTGAAGCCCGGACTTTCCTCCCGCACAGCCTTTCGGCTCTAGTGCCGGCGGCCACGTGACCTACCTCCGAGTGGGTATTCTACTACTTTTCAGACGTTAAAGCAACTGCCTCCGATAAATTCACGGATAAGCGAGGTGTTTGCTATGTCCTCAGTCGGCATCGGAAGGAAGTAATCTAACAGCTTAAGCAGCCTCTTTGCCTCTGAATACTGCGGGCTGTCAGGCTTTATAGCGTAGAGCTGCGGCTGCGCGTAGAGCTTCAGCACTGCCATCTCATAGATAAGTGCTGAGTTAAACATCGCGTCTGCCGATTCCTGGAACGGGAAGATATTTTTCTTCTCGCCACGGTGAACTGAGTCCCACATGGCTATGGTCTCCTCTGCTGTCGTCCCACGTGTCCGCGCGTCACGGACTATTCGTCTTATAAGACGGCCGTCAGTAGTTGAAAGCGGGTTGTGCTCATCTATCGAGAGCTGTGTCAGAGCCGAGATGTAGATCTTGTACTTTGACTCCTTCGGCAGGGTGTAGCTTAAAGCGTCGTTCAGACCGTGGATTCCTTCGAGGACTAAGACGTCATTTTTGCCAAGCTGCATAGGAATGCCCTCAGCCGAGCGCTTTCCTACAGTAAAATCAAAAATCGGAAGAGTGACCTTTTCTCCATTCAGAAGTCTTGTCATGTCTGAGTTAAACAGCTCTATGTCAAGACCCTCGAGAGCCTCGAAGTCCTTCTGGCCGTTCTCGTCGAGAGGCATCTGATCACGGTTCAGATAGTAGTTATCGAGAGAAACCGCATGTGGTGTCAGCCCTCTGGCGCGCAGCTGGATTGAGAGTCTCTTCGAAAAAGTGGTCTTTCCCGAAGATGAAGGCCCGGCTATCATGATAAACTTCCTGCTTCTGTCAGAAGCTATCTCCTTTGCCAGGGAGCCTATCCTCTCCTCCATGAAGGCCTCCTGCATCAGGATGATCTCCTTAGTCCTGCCGGCAGAAATGGCGTCATTTAAAGCTCCGACTGTGTCTATATCCATGGCGCTGGCCCATTCACGGGTACGCTTCAGGATAGAGAACAGCTTCTTCGGAGGATCAAACTCGGCTATCTTCCCGTCCTTTCCAGGGAACTGCAGCACAAAGCCGTCATCGAAAGGTACTAAGTCAAAGGTCTTTATGTATCTCGTCGACGGGACCATATACCCGTAAAAATAGTCGTGAACCCCGTCTATCTCGTAGATATTTGTGCTCGAATTAGCCCTGTAGTGCAGGAGCTTCTCCTTATCCGGCATTCCAGCCTCTGCAAAGAGTTCCGCTGCATCAGATGTCGGATAGATGCTCTTCGTGATAGGAAGGTCGAGCTCGACCAACTGCTTCATTCTCTTTTTCAGGTCGGAAAGCAGCTTTTTCGTGACTTTCTTTCCCTTTCCAAGGGTACAGTAATATCCGTCTCCGAGTGAGAACTGGACGAATACTGACGCCTTCTCATCCGGGCATATATCGTGAAGGGCCTTATGCATAAGAAAGACAGCGCTTCTCCTGTATGCACGCTCACCGTCTTTATTTTTTACAGAGAGAAATCTGATGTCTCCGTCATTTTTTACCTGGTGGGTCAGCTCAGTCAGCTTGCCGTTGTAGACAGCAAGGACCACTTCGTCATTTTTTTCAGCATAGACCTTCTTTGCCAGGTCTACTAAAGTCTGGCCGTAAGGAACCTGCCTCGGCTCCTCTTCGCCGTCAATCCTTATCGTGGTAAATTCCTGCAATGATATCCGCCTCCTTTTGAAGTTCTTCTTTCCTTTTATTCTCACCGGAGATCCCGGCGATTATGCCCTCTATAGCCGCCTGCCTCTTTTTCAGGTGATCCATCAGAGTCTTGTCCCTGTGCTCTATCAGATACGGTCCGTATTTAAGCCCGAAGTCCCCGTACTTGTCCCAGAGCGTCAGATCTCCGCCAGGTCGCACCTTCATAAGCTCATAGTACTTCCCGGCGTCAGTCACAGCCCTCTCTTCTAAAAGAGAAAAGCCATGATTCCTCAGGTAGCTCCTTACTTTAAAAATGTCTGACTGAGGCGACAGGATAAGCTCCCTGGCACTCTTCGCCTTTTCTATGCTCTGCTCCAGGATAGAGATGACAAGCGAGCCTCCCATGCCGCAGATCACTATCGAATCCACCGGAGAGTCAAGCCCTTTGAGACCGTCTGAGAGATGTGGATGTATCTTTTCAGAAAGTCCTGCTGCTGTGATGTGCTCCTTTGCCTTCTCAAGAGGGCCTTCATTTACATCGCAGGCGAAGGCTTCCGGTGACTTACCTGAGGAAACTAAGGCTATAGATAAAAAAGCGTGATCGCAGCCCACGTCTGCGACCACGCTTCCCTCAGTAACCATATCGTAAGCGGCTTTAAGCCGCTCTGATAACTTCACGCTCATTACTCGAGATAATCCTTGAGCTTTTTGCTCCTGCTTGGATGACGCAGCTTACGGAGCGCCTTGGCTTCGATCTGTCTGATACGCTCACGGGTGACGTTGAACTCTTTACCTACTTCCTCGAGAGTACGGCTTCTTCCGTCCTCGAGACCGAATCTCAGGATAAGGACCTTTTTCTCACGCGGAGTCAGGGTATCGAGGACGTCGTTCAGCTGCTCCTTTAACAGGGTAAATGTAGCTGCATCGGCAGGAACCGGGACATTATCATCCTGGATGAAGTCTCCTAAGTGTGAGTCTTCCTCCTCACCGATAGGAGTCTCAAGTGATACTGGCTCCTGGCTGATCTTCAGGATCTCACGGACTCTGTCGACCGGCATATCCATTTCCTTCGCGATCTCCTCCGGGGTCGGCTCACGGCCTAACTCCTGGAGCAGCTGACGGGATACACGGATCAGTTTGTTGATCGTCTCTACCATATGAACCGGGATACGGATAGTACGTGCCTGATCGGCGATGGCTCTCGTGATAGCCTGTCTGATCCACCAGGTAGCGTAGGTCGAGAACTTGTAGCCCTTCTTATAGTCGAACTTCTCGACGGCCTTTATAAGACCAAGGTTTCCTTCCTGGATCAGGTCGAGGAAAAGCATTCCTCTTCCGACGTATCTCTTTGCGATGGAAACCACGAGACGAAGGTTCGCCTCGGCGAGCTTTTTCTTTGCAGCTGTCTTTTCGGCTGGAGTGCCGTTTTCCATCTGCTTTGCTAAGGTTATCTCCTGGTCTGCTGTAAGGAGCGGTACTTTACCGATCTCCTTTAAGTACATGCGGACTGGGTCTTCAAGCGAGACGCCGTCCGGAACTGACAGGTCGATATTCTCTAAGTCTACATCGTCCTCTTCAGACGGAACGAAATCATCCGGCTCCGGAACATCATCTATGTCAGTATTATCATCAGTACGCAACACTTCGATGCTGTTATTCTCCAGGAAATCGAGTATTTTATCAAACTGCTTGTCGTTTAACTTCAGCTCCTCGAAAAAATCCTTTATCTCTTTTAACTCAAGGACGTTCTTTTTCTTCTTTGCAAGCTCAAGGATTTCCTGGAGTTTCTTGGTAAAAAGAGCTTCCCTTTCAGCATTTGACATCTCTTTTCCGGTGTCTTTTTTCTTTGAAGCGGATGTCTTCTTTGTGGTTGAAGTCTTCTTCGTGGTCGAAGTGCTCTTTGTAGCAGCCTTCTTTGTCGTAGAAGTCTTTGTGGTACTCTTTTTTTCAGCCATAAAAATCCTCCTTATGCGTTCGGAATACGCAGCTTACTTATTTCCGAAAGTGATCCTTTCTTCTCGCGTATCAGGTCAAACCGGGCCACATCTGTCGCTTCAAGCGCATTCATCCGCTCATCATATGCCTTTGCCACGACTCTCGAAAGAGTCTGGACAAAAGCGGTGCCTCTTTCATCCTTCGGAGTCGCCTGAAGGTCTCTCACGTATTCGTGAAAGATGCGTGACACTTCGTTCTGATCCTCTACCTCGTCAAAAGAATCTATGATAGAAGCAGGATTCATGATCCCGCTTTTTTCCATTTGTCCGTACATACCCTCGGCTGTACGTCTCAGTACTCCCTCCTCAAAATCAGACGGCTTTAAGTATTTAGAAACCGTCCCGAACAGATCCGGTCTGTAGGAAAGCCACGACAGTAGGAGCCTCTGGTTCTTGTCAGTCGTCCTGACCTTCGTATCTGCAGACACTGTCTGTGCCTGGCTCCTGTCAGGTGCCTTATGCCCCATCATCCCTGACTTTCTCGCCTCGCCTGCTGCAAGCTCCTTTACGAGCTGCTTCATAGCAGAGACAGGTATATCAAAAGCCCTGCAGACAGCGTCGATATAGTTATCCCTTTCGAGCTGTTCCTTGAAACCTAAGAGCTTCTTCGCGGTTTCCCGCTGGAACTCTGTACGCTTGCCTGGATCCGTCATATCGTACTGTGTCTGGAGCTGTCTTATCTCGAAGATAAAAAAATTCTCCGCGTCGTCTATACGCTTCTGATATTCTTCCGGTCCTAAGCCTTTAAGGAACTCATCCGGATCCTTGTACGGGTCCATGTGGATGATGCGCGGTATAATGCCGCGGCTTCTTAGCATCGGTATAGCACGGAGCGCTGCTTTGACTCCGGCTCCGTCACTGTCGTATGACAGGTACACATCCTTCGACCGCACAGTCAAAGCCGCCCTGGTGGAGCGCTATGACATCCATGTATCCTTCACAGAGGATAAAGTAGCCTCTTCTCGACCTTCTCGCAAGAAAAAGTCCGTAAAGCGTATGACTCTTGTCAAAGATGTCAGTCTCCGGGGAGTTTAAGTACTTAGGCTTGCCGTCTCCCATTACCCTGCCGCCGAATCCTATAACTCTCGAATACTGGTCCATGATAGGGAACATCGCACGGTTGAAGAATTTGTCCCGGACTCCTCTCTCATCAAAAGTAAAAAGACCACTGTCTTTAAGTATATCGTCCGGATAGCCTTTTTTCTTAAGGTGTCTGTACAGATCATCTGAAAAAGCGTCAGAGTAGCCGAGGCCGAAATTCCTCATCGTCTGATCTGATAGCTCTCTATTCCTGAAATAGTCGAGACAGGCCTTTCCATGGTCACTGTGGAGCAGCGCGTAGTAATAATACGCAGCTTCCTTCTGGACAGCCAGGAGCTTGTCCCGCCTCTCTTTTTTCTTCTTCTGTTCAGGCGAATAGTCAGTTTCCTTTAAGGTGATGCCTGCTCTCTCAGCAAGCGCCCTGACAGCCTCCGGAAACGACATATGCAGGTAGTTCTCGTAAAACTGATAGACAGTCCCGCTCGCGCCACAGCCGAAGCAGTGATACATCTGCCTGTCCGGATTCACCGAAAAAGACGGGCTTTTTTCACTGTGAAACGGGCAGAGACCGAAGTAATTCGCACCGCTCCTCTTCAGCGGAACGTACTCGCCTATGACTTCTACGATGTCATTCGCGCGCCTGACTTCTTCTAAAGTATTCTCGTCGTAATGGCTCAATACCCGTCCACCTCCCAGGCTTTCGGTATGAAAAATTCCGAAAACTTCGTCCTGCAGTAGCTGTCTGTCATTCCGGCTATATAGTCGCAGATGATCCTCTCCTGCGTATCTCCGTCCCTGCCTATGGTCTTATAGTACTTCTCCGGAAGCGTTTCCGGATTCTCATCGTAGTACTCAAAGAGCATCCTGACCATCCGCTTGGCCTTGACTTCCTCGCCCTTGGCCTTCGGGTTTTTATATACGTTCTTAAACAGAAAGGCTCTTAAGTCCCTGGCAGCCTGGAGAACCTCATCTGACATCCTGATGTTCGGAGAGTCGAGGCTTGTCATGATGACATCGTGGATCATCGTGTTTAGCCTCTCCTTTGCGTTCATGCCGAGAGTCTTCCTGATCTCCATCGGGATATCTTCCTCAGTGATGATCTCACCTCTTATGGCATCATCGACATCCGCGTAGATGTAGGCTATCTTATCAGAGAGCCTTACGACTGCTCCTTCCGGAGTATTCGGGTGTCCCTCTGTCTGGTGATTTCTGATCCCGTCACGTACTTCCCAGGTCAGGTTTAAGCCCTTTCCGTCTTTCTCGAGCTTCTCTACTATACGGACCGACTGCTCGGAATGGGAAAAGCCGTCCTTAGTGACTGAGTTCAGCACATCCTCTCCTGCATGTCCGAAAGGCGTATGCCCCAGATCATGGCCCAAAGCTATAGCCTCTATCAGGTCTTCATTCAGTCTCAGAGCCTTTCCGATGGTCCTGGCATTCTGTGACACCTCGAGAGTATGTGACATGCGTGTTCTGTAATGATCTCCCATCGGGTACAGAAAGACCTGAGTCTTATTCATAAGCCTTCTGAAAGCCTTGCAGTGGAGTATCCTGTCCCTGTCCCTCTGAAAAAGCGGCCTGATATCGCACTGCTCCTCTTCTCTCTCCCTTCCCCTGGAATTCACGTCGAATGTAGCATACGGAGAAAGTACTTCCTTCTCCATCTGTTCCATCCTCTCTCGTATCAGCACACAAAAACACCCCTTCCGTTGTCTGAAAGCAAATCAAAGGAAAATAAGACAACAAAGGAGCGGATTATCTGTAAAAAATAACCGCTCCTTTCCTTATAGAAGTAATGCAGGAAAAGGGACTTGAACCCTCACGACTGCAATAGCCACAAGCACCTGAAGCTTGCGCGTCTGCCAATTCCGCCATTCCTGCGCTCTAGTCCGTTCGCACGGATATATAAACTATACTCTTTTTACATACCTGTGTCAAGGACTTTTTTCAAAAAATCACCAGGATATCCAGGTGAGCCCAGAGACGAAATCACCCGGAGCCATCAACTGGTCCCGGGTGATTTGCTCTGCGTGCGGAAGAAGGGACTTGAACCCTCACGATATTGCTATCACAAGATCCTTAGTCTTGCTCGTCTGCCAGTTCCGACACTTCCGCAGCTCTCTTTATGAGGTCATCGCTTTGTCTCTCTCGCGACGACTTGATTATAATATCAAAAAGGTAGTTGAATGTCAACCCCTTTTTTCAATTTTTTTGATTTTTTTGTTACTATTCACGGCAGGCTCCCCAGCAACCGCAGACTTTTAGCATCGAAGATGCGGCAAACGCGCGTAAGCGCGGTTGGTCTGCGGTCTGATTGGGGAGGTGCCGTGAATAGTAACATTTTTTTATTCAAAAGAGAAAGTTCGGGCTTACAGCCACCGCTTTTCGAACTCATCCTGAGGCAGAGGCTTGTCGTAGAGGAAGCCCTGGATCATGTCTACGTCCATGCCTTTCAGTACATCCTGCTGTCTGTCCCGCTCGACGCCTTCTACCACGACATTCAGGTTCACGGCATCGGCAAGCTGCGACACAGAGCGCACGAAAGCATCTGAGTAGTCATCCTTGTCGATGTCATCCACGAAACACTTGTCTATCTTCAGCTCGTCAAACGGCAGATCCTTCATGTGTGAAAGTGATGAATAGCCTGTACCGAAATCGTCCAGAGCCAGACGGACTCCGAGGTCGTGTATCTTTTCCAAGACTTCTTTCATCCTGTCCATGTCGTTTATAGCCATGCCCTCGGTCACCTCAAGGACGAGATTGTCAGGGTTAATACCAGTCACTTTTATGGCGTTGGCTATGACATTTATGATGTCCTTCTGCAGGAGCTGGAGCACCGAAAGGTTCACATTCACCCTGTATTCAGGATGACCGAACTCGTTCCAGTGACGGCAGCGGCGGCAGGCCTCTAAGAGCACGTGCTCTCCGATAGGTATGATAAGACCCAGATACTCAGCCAGCGGGATGAACTTATCCGGCGGCATGAAGCCCAGCTTATGGGAATCCCACCTGACCAGTGCCTCAGCGCCACAGCATATACTCTCTCCGCTCGTGATATCGACCACAGGCTGATAGTATACCAGGAACTCCTTGCAGTCATCAGCCACAGCCTCACGCAGAGCCTTCTCGATATTCAGCCGGTCTGGCGGCATTTTTACCTCGATGTCGGTGAAGACATCTATCTGGTTCTTTCCCCTTGACTTCGCCTGATGAAGGGCAAAGTCCACCCTTGAAATCAGATCATCCTCGTTATCGCCATCCTGAGGAAAATTCACGACACCCATTCCGGCGGTACAATAATAGTCATTTCCGTCAAGCGAGAAAGGTTTCTCGAAACGGCTCTGGATCTGCAGGGCCATTTTTTTGGCATTCTCATAGCCTGAATATGGTATCAGGATGGCAAACTGGTCGCCTCCGATACGGTAACACTGGGCATCTTTTTTTACAAGCTCCTGGATGGACCAGGCTGCTTTCTTCAGGAATTTATCGGCAAGCACATGACCCAGTCCGTCATTTAACGCATTGAAATCATCGAGGTCTAAGAGGATAAGGGTGCCCTGCCCGCTTCCTCTCTTAGCATCATTTATCGCGGTCTCAAAATCCAGATGGAAACGGTGTCTGTTATAAAGTCCGGTCAGATCATCGATATCCGCTGATTCCTTGAGCTTTTTCTGATACTGCTTCTGCTTCGTTATATCTGTGATCATAACGACTAAGACCTTTATGCCGCCACGCTGTCTGGCACGGGTCATATTGACCTGGAAGGCGTCTCCAGTGCCTGAAGCTGAAAACTCTCCGGTCATTTTTTCTTCGTCCTCAGCAGGGCCAGGTATCAGGAACTGCCTGCTGAAAAGTTCTTCGTTCAACGGATCTGCAAAGAGCAGGTCCGCCAGGCTGTTCTTATACAGCGGTTCCTTCGTCTCAGCATTATAGACTGCCACTGCTGAAGCCGAGTTCTCGAACACAGTCTTTACGAAATCGTCGATCTCTGTAAGCGCAGTGTAGTACTCGCTGAAATCGAATTTTGCCCGGAGAATGGCACCCGCCTGACGCACAAAGCTGATCTCATCGCTCTGCCAGGTCTTGTCCCCGCCTGTCTTCAGGAAGCACAGGTACAGGTCGCCTTCCTTTTCCCCGATCGGGATGAAGATCCCGGCCTTTATGCCGCATTTTTCAAAAAAGTCCTTAAATTCTTTTGAAATAATAGAATCCGATGAGATCGTGTAAGTCTTCCCGTCCATGAACGGAAGCTCTTTTTTCTCCATCCCGTTCAGGCTGACATCAGAAGCCGAATCTCCCGGTCTGAACTGCTTTAAAGTCTTCACCCTGCCGTTCTCAGCCTTTATGATCACAGCCAGATCAAAATCCACGCAGAGTGCAGACTGCTTTACTATATCATCTGCAGCATCGTCAAACGGCACCTTGAAACTGATGTCGTCGATAAGCATTGACAGATATCTGAAAAGCCTCTTTGAATGTTCGAGACTAGAAATGTCCTCTTCATTTTTACGGACCTGCTCCGTCCTAACGGACAGTTCGCTAGTCAGGCTGCAGTACATCGTAAGACTGTCTGAGACAGCCCTTGTCTGCCTGTCAAAAAGTGCATCGTCAGTACTTCCCGTAAACAGAAAGAGCACCAGCCGCACTTTTCCCGCAGAATCCCTGACAGCAAGAGCCCTGTATTTTCCAGGACCGTTCGAAGATATGTCGTTTACATCTGACACATCATAATCTGTAAATGAGGCCGCTATGTCCTTCAGCCGGTCAATGCCGAGCTCATCCTTTATGCTCTTCTCCTCCTCGGGGCTGACGAAATACTCAAACACTTTCTTCCCGTCACGTCCCAGGATACAGGCAGAGATTTTTTCTATAGAAAGAAATTCTCTTAGTATATTATAAAAATCACTGTTACTATCTGACATATTACTTCTTCACTTCCAGAATAAAAATACTTCTCTTATCGTCAAACGGTATCTCTTTTAAAAATTCGATCCGTCCTTCTTTTCTGACCATGGCTTTCATCTCGTTCCCCTCAGCAGTCAGGTAAAACGCCTTCCCGCCGCTTCTCAGTACGCTTACGGTAGTCTTTGCGAGCTTCTCGAAAAATTCAGTCCGGTCACGGTCTGTCTTCTCAAAGAGGTCCGGAAGCTCCGAGATGATCTCATCAAAAGGCTCCTGTGTATCAAAGGTAAAAGCCGACCTGTGAACGTAATTTACAGTCCTGCCTTTGAGCTCGCTGTTCTTGCGACCCGCCCCAACTGCAGCTTCATTCGTATCGCAGGCGAACATGGCCTTTGTGCGGAGTGCTTCGTCCCTTTCGAGCAGTAAGGAACCGTTTCCGGCGAACAGGTCTATTACCCTCGCGTAAGAACTCAGATGATCGCTTATCAGCGCGTTCATAACAGCTGCCTTTACCGGCTGCATCGAAGTGGACAAACGGTTACAGTCATAAGCAAAGCGCTGATCCTCCGCCAGTGGTTTCAGGAAAAGCACATAGCCTCCCGACTTTTTCTTATAAAAATGTAATTCCGCGTCATAAGGGGCTTCATTCACCAGATCTCCGCCGGACATTCTAATAAGCTCTCCCGTGAACCGTTTCGCCTGCTTCAGGCTCCTGTCTCCCTTTTCATGTATATGCACCCGGACAGAAACGCTAGTATTATAAGCTTTCCTTATAAATGATGCAAGTGCCGATTTTCTGATCTCATCTCTTATTTTTTCAGCTTCAAGAGTAAAATCTCCGGAGATCAGATACTTCAGATGATCGTAGATCCTCAGGTCTCTTACCTTGTCGATATCTCCAGGCCAGAGAAGAACCCCGATCTGCGAAAACCCTTTCGTAATGCCTCGCTCGTTCAGAGCCTTTTTAAGCGGTTCATAGAAACCTTTGACCGGCACCATCAGAACCGGCACTCCAGACGGTTCTTTAAATACTGCTGAACTTTCCTTCTGACTTCCCAGAAGCTGTGTCAGAACCTTCCTCTCCGCGAGAATATGCTTCATATCAGACTCCGGAAAATCCGTCCCGTCTATCTGCTCAAGTCTTTGATTTAGTACAATCCTTTCCTCGTCAGACAGTTCTGCCCCGCCTTCTGCCAGTGCCTTGAGATAGCTCTCCCTGACAAATAGCGTTGTCTCGTTCTGATATGCTTCGAGCAGAGCATTCTTCTCTTCACCTGCAAGTCCCAGGTCTCCTATCAGAAGTGCCGCCGACTTCCTGGCCTTCGCATCGTCAGCACCAAGGCTTTCGACGAGAGCCTTTATAGCCTCTCCGTCTTCTTTAAAAAATGCTTTAAACTCTTTATTTTCCTTAAGTCCGGCGCGAAGACCCGAGAGTGTCTGGCGCAGATTCTTCTTACTTTTCAGATTGTCCAGTAGTATTTCTAAATTTTCCATAATGATATTTTAACTTAAACTAAACAAAAAATCATCATTTTCATATATAGCCCATACGTTTTGGTAAAGTTGCACAAATTTGGTACATCATTTTTGTGAAATTTGTCGGTTTGACCATTGCAAAAATGGTGATTCCGGACTATACTATAAGAGACTTAAGGAATGAACCCCCTTCAATGATTCCTTAAATCATTTCCCCTTTTATATTTTTATAACCCCCCTTTTTGAAAGCATCCTTCCCCGGGATGCTTCCTTTTTTGTATAAAAAAGAGCGGCTGCAATTCGCCGCTCACAGGATCAATACGTCTCTGTCTGAATGAAATGCAAAAGAATATCCCTTTAATGGAGTATCCCAATTTTTATATTAGTTCTTAAACGAATGTATCGGCGCTGGGATGCGGCCCTTGCGGTTTACAAAGCCCTGGCAGTCGAACTGGTTTACAGGCATGATAGGCGCGTGACCCAGGAGACCGCCGAATTCGACAGTGTCGCCGACTGATTTGCCGATAACAGGGATCAGGCGGACAGCTGTAGTCTTCTGGTTTACCATTCCGATGGCCATCTCATCTGCGATGATACCGGAGATGGTCGTAGCCTTTGTGTCACCAGGAATAGCGATCATATCAAGGCCGACTGAGCAGACGCAGGTCATAGCCTCGAGCTTCTCTATAGTAAGGGCTCCGGCCTCTACTGAGTCGATCATTCCCTGATCCTCGGATACAGGAATGAAGGCTCCCGAAAGTCCGCCGACATACGATGAAGCCATGATACCGCCCTTCTTTACCTGATCGTTTAGGAGCGCAAGAGCTGCTGTAGTTCCAGGAGCACCTGCTTTTTCTACTCCGATCTCCTCGAGGATATCAGCTACAGAATCTCCTATGGCAGGTGTTGGCGCCAGTGAGAGGTCGATGATGCCGAAAGGTATATGAAGCATTCTGCTTGCCTCTTTTGCAACAGCCTGACCTACTCTCGTAATCTTAAACGCGGTCTTTTTTATAGTCTCGCAGAGGACTTCAAATGACTCGCCTCTTACATGGGAAAGCGCTGTCTTTACTACTCCAGGTCCTGAGACACCGACATTTATTATAGCATCAGCCTCTGAAACTCCGTGGAAAGCACCGGCCATGAATGGGTTGTCATCCGGAGCGTTGCAGAAGATAACGAGCTTCGCGCAGCCCAGTGAATCATTCTCTTTAGTAGCCAGAGCGGTGTCTTTTACTATCTGACCCAGGAGACGGACAGCGTCCATATTTATCCCAGTCTTGGTAGAACCGACATTGACCGACGAGCAGACAAAATCAGTCGAAGCCATTGCTTCAGGGATCGACTCGATCAGCATCTGATCCTGGGTAGTCATACCCTTGCTTACTATAGCTGAATATCCGCCGAGGAAATTCACGCCGACAGTCTTTGCAGCCTTATCGAGGGTCTTTGCTATAGTCACATAGTCCTTAGGGCTGTGGCAGGCGGCAGCTCCGATCATCGCGATAGGAGTTACAGAAATACGCTTGTGAACGATCGGGATACCGAATTCCTTCTCTATTTTTTCGCCGGTAGCCACGAGGTCTTTTGCGACAGTCGTAATCTTCTTGTATATTTTTTCATTCAGTTTGTCGAGATCAGAATCCATACAGTCAAAAAGGCTGATCCCGATGGTTATAGTCCTTACGTCAAGGTTCTCGTCAGAGACCATGCGGTTGGTCTCTTCGACTTCGAGTATATTTATCATTTTCGCTCCTGGATTTAGATTCTGTGCATCATTTCAAAAATTTCTTCCTTCTGACAGTGGATATCGACTCCGATCTCCTTTCCGATGTCAGCAAGACCCTTCTGGATGTCTCCGAATGACTCATCGGCAGCGCTCGTGTCCACGATCATCATCATAGTGAAAAATCCGTCGAGGATAGTCTGTGAGATGTCAAGGACATTAGCCTTGTGCTCTGAAAGGTAGGTACATACCTTTGCGATGATGCCGACAGCATCTTTTCCAACTACACTGATAATGGTGCGGTTTTTACTTTCCATTTTTGTTCCTTTCTTTTTCCAACTAATGGCTTTACACTACAACCTTCTCCGAGACTTCATGTCTCGAAGCCACTGTTATATTAAAATCCTTACCTTTATAAGGGTTTTCTCCTTCTGTAACCTCGTCTCTTACCGTCTCAAGAGCGAGCCTGCCGTAATTATTCTCAGCGGACAGGTGTCCTAAAAATACATGCTCCATATGGTCGTTAAGTATTTTTCCAAGGAGCTGGCCCGAGAGGTTATTGGACAGGTGTCCGTAATCGCTTAAGATACGGCGCTTCAGCTGATACGGATAAGGGCCTACCTCGAGCATATTTACATCATGGTTTGCCTCGAGTAAAACTGCGGACAGCTCACGGACATTGTCTATGATGTAGTTGTCGTATTTTCCTAAGTCAGTTATGACTCCGACCTTTTTTCCCTTGTATCGGTCCTTTATGATGTAAGCTACCGGATCAGCCGCATCATGCGAGATGTGTATCGGCTTTACGTCAAGGCTTCCGAGCTGGAAAGTCTCATCAGGCTTTACCGCGTGAAAAAGTCCTTTGTCTACTTTTCCGATACGGCCGTCCTTTAATATGGCCTTTATCGTGCCTTCGGTCGAATAGACCGGAAGCCCGTATCTTCTCATCACGACTCCGAGCCCCGACACATGGTCGATGTGCTCGTGAGTCACGAGGATTCCCGCCATATCCTTTGTGGTCAGGTCGTAGGTGTTCATGCCTGCTTCGATTTTTTTACCGGATATGCCGGCATCTATCATCACGTGCGTGTCGTCGTTTCCTGCACAGATGCAGTTTCCGCTCGACCCGCTCGCGATAGAAAACATCTCCATCATTCGAAATCAATCCTTAGTTCATCGCCATCCTGGATGGCATCGGCATAGCCGCATCTGACTCCGTTCCGCTTGGCGACTACAGTTCTTCCGTTCGCCTGGTTCACATCGAAGTTCACCTTTGCTAAGACATCTGCAAAAATATAGTCGTCCCTTCCGCTCAGGTTCACCTTCTCGTCATTAAATGTCACATAGATGACGTTCTTAGGAATTCCCATCTCATCCGATGCTTCCTCTGTAAGAGGTGTAGCAGGCCTGTCCGGAGTATTCGTAAGTGAACTCTGATCAGAAGTGAGCTCACTGTAGACTTTTTCGGTCTCCTCTTCTTCTGGCTCATCGTCTTTTTCAGGCACATCGGAAAGGTCAGTGTAGCCGTCTATATCCTCCGGCTTATACACTGCCTGCTCGTGTCCCAATCCCGTCACCGTCCAGTCGATCGTGAAGTTCTCGTAGATCAGCGTGTTCATATCGGCGACATTTGAGTTCACGAGGATCTGGTGATTCTGATCTACCTCTACATCCATAAAGGCTGCCAGCTCACCTACAGTATAGTAGTCTCTGGTCTCGATGTCATCACCGTTTTTGATCTCATAGGTGCCCGGCTTGAGCTCTCCGTTTACTTCGACAAACTTCGGGCATTTTACCTTTGTGCCGTTTACGATAAACGATACAAATGACTTTGAAAATTCATCAAGATTCTCGATACGGACTGACCCTTCTCCACCGGCAGTAGATCCTGTGATAGTGACTGTCGCATTAGGGATCAGTACTGTGTTTAGCGAAGCCTCGTGTCCGTTCATCATGACACGTGCAGACTCGCCTTCGACACCGCGGACCATCCTCTCCTCGCCGTTTACGGTAAATCTCGTCTCTTTTCCTCTCTTCGGGAAAAGCTCTGCCGTATCCATTCCGGACTGCATGGCAGCATCGACTATCTTCAGATGGCCGTTATCGTAGAGCTTCATCATCTCACCGTTGAAGTGGATCATGATGAAGTTATTTTTCTGTTCGTAGTAGTTCAGGCAGATACCGATAGGCGTGACATAGAGCGGGTCTTTCTTGACTCCGTCAGGGAAGGTGATATTCTTCATGACTTCCTCACCGCGGAGAGCGACACGCTCATGTACTATGCCGAGCTTCTCAGACAGGTGGTCTGTAAATCCGTGAACCTTTCCGCCGCCGCCTACTACGAAGGCAGCTGCTACTGTCTTTCCGCCGTTTAACTCTATGATCTTCTCGCCGACAGCGTCGGTTATTTTTTCCATGACAGGGTCGGTGAGCTTCCAGACTTCCTTCGCAGGGATCGTGTGCTCCAGCCCCATGATGTCTGTGTAAGTGACTCTGTCCTTTACGGTCGAATCCTTTTTGATCTGTTCTGCCGTGTCGAAGTCGACAAGGAAAGCCTGGACTAAGACCTCAGTCAGCTCATCACCTGCGTAAGGTATCATGCCATAAGCTATGATGCTTCCGTCACGGGTGATACAGATATCGGAAGTGCCGGCTCCTACATCTATAAGAGCGATATTCAGCATCCGGTAATTTTTCGGGATGGCGACTGCGATTGCTGCTATAGGCTCGAGGGTCATGTTCATGACTGAAAGCCCTGCTCTCTCGACTGCCGAATAGAGTCCGTCCACTACGTCCTCAGGAAGGAACGTCACTATGATGACTTCCTCGATCCGCTGTGCCTTGTGTCCTTCGAGATTCGAGAAGAGCTCGCCGTTAAGGTAGTACTTCATCGTCGAATAACCGACACAGTAGAATCTGTACGGACCGCCGTCCATATTGATATCCCTCTGTGCCTGGTCGACTCCCATCAGGTCTAAGGTATTTATATCCTCGCCTGTGATCACCGTCTCCTCATCGAAATCCATCTCGACTCTGGTCGTCACCGTGCGAAGCACACGGCCTGCGGCTGCGATACATACTTCGTGCAGCTTAATGCCGAGCTGGGCGTTCAGATCATCTGTGACCTCACGGATGATGTCGGCCACTTTTCCGATATCGTGGATCTGTCCGTCGAGCATCGCACGGCTCTTGTGCTCTCTGCTCTCCATCGCCACGACAGTGAATTCGCCCTCGTCTGTCTGATAGCCTACAGTTCCTACGACATTTCTCGTTCCGATGTCGAGGCTGTAGACCAGCTCATCTGCATTCTCCGGAAGGTCAAAGGCAGGTGCCGCATCCGTAGCCGCTTCACTGACTTCTATCATATGCTTTTCTTTATCTTCTCCGAGAAGTCTCTCCATCTCTTTCTTTACGTCCGGGAAACCGTCTTCCTTCCCTCTGGTGTTATCTATAGTCACATCACATGCATTTCTGAACTCATCATCCGGAAGCTGTGAAGCGAGCATCTGGTCTATCTTCTGATCAGTGTAGCCGCGTGAAGCCTTAAGCCTCTGTCTCCTGACTCCGACCGGCGCATAGATGTACCAGAGTTCGTCGCAGACCTGGCCGTATCCCTCCTCTATCAGAAGAGCTGCTTCTAAGAAAAATACATCGACTTTTCTGCTCTTCCTCGCAGACTCCACTCTTCTGAGGATTTCCTCTTTTACCGCAGGGTGTACGATCCCGTCGTATTTTTTCCTCTTTGCTTCATCTGAAAAAATGAGTTTTGCCAGCTTCCCCTTGTCTATGACAGGCTTTCCAGGTGCAGAAGCTACTTCTCCGCCCCAGATGTCCTCGTCATGGAACTGCTGTCTTATGATATCGTAGCAGGCGTGTCCCGGAAGGATCAGCTGCTTTGCGAGGTCATCAGAATGCAGGACCTCAACGTTATAATTCTCTTCAAGGAAATTCAGCACCTCGCTCTTTCCGGCGCCGACCCCTCCTGTAATTCCTATAAAATGCATGAACGTTCTCCTGTGTTTACACAATATCTAGTATTATAGCATTATCACAGCAGTTCCGCAAATAATCTGAGGAACATCTGACCGAGTCTCATGATGCCTTTTCTGCCGACTTTATAGTCGAGAGTCACGTCAGCACATTCGCTCTGTGTCTTCTCGAAGTCATGCTTTGCGTCAATGACTGCATCGCAGTAACCGAAAAATACCCCGTTCTCAAAATGGTGGTAAAGGCTTCTGTAATCGAGGTTTATCGTGCCGCAGACCGCGAGTGTGTCGTCAGATACGCAGAGCTTTCCGTGCATGAAACCGGGCGTCCACTCATATATCTTCACTCCGGCATTGCAGAGATCATGGTAAAATGACCGGGTTATCGAATAGACCATCTTCTTGTCAGGCACTCCCGGCGTTATGATGCGCACGTCGACTCCGCGCATTGCCGCAAGCATCAGGGCTTTTTTCAGTTCATCTGTAATGATCAGATACGGCGTCATGAACCAGACATAGTCCTCGGCTCGGTCTATCATCGAGATGTAGACGTCCTCTCCGACCTGGAGTTCATCCATCGGCGAGTCAGCAAACGGTATTACAAAGCCCTTCGAAGTCTCACCCTTTTCAGCCACGAGGAACTTATCATACAATTTATCCTTTTCGAAGTGCTTCTTCGTGGCGTTCCAGTTCTCCAGGAAGATCACAGTCATCGCGTCAACTGCGCTTCCGGTGACCCTGATGCCGCAGTCTTTCCACGCCTTGTACGGGCGCTCGATGTTAAAATACTCGTCAGCCAGATTAAAGCCTCCGGTAAATGCTGTCTTTCCATCGACTACAGTTATCTTCCTGTGATCCCTGTTATTTAAGAACCGGTTGAGTCCAGGGAAAAACGGATTAAATACCCGGCACTTGATTCCGAGCGAATTCATTTTTTTAGAGAAGGCAGTATTTATAAAACCTATGCTACCAAGGTCGTCGTAGAAGACTCTGACCTCGACTCCTGCCTTTACCTTTTCGACGAGGATTTCCTCTATCCTGTGCCAGGCCTCCTTATCGTCTATCGCAAAGTACTCCATGAAGATAAAGTGCTCTGCGCTTTTCAGTGCGTCAAGCATAGCCTCGAGAGCTTCCATAGTATCCCCGAAGTAGGTTACGCCACTGTTTACATACGGAGTGAAGTGCGCCTGGTTCTGCAGATAAGACGCTATCGCTCCGGCTCCTGCATCCCTGTCTTTTATGTCCTGCACCAGAGTCTCGTCGCTCTCCGTCATCGAAAAAAGTTTCTCATCTATCTCCGCGTACCGCCTCTTCATCTGAAAAGTGTGCGCGTTCAGACCGACGAGCAGATACATAGTGATTCCGAAGATCGGAACCGCCATGATCAGGATGATCCAGGGAGTCTTGAAGGCAGCGTTTTTATTCTCGTTATATATCAGAAGTACCAGAAGGACAGCTACGACACGGGTCGTCACATTTATCCATTCGGCGTGGTCGTTGAGTCTCGTGAACAGATTCGTGATCAGTGCTATCTCGAAAATGATAGCGATCAGTACAGCTACAAGCCTGAATATGCCGTTTTTCCTGGCTGCCTTTCTCTCGGGAGCCAGCTTAGTGTGCCGAGTACCAGTCATAGCCTTCCTCCAGATCTACTTCGAGCGGAACCTTAAGAGCCGCTGCATTTTCCATCTCCTCTTTAAGGATCTTCTCCGCCTCAGCTTTTTCTGACTCCGGTGCCTCGATAAGAAGCTCATCGTGTACCTGGAGCAGGAGCTTTGACTTTAGTCCCTCTTTTCTAAGCCTCTCGAATACATGGAGCATCGCTATCTTTATGATGTCGGCGGCGCTTCCCTGGATAGGGGCATTCATGGCGACTCTCTCTCCGAACTGCCGTCTCATGTACTGGGATTCCTTGAGCTCCGGTACCGGACGCCTTCTGCCGTACATCGTCTCAGCGTAGCCTTTTATCTTCGCTGAATCCACGAGTCCATCCAGGAATGAATGAAGTCCCGGGTACGCCTTGAAATAGTCGTTTATGTACTGTTGGGCTTCCTTCCTTGAGATGGAGAGATTCTGTCCGAGTCCGAAGGAGCTGATCCCGTAGACTATCCCGAAATTCACGGCCTTTGCCGAGCGCCTCTGCAGAGGCGTCACCTGATCAGCCGGCACATGGAATACAGCAGCCGCTGTCGCCGTATGTATATCCTTGTCTGCCTTGTATGCCTCTATCAGGTTCTCATCACCCGACATATGCGCAAGGACTCTTAACTCTATCTGCGAATAGTCAGCATCCAGGAAAAGTGAATCTTTCTTCGGGAGAAACACTTTTCTTATCTGCTTGCCGAGTTCGAGCCTTATAGGGATGTTCTGTAAGTTCGGATCGGTAGATGAAAGCCTTCCGGTCGCTGTGACTGTCTGCTGGTAGGTCGTATGGACTCTGCCGTCCTCAGATACACAGGTGAAGAGCCCGTCTGCATAAGTGCTCTTAAGCTTCGCGTACTTTCTGTATGATAAGACATCGTCCACTATCGGGTAGTCAGGTGCCAGTTCATCTAAGACCTTCTGCGAAGTCGAGTAGCCGGTCTTCGTCTTCTTTCCCTTCGGGAGACCCAGCTTTTCAAAAAGTATCTCGCCAAGCTGCTTCGGAGAATTGATATTGAACTCCTCTCCGGCCTCTGCGTATATCTTTTTCTCAAGCTCATCGATGTGGACCTGAAGCTCTTTTCCGTAGTCCTGCAGGCGGTCCGCCTCCATATATATTCCGGTCTTTTCCATATCGTAGAGCACGAAGATAAGCGGAAGCTCGAGCTCTTCATAGAGCTTTTCCTGTCCGCTCTCCTGCATCTCCTTTGAAAAATGTCCGTGTGCCTCAGCCACTTCAGAAGCGTTCTTGCACTCTGTCTCCTCGAGCGGGTTTACGATGTAGCTTTCTATCTTTACATCGTCAAAATACTTATGCAGCGCCTTACCATATGACACCTGTCCTGAAAGTGACTCCTCCCAGGCCTTCTTCTCGTATGACATGATAAGATCATAGAGCTTCTCAGCAGCTTCACTTTTTTTGTACTGCTGTCCTATAAATGACAGCTGTCCGTTATCTTCCTCGTGTGTCAGATCTTTCCTGATCTCAGACGGGAAGCCTGCTGCCTTGCCGAGCGAATGCAGAAGTGCCTTCAGATCGTAGAATACTATTTTTTCACCGCTGGAAAGCCGCTTCTCAGCTTCCTTCGTAAACTCCTCTATCACCGCCTCATCTATCTCTGTAAAAAATGCGATGCCTGAAGTATCAACATCTGAAGCTTGTGAGCCTGCTTTGATCGTAAACGTGCGTCCGGCGATATCAGCCTTTGCACTACCTGCTATAGTATCAGCCTGGTCTCTGTCCAGAGCAGATGGTCCGCTCATCAGGCTATCTCTTTCACCCTTTAGTATCTCAGAATTCTCCCTTATATCCTTTTCTTTTCCAAAAAAGTTCAGCTTCTCATCCGAGAGTAACGCATCCAGAGAGCCATACTGTTCTAAAAGGGCCTCGGCCGTACCTGCTCCTGTGAGCTCACGAAGAACCAGATAGTCAGGAGAAAGTGACTCTGTTACTTCTCTTACCCGTGAACCATCAGGCGTAAATTCTATCAGAAGTATCTTAGTCTTTACCGAAGCAAAAGCGCAGAACCTGTCGTCCGCGGTAAGCACCAGATCATCAGTGTCACTTTTCTGAGTCATGTATCTGATGATATCATAAGCCTGATCACACAACGCATAGAAGCATCCATTTTTTTCTGCGAGCTCATCTATATAGCCACCTAGTCCCCGTTCGTCCTGCGTCAGCATAAAAAGCTTATCCGGTGAATATTCTGTCACGACAGTGGAAATCAGGTGGAATACCGCCCCTGCTCTCTCATTTATCTCCTCTGTACCGCAAAAAGGCAGCCCGTTTGCGGCTGCCTCTGCTATGCTGTTCACATCTACTAATAATTTTGTCATCTCAGATAGCCCTCGTGGCTTCTTTTAACCATGCTGCCTCTTCCTTTGGAAGGCGCGGAGCGAGTGTCTCATAGACATCAGCGTGATATGCGTTAAGTGCCTGTCTTTCGTACTGGGTCAGCATATCAGGTATCACGGCGTCCAGGTCTATCGGACAGTAGGTCAGGTCCTTAAATGAATAGAACTGTCCATACTCAGTCTTTTCATCCTCTACGCAGAGAAGCTCGCTCTCGATCCTGATGCCGAACTCTCCCTCGTAGTAAAGTCCCGGCTCATCTGTAGTGATCATACCAGGCTGAAGCTCTGTGCGGGCTTCGTCATTCTTTACGTTCCATCTGAAGGTGTTCGGTCCCTCGTGAACGTTTAAGATATGACCTACTCCGTGTCCTGTACCGCAGCGGTAATCGAGACCTAAGTCCCACATCGGTCCACGGGCTAAGATATCGAGGTTCGCGCCGCAGGCACCCTTCGGAAATTTTGCTTTCATGAGTCTCAGATGGCTTCTGAGAGTCTGGGTGTATGCCTTCTTCTCCTTCTCAGATACAGGTCCAAGCACGATAGTCCTTGTGATATCTGTAGTTCCTCTGTAGTAGTGGCCACCCGAATCTACGAGGAGCATTCCCTCAGGCTTAAGCTCTACCTCATGGTCATGTCCCGGCTCATAGTGCATAAGGGCCGCATTTTCCTTATAGGCGCTTATAGTATCGAAGCTTACCTCGATAAAATCATCGGCTGCTTGTCTGAACTCGAGCAGCTTGTCAGAAGCGCTCATCTCGGTGATCTCTTCTTTTCCGATAGAGTGCTTTAACCAGTAGATAAATCTCGTAACTGCGAGACCATCGTCTATATGCATCTCTTCTGTATTCTTTATCTCTGTAGCATTCTTTACAGCCTTCATCAGAAGAGTCGGGTTCTGCTGTCTTATAAGAGTCACAGAACTCGGAAGCTCATTTACGAGCTCTGAGTTTACTACGTCCGGATCTATCAGGATAGACTTCTCGTTTATTTTGCGAAGGTCTGAATAGATCGAATCGTATCCTAAAAGTCTGACTCCGTTTTCGTTTAAGTACTCGAGAGTCCTTACATCAAATGACTGTGCCTGCGCGTAGAGAAGGCAGCTGTCCTGGGTGATGTAGAGATATGACATGAATACCGGAACAGACGGGATGTCGTTGCCACGGAGATTTAAGAGCCAGGCGATATCGTAGAGACTCGTCAGCAGGTGGGCGTCGGCGCCGTATTCGGTCATTTTTGCTCTGAGATCGGTGAGCTTGTCCTTCACGCTCTTTCCAGCGTACTTCTCCTCGAGGATGAATACCGGCTCTGCTGGCAGCGGCTTTCTCTCTTTAAAAAATGCGTCGAGAAGATTTATGTCTGTCCTTATGTCAGCGTCCTTTTCGTCGGCTTTTTTCTCGATTTTTTCGTACCAGCTGTATGAGAAGAGACGGCCATCGAAGGCTAAGACCTTTCCTTCGGAGAGGTGGCTTTCGATAAACTCCTCTGATGTAGGAACTCCTTCTGTTCCCATCTCGTAGAGCTTTACTCCGCTTCCGGCCATCTGCTCTCTGGCCTGGATGAAGTATCTGCCGTCTGTCCAGAGGCCTGCCTCATCACCAGTCACTATAAGAGTGGCGTTCGTTCCGGTAAAGCCTGAGATATACTCTATCTCCTTGAAGTAGTCGCCTACGTATTCAGACATATGGTAGTCTGCTAGTGTCATCACATAGATATCTACGCCTTCCTTTTCCATCTCAAGGCGCAGTCTTTTCAGATTCTTTCCTGTCATTTCAAAATGCCTTTCATCGATCCCATTTATCGGCCAGCGAATTTATCTGGTCCGCAAATTTCGCCAGGTCCTTATTTGCCATACCCTCACACTTCTGTATTACAGTCATAAGCCTCTGGCCTGCTGCTACAAGACGGGCAAATACATTCGATACTACGCGTACCTTTCCGCCCTTTGTCTTATGTATTTTCTCACGGCTTCCCTCGGCTACCTGTTCTCCTGTGAGCAGGTCAAACTCATCGCCCGAGTACGGAGCATATGCAGGAAAACCAGTGTGTTCAGTAACTTCCTTTGCATAGCCGTCCACTACGTCATCATCACCGTGTACCACAAAGACTTTCTGTACAGGTGTCTCGAAACTTTCTATCCACTTCAGAAGCTCAGTATGATCGGCGTGTCCGCTTATGCCCGGGAGATTCTCTATCCGGGCTGCTACCTTTACATCCTCTCCGAAGAGCTTTACCTCTTTGGCTCCGTTCAGCAGGTTAAAGCCGAGAGTTCCCGGAACCTGGTATCCTACGAATACTACAGTAGAGTCACTTCTCCAGAGGTTGTGCTTTAGATGGTGTCTGATTCGTCCTGCCTCGCACATACCTGAAGCCGAGATGATGACCTTTGGTACCGGGTCGAAGTTTATCGCCTTTGACTCTTCAGGTGTTACCGCTACTTTAAGTCCCGGGAAGGAAATAGGATTTATCCCACGGCTTACGAGATCCATCGCCTCATCATCGAAGCACTCTGACACGTTCATTGAAAAGACGTGTGTAGCTTCGACCGCGAGCGGCGAATCCATGACTACCGGGAAATCATTTTTTACATACTTTAAAAGCTTCTCTTCCTTTATACGTCTGATAGAGTAAAGAATCTCCTGAGTTCGCCCCACAGAAAATGCCGGTATCACGACATTGCCTCCGAGAGCCAGCGTCTCGTCTATGACCTTTGCCAAAAGCTTCGCAAAGTCTCTCTTCGGACCGTGCTCCCTGTTCCCGTAGGTGGATTCTGTCAGAACGTAATCGGCCTTTGTTAAGAACTCCGGATCCTTTATCAGCGGTCTGTCAGGATTTCCGATGTCGCCCGAGAAGACTACGGTTTTCGTGACTCCGTTCTCTGTCAGGTCGATCGATATGGACGAGGAACCTAACAGGTGTCCTGCATCGTAAAAAGTCGCCGTAATCTCATCAGACACGTGGATCACATCGTGGTATCTGACTGGAACAAACAGCGGCAGGACTCCGTAGACATCCTCCATCGTATAGACAGGAGTGACCTCTTCCTGACCTGAGCGTTTTGCCCTCCGGTTCTTCCACTCAGCTTCAGACTCCTGTATGTGAGCTGAATCGCGGAGCATTATGTCGCAGAGATCGCAGGTGGCTTCGGTCGCGAATATCTGTCCCCTGAACCCTCTCTGGTACAGAAGCGGCAGGAGTCCGCTGTGATCTATGTGTGCGTGTGTCACGAACACATAGTCTATCTCTGCTGCTGCGACGGGCAGGTCCTGGTTCTCATAGATGTCAGGTCCCTGCTGCATCCCGCAGTCTACTAAGAACTTCTTTTCTCCGACCTCTACATAGTGGCAGCTCCCTGTCACCTCATGGTCGGCCCCGATGAATTTTATCCTCATTTATGCCCCTTCCTGTGAAAAAAGCCGCAGCTAAGCCGCGGCTGAATGATCACTGTTTATTCTTTAAAAAATCAGGAATCTGGATGTCACGTTCCTGAACACTGCTCTTTGGTGGTTCCGGCTTTCTCATGCCTGTAAAGCCTCCTGTCTGAGGCTGTGTGCTCTGTGATGACTGAACCGGATTATCGTTCTTGATGCGGTTCAGCATATCCTCCATTTCCTTTGTCCTCTGCTCTGCAGCGCGTACCTGGGCTGTGACTGCCTGGGTGGCACGGTTCGTCGGAGGTGTAGGAGGTGTGTACGGAGTGAACTTCGCTCTGCCATTCTCATCCTTCTGAGGAGCGGTCGGAGTTCTCTTCTGCTCATTCTCAAGTCCTGTGGCAATTACTGTGACTCTGATCTCATCTGTCATCTCATCGTCTGTCAGCTCACCCATGATGACGTTAGCCTGGTCACCGACCTTCTCTACGATGTACTCCTGAATGTCGTTTACATCGTAGAGAGTGATGTCACCGGAGATGCTTACGAGTACATCTGAAGCGCCTGCGATATCTGTCTCTAACAGCGGAGAAGATACAGCCTGCTGAACAGCCTGCTTTGCCTTGTCGTCTCCCTGTCCTTCACCGATACCGATGTGAGCTAAGCCCTTGTCCTCCATGACGTTACGAACGTCTCTGAAGTCGAGGTTTATATCCATAGGTGTGTAGATGATAGAGGTGATACCTCTGACTGCCTGCTGTAAGACCTCATCAGCTACCTTCATGGCGTCTCTGAATGAAGTGCGTCTGTCTACGATACTGAGGAGTTTGTCGTTCGGGATCACGATCAGGGTGTCGACGTTATCTCTTAATTTATCGATACCGCCGATGGCGTTCTCCATTCTGACACGGGCTTCAAAAGTGAACGGCTTCGTAACGATACCGACTGTGAGGATACCCATCTCTTTCGCGATCTTCGCGATGACAGGAGATGCACCTGTTCCGGTTCCGCCGCCCATTCCACAGGTGACGAATACCATGTCGTAGCCTTTGACTGCCGAAGTAATGTCTTCCGCACTCTCCTCAGCTGCCTTCTGTCCCTCTTCAGGCTTTCCTCCGGCTCCGAGTCCCTTGGTCAGCTTCTCACCTATCTGAAGGTGGTTCGGGGCTTTACAGCGCTGCAGGACCTGCATATCTGTATTCACGCCAAGGAAATCAACGCCGTTGATGCCTACGTCGACCATTCGGTTTATAGCATTATTTCCGCCGCCACCGACTCCTATAACAAGAATCCTGGCGCCCTCCTGCTTTGTCGGGGCGTCTACATATATCCTTGGTCCGGATACGTCGTTTGTGCTGCTCACTACTTCGTTCAAAGGTAGTTCCTCCTTCTTATCTCCAAATGCAATTCTGCTTATAGTCTTGTCAAAATTTCATACCCTAATATAATAAGATTTTTTCGTCTATTTCGCAACCCTTTTTCTCAAAAAAATCATTTGCTTTTAGTTTTTTGGAACACTATATCTGTGTTATCCTCGGTATAATCTTCAAAATGTAGTACCCCTGCCTCGTCCTGAACCTTCGGCAGGATGTACGAAAGCCTGAGGAGTTTATCCTTAAGCCGGTCCGCTGTTCCAAGCGACGCTGTGATCGTTTTGCTCGTTAAGGTGATCTGTCCGCTCGAGCCGAAAGTTATCTCGTCGATGTCAAGTCCCATGTTTTTCATGGACTTAAAAATGGTGCTTAAAGCCGAGACACGGTTCTCCGGAGCCGGATACATTTTTCCTATGGTGATATCCTTTTTCGTCGTAAGCCCGTCGACTGGAATGGCGTTTCCCAGGAGCCTTGTATCTATCTCTGTGACAGTCCCGTTTTTATCCACGTAGACGTAGTTATTTTTCTTATCGCGCAGATAACCGGTCAGTTCCTTCTCCTTTACAGTAACAGTCAGCGTGTGGAAATGCTTAAGACGCACGCTCGCGCTCTTTATAAAAGGGATCTCTGGCGGGCGGACGGCATTTTTTATGACATCCCAGGCGCCGTTATTCTTATACTTCCCGGTCATCACGTAGCCTTCGATCTCAGAATCCGATATGATGGTGTTGCCGTTCACTTTGACAGAAGTCACAGTGCAGGTCAGGATCAGAAATACCATAAAACCTATCACCAGAATCGGTATCAGAAAAATGATATTCACCCGATAGAATTTCGCCGGCGAAAAATGATGTAAGTCTTCTCTCATCACGCCTCCTTTTCAAGCGAGAGGTTCTCGAGTGGTATCTGCCGCGAGACTGAGAGCGCCAGCCCTATCTCGCAGAGTGTACAGACTATCGAGCTTCCGCCGTAGCTTATAAACGGGAGGGTGACTCCTGTGTTCGGGAGCAGGTTCGTGACTACGAGCATGTTCAGGATCATCTGGAGAGCCAGATGCGAAAAGACTCCGATCACGAGAAAAGAACCGAACATATCCTTAGCGCTTACCGCCACCACATACAGCCTGTAGAGGAGGATGATGTACATGAGTATCAGGCAGACTGCACCGAAGGCTCCGAGCTCCTCGACTATTACAGAAAAGATCATATCGTTCTGTGACTCCGGCAGATACTGCTTCGTATCTGAGGCGCCTAGTCCTTTTCCAAAGAAACTGCCGGAACCGATAGCATATAGTCCCTGAAGTATCTGGAAGCCCTTTCCTGTGGTCGCCCTCTCCGGATGGAACCAGTAAGTGATCCGGTCTGCCCTGTATCCCCTTGAAACAGTAGCCACTGCCACTCCTGCTATTCCTACTATCGCCACAGCCACAAGCTGTTTTTTTCTGCGGCTAGCGATAAAGGTCATGATATAACCAATGCCTGCGATGATGACTGCAGTACTCAGGTTCGATGAGATGACAGGCGCCACCGAGAATATCGTGAGTCCAAGACAGGCTATGCTAAAATTCCTGTCGCCGAAATACTTCGTATGTGTCGAAATAAAAGCCGCAAGCATTATGATAAGTGCTGTCTTCATAAACTCTGACGGCTGTAGGGTAAATCCTCCGACGCTTATCCATCGGGTTGAGCCGTTACCGGAATGTCCGATGAAGATGACAGCTACATTCACGAGAAATACTGCTCCGTATATCAGGTTCGCAAAGTTCTTAAAAAGCCTGTACGGGATGAAGGTGATGATCGTCGCGAAAAAGCCTCCGGCAATCACGAACAGCGCCTGTCTCTTCAGATAGTAGGCAGGGTCTCCCTGCTTTATCGATGCAGAATAAGCACTCGACGAGTAGAGCATGACGAGTCCGAAAAAGATAAGAAGAGCCACTATCCCCAACAGGATATAGTCAAAATACTTTGCGCTGCTGTAATCCTTGAATCTGGCTACTTTTGCACTCGTCCGGTCTCTCATGACATCACATCTTCCTTACGTAATCTTTGAACTCGTCTCCCCTGATCTCAAAATTCGGGAACATATCCCAGCTGGCACAGGCAGGTGAGAGCAGGACACAGTCTCCCTTCTCAGCCGAAGCCGCGCACTTGTCTATCGCATCCTTGAAGCTGTCTGCGAACTCATAGTTCTTAAAACCGTGCTTGTCGCAGCAGGCAGCTATTTTTTCTTTGGTTACTCCTATCAGCACGAGTTTCCTGACTCTGCCTGGGAAGGTCTCTACCCATTCGTCATAGGTGCTTCCCTTGTCGTATCCCCCGCCGATAAGGACTGTCGGTCCAGGCATTGAGAGTACAGCCTTAATAGCTGCGTCAGGATTCGTGCCCTTTGAGTCATCGTAGTACTTTACGCCGTTTTTCTCACAGACGAATTCGATACGATGCTCTACAGCGGTGAAGGTCTTAAGGCTCTTCTGGATAGTCTCCATCGGCACGTCGAGAGCTAAGGTCAGGGCAACAGCTGCACAGACATTCTCATAGTTATGAGCTCCGATGATCTGCAGGTCAGCTACGTCGATGACCTTCTCCTCCGAACCGTTCTTATCTATAAAGATAGCTTTTCTGTTCTCATCATAGTAGAGGCCGTTTTCTATTTTTCTCTTACTCGAAAAATAAATGACACGTGTCCTTAAAGTCTTTCCGAACTCGCGCAGCACTTCGTCCTCGTAGTTAAGAACTGTCACGTCATCTGCAGTCTGGTTCTTTACTATAGACTCCTTCGCGGCGATGTAGTTTTCCATCGTGTGATGACGGTTCAGATGATCCGGAGTGATGTTCAGGATAGCTGCTGCCTTCGGATGGAAGGTGTCTATAGTCTCAAGCTGGAATGATGATACCTCGATAGCGATCCTCGTATCATCTGTCGTCGTGGCTGCTTCATCGGTAAATGGGATGCCGATATTTCCGACTATGCGCACATCCTTATAGTAGTTTTTAAGTATATGTCCTGTAAGCGCCGTCGTAGTAGTCTTTCCGTTTGTTCCGGTAATGGCTGCTATCGTGCCGTGCGCGAATGAATAAGCGAGTTCTACCTCGCCCGAAAGATGGATCCCCCGCTTCTTTAAATCCTCTACAAACAGAATGTCAAGCGGAACGCCAGGGCTTAACACAGCTTCTTTCAGGTCAGCATACTCTGCCTCCGGAAGCTCTTCCGTGTAGAACGGCACTCCTTTAAGCTCTGGATTTTTCTTTAAAAAATCATCGGCGTCCATGTCCGAACTGTTAAAGAGGACGACGTCCTTTTTTTCTGATAAAAGCAGTTTTGCAGCTGCTACTCCGCTCTTTCCCAGACCAACAACCAAGTACTTCTCTTTCATTTCTTGCTCCTTAGATTAGAATAAAATTGCCAGTATTCCTATAATACAGCAGAGCACCGTGATAAGCGTGAATGCTGTGACTATCTGCTTTTCTGAATATCCGCTCTTCTCGAAATGGTGGTGGATAGGCGCCATTTTGAACAGGCGCTTCTTGCCGTGGCTTATCTTGAAGCTGGCCACCTGAAGGATGACCGAGAGCACCTCTATCACATAGATAAATCCAGCGATCAGGATGAAAAGCGGCATATGAAGAAGGTAAGCTGCTCCGGCGACAAAACCGCCTAGTGCCAGCGAACCAGTATCTCCCATGAATACCTTTGCCGGATAGTGGTTATATACTAAGAATCCGCAGAGAGCGCCGGCCATAGCTGCGCAGACCGGTTCGATGTCGCCTCCGAGGATCTTTGACGCGAGTAAGAAAAATACTGCGACAACTATAGTGACTGAGGATGCCAGTCCGTCGAGTCCGTCGGTAAAGTTCGTTCCGTTTACAGTTCCCAGAACCGCGAAATAGAGGATAACGACCGCGAGCCACTCAGGGATCGTCACGAGCTTCTGTGTGGCAAACGGGATCATGATCTGTAAATCCACGTCAGTGAATTTTATCAGCCATACTGCAAAAATAGTCGTAACTACTATCTGAAGAAGCATCTTCTGCCAGGCTAAAAGTCCGTCTGATCTGTGAAGAGCCACCTTCAGGAAATCATCCAGGAATCCTATGAGTCCGAATCCTATCGCAAGTACTAAGACCGGAAGCACCTTCGGATACTTTGCCGCGCTTATGACAGCCCCAACGAAGAGGCCTGCGAGTATCATGATGCCTCCCATCGTAGGCGTTCCGTTTTTTGCGACGTGAGTCTTTAAGTACTCTCTCTCCGTCTGGCTCGCGTGGAGTTTTTTAAGCCACGGGATGATCACAGGTCCTAAAAGTACAGTCACTGCAAATGAGATGATGAGTGGTGCTATTATCTGAAGCATTATTATACATGTGCCTTTCTTCGAAAGGCATCAAAGTGGTTATGAAACACAGCTTCTGGCCTTTCGATTTTTCTAATTTCCTGTTATTCTTATAG